>JAUWCL010000051.1 GCA_030609325.1 Candidatus Krumholzibacteriota bacterium
GCGAAGAGAGCTCCCGAGTAGAACAGGACAGCCGAGGGAACGATCATCGGGATAACGAATCGCTTCTCGCGTTTAAAGAGGCCGGGCGAGATAAACGCCCATATCCTGAAGAGGGCGAACGGGAATGAGAGAAGCGCCCCCGTAATAAAGCTGAGCTTGAGCCGCACCATGA
Organism: Candidatus Krumholzibacteriota bacterium; assembly: GCA_030609325.1. Lineage (GTDB taxonomy): Bacteria > Krumholzibacteriota > Krumholzibacteriia > Krumholzibacteriales > Krumholzibacteriaceae > JAUWCL01. The sequence goes on from JAUWCL010000051.1 coordinate 173, forward strand.
AGGCTTCGATCGGCGCGTTGAAATAGAGGCTTTCGACCGGAATGGTCGAGAGAAGGAAATCGAGGAGATGTCCGGAGAAGAACCACAGGACGATCGACGAGCCAAGCCATGCGGCGAGGATCCAGATGATCATCGAACGCAGCTCCACGAGATGGTCGAGGAATCCCATCTCCTTGAAGTTCTCTCCGTTTCCGGACAACACTCCTCCCCGGCCGGCTGCCAGCCTACTTCTGCAGCTTTATCTTGTCGTACTCGACCCTGGTGATGTCGTTCTCGGTCTCTTTGCCGTACTCATCGACGCGGACCATCTTGCCCTTGATCTCGGTGCTCGACTCACCCTCGACGATATATCCGCCCTCGATGGCTATGTACACCTTCTGCTTCGACTTGGCCTTGCCGTCGAATATCCCCTGCAAGCTCTCCGAATGGATCTCGACCTCGGCCCTGCCCTCTATCTCGGCGGCCATGATGCCGTTCTTCTTGCCGATCTTCTTCAGCTTGAACTCGCCCGAGCCCTTTACCGTGTAGACCTCATCCCCGTCCTCCCGGCTCTCCTCGTCGATCGGGACGGTCCAGGTCGATCCCTTGCTGACCGGCTCCTCGGGCAGCTCAAAGAACCACTTCTCCATGTAGTCGTCCAGCGCCCTGCCCTTCTTGACTCCCATTATAAATCCCAGGGCCTCGATGACTTCGCCCTTCGGATCGACTTCCACCTTGACAGTCCTTCCCTCGGGCTTTACGCGGGCGTCCCGTTCTATCAGGTCTCCCATCCTCAGCATCTTGGTCGACGATTTCGTGAACGTGACCGCCATCCTGAAGTTTCCGTTTTCGAGGAGATCGAGCAGCGACATCTCGACTTCCTGACCCGTGATTGTCTCAAAGCTGTACGCGCCGTAGAACATCTGGTTGCGGGAGTCCCCCTTGTACTTGAAGAGTCTCCCCTCTTCGGGTGCGTAACGGAGAGTCACCGGCTCCCCCTCCTGCGCCGCGGCCGGCGTCATCAGGACAGGAAGAACAAGGAGAATGAGCATGGAGCTGATTACAATACAGCCTGCGGAGCGTGAAACTGCTCTGGCCATGACCTGCTAACCTCCAGGATAAATCGGGGGGTCCCGACACGAACTCGCTTACAGACAATCTACATGATTCGCTTCGAACGGGAAAGCGACAATCGCATCGGCTGATCGCGGTCGTCTAGTCGCCGCTCTCGAGCAGCCCGCGAAGTTCCGAGAGAAACTGCTGGACGTCCTTGAAGTCACGGTAGACCGAGGCGAACCGGACGTAAGCGACCTGGTCGAGGCTGGCGAGGCGCTTCATCACCTCGTTTCCTATCTCGGAGGTCGGAACCTCATCGCGCATGTTGGCCGAGACGGCCTTCTCCACCTCGTCGACGAGCTTCTCGAGCGTTCCCATCGAGACGGGGCGTTTCTCGCACGCCCTGAGGAGCCCGCTGAGGATCTTCTCGCGCGAGTAATGCTCCCTGCGGCCGTCCTTCTTGACGACCATGAACGGCCTGTGCTCGACGTACTCGTATGTTGTGAATCGGTGTCCGCAGGAAAGGCATTCGCGGCGCCTTCGCACCGCGGAATTCTCCTTCGTCGACCTGCTGTCGACGACCTTGTCCTCGTCATGGCCGCAGGAGGGGCAGCGCATTTTCCGCCTCCTTGTTCAGCTTCCCGGTACCGGACTCAGCTTCCCGGTCCCGGCTCGAGAGCGAGATAGACCGTCTCTATTCCCGCTTCGCGGATCAGTTCCTCGCCGAGCTCGTCGGGATATTTCTTGCCGAGCACCAGCCGACTGATACCGGCATTGATGATCATCTTCGTACATGTCGAGCAGGGTGAATCGGTGCAGTACATCGTCGCGCCGTCCATGCCCGGACCGCTCCCCGCCGCCTGGATGATGGCGTTCTGTTCGGCATGGGCTCCGCGGCACAGCTCATGGCGTTCGCCGGAAGGCACCCCTATCTTCTCGCGGAGGCACCCGATCTCCAGGCAGTGATCGAGACCCTTCGGCGCCCCGTTGTAGCCGGTCGAGACGATCTTCTTGTCCTTCACGATGATTGCCCCAACCTTGCGGCGTATGCACGTGGAGCGCTCCGCAACGATCTGGGTGATCTTCATGAAATACTCGTCCCATGTCGGTCTTTTCACTGTGCGATTCCTTTCGGAACGGCCTTCGCGCCGCTACCGGCTCTATTCATAGAGCGGGAACCTCTTTACGAGGTCCGCCACCTTTCCCTTGACCGATTCTATCACGTCGTCGTTCTCGAGGTCATCGAGGACCTCGGCCATCAGACCGCCGACCTCGTCCATCTCGGGCTCCTTCATCCCTCTCGTCGTCAGCGCAGGCGTCCCGACCCTGATCCCCGACGTCACGAACGGGCTCTGCTGGTCAAACGGAACGGTGTTCTTGTTCACCGTGATGCCGGCCTTGTGCAGCGCCTTCGCCGCTTCCTTGCCGGTCAGGCCCTTCGACGTCAGGTCGACGAGGAAGAGATGGTTGTCGGTGCCGCCGCTTACTACGTCGAATCCCTTCTCCATTATCACCGCGGCGAGCCTGCTCGCGTTCGCTACGGTCTGGCGCTGGTACTCCCTGAATCCGTCCGACATCGCCTCCTTGAAGCAGACCGCCTTTGCGGCGATGCAGTGCATGAAGGGTCCGCCCTGCGTGCCGGGGAAGTTGTACTTGTCGACGTCCTTCGCGTACTGCTCGCGGCAGAGGATCAGGCCTCCGCGCGGACCGCGCAGCGTCTTGTGGGTGGTAGAAGTGACGATGTCGGCGAACGGGACGGGGCTCGCGTGGACGCCGGCCGCTATGAGCCCGGCGATGTGGGCGATGTCGACCATCAGCAGCGCTCCGACGCCGTCACATATCGCCCGGAGGCGTTCCCAGTCCCAGAACCTAGGATAGGCGCTGGCGCCGGCTACGAGGAGCTTCGGTTTCACTTCGCCGGCCTGCTTCTCGATCGTGTCGTAGTTGAGGACCTTCGTCTCGGGGTCGACCTCGTACGGAACGACGTGGAAGAACATCCCCGAGAAATTGACCGGATGGCCGTGCGAGAGATGGCCGCCGTGCGAGAGACTGAGGCCCATGATCGTATCGCCCGGCTTTATCAGCGCGAGATACGCCGTGATGTTCGCCTGCGTTCCGGAATGCGGCTGGACGTTGGCGTACTCGGCGCCGAACAGCTCCTTCACCCGGTCGCGGGCGATGTCCTCGGCCCGGTCGACGAACTTGCAGCCGCGGTAGTAGCGCTTGCGGGGGTACCCCTCGGCGTACTTGTTCTGCATCGGGTTGCTCAGCGCGGCGAGAACGGCCTTGCTGGTAAAGTTCTCGCTCGCGATCAGCTCGAGCTGCCCCTGCTGCCGGGCCAGCTCGCCCCGCATCGTCTCCATGATCTCGGGGTCGGTTTCCTCGAGATACGGAAACAGGTTCTCGTCGTACAGCATCTCAGCCCCTCTCCCGGGCGGCCGCCCGGTCTCTATCTGTTCTTTTCGTAGTCTGTGATCTTGTCGACCCGCCTCTGGTGGCGCCCGCCATCGAACTCCGTCTCGAGCCAGACGCGGACCATCTCTTCAAGACGTTCGTCGTCCATGCTGCTCTCCGAGAGAGCCAGCACGTTCGAGTCGTTGTGGCGTCGGGTCATGCGTGCGTCGTCTACCGTCCTGCAGAGGGCGGCCCTGGCCCCGTCGACCTTGTTAGCCGCTATCGAAGTGCCTATCCCGGAGCCGCATATGACGATACCCCGGTCAGCCTCACCGCCGGCGGTCTTCTCCGCGACGGAGATGGCGGAATCGGGGTAGTCAGCCGGATCGGTGCTGTCCGTCCCGACGTCGACGACCTCGTGCCCGTCGCCGGAAAGCAGTTCCTTGAGACGTTCCTTAAGGAGGTAGCCCCGATGGTCGGAACCTATGGCTATCTTCAAGACACCATCCTTTCCCGGAGAAAAAACGGGTCTGTCCTGATGCCGGCGCTGTTCCAGTGCCGGTCTATCCTATACGAAGTCGAGCCAGTGCATGTACTTGTCGACTTCTGCGTTCAGCATCTTGAAGAACAGGTCCTGCAGCTCTTTCGTGATCGGGCCGCGCCTGCCCTCGCCGATCTGGATCTTGTCGACGCTTCGGATCGGCGATATCTCCGCCGCAGTCCCGGTGAAGAAGACCTCGTCGGCGATGTAGAGCATCTCGCGCGGTATGAGCTTCTCGACGACGTCGTATCCGAGGTCCTTCGCCAGGTCGATGATCGTGTTGCGGGTGATCCCCGGCAGCACGCTCGAGCCCAGCGGCGGCGTGTAGATGATCCCGTCCTCGATGAGGAAGATGTTCTCGCCGCTTCCCTCGCTGACGTAACCGCTCGCGTCGAGCGCTATACCCTCGACGTAGCCGTTGACAAGCGCTTCCATCTTGATCAGCTGCGAGTTCATGTAGTTGGCGCCCGTCTTGGCCAGCGTGGGGAGGGTGTTCGGCGCGATGCGGTCCCAGCTTGAGACCATCACGTCGACACCCTGCTCGAGGGCCTCGGGACCGAGATATTTGCCCCACTCCCATACGACGATGAACACGTTGATCGGGTTGGGGAAGGGATTGACCCCCAGGGAGTCGTAGCCGCGATAGACGACCGGCCTGATGTAGCATTCCTCCATCTTGTTGACCCTGATCGTCTCGAAGCATGCCTCCATGCAGTCCTTGATCGGCATCTCCGGTTCCATGCGGTACATCTTCGCGGAGTTGTAGAGTCTCTTGATATGCGGCGCGAGCCTGAAGATCGCGGGGCCCTTGCTCGTCTTGTAACATCGGATGCCCTCGAACACGCAGCTGCCGTAATGAATGACATGCGAGCATACATGCATGTTGGCATCATCCCAGTCTACGAACTTGCCGTCCATCCAGATCTTGTCAGACTTCGGAATTCCCATCTCTACACTCCTTTTGGAACCTGTGAATATGGATCGTCGATTGCGGGGGAAGTCACTCTTCCGAACCGTGATTCCCTTTTACGACCCGGTTTATTATACGGATAAATCCTCCCGCCGGGCAACCAAAAAATCCATTTTTCGCAGAAATTTCCAGAATACCGGATAAAGATGGCTGGGCGGGACGTATCATATTGTTATATAAGAATATATGCGAAAACCACAACACGCAGCACCTTCCATGTCCCCTGAAATCCCCCGGGCAGGTTTCTCACCGGTCATCCATCTGCAGATCGAATCTTTCCGCGATATACTCAAGAAGAAAACCGATGAGACCGGCGATATCGTCCCGCGCGGCCCTGTAGTCGTCGATGTCTCCCCCTATCGGATCCTCTACGTCCGGATCTTTGCGCTCCGGATCGAGCTCGCCGAGGACGACGATCCATTCGCCCGCTCCGGGGACTGTCGCCTTCATCAGCTCCCTGTGAGCGAAGGTCAGCGCGACCACCAGCGAGGCGTTGTTAATGATGTCCGGCGTGACCAGCCTGGCCGAATGGCCCGATATGTCGATCCCCTTCTCCTGCAGGACCATCACGGACAGCGAGGCGGCGGGCTGGCCGTTCCACGCGTGGGTACCGGCCGAGGAGACGTTCACCTCTCCGCCCCAGTGAGCGGGAAGATCCTCCCTGAGAAGGCCTTCGGCCATCGGGCTGCGGCATGTATTGCCGGTACATACGAACAATATCTCCTTCATGACGGAAAGGATTGTGCACCCGGAGGTCCGGCAGGCGCAAGCCTATATTGACCTGTCCGTTATTGACATGTCCATCGGCATCCCGCATCCGGCCTCTGCATTCGGTTGAGTTTTCCGCCTTCATCGATTATCGTCTGTGCACGGGGAATGAACGAAAGGAGCGGGAAGATGGCCGAGCTGAAGATGATGAAGGCGCTCGATGTCGGCGCGAGCGAAGTGAACACGGAGGGAGTCGAGGGGGTCACCATCAGATGGCTCATCTCGAAGAACGACGACGCCCCCAACTTCGCGATGCGTCTCTTCGAGGTCGCTCCGGGAGGCCATTCCCCCCTCCACACCCACGAGTGGGAGCACGAGGTATACATCGTCGACGGGAGCGGCGAGCTCGAGTTCGAGGGAGACCGCAAGCCCTTCGAGAAGGGCTGGTTCCTCCTCGTACCCCCCGGCCGCGAGCACAGGTTCGTCAACACTGGCAACGAGGTATTGAGATTCCTCTGCCTCGTCCCGAACGACTCGTACTGACGGGCCCCTCGGGCCGTTCTGATGGTCCGGCCCCTCGGGCCGTTCTGATTGACTTGGGGGCTCTCTATAGTTAGATTTATAAAGCGAATACGACGTTGACAAATACCCCGCCGCCGAGAATGGGAGTTCTGATGAGAAAATCCTTACCGATTGTTATTGCATTGCTTATGCTCTTTATCGCAGCCGACGCTTCGGCCCAGTCTTCTCTATACAAGCAGAAGAAGTACTTCGGCGCCATCCCGATGAACGGTTTAAACGTATTCATCGGATTCCTGACCGGGCCGGACCACAAGTATCTGACCGAGCACCTCTCGGACTTCGCCAAAAAGCATGACGGCAAGGAGACATGGGACGACTGGTCGACATTGTTCCATACGAGGATCGGGTACCAGAGGCAGGTCTCTCCCAACCACTTTGTCGTGACGAACTTCAATTTCTCTTATATGAGCGCAGAGGGCAGCGGCAACCTGTTTACCATGACCGAGCCGATTGTCTATGTGACGACGGAAAGGACGCTTACGACCTATCTCTTCTCGCTGGACGTGGGATTTCTCTATTACATGATCAAGCCCTCCGTTCAGAAGATCGCGCCCTATATCGGCGGCGGCTTCTCCGCGGTCGTCCCGCACGAAAAGCTCGATTCGACATGGCGCGATGACGGGACGGTCTACGACAACCCCGGCGAATCGGTTTCCGAAACGAGCTTCGAGCCGGGCGTCTACGGACAGTTCGGAATCAACTACTACATCTCGAACAGATGGGGCGCAACGCTCGACGGCCGGCTCCAGATGACCCAGAGCAAGTTCAGGATCCACGGAGGGAACTTCGACATCGACTATTCGGGGCTCTGCATGGCTGTGGGACTGCAGTATTATTTCTGATGCTGGATGAGAATTTCGAAGTCGTCGTCATAGGAGCCGGTCCCGCCGGCTCCAGAACGGCCGCGCTCACCGCAAGGGCGGGGCTCTCGACTCTCCTTCTCGAGAAGAGAAAGAAGATCGGCTTTCCTGTGAGGTGCGCCGAGGGTATCGGCCCGCGCGAAGAAGTCGAGCGCTTCCTCGACCTGGACGACGACCTGATATCGTCGACGATCGACAGATTCGCCGTCGTTTCCCCGGGGGGTAGACGATTCGAGGCGGAGAAGCGCGGAATCGGATTCATAGTCGATCGCGAGCTCTTCGACAGGCGCCTCGCCGACCTCGCCGCCGAAGCCGGCGCCGAGGTGCGGACATCCCACCAGGTCACGGGACTTCTCAGAAACGACCACAGGTTCACCGGCGTCGAGGTGACCGACCTCGGCAGCGGCCGCAGCTACACCGCCGGCGCGCTCGTGACGGCCGGAGCGGACGGCGTCGAATCTATCTCGCCCCGCTGGGCGGGCCTGAAGGGCGCTTACCGGCCGCGTGAGGTCATGTCGGGCGCGCAGTATCTCATCGACGGGATGGAGACCGACGACCGGAAAATCGAATTTCACCTCGGACGGCGCTTCGCCCCCGGAGGGTACGCCTGGGTCTTCCCCAAGCGACCCGGCACCGCCAACGTCGGTGTAGGCGTCAATCCAGAGATGGCCGGCGGTCTCAACGCGGTCGATTATCTCGAGAGGTTCATCAAGAGCCGCTGCCCGGGCGCCGGGCGCGGAAGGCTCGTGGTCGGCGGCACTGTCGTCGCAAGGGGGCTCCCCTCGCTGGCCGCGGGCGGCTTCATCGCCGTCGGCGAAGCGGCCAACCAGAACAACCCATTCTCGGGCGGGGGCATAATCAACGCTCTCGAGGGGGCCGACCTCGCCGCGGAGACCGCCGTCGAGGCGATCCGCGAGGGAGATGTGTCGGCACGCTCCCTCGGCCGTTACACGAAAAAGTGGAAGAAATCGACGGGAAGGGCCAACGAGCTCTTCTGGCACGCCGCCCGTTCGTTCTACGCGATGGAAGACGACGAGATGGAGAAGATCATAGCGAAGCTGAAAGATACGCCGGGACTGATCACCGACACAGGAGTCGATCCTCTGAGGATACTGCGCGTCCTCGTATCGACGCGTCCCGGGCTCGTCTTCAGGCTTGTACCTGCCCTCGTAAAGAGGTAGAATATATGAAAGAAGCGCATTCGGAAATAGACATAGACCGCGGCAAATGCATAGTCTGCGGAGCCTGTTCTGCCGTCTGCCCGGGTGAAGCGCTCATCATCGAGGGAATGACCCTCCGGGTATACCCCGAGCGATGCCGTCCCTGCGGGCAGGCGGCACTTGTATGTCCGACAGGAGCCCTGCACTGCCCCGGTGAAGAATAGAGGATTGCGATGCACATAGAGACCCTGGTCGTGGGACCCCTCGAGACGAACTGCTACGTAGTCTCGGGCGA
>JAUWCL010000034.1 GCA_030609325.1 Candidatus Krumholzibacteriota bacterium
CCGGCCCAATATCTAAAGCACTGAGCTCTTAATTACTGACAGAACATTCGATACTGCTGGATAGTGATTCGGCGATGCGGGCGCCGGAGCTCGTTTATCCAGAGGTTGACGCTCGCCTGCTTCACCGGCACGGCCGACCGCGACGCACCTCTTGGGTAAAAATAGATGGCCCTGCGCACAAGGCGAATCCGGTCGCCCTGCATCGCCCTGAAAAAACTGGACCCCATACTCCGATAGGGCCCACTCGTCCGGGCCATAAATAACGGGGGAAGCGATTCATCGGTCCGCTTCCCCCGTTTTTTTACACCTGGTCACACCTTGCTGATTGTATCGAGGCACAGGCCGAAGAGCTCGATCAGGGACAGGGTCCACCCTGTGTATGTTATGACCGAGCTCCAGGTCCCGGTCGATGCTGCAGGCGGGAAAGCGAAAGTTGGGGAAAAATCCACTCCCAGCGTTGATATGACTTCCGTTGTCAACAAGTAGTTCATGATTTTCTTCTTTCACACGGTAAGATCCTTTCTGTGCTGGTAGCCTGGGAAGAGGTGGAGCCAGTAATAACGACGGTTGATCAAGCTGATATTCGTGGGTTGGGTACCACCTTACTTTTTTCCGTCAGGCGCCTTCCTCTCTCTGGGAACGAGGGTTCATGATACCTCTCACCGCTGTCGAGGGTTACGCCGAACCGGGGCTGCACCTCTTCCCGAGACTACCGTTGATAGATTGAGCCTATGTGTTCATGCTGCCTCTTTTACTTCACGGGCGATGGCCCACATGAACGCGGCCAGTTCTCGAGCGATCGCTGTGACGACGAGATTTGGGTTCTTTCCCCTGGCGACGAGTCTCCGGTACCGCTTGCACAGGCGCAGTTGCGCCTTCCAGGCGATGTCCTGGATCGAAGAGGGAAGATCTTCAAGACGGACCTGGATGACACGAGAGACCTTCGCCGGATGGCGGTATGCCCACGCGCCTTCGACGAGCACCCGGCGAGCATGACTGTTTCCCGTCTTGGTGATACCGCCGAGGCGTCGTTTGCCGCCGCTGGAGTGCTCGCTGGGAGTAAGCCCGAGATACGCCATCAGCTGTCGGGGATTATCGAAGCGGGTAAGATCACCCACTTCGGCGACAACAGTGATGGCCACGGTGAACCGGACGCCGCGGAGCGCCTGGAGGGCCTCTACGACGGGATAGAGCCGCCAGGTCGCGGCCAGCTCTCTGAGCTCGACCTCGATATGAGCGAGGCGTTCCGTGTGCTCACAGATGGCACGCACGTATTCCTGGAAGACGATCTGCTGGGCCGGCGCCGGACAGACGACCGTTGAGAGCCATCGCAGGTGTGCCTTGCTCCAGTTCGCACCGGGACGGCAGAACGTAATATCTGCGGAAAGCCGGAGGGAGTCTAGAAAGGATGTCGTCTCGACATGCCTCAGATATAGATAGTCGTCCTGTAGTCGTCCTGCCTGAAGCCGTTGTCGAAAGCTCTCGAATAGACTAGAAGTGAGATTATGACGAAGATCAGATAGCCCTTAATGTAATATCTAGTCCGGGCGCCATCGCTCAATTGAAACCCCTCCGATGCGGCCTCGTGCCGCCGTTACATAAGCGTTCGATCCGGAAACGGCCGCTCCTCGATGACCCGGCAGGTGATGGACCGATCAGGATATTTATCGTGAAGAAGCCACTTGAAATAAGGATAGATTACATCACTTCGCTTGTACAGCGGATTTCACGGCGGGCAGGCCTGTCAAAATGATAAAGTGATGAGGTTGGGGGAAAATCCACTCCCGGCGCCGGGAGTGAAAAATCCCCCAACTCTGGGGGCGGCGGCGACAGCGATTCCTTTCTCCAGCATTCACTCAGGGTTTGACGGAACAGGGCTGGTCACGGTATTGTCAATTTAAACAGAAAATTACGGCTGGACAGGCGACGGAGTAGCGTTCTTCAGGGCGGTGCGCCGATAGGGTGAAATGCGGTTTCCTAACGGTTGGAAAATGGAGGAGCGAGATGCAAAACAAACTCTTGGTGATCTTGCTGGCAGCAGCGGCTGTACTTGCGCTGGGTTTCCCGTTTCCGATGTCTGCGCAACCGTCTCAGACGATCGATCTGGTAAGCCGCGCCCGTGTCTCTGCGGTCTATGACATAGAGGTCGTCCCACCATACGCCTACGCACTGGAACGCGGCATTCTGCGCGTGCTGGACGTGCATGATCCAACTGCTGTCCGTGAGATTAATGCGCTGGAGCTCGAGTCGGCTTGGCTTAAGCTCACACTGCATCACCGCCATATCTTCCTCACGGGCTACGGTCAACCAATGGCCGTCTTGGACATATCCGATCCGACCCGACCGAGCTGGATGGGAGAGTTGGCCGAATTCTACGGCACTATGAATGACGGCTTCGAGATAGCCGGAGACGTTGCCTATCTGGTGCGTCATGCGAAGGGTGATGTTTCGGCTGCGGAGGGCGTGCCACTTTTGTTTGATGTCCTCGATCTTGCAGACCCCGCGAGCCCCCGTCGGCTGGGAAACCTTGATCTTGGCGTTCGCGTCAGGACTCTTGGAGGACCCGGAATCGCCCATGCGGACGGTCGTGTTTTCATCCTCCATTCGGATCAGATCATCATTGTGGATGCGCGCGTCCCGGCAAGACCACGGATCGAGCGCGTGCTACCCCTTCCAGAGGGAAAGGGGTTTGTGGACGTGGAGGTACACGGTGACTTGCTCTTTCTGCTCCAACATCGCCCAGAGCGGGGTCTTGCGGTATATCGTATACGCGAGGAAGGTGAGCCAGAGCTCCTGGGTGAAGCATTCGACACTCGCCTCCTAATACCGATTGATCTAATCGTTCGCGGTGATGTGGTCTACGCGACGTTTAAGGTTGAGGTGGATCTGGCTGCATTCGATGTTTCAAATCCGCGTGATCCGTTGCTCATCTACACTTACACGATCGAAGATCTCTGGGCGGCGGGTCTCGGTATGACAATTGTGGACGACCGGCTCTATGTCGCGGGTGATGGTGGTCCAACTCCGATTTTCGACGTTTCAGAGCCTCAAGCCCCACACTACCTAGGCCGCTGGGAGTTTGAAGGCGGCTGGGTGGGTGACGTGCTAAGGACAGATGATCTAGCCATTCTGACTCAGGTGGGCGGCGGCATTATAGTCTATGATGTTGTAAATCCACGCGCTCCGCAGCGATTGGCGCGATACCAAGCCTCTCATCAATATGGTCCGGAGAGCTGGCAATGGAACGTGACGGCGGCAGTTGATGCTTCACGCCTTCTCATGGCATATGAAACGCTTCCTGCAGAGTTGATGGACATCAGTGATCCCACTCGACCTGCGGTCCTGGGGAAATTCAAGCCTAAGGGACTGGTCCATGCAATCATGCTCACACCCAAGTATGCTTTCTTGGGTTACCGCAACGCTTCTAGCTGGTGGCTGTCAACCTCGGGTGGAGGGATTGAGGTCATTGATCTTAGTAACCCGAAGGATCCAAGCGCCGTCGCAGATCTCGATCTCAATCAGGCGGTGACTGATCTTGCGCTGAGTCAAAATCTCCTGGTGGCCACACATCCGGATGGGTCGCTTACAATCGTTGACATACATAATCCGACTCAGCCCATTATCTTGAGTCGCTTTATCGGCAGTGGATCAGCCGGGGTCGGCTCGAGCGGTCGTGTAGCGCGCATCGCGCTCTCGGTGGACGGTGACCTCGCATACATTGTCCAGCGAGATATAATGGATATGGAAAGCGCGAGCGGAAACCCCTACTTCGGACAGGGTACACTCACAGTGGTCGATCTGCAAGAAACCACTGAACCGCGCGTGTTGGGTCAACTGGACTTTGAGCGACGGAACATCTGGGATCTGTCACTTGCAGTGTATGGCAATCGTGTAATCATATACACAGGAAACATCTTGATTGTAGACGTGTCCAATCCGGCTCAGCCCACAGTACTGGAGGACCATCCCTTCCCACCTGGGCAGCTCTGGGTAGGTGACTGGGTTGGACTGGCTCTGGACGACAAACATCTCTATCTAGGCGCGGCAGAAGATGGGCTCTTTATCTATCGTTTGCCTCCCGGTTTGGACAATAAATGAAGCGCCTTATCGGGGGGGGACATCCGGTGCCCGCACGAGCAAAAAGCCGCAATCGGTGCACTGATCACTCCCGGCGCCGGGAGTGAAAAATCCCCCATTCCGGCTGCTTCAGATTGTGCCCGGCGTGCAGATCACTTGTGGCGCCTGCAGACTCAGTACGGCAGGTCGGTCTCAAGAGAGTCGGCCTCCCAGCGCTGGAGCCTGTATTTCTCGGGATGGTGCCTCAGGACCTTGCGGAGCCACTCCTCCGTGTATCCTTCCTCTTTCGCGCGGCCCGGTTCGTGCTGGACGTATCCGTCGTTGTACTTGCGGATAAGGTCCTTGCCAAGCCGGCGGTACCGCGCCACCACCCTGTTCGCCGCCGCCTCTGAGTAGTCAGTCAGGTATGCCCGGGAGAACTCCGGATCCTTTTTATACAGCTCGATCGCGGCCTTCTCGACGGCCGGCTGCATCGCGGAGAGGTTGTCCTCGAGCTCCTTCTGCACGGCCTGTATGTCTGCCTTCATCAGTTCGTAGCGCAGATTGGCGTAGTTGGCGACGAAGTTGAAGACCCACCAGCCCGAGTCCCACGAGAACTCGGACATGCGACCTGTCGTGAAGACCTCGGGTATGCGGTCGGTGCATGCATAGAAGGGGACATAGACGCTGAAGTAGGTGTCGTCGAGGCCGTACCAGTAGACGCCGCCGATCGCGTCGGGCATGTCCTTCCTCAACTGAGAGACGAACGAAAACCCGGTCTGCTGCGTTGATATCGGCCGCTCCCACGTATACGTCTCGCCGTCGATTTCCCAGGTCATCGGACGCCACCTGTTCGGTGTGCCGACCTGACCGGCGCCGACACCCCTGCACATATCGTAGTCGGTGCCCTCGTAATGGTCGCGCATCAGGGCGAAGACATCCTCGCGCGAGAGCTTTTCGTCTGGCCTGATCCATAGCGGATAGGGCTCGGCGCCCTTTACGCCCCTGTGGTAGTCGGGGGAGAATTCCTTCGACGGCGCGGCGCGGCGAAAGATGGACCACACGCGGCTCGCGCAGTAACGGAGCTTCTGCGGCAGTGCGGGGCAGTAGGCGTCGCTGAAGCTGAAAGGCTCGCCCGAATCGGGATCGTAGTACCCCTTCTCTATCGCGAAATCTACGATGTCGGGAGCGTACAGGCAGTTCTTCGGGTCCTTCAGCGGGAACTCGCCGATCCTCGCCTGGTTGGCGTGCGCGCAGATGTACCCGTCGGGGATCCGCATCGCGACCCATATGGCACCCTTTACTCCCGGGCCCTTCCCGATTATCTCGAAGAGCCACGCTTCCTCCCTGTCGCCGATCGATATCGACTCACCCGTGCTGGTGTACCCGTGTTCCGCGACGAGCCGACCCATCATCTCGACCGCCTCCCTCGCCGTCTTCGCCCTCTGCAGCGCGATGCGCATCATCCACCAGTAATGAAGTAGGCCGTCCGGGTTCTGCAACTCCTCGCGTCCGGTGAACGTCGTCTCCCCGATGACGAGCTGGTGCTCGTTCATCAGGTGAACGACGCCGTACGTATGGGCCGGCTGGGCGATCTTTCCGCGGAGCTTCCCGCTCCAGTCGCGGAGCTCGAGCGAGTCGCCCGGCTCGTGGTCCTCAGGGGGCGTGCAGGTCATATGCGGATGGAACTCGCCGTCGCACGCGTAGGTGATCATCACCGAGCCATCGTCGGACGCTCCCCTCGTGACCAGCATGCTCGTGCAGGCCCTTGCGGGAGAAACTGCGGCAGCCAGGATGATCGCGGTGCAGGTAATCGCTGCGAAAGCGATTGCGGCGCTTATGACCACTGCGGGAATGACAGTTGCAGGGGTAATTGCTGAAAGATCGGACGCTGCAGGGAGCGACGGAAGGCGGATCTTTTTCATTAGTTGTTTCCTTTCGGCTCGAGGCGGATATATACCGGATAAAATACAATCTCGCCGGCCAGATTGCAATTGAATGAGCATCAACGAAATACCTATAATGGCACTTCAACCCGCGTGTCCCAGGAGGTAACGCCATGCGAAGACCGTTCACATTCTCCGCCCTCGTTTTCATTCTCGGAATCTCGATTCTCGTGCCCGCTCTCGTGCTTCCTCCCGTCCAGGCGGAAGCCGCGGGCAGGTACGACAGACTCCTGCTCAGCAAGACGGCGCGCGCGAAGCTCACCGATCTCGCCGCGATGGAGGATTCCCGGAAGATAGCGGGGATCGGAAAATACGCAGGCGATTCCAATCCGCTGATCAGGCTGAGGTGCGCCGAGGTGCTCGGCCGCGCCGGCAGGGCCGGGGACCCGGTGACCCATCTGGCGAAGCTCGCCGAGGATTCAAACGACGAGGTGGTTCTCGCCGCAATCTACTCCCTGGGGCTGACGATGGACGAAGCGGCGCTCGAGCCACTCGAAAAGGTGCTGAAGCAGGGTGCGAAGAAACAGAAACTCGCCGCGCTCGAAGCCCTCGGCATGACGAGACTCAAGGATGCCGCGCTGATAATATCGGGAGCGCTGACGAATTTTCACTCGACGATCAGGGCGCAGGCGATATCCTCGCTGGCCGCGCTGGGCGATTCCACCTCGGCCGAGATGTGCGTCAACTCGATACACGACCCCGACGCCGCCGTAATAGAGCAGACCGTCTACGCACTCGGGCGCCTCGGGTACAGTAAGCTCAACTATGAGCTCGCCGAGTTTTGCGACCACGAGAACCTCTGGGTCATCATGCGCGCGGTCGAAGCGCTCGGACGGCTGAAGACAAAGGACGCCGTCGAGCCCGTCGCCACCCTCCTCACGCACAAGGAGCGCATACTGAGGATCAAGGCGGCCGAGGCCCTCTCGAGAATCGGCAATGACAAGGCCGCCGAGAAACTCGAGACGGTGCTCGGCTCGGACGACGCCTACCTCAAGGACCTCGCCCTGCGCGGCATCGCCGCCTCGCGAAGGGGAAAATCGTTCGAACGGGTCCTGCCTCTCCTGCAGGATCGCTCTCAGATGGTCAGGCGCTCGGCGATAGAGGCCGCTGCCGCGACCGACGCGAAAAAGGCCCGTCCCTTCATTCTCGAAATCGTACGCAAGGGCGAAGCATACGACCGCATGGCCGCTCTCGAGTTCATCGGCGCGATCGGGAACGAGGAAGACATGCTCCTGCTCGTCGAGACGCTGGACAACTCGGCGAACCATCTCGAGCGTGAGGGCGCGGCCGCGGGATTAAAAAGGATCGAAAAAGACGAACACCTCCGTCTGCCTCTCGACACCAGCGGCCGTACGGCATTCGACGCACTCCTGGATGCCGGCGGCGGCGACGACCCGGTGGTGGCGGCGATGGCCATCGAGGCGCTCGGCAGGAAAAGGGCGCTCGGAGGGACGGACAGGCTCGTCGAAATATTCAGGGGATCCGGCAGACGCGAGGACTGCGACAGGAAGCTCGCGATCATCGCCGTCTTCGAGGCCCTCGCCGGCGAGGGCGACCTTGAGCCCGCGGCAAGAAGCAATATCATCGCCATGCTCAAAGAAACGGTCGTCCGGGAGGGCGATCCGAGGGTCGCCGAAGCGGCCGCCGGAGCGGCGAAAAAGTACGGCGCTGCGGTATCATACGATCCTGCCCACACCGTGGAATGGGACCGCGGAAAGTACCCGTGGGGAGAGCCGGCCCTGCCGCTCGGCAAGAAGATGATCCGCATCACGACAAAAAGAGGACCGATCGACATAGAGCTCTTCGGCGACGACGCGCCGAATATCGTGAAGAGTGTCCTGCTTCTCATCGAGGAGGGATTCTACAACGGGCTGAACTTCCACCGGGTTGTCCCCGGATTCGTCGTGCAGGGCGGCTGCCCGCGCGGGGACGGATGGGGCGACGCGGGGTGGTTCCTCAGGAGCCAGTTCAACCCGCACACGTACAAGCGCGGCTACGTAGGCATGGCGCACGCCGGGAAGGACACGCCGGGAAGCCAGTTCTTCATCACGCATCTTCCGCAACCCCACCTCGACGGCAGGTATACGATAATCGGCAAGGTCGTCAGCGGAATGGAGGTCGTCGACCTGATAGAGGTCGGAGACACTTTCGGCATGGAAATAATCGAATGATCGGGATCGTCGAACGTCAGCAATCATCGCCTGACGGAGATCGCCGGGTAATGGAGATTATCGACTAACGGAGATCATTGAATGAAAGAGACCTTTACCTCGAGATGGTCGCTGCTGCTCGCCGCCCTCGGGATGGCGGTCGGCACCGGCAACATCTGGAGATTTCCCAGGGTCATCGCGCAGAACGGCGGGGCTCCTTTCCTCATCCCCTGGATGATCTTCCTCTTCCTCTGGTCGATACCGCTGCTGATAATCGAGTTCGGCATCGGTAAAAAGACGAGGATGGGGACGATCGGCGCCTTCGGGTCGATGAACCGCAGGCACACCTGGATGGGCGGCTTCGTCGGGTTCTGCACGCTGGCGATCACCTTCTATTACTGCGTCGTGACGGGCTGGTGCTTTAGGTACACTTTCGCCGCGCTCGTCGACATCGTCTCGGGCTGGAGCGGGTCCGGCGGCGCCCTGCCGGGCGGAGGCCTCTGGGGCAGCGAGCGCGCATCGTTATGGACCTCGTTCAACGCATCCGGCTGGCAGCCGGTATTGTTCCACCTCTTCGGTGTACTCACCGGCTCGTACATCATCTACCGCGGTGTGGTCAACGGCATCGAGAGGGCGAACCGTGTCCTGCTGCCCGCACTCTTCCTGCTGCTGATCATCGCCGTCGTAAGGGCGGTCTCCCTTCCAGGCGCCTCTGCCGGGCTCGAATACCTCTTCGAGATGAAATGGGGGGCGCTCCTCGACTACAGGATCTGGCTGCAGGGGCTCACGCAGAGCGCATGGTCGACCGGCGCGGGCTGGGGGCTGATCCTCACCTACGCTGTATACATGAGAAAGGACGACGACATCGTCGCCAACTCCGTTCTCGCCGGGCTCGGCAACAACTCCGCCTCGCTGCTCGCCGCGCTCGCAGTGATCCCGACCGTCTTTGCCATCCTTCCCGCCGCACAGGCGATCGAGGTGACACAGGACACCGGGCCGCTCAGCACGGGGATGACCTTTATCTGGATACCGAAACTGTTCGAGGAGATTCCCGGCGGGAGACTTTTCCTCTTCATGTTCTTCCTCGCACTTTCGATCGCGGCGATCTCTTCCCTGATCTCGATGATCGAGATGGGTACGCGGAACGTGATGGACTTCGGCCTGACGAGAAAGAAGGGGATCGTGATCGTCGGCACGTCGATCTTCCTGCTCGGACTGCCATCGGCGCTCAACGCGTCGTTTTTTCAGAACCAGGACTGGGTCTGGAGCCTCGGGCTGCTCCTAAGCGGCCTTCTCTTCGCGGTAACCGTGATCGGCTACGGCGTCGAGCGGTTCCGCAGCGAGCTCCTCGACAGCGAAGACAACGATATAAAGCCCGGGAAGATCTTCAACATCCTCGTCAGGTACGTAATCCCGATCGAGTTCGCAGCCCTTATCATCTGGTGGTTCATGCAGGCGATCCTGGTCTACGATCCGGAGCGCTGGTGGGATCCACTGAGGCCGTTCAGCGTCGGGACCTGCATCGCGCAGTGGGGGATCCTCATCATTCTGATGCTCGTCTTTCATCGCAGGATTACCGTGCTTCTCTTCGGCGGGCGTGCTGCAGACGACGGCGGGATCACAGCCGCGGCAGCGGACTTGCAGGATGATGCGGGAAAGGAGGAGCTATGAGCGGGTCGTCGATCGCGATGATGATAGTGATCTGCGGGCTGGTCTGGGGAGGTTTCGTCTCATGCATCCTGTTTGTGATACGTAAGGAGAAGGAAAAAAACGCGCGGCGAGGGTAACCAGGCGCGCCCGGCCTGCGAAATCAGCTCGGGCCGCTGACCAGCCTTTCGAGCACCCTTCTCTGGCAGGCAAAGGCTATCTCGGGCAGCGAATCAAGGGAAAAGAAGCTCACTTTCTCGGCGTCGTCTCCCGCCTCAAGCTTCCCGCCCTTCACATGGCCCTCGAACAGCACGAGCACGGTATTTCCCCTCGGGTCGTCCCTGCACGATTCGACGGCATAAATCCCGTCGATCTCGATGACCAGGCCCGTCTCTTCCTTGAGCTCGCGGACCGCGGTCTCCGCGACCTCCTCGGCGTACTCGATGAAACCGGCGGGCATCGTCCAGAGCCCCTTGAACGGCTCGAACTTTCTGCGGACGAGGAGCACCCGTCCCTCGTCGTCTCGCACGAGGATGCCGGCCGCCGGCGCCGGATTGAGGTACTGAACGAATCCACACAACCCGCATCTCATACGAGGTGTCCCGCTCTCTTCCGCCTTCTCCAGCTCGTCGCCGCAGTGCGGGCAGTATCTGAAAAGCCTGTTCATGATCCTTCGCTGTCCCGCTCCTGTTGTGCCTCCCCGGCGTCGGGCAGCGTGTCGGCCGCCGCGTCTCCCTGATAGCGCATGATATAGAGGCGCCAGGACCTGTCGGCTTCCTGGAAATCGAGTCCGTAGACGTCCTTGAAAATCACGCTGAACGGCCCCTCCTCGCTTATCTCACTGGTTGAGGCATACAGCTCCTTGAAGGTATCCATGCCGTATTGATCTATGAGATACTCGACGAACGACGCCCAGGCCGGAACGACCACCGCGTGGTCTACCTTCCGCCACCTGTCCGGATTGATCGTCTTGTAGAGAGCGGGGATCTGCCTCTGCAGGAGGAACCGTTTCGAACGGATGTGCATGTCCCAATCGTTGTACTTCGCCCTGAAGTAGAACACGAATCCCTTTGTGAGACTGACCGGCGGGAATCCCAGATCGTACAGGATCAGATGGATAATCTCGTGATCGTTGAACGACTTGATGTCATGGAGCTCTTTCTTGTCCCATCGGGCCGCTGTCTTGTACTTCGGCCTCTGGAGGATCTTCATAAACGTTTCCTCGTCGGGATACAGGAAATAGTTGATCCTGCCCTCGATCTCCTTTATCTCCGCCTCTTTCGCGATCTCCTCGATCAGCCCGGATACCTTCTTCATATCCTCGGGCGGGAATGGGCGCCTCTTGAACCAGTTGTACGTGATGAACTTCGAGTCCTTCGACTCCCAGTCTATCTTCTCCTTGATAACCAGTCTCACCTCATCGAAGTAGGCGTATCCCGTCATCTGGTTGATGACGCCGATCTCGACGATGCGGGCGCCATCGGGGACTTCCGTCTTTTTCTTTTCCCTGCGCCAGCCGCTGGTACCCGTCCTTTTTCCCGTCCATGCGTCGGCGAAATACCTGTCGCTGAGCCTCTGCCCGTCGCTGTCGAGGAACCGCACATATACTCCGCAGTTATCCTCCTGGCCGCGGTTCTGCTTGATGTCCTCGGTCATGATGTCGGACGAGAAGACGATCTCGTGGCCGGGACGCACGGGGAACCGCTGCGTCGCCACCATCCACTTGTCGGTGTTATACAGGCCGCGGAGATAAAACGAAGACTCCCCGCTCCCCACCTTGTCGCTCTTCCCGTAGAAGGAGAGATTCGTCCCTTCGCCCGCAAAGACCCTCATCATCCATCCGGCCGATCTATAGCCTTCCCATTCCTCGAAACCCGGATTCACGACGAGGTTCACGCCCGTCTCTATCTCGGGAAGTTCCTCGGGAATCTCCTGCCCCTTCTTCTCTCCACCGCATCCTGCTATAAGCAATACGGCGGCGACCGCCACAACAGATGTCTTCCATATGCGTCTCTGCATCAGGTCCTCCTGGTTTCCCGTCTTATACGCCCCGGGAAACGATTCATTCCATTCAGGCGGGGACTCCCTGCCGGTTCAGAAATCTCCCTTGTCCTTGTCGTTTTTAGAACCGAACTGCTTCCAGTTAATGGCCATGTCGCAGAGGGCCTGCCTGACCAGCTCGTTGACGGTGTCCTTCTGGTACTTTCCGCTCTTGAGCTTCCGCCCGGCCTTGACACCGGTGAGTATCGCGATCCCCTCGTCGACATGTTTGACGGGATAGATATGGAACTTGCCCTTTTCGACGGCGTCGACCACTTCCTGGTCGAGCATGAGCTCGGGGACGTTCTGCCACGGAATGATGACTCCCTCCGTGCCCACCAGCCCCCTCGCCCTGCATGCAGCGTAGAATCCCTCGATCTTCTCGTTGACCCCGCCGATCGGCTGGATCTCGCCCTTCTGGTTGATCGAGCCGGTGATGGCAATATCCTGCCTGATCGGAAGGCCCGCCAGGCTCGACAGGATGGCGTAAAGCTCGGTGGAGCTGGCACTGTCGCCGTCGACGCCCCCGTACGACTGCTCGAAGCAGAGGCTCGCGCTCATCACGAGCGGGCTTTCCTGCCCGTACCTGCTCCTGAGGAAACCCGAGAGGATCAGCACGCCTTTGTTGTGCGTGCTGCCGCTCAGGTCCGCCTCCCTTTCGATATTGATGACGCCCGAGTTGCCGAGAGAGGTGACTGCGGTGATCCTCGACGGCTTGCCGAACATGTAGTCGCCCAGGTCGTATACCGACAGGGCGTTGACCTGGCCGACGACCGAGCCGGCGGTGTCGATCATCAGCGTCCCGTCGTCGATCCTCTCCTGGATCTTCTCCTCGAGCATATTGACCCGTTTTATCCTTTGCTGGATCGCGCGTTCTACGTGTTCGCGCGTGGCAATCCTCTTCCCCGCCTTCTCGGCATGATAGTGGGTCTCGCGGACTATGTCGGAGATCAGGCTGAACCTGGTCGAGAGCTTCGTCTGCCGGCCGGCGACGCGGACTCCATACTCGACGACGGCCGCCACCCCGTCGGAATCGAACGCCTTAAGGTTTTCCCTGTCGGAGATCCCCTTGATGAACCCGGCGTATTGCTTGATCACCGCCGCTCTGTTGTCGATCTCGCGGTCGAAATCGGCCCTTATCTTGAAGATCTTCCTGAAATCCTCGTCATAAGACTGCAGCAGATAGTAGAGGCGCGAATCGCCGATCAGCACGATCTTGACCTTCATACACACCGGCTCGGGCTTCAGTGCCGAGGAACTCATCATGCTCCACGAATCGTAGTTCTGAATGACCGCTTCGCAGCTCTTAAGCGTCCTCTTGAGGATCTGCCAGACGCCAGGCTCGATGAATGCATCGAGCGCGTTCATCACGAGAAAGCCGCCATTGGCCCGGTGGAACGCGCCGGCACATATGCTCATGTGGTCCGGCCTGGACCATCCCGTCGGCGTGAAATCCCTCTCGATGACGCCGAATACGTTTCTGAGATCGGGGAAGTTCTCGATGACAACGGGGGGAGCCGTCGTCTCGGAGTTGTCGACGACGACGTTGACCCTGAATTCCCGGAAAGGGTCCTCCATATGGCCGTCTTCGGCTACGAAGGCGGCCATGACGGCCCTCTGCTCATCCTCGTCCTTCGCCCTGAAAAGGTCGAGACGCTTCATGATCTCCTTCTCGATATCCTTCAGCGTCTTGCTCAGCGTCTCGTTTTTATACTTCCTGTCGATCTCGAGGATCATCTCGTGGATCGTCGGCTGCACTACGTCAATGTCGAGCTTCTCGAGCTTTTTCTTAAGGTTGCGCTCGAGCTCCTTCATCCTGTCGTAGATCTGGGTCATCTCCTCGGAGAGGGACTCGGCCGATTCCTTCATCCTCTCGAAATTCTTTTTTGAGACCTTGCCCTTTTCGACCAACTGGGAGAGTGTCGCGTAATCGACAGGGGTTCCGTCGACGACCGGCACGAGCTGGGGTTTCATGACCGGGCCCACCTGGAGGCTGACCATGGCGAAGCCTTCCTTGTCGATCTTCTCCTCGAAAATCGATGCGACCTTCTTCTGCTTTGTCTGCATCGATTCTATCAGTCTCTTGCGGCGATTTTGATAGTAGTCGCTCTTGAACAGCGTCGGGATGTTCTTCTTCAGGTCGCGGATGAGGTTATCCATGTCGGCGGCGAGCTGGTTGCCCTGCCCCGCCTCGAGCTCGATGGAGACCGGGTTGCTCGGATGGCGAAAGTTGTACATGTAGCATATATCGGGAGGGATCGGGTCCTTGCGCTCGAGCTTCTCGAGGATGTACTTGATCGTCGACGTGCGCCCCGTGCCGACCAGCCCGGTGATGAATATGTTGTATCCGCGGTGTTCGAGCTCGAGTCCCATCCTTATCGCCGTCAGCGCACGGTCCTGACCAATAATGTCGGTGCACGGCTTCAAATCGTTCGTGGTCCTGAAATCGAGGTACTTGCCGGGGCATTTCCATCTGAGCTTGCCAGCCGGCAGTTCTTTCGGTCTGGGTGCGTCTGCCATCGTCTTCCTCCGAAAGGTCCGTATTTTATCAGCGGGATCTCATGCAAAACGTTCTCCACCGCCCCCTGGCGCGGGAACATGAAGGTCAGTTTAGTTGTTTTCCGGGTGCGAGTCAAGAGAGCCGTTGACAAGGTCTTTGACAAGGTCTTTTTCCCCGATAATACTCTGAGCGTCTTTAGATGCGATCCCTGTTCAAGAAGAATGAGAGTGGCTTGTCCAAACCAATGAAGAAAAGTCTGGGGAAAGGGAAAAACTGCTCCTTCGCCGATGACCTCGCGGGGAACTCCCCGGACGCATCTTACAGCCGCCTGATGACGACGATGGTCGTATCGTCCTGAAGCCTTTCGCTCTCCGCGAAATCCCTGATCGCCTCGAACAGGCCGTCGATGATCTCGGACAGCGGCCTCGAGATGCTCTCCCTAATATACACGGCAAGCCGCTTCTCGCCGAAGATCTCCCCGTCGGCGGCTGTAGCCTCAAGGATGCCGTCGGTGAAGAGGACCAGCAGGTCGCCGGGATCCATGAACGCGAATCCGCGTTTGAAACTGGTGTCCTCGAGGGGGCCGAGGATCGTTCCGCCGACGTCGAGTTTCTCGATGCGGTCCGACTTGAACAGGAGCGGCGGCGGATGGCCGGCGTTGACGTAGACGAGTGTGCCTCCGAGCTCGAGCTCCCCGTAGAAGAGAGAGATGAACCTGGTAGAGAGTCGGCTCCGGTTGATCACAGAATTGAGCTTGCAAATAACGCCGGAGATCTTCATCTCCTTCTCCATCCCCATACGCAGCCCGGTAACGACGTCCCTGGCGAGGAGTGCCGCAGGAAGGCCGTGTCCGCTCGCGTCGCCGACTGCGAAGTTCAGCACGCCCTCGGCGAGAACGGAGAAATCGTAAAGGTCGCCGCCGACCTTCTCGGCCGCCTCCATCCTGCCTGTGATGTCGTATCCCTCGAACTCCGGTTCGATACGGGGCAGAAGGCTCTTCTGGATCTCGTACGCTTCCTGCAGATCGGCGGAGAACCGGCTCGTCGACGAGCTGTAATTCAGTGTCGAGCGGATCGTGTTGAGGGAGAACTCGAGGGTCTCGCGGACCCAGCCCTTCTCGAGCATGAAGATGAGGAGGTATTCGTCATCTTCGCCGAACAGCACGGCGACGCTGTCCCTGCCCCACGAAGGATCGACCGTGTCGACGAAGATGTAGCTCTTGTGACGGGACAGGAGTTCGATTGTCTCGTCGCCCTTCCGGATCGACGCGGGCCAGCTCCCGGCGCCGACGCCGCAGAGCTGGTCGGTCTTGCTGTAAACTCCGCCCGAGAGGCGGTAGACACATCCGCTCCTTATGCCCAGATCCTCCCCTACCGACTCGACGAGCTCGTCGAGGACGAGCGAGAGCATCTCCTTTATCGACGCGCCCCCGCCGATCCGCGTGAGCAGCGAGTCGAGTTTCCTGTAGAATGTCTTCGGCTGAAAAACGCCGGATTCCATCGTTCCTCCACTCTTCGGGTCTGCGCCCCTTTTCCCCTTCTGTAACGATCAGAGCAAATATACTCCGAATACGGCGCTCCCTCCAAATAATCTTTACTGCGATGCGTGTATTTTATATTATTTTCACATGCCGATCGCCGAACCGGCAGATTCAGGCCTGGTTCCCTTTACCGGATCCGCCCGAAGGAAAGATAATCATGACCAGCAGAAGAGATTTTCTCAGGATCCTCGCAGCCGGGGCGGCGGGAGCGATGCTTCCCGTCAGGCGTCTCGGCGCTCTTGTACCGCCGCATCCCCCCGCCGCGACCTTCGGAGTGGCCCGGGGCACCGACACCGCCGCCATCGTCCGCAAGGCCGTCGAGCTCGTCGGCGGCATGGGATCGTTCGTCGACAAGGGCGACGTCGTGTTCGTCAAGCCGAACATTTCCTGGGACAAGAAACCCGAGCAGGCCGCCACGACCAACCCGGTCGTCGTCGAGACAGTCGTCAAGATGGTCACCGAGGCGGGCGCGAAGAAGATCGTCGTCGCCGACAACACATGCAACGACGCGAGGCGGACATACAAGAGAAGCGGCATCAAGGAAGCGGCCGAAGGCGCAGGTGCGAAGGTCCCGTTCATGGAGAAGCGCGGGTTCGTCTCAACGAACATCTGCGGAAGCGTTATGAGTGACTGGAAGGTCTACCGCGAGGCGATGGAAGCGGACAAGATCATCAACGTCCCGATAGCCAAGCACCACGGCCTCTCCGACGTCACCCTCTCGATGAAGAACCTCATGGGGCTGATCGGCGGGAGACGCGACCTCCTGCATCAGAACCTCCCCGAGTGCGTCGTCGACCTCGCCGCCTACTTCAAGCCGACGCTCAACATCCTCGACTCGGTGAGGCTGCTCAAGGCGAACGGGCCGCAGGGAAGCACGCTGAAGGACGTCGTCGAGCTGAACACGGTCGCGGCAAGCGCCGACCCGGTAAGGATCGACGCGTTCGGCATCTCGCTGTTCGGGGACACAATATTCAGCAACGATCCTGAGGCGTTCCCCCATATCGAGGAAGCGGTGAAGCGGGGACTCGGAAGATCCGATTTCTCCGGTGAAGGATACATGGAAGCAAACCTCGGATAGGTGACATGAAAAACCTGAGAAGATTCTCGCAGATACTCTTTCTTGCGCTCTTCTTCTTTCTCTTCATCCAGACCGAGTACAAGGGCAGCGACGAACTCGGCCTCCCGGTGAAGTTCTTTCTCGACTTCGACCCGCTGATCGCGCTGAGCACCATGCTCGCTACCCACACGGTCAAGGCGGTTTTCCTCTTTTCGCTGATCACGATCGTCGTGACCGTGTTTTTCGGCAGGGTCTTCTGCGGATGGGTCTGTCCCCTCGGCACGCTGAACACGATCGTCGGCTGGTTCAGGATGAGAAGGGGCAGGCCGACGCCGAACGACGGCCGCTTCCCGCGCCTTCGGCCGGTGAAGTACTTCATACTCGTCTTCATACTGGTTGCGGCCGTTTTCGGATGGAACGCAGCCGGCATCCTCGACCCGATCTCGCTGACGATCAGGTCGCTCGCGATCGGCTACAACCCCGGCGTCAACCGTATCGTGCGCTCGATCCTCGAGACGGCATATGCCATCGACGTGCCGGGCATCTCGCCGGCCGCCGACGCGGTCTATTCGGCAATGGTCGGGACCGTCCTCGCCTTCGAACAGCCCGTGTTCAGGCAGATGATCCCGATCGCGCTGATATTCTCCGTGATCCTCGGGCTCAACCTGCTCGCGCCGCGCTTCTGGTGCAGGTATCTCTGCCCGCTCGGCGCCATGCTCGGCATCATCGGCACCAGACAGATGATGGCAAGGGTCGACGTGAACAGCGAGAAATGCGTCTCGTGCGGCACGTGCAACAGGACCTGCCAGGGCGACGCAACTCCGTTCCCGCCCGGCCAGTGGGCCAGCAGGGAATGCCTCGTATGCTGGAACTGCAGGGATGTCTGCCCCTGCACCGCCGTCTCGATCCATCCGACGATGCGGAAGACCGGTGAGGGGAATGTCGATCTCGAGCGGCGCTGGCTCCTCTCGACGGGCGCCGCGGCCCTTCTCTCGGTTCCGATCGTCACGCTCGGCGAGCACAGGGAACGCGTCCATCCCGAGCTGATACGTCCTCCAGGCGCACTGCCCGAGAAGGACTTCGTCAAGACCTGCGTCAAATGCGGCGAGTGCATGAAGGTCTGCCTGACGAACGGACTGCAGCCGACCCTGCACCAGGCCGGCCTCGAGGGCCTCTGGACCCCGATACTCGTCCCGAAGCTCGGCTACTGCGAGTACCACTGCAATCTCTGCACGCAGGTATGCCCCACCGGCGCAATCCAGAAAATAAGCCTGAAGAAAAAGCAGAAGACGAAGATCGGGCTGGCGACCTTAGACAGGAGCCGGTGCATACCGTACACGTACAACCGCAACTGCGGGGTATGCGAAGAACACTGCCCCGCGCAGGGCAAGGCGATAAGGTTCGAGGAAGAGGAATCGGTCGACAGGAGGGGAAGACCATTCGTCCTCAAGAAACCGTACGTGATTCCGCAGATCTGTATCGGGTGCGGCATCTGCGAGAACAAGTGCCCCGTGGTCGACATCCCGGCGATCAGGATCTCCCCGATCAACGAGAGCCGCCACGACGCGAGGCTCTACCTGTAACGCTTGGGTTCAGGATCTGATGCTTCCGGTGGAAAAGTGTTTCTACGCACGGGCCAGCACGCCGACGTGCGCCTCGACCGAGTCGGCCAGCGCGTCGAGGTCGTACCCTCCCTCGAGAAACGAGAGTATCATGCCGCCGCAGTGCCTGTCCGCCGCCCCGGCGAGCATCTCGGTCATCTCGGCAAACATCCCCGTCGAGAGGCGTGCGCCTGACAACGGATCCTCCGCGTGCGCATCGAATCCCGCCGATATGAGGATCATCCCCGGCTCGAACCGATCGAGCGCGGGAAGGATCCTCTGCTCGAACTCGCCCCGGTAGAGACCGTCGTCCGCGCCTGCGCCGAGCGGGATGTTGAGGGTGTAGCCGGTGCCGTCGCCGGTGCCGACCATGTTGTAGTGGCCCGTGCCGGGATAGTGCGGGTACTGATGGAGGCTTACGTAGAGCACCCTGGGGTCATCGAGGAACATCCTCTCCGTGCCGTTTCCGTGATGGATGTCCCAGTCGATGACGGCGACCCTGTCGAGGCCAGCCTCGCCCGTGAGCCATCTCGCCGCGATCGCGATGTTGTTGAAGACGCAGAATCCCATAGCCCTGCCGCTCTCGGCGTGATGCCCGGGCGGCCTGACGGGGCAGAAGGCGTTGGCGAACCTTCCCTCGAGGACATCGCCGGCGGCCTGGACGGCTGCGCCGGCGGCGTGCAGCGCCGCGCGTGGAGTGTCGGTGGTAGCCACAGTATCGCCCCAGTCGAGGACGACGGCCTGGTCGATCTCGAGCGAGAGGATCCCGTCGACATATTCGCTCTCGTGCACCGCCGTTATCGCGTCCCTGTCGGCCGGCACCGCCTCGACAAACTCGAGCCTGTCGGTAAAGGGACAGTCCCTCAGCCTCTCCATGACCGCCCTGTACCTTGCGGGGCTCTCGACATGCCCGTATCCCTCGAGATGCCTGCCGAAGAGCTCGTGGTAATATACACCCGTCATATATGCCCTCTCTGTCTCAGTCCATTCCATGGTCCTGCCGGCCGGCGTCGCGGATTCCCGCTATTCTATCGCTCCGCCCGTCAGGGGCACGAACCTCACAGCGATCAATCCATCGTCCTCGAAATCATCGCCGCGCCTGACGATCCTGTGTATGTACTGTGCCGAGGAGCCGACCGGGATGACGAGCCTTCCGCCGTCGGCGAGCTGCTCCTTCATGGCCGGCGGCATGTATTCGGGCGCGGCGGTGACGATGATCGCGTCGAACGGCGCCTCCTCGGGCCAGCCGTCGCGGCCGTCCCCCGTCCTGAACTCGATGTTGGAGTATCCCATTGCGGCGAGCGCTCCCCGCGCCCGTTCGGACAGTTCGGGGATGATCTCGACCGTGAAGACTGCGGCGGCCAGCTCGGCGAGGATGGCCGTCTGGTAGCCGCTCCCCGTGCCGATCTCGAGAACGCGGTCGCCGCTCCCGAGCCCGAGCAGCTCGGTCATGTAGGCAACGATATACGGCTGGGAAATCGTCTGGCCGCACCCGATCGAAAGGGGGCCGTCGTAGAAGGCGCAGCGATAGTCCTCGGTCCTTACCAGGAGCTCGCGCGGCACCTTGCGCATCGCCGCAAGCACTCCCTCGTCGGAGATGCCCCTCGAGACGATCTGGGTCCTGACCATCTCCTCCCTGCCATCCCTGTTCTCCATGCGCGGATCGTCCGTCACTCGAGCATCTCCCGTATCTTCTTCTCGGCAGCGTCGAGAGCCTCTTTCATCTTCGAGGGATCGCCGCCGCCTCCCTGGGCAAAATCCTTCCCGCCGCCGCCCCGCCCGCCGATCACGTCCGCCGCCTCCCTGAGCGCCGCTCCCATATCGGCGCCGATCGCCGGATTGCAGGCGAACACGAACCCCGGACCCGGTGCGGCGATGCCGAACAGCACGATCGTTTCGCCCGATTCCCTTATCTTCGCCGCCATCTCCCTCACCTCGCCGGCGTTGGCGGAATCGAATACCTTTCTCACCAGCCCGTATCCGCCGATCTCGCCGGTCGGCTCTCCGATCTCAACCGCCCTGTAGCCGGCGAGTTCCCGGGAGAGGGCGTCGCGTTCCTTGCGCAGTGACTTGTTCTCCGAGACGAGCTTCTCGATGATGCTCCCGAGCTCACGCCAGTCGGTGCTCATCGAGGCGCCCAGCGCGGTCAGCGCCCCGTGCTTTTCGCCGTAGTCGCCCAGCGCCCTGCCGCCGCAGAGGAACTCGACCCTCGTGCCGCCCCGGACGTTCTCTGTACCCGTCAACTTTATTACACCCACCATCCCCGTAGAGAGGCAGTGGGTGCCGCAGCAGGTCGAGCTGTCCATGTCCTCTATCTCGACGATGCGTATGCTGCCGGCCCCTTCGGGAAGCCTCGATCTCACGCCGTCCCCGCCGTCCTTCCCGCATTCGTATTCCTCGCGGGTGACGACCCTGGCTCCGACCTCGAGGTCCTGGAAGACAACGGCGTTCGCTTCCCGCTCTGCCCTGGCGATGACATCCTCCGATGCCGTGCCGCTGAGGTCGATCGTGCTCGCCTTCTCCCCCAGGTGAAACCCGACGGTCATCAGGCCTTCGAGCGAGACGAAGACTCTCGAGAGAATGTGCTGGCCGGTATGCTGCTGCATGTGGTCGAAGCGCCTCACCATATCAACATGCCCGTTGATTTCGTCGCCGATCTCGAGCCTGCCCTTTACGAGATGACAGACGCCGGGCCCCTCCTCACTCACCGCCTTCACCTCGAACCCCCCGAGGGTGCCCCAGTCGTCAGGCTGACCGCCAGATTCGGGATAGAAGAGCGTCCTGTCGAGCCATACCCTCCAGGCGCCGTCCCCGGCATCTTCGACCTTCGTCACTTTCGCCGTGAAATCACCCGTCATGGGGTCGGACAGATATCCCCGTTCCATTTCATCCATATCGATTCACCTCTGAGAAGACCTGAAGACAGCGGTCAGCGATAGAACCAGAACCCGAATATCGCCGCCACCGCTATCGTGTATATCGGATGCACCTTGAGGAAAAAGACCACGACGAAGGCGGCCAACGAGATCACGAAGGTATCCCACGAAAAGATCGCCCTCGGGGCAAGATGGGCGACCGTGACGAGGAGCAGCGCTATGACGACCGGCCGCACGCCCCTGACGATGCTCTGCACCGCTGTGAGATGCTTGTATTTATAGTAGAGGACCGTAAAGACGATGATCAGGATGCTCGATGGAAGCAGCATCGCCGCAACCGCCGTGAATGCGCCGAGGGGCCCGCCGACCTGCAGCCCGATGCTGAGCGCCATCTTCGTCGCTATGGGGCCGGGCAGTGTATTGGCCATGGCGATGGTGTCGAGGAACTGCTCGTGCGTGAACCAGCCGTATTCCTCCACGACCTCCTTCTCGATGAGCGGAAGCATCGCCGGACCGCCGCCGAACGCGAAGAGCCCGACGCGCAGGAAAGCCATGAAGAGCGACATGTACATGAGCGCTACCTCTGAAATGTTCCACTGCCGCGGCCTGTAGCCGCAACGACAGGATTTTAATTGATTACAGGGCTTCGCGACAACCGAATTATCAGTTCCGCCATATCAGGTTGACCGCGGCGCCCTCCCCGATTACTCTCGAAGAGACGGAGTCTGAACGCACGATGCCGGCCGGGCCTGCCGGGTATATCATGAAGAAGACACAGCTCAAAACGGCAACCGCAATGATCGCGCTGATCCTCCTGGCAGCCCCTGCGGGCGCATACCGGGGAGAGGGTCAGCCAGTGCTCGGCGTCGCCGTCTACGGCGACTTCGGTATCGACCGCGAGCTCGTCGTCAGTGAGTTCGGGCTCGCCGCGGGAGACACCTGCACGTGGGACGGCGTGCGCGAAGGCATCGAGCGCGTCAAACAACTTTCCGGCATCCGCTACGCCTCTCACAAGCTCAATTTCGACAGCGAGGGACGCGGCGTTTTCATCCTGCTGATCATCACGGAGGAAAAGAAGACGTGGACGCTCTGCCCGCGAATCAACCGGAACTTCACCGACAAGATCG
This sequence comes from Candidatus Krumholzibacteriota bacterium, assembly GCA_030609325.1. Taxonomy (GTDB): domain Bacteria; phylum Krumholzibacteriota; class Krumholzibacteriia; order Krumholzibacteriales; family Krumholzibacteriaceae; genus JAUWCL01. The sequence continues at coordinate 22,541 of JAUWCL010000034.1, forward strand.
CCTTCGGCGCTGCATTCATCGAGACCAACCTGCGCGGGCGAAACGAGCAGCTCCATCTCTCAGCGATGGTACACGGCGCGTTGATCCTTCACGCGAGGTGGATGAAGCCGCGCGTCTTCGGGACCGAAAGGCTCAGCGCCGGGATACTGGCGAGATACAGAGGATACCGATGGCCCTACCCCTCATTCCAGCAGATCATCGTCGACGACAGGATCAAGTGGTTCGAGGGTTATCTCTCCTTCGTGATGAAGCTGGCGGACGGTTTTTCGTACTTTCTCGATCCGGGTCTCGAAGTCATCCAGGCGGGGGACCCGATGCTCGCGCACCAGGGGGAGGACGGCGTCCCCGACGCGCCGAGCGGCACCCTGTTCACGATCAGCACCGGCCTGAACTTTTCGCGCCTCGACCGGATATTCTATCCCGAATCGGGTGTTCAGATCGGTGTGTCAATAAAGAGCCGGGGACTGTTGCAGAACGATCCTGCGTTCACGAACACGAGGCTCTTCGCCGACGGGACGGCCTTTCTCGACCTGGGCCGGCCGATTCTCTCGATCAACGCGAGAAGTGCGATCAACGAGGCGGGCATCCCCGCCTATCTCTATGAGCACCTCGGCGGAACGTCGACGATCAGGGGATACGAGTTCGGCGTCTTCTACGGGGAGAACAGCGCGCTGGTGCGCACCGATCTTCGCGTACCACTGAATTTCAGGGAGCTCTCCGAGCTGGGGAATCCGATCATACTCGTCGACATGAGCGTATTCGTCGACACGGGGGCCGCCTGGGACAACGACGAGGACCTTACCAGCGAGCTGTTCTACAGCAGTGCGGGCCTGGCGATGAGCTTCATCGTCAAGGAGGGCTGGCTGCTGAAGTTCGGATACGCCTGGCCGATGGACCCGAAGGGCCGCTGGTTCTTCGATATCGGCATGATGTTCTGAGGATCACATCCCGTCCGAAGGTCACATCCCGAAAAGGGCCACCGCCGCGATCATCGCCCCGCCTGCGGCAAGAGGCACGGTGACGTTGTCGTCGAGGTAAGGTATCGAAAGCATCTCGACCACGGCGCCGGCCAGCGCCCCGGAAGCCGCTACTGGGTACGACCTGACGAATATCAGTATCAGGGCGAAGGTCAGCACGGCGTTGGCCAGGCCTCCCTCTATGCTCTTGCCGCCTATCCTCAGCCTCCCGTACCTCCCGCCCACTATTGCGGCCGCCGGGTCGCCCGCGGCGAGGCTGATCACCCCTCCGATAGCGGCAAACGTCGGAAATATGATGACGCACAGCAGCAGCGAGGCGGCGTAGTAGAGGGAGGTCGTCGGCCCCCTCTTTTCCTTCTCCGAGGCGAGAAACCCGAGGTGTCGCCAGAAAAGGCGTTTCCCCCTGCGGCTGAAGTAACGGACGATGTCGATGACGAGCATCAGCGCGAGCCCCGTCGCGAGAATGACGATCGCCCACCTCTTCGAGGGGGCGAATAGCACGAGAGAACCCACGACGACAGCCCCGCTGGCAAAATGCCATAGCTTCCTGCGGTAGTTGACTTGCCTGCCGGATTCTCCGCCGGCAGACCGGCCGGCTTCATGCTCCCGGCAGCCTTCCGACCAGTTGTTCCGCTCGTCCTGACCCGTCATCAGCACCCGCCTGTTCCATTTATACTCACGGTCGCAGACCCCTTCTCTCTCTTTTCCTGATTATCTATATATCCTGTATATCCCCTTCGGCAGATTTTCTCAACCTGTTGTTGCACACAGAGTTTTATTTAAATTCTCCAGATAGGGTATTGACCCCATATCCCAATTTCTGCTATAATTTGTAAGCATTATGGATTTGAATAAATCGGTTATCTCTTTTTTTAACCCTTTGAAAGGCAGGATATCTATGAAGCGCAACGCTCTGGTATTGCTATCGGCCATCCTCCTCCTTTC
>JAUWCL010000022.1 GCA_030609325.1 Candidatus Krumholzibacteriota bacterium
CGGCGTCGAGCTGGACCTTCTGAAGGAACATCCCGGCTGGGAGGAGACTCTCGAGGAACTGCTCGACATCTCCCTCGTGCGGATCGAAGACGATCGAACGGTCCCGACCGTCGAGGGATATCTCGTTGCCGACCAGCTGCCGCTGCTGTTCATGTAGGAAAAGGAGCTCGAACGTTGATATGCTCGGCCTGTCGCAGGGGGGCTGTATCTGATGCTTGATACTCGGCATGAGAAGGCTTTCAATCTCCTTGCCGCTCAAAGGCGACATCTGCCAATGACCATTTAACTGGAATGAGTTAACAAGGAGACTATATTAAGAACGGGAGTTGCCGGGTTGTTCCAGGACGCAGATTTACTTCTTTGCTGGTAAATGTGAGGGAATAGGATATTGTAGACGCCCCGTGTAATTAAATGAATTGGAGTTGATTGCACATATAACAATTCCTTTGAGATTTCTATCTTTGTCTATCCCGGCGATATATGACAAAGTGTGCTATGGAATTGTACTTTCGGATCGAGGACTGCCTGGCGGGAAACAATGAGAGCATTAACGTACTGTAGTTCCACGGGCCTTATCTGCCAGCAGGCGCAGCGACCATCTCACATACCCCGGCGGCGGCTTACTGCAACTGAGTGCAACCAAGTGCGCCTCAAATTCACCGTCGGCTTTCTTCTCATATGCCCGCTGACCTTTGTGCCCATTCAATGCGATCTGGAGCCCTTCGTCCACAAAGCGCCGCTTCACACGATACAGTTTCATGGCGCTGATTTTCAGCACGTCTGCTATGTCCTGTTCCCTGAACATCCGTGGCGTTGGTGCATTCTCGTCGCAGTTCAGAAGTATCAGGGCATTGAGTGCTTTCTGCGCGTTGTGCTTGCCCTTCGACACAATGGCCTCAAGCTCCTCTAGAGATTAAAAATGGAAGAGCAGAAGAGTTGCCATATGAAGATGAAACGATCGACATTGTGATATCCACTTCTGTTTTAGAACATGTCGATGATTTGGAAGTATCAATATCCGAAACATATCGGGTCCTCAAACCGGGAGGTGTTTTTTGGTTCAACTCTGCTAATTCCCTTTGCCCTCGAACGTCCGAGATTTCTGGCTTCCCCCTTTTCGGATGGTATCCTGATTGGCTCAAGATCAGGATAATGAACTGGGCGAAAAACAACAGACCGGAACTGATTGGATATACAGAGAATCCCGCCATACATTGGTTCACTCCTTGGAAAGCGCGAAGAATTCTGAAGAAGCATGGTTTCAGGGAGGTTTATGACAGATGGGACGTCAGCAGGGCTTATTCAACAACTGGCGCTAGAGCCCTTGTATTTAGAGTGATTGCATGGGTGGGGGCTACAAAAATTCTCGCTGATGTGCTCAGGAGGGGATGCAATTACACTGCAATTAAATAGTTATCCACCTCTCAGCCTCCGCGGTCGGTACTTCCACCTTTAGTAAAGGCGGATTCCTTGCCTGAGCCAGAGGTAAGGCGGACGAAATGTTCGGAAGGCGCACCTTTTTATGGCCGCCGGAATCTCCAAATGAGAAAAACCGTATCGAATGCCCCGTCGAAATAGATTGGGGAACGGTAGACTTCAGCGTCTCGAGTTAATTCCAGTGCGTCTCCCGATCCGTCAAACTTCCTGCTCGGGTATTCCTGGCTATAGGCTGCGTATTCTCCGGTCACGACATCATTGCGGTGCCAGATAGCGTGCTGAGCGATATACTGGACGTTGCAACTCCCCAGATATTCATTCAGGCGCCCTTCCTTAAGCACTTTTTGGAACTGGGTGTTGTTTACGACGCCGTCAAGATTGACCACCTGCCGTTCGCTGAAAAAGCCGAAAATGCCACAGTCCTTCATCGCGAAGATATCATCCGGTCCAGTATTGCTTTTGGCCCAGAGCGATGCTTCGTAGCTCTGTAGGGTCCAGTCGTACGGTCTGTACATCTTTCCCTTTATAATGAAGGCCCCGGTGACGAGAAGGACAAGTAGAGTTGCCGACCAGGCAATTTTGGAGAACCTTCGGGGGAGACTCGGTAGAATGAATTCAACCGGCTCGCTCAGGACGAATGTTCCGAGAACGCTGTATGTGACAAAATGCCATCTGAAAACGGCCCATTTCATAAAGAGGGCAGTGTGAAGGAAATGAAGGAGAACCGCTACACCTAGCATGGCAACAGCGCCCCTGAAGTATTCTCTTTCGCGATGGCCTCGTCCTCGTCCAGAGCGGAAATACCACACCAAGTAGAGAGCCGCAGCGGAGATCTTTCCCCAGTCCCTTGTGCTCAGGTGCGACAAGCCGTAACCGGAAGTCGATATGCGGGGAAAGGTGGATTTTAAGGCTCCACTTATCGGCATGATGCTTCCTGTGTCAATGAGGTTGGAAAGCATGTATGGAGTAAGGACGAGGGCTGATCCTGCCCCTATCAGAACCAGTCTTTTTATTTTTACATTGGTGCCTGTACGGCCTCGAATAATATCGAACGTGAGATAGAATGCCAGTGTAATAGCAATGAAAACGGCATCGAGGCGGGCGAGGACTGTCAGGCCGAGGATGATTCCAAAAAGGAAGTGCCACCCACCTGGACTGGTTGAGAAGATCCGTCTTTTCCAGCCGGTATAGAGGAGCAAAGCAAGCATAAAAACAAGGAGCGCCGACTCCATTCCGTTCAGACAGGGGAAAAAAACGAAGACGAGGAATGCAATAACACTAATCAGTCCGGTTTTTCGAGAGAATGCTCCGGAGTGAATCCGGTAGAAAAGGACACCGGCCGAAAACAGGAGAACTGCTTGACAGAGGACACAAGCCCTCAGCATGGTTTCGGGTTTTCCACTTATTATTGCATGCAGAGCAGCCAGCAGATATAGCCACAGTGGCTGATACCCGTTAGTATGGCCTATTCCGTCGAACGTGAATCCTGCTCCACCGGCGACGTTTTCAGCTATCTCGAGATAATATCCGGAGTCGTCAGAAACAATCGTTACTATTCTCCGGATGTCGGAGAAAAGGCAAAAAATAGTTGCTGTAAGAAAAGCGAGAGCAAGTAAGAGGAAAACGGTTCTCTGTGTAGTGATGCTGCCGTATGTCTCGATATTACCACGCATCGCCCATTTTCTATAGCAACAGCCGAACAAGGTCAAGATGTTTAATCAGGATTCGGCTTGGCGAGTATTGCAGAGCAGCCTTCACATCTCCGCAAGGAATAACCCGGCTGACAGAATCTCGGATCACTCCAGGGCCGGGTCACACTTATAACTATTTACTCAAAAGAGACACATATCAGCGGAGCAGGATCATCTTTCTCGTAAGCGCCTGTTCGCCGGCGGTCATCCTGCAGAAATACACGCCCGAGGAAACGTATTCGCCGTTATCATCCGTCCCGTTCCAGGTCGCTTCATGCGAGCCTTCTCCGAGACGACCGTCGACGAGCGTCCTTACCAGCGCACCACGCACATCGTAGATCCGGAGCTTCACCTCTCCGGGACGCTCGAGCCCGAACCTGATCGTGGTTAAGGGATTGAATGGATTGGGCCAGTTCTGCGAGAGGAACGGCATCGCGGGAGTCGGCTCGTAATCCGACGTGACGTTGGCGGCGTCGCAAAGGATCCAGTCGTCGGGATCGAACTGCACGCCGGTCACCAGTTCCATGGTCTCGAAGAGGAACGATTCCTCCGTCTCGTCGAGCCAGAGGACGGTGTCGGCATCCACCGTTCCACAGGAGATGCGGAAATCGACGGGCATAGTGTACGGCGGATCGACGAGCTGCATGACGTATATCGACAGGTACGTGCGGCCTTCATTCTCCCATGAGTTCCACTGCCATTCGTAGGCGAGCCTGTCCACGCGGGTCAGCCAGGGATCGAAGAACCAGTCGAGCTGGCCGCCGTAGAAGTCCTCGAAAAAGGTCTCGAACTGTTCGCTGTCGGCGGTGCCGTAACTGAACTGTGGATCGGCGAGATATGCCCTCGTGGCGTCGAAGAACGCCTGGTCGCCCATCACGTGCCTGAGCATGTGCACCACCCACGCGCCCTTGTCGTAGACGACACGGTCGAAGTAGTACCAGGGATCGTTGTTGTCGGGATCGCGAAGGACCGGGCCGTGCCAGTAGATCGGCGTGTCCATCGTCTGCATGTAGGCATGCAGGTCGCCCGGGCCGCCGAGGTGCTCGAACCAGAGGGCCTCGGTGTAGCTCGCCCAGCCCTCGTTGAGCCAGATATGGGTCCAGTCGGCGCAGGAGACGCGGTCGCCGAACCACTGGTGCCCAAGTTCGTGTATCCAAAGCCAGTCGTACCTGTGATCGCCGGTCAGGAGCGTAGATCCGTAGCTGGTCAGGGTCTGGTGCTCCATCCCGCCGCCTATTTCGCAGATCGCGACGCCGTATTTCTCGTCGACGAAGGGGTACATGCCGTAGAGGGTCGAGAAGAACTCGAGCGCAGGAACGGATATATCGAGGTCTGTTGCCGCCTCCGTGACCAGGTCGGGGTAGACATAGTTGGTTACCTGCATCGTCTCGCCCGGGGCATAGATAAACTGATCGGTCATGAGGACGTACTCCGATGCCGCTATCGAGAAGAGATAGGTCGGCATCGGGTAGTTTTCCCTCCACGTGTACCGAGTGAACGGCTCGCCCCAGCGTATCGTGTCGGCCTGGCCGATAAAGTCGCCGTTCGAAGCGGCGAAGAGGCCCGGTTTTACCGAGAGGGCGATGTCGAATGTGGCCTTGTCGTCGGGATAATCCTTGCAGGGCCACCACGTCCTGGCGCTCCACGGCTCGCTGAGCGTCCAGATGACGGGTGCCAGGTTGTGCGTTCTGATAAACAGCCCTGTGTGCGCAGCGGCGGTCGGATCGCCTTCGAAGAAGATCGTCAGGGTCGTGCTCTCTCCCGTTGCGAGGCCGATCGGGAGAGGAATGCTGACGACATCGCCGCTGCGAGAGTAGACCCAGGTCCCGATCCCATCCAGCTCGACGGACAGGATCGCCAGAACGGGATCCGCGTTGAAATCGATCTGGAACAGGGAATCGACGGTGCTCTCGACCAGGGCGGCGACTCTTCCCTCGACCAGGCCTGTGGTTTCGTCGAAGGCGATGTCGACGTCGTAGTGGATCACGTCGGACAGCATCTGGTCGGGGGTGGGCTGAGGCGCGAGCAGAAGCGGCCGGCCGGCATCTCTCCGGGGCCTCTCCATCTTCAGCAGCAGATCCCTGTCTATAGTTCCGAACTTGTCCTGGGCCCCTGAGCTGGAGGCCGCCAGCAGAATGATCATAATTGTAAAAACGGCTCGTCTCATGCGCAACTCCCTCAATTACATCCGGTTGTGCTTATAATTATACTATTTCCGAGTCCCCGGCGCAAATGCTCTGGAGTCCCTTTGCTCTTTCAATGTGCGTGGACCTTGCATATAATCCCATTCCGGTCAACGGGATATGGGCGTTGAGTTACGCCCGGCCCGTACGGAAGGAGCGGAGGCCGCATTGATCATCGACAGGTTCAGAGTCAGCAGCACCCTCAGGGAGATAATCGAGAACACCGGATGGCTGTTCGGATTGAGGATCCTCAGGATCCTCTTCGCCCTTTTCGTGATGGCCTGGGTGGCGAGATATCTCGGCAGGGAACAGTTCGGCATCCTTCAATACTGCCTGGCATTCGTCGGGCTTTTCGGCCCGCTGGCCATTCTCGGCCTGCAGGGGATAGTCGTCAGGGATATCGTCCGCGATCCCGGGGCGAAGGACGAGATTCTCGGCACAACGGTCGTCCTGAGGCTGGCCGGCGGCCTTACCGGTTTCATTCTCGTCCTGCTGGCTATCTATTTCGTCAGGCGAGACGATTCACTCGTACGCATGGTCACGGGGATAGCCGCTCTGACCCTGTTCCTTCAGGCATTCGACAGCATCGACATGTGGTTCCAGTCGCAGGTCCAGTCGAAATACACCGTCATAGCGAAGAGCGTGGCACTGGTCGTCGCCAACCTGTTGAGGATCCTTGCAATAGTGATGGAGGCTCCGGTGACGGCCTTCGCGGCGACACTGGTCGTCGACGTGATTGTTGCCGGGAGCGGCCTCGTAATCGCTTACAGGTCGCAGGGGCATCGCCTGAGGGACTGGCGCTTCAGCATGGCCAGGGCGAAAAGCCTGCTCAGCCAGTCCTGGGCGCTGATACTTTCCGGCGCACTGGCGATCATCTACTTCAGGATCGACCAGGTGATGCTCGGACAGATGGCGGGCGATGAGGAGGTCGGTGTCTATTCGACGGCGGTGCGTCTCTCCGAGGTGTGGTATTTCATCCCTGTCGCCATAGCCACTTCCGTATTCCCGGCCCTTATCAAGGCCAGGTTGAGAGGCGAGGAGATCTACTATACCAGGCTGCAGCAGCTCTACGATTTAATGGCGTGGCTAGGGCTGGTCGTAGCGATATTTTTCACCTTTGCCTCGGACAAGGTGATCGTCCTGATCTTCGGAGAGGAGTATGCGGCGGCAGGCCCCATCCTCTCTGTCCATATATGGGCGGGGGTGTTCATATTTCTCAAGGTGGCGATGAGCCGGTGGCTGATCAACGAAGGCAAACTGAATTTTCTTTTCATAAGCAGCGGTCTGGGGGCGGTCGTCAACGTCGCGCTCAACCTGGTCATGATCCCCCGGTACGGAGGCATGGGAGCGGCGGTGGCCACCGTGATATCTTACGCCATCGCAGGACTTTTCTCCTGTTTCCTGTACAGGCCGACCTGGAGCAACGGATGGATGATGATAAAGGCACTGCTGATCCCGTTCAGGGCGCTGGCGCACATGGCGAAGAGGGGCGGAGGCAAAAGCAATGGCGGTGCCGGCAGGGACAGCGGCGCTGATAACGGCCCCGGTGAGATTAGCGAAATCGATAACGGGCACGATGAATAAAAATAATGAAAATAACTGCACCGCGATGAGGGGTGGGGAGAGGCATCGATGGGCTTCCATTGTCATGCCGGCGATCCTCGCTGTGGCCGCTGTCGTAAGGATCGTTTTTCTCGTTCAGCTGTCCCGAAGCGATCTCGGAGAAATACTCCCGCTCGATATGCGCTTTTACCACGATCTCGGGTCCGCGCTGGCGTCGGGAAGAGGATTACCGCAGGGAGGGTTGACATTCAATCCCCTGTATCCAGTATTCCTCGCGTTCGTCTTCAGGATATTCGGCGACGGGTTTCTGGCGCCGAGGATCATCCAGGTCATTGCGGGTCTTGTCACGATCTGGCTGGTATTCGTGTCTGCGAGGTTGCTTGCCGGCGGTGGGGAAAGAGACGGCCGGCAGGGAAATGTCTGTGGCACCATGCAGGAGAATGTGCGGGGGAACATAGCCGGGATCACGGCCGCCGCGCTCGTATTATTCTATCCGCAGCTGCTTCTCTACGAGGGGAGTCTGCTCGCGACTTCTCTCGTCACGTTGATCATGGCCGCTTCCTTCTCCACGGCTCTCACCCTGTCGCGCACTCTGCGGGGCGGCGGCGACATGAAGCTGTCCGGACGAACGGTGCCTCCGGCGGCGGCAACCGTATTCCTTGGAATCCTCACAGGGGCCGGAATAATGGGCCGTCCCAACATCTTTCTTTTCCTCGCTCCACTGCTGGCGGCATGGCTGTTCGCTGTCTCGGAAAAGGGCAGGAAGAAATGGAGGCTACCCCTGCTGTATGCCGCCGGGCTGACCGTCATGCTCGCCCCCGCGTCGATCTACAACGCCTCGCGGGCCGGGACTCCGGTGCCCGTGACGTCTCACGGGGGGATCAACTTCTACGCAGGCAACATGAAGGGCGCCGGAGGGCTGTACAATCCACCCGAGGGCATGAGACGCGACATGCGCGGCCTCATCGAGGACTCGAGGATTGTCGCCGAAAGAGCCATGGGCAGACAGATGACCGATGCCGAGGTGTCGGTGTACTGGTCTGAACGTGCCCGTGAAAGAATAGTGACCGATACAGGCGGCTGGCTTCGCCTGCTCGGCCGCAAGTTTCTGCTTTTCTGGAACGGGGGAGAGTTCGGCGACATCGTTGACATCGTGCTCATGAGACAGGAATGCCCGGTGTTCAGGCCGCTGATCATCAGATTCACGCTAATATCGACGCTGGCATTTGCCGGGGCTTTCCTGGTCATATGGCACAGCTCCGGGAAGTGGCCGTTCATGATTTTCCTCGCGGTGTCGCTGGCGGCGATAGTGCTCTTCTACTTCAACACAAGATACAGGCTGCCGTCGGTTCCGGTGCTCGCCGCATCGGCCGGATATTTTGTTGCATGGGCGGCCGGAAGGATATCGGTACGCAGGTGGAAGGAAGTCGCCGCTGCAGCAGTCGCCGCCGTCCTCTTCTTCGCATTTGTCTCTGGGAAGGAGATGTTCGGAGTGAACAGGAGCGCCACATATACCTTCCTCGGCAACCATTATATAAGCGAGGGTCGGGAAGACAGGGCGCTGGAGGCTTTTTCAGAGGCCCTGAGGCTCGATCCGGATAGCGTTGAGAACAGGATAAACTTCGCGAGGGTGTTGAGCAGGACCGAAAAAAAAGAACGGGCACGCGAATATTACGAGCTGGCCTGGGAGGCCTCCCCGAATTTCCCGAGGCTGGCTCTCGAATATGGTTATCTTCTCGATGAACTGGGGATGCGCATCGAGGCCCGGAAGTTGTACAATCATGCGTGGAACTCCGGGCGGAGGAGTGAGATGATCGTGGCCTGCAAGCTCCTCTCGCGGATGGCATACGCCGAGGGGCGCGGTGATGCGGCGATCATGTGGATCAGAAGGGCGATCGAGCTTGTTCCCGGAGACGAAGAGCTCCTGAAGTTGCTGCAGAGGCTCGAGGGTTCCTAGGCAAGGAGATACGGATGCTGTCATTCCTGTCGGTGATTCTGCGCAGAAAGAAGACGATAGCGCTGGCGGCGGTGGTGGGATTCGTCATATCCATTGTCCTCAGCCTCGTCCTGCCTGCGAAGTATATATCGCTGGCCGCCTTTATCCCGGGAGGCGTCGAGCAGGAGCTGACCGGATCGAACAGTTTTCTCTCTCGCCTGGGAGCCTTCAGCGATTCGTACGCCACATTAATCCGTGTCAGAAGGAATTACATCATCGACTACATAGTGCGCAGTCACAGGATGGCAAGCCTGATGGACTCGCGGTTCGATCTCAGGGAGATGTACGGTAAGGATTCCATCACGGAGGCGAGACGGGAGCTCCGTGAAAGGACGTACGTGAACGTCAGGGACGAAGGAGTCCTGGAGATAGCGGTCGAGGCGCCCGACGCGGTCCTCGCGAGGGATATGACCGCTGCCTACATAGAATTCGTGGACAGTATCCTCCTGGAACTCATCATCGATAACGCCGAGGCAAAGGTGGCGTACCTCGAAGAGGCGCTTGCCAAAGGAGAGCAGGCCAGAGCGGCCTCGGACTCGGTTCTGAGCGGATTCATGGCTTCCAAAGGTATATTCGAGATCGAGAGCCAGGCAAAGGCTGCATTCCAGATAATCGGTGCGCTTACTGCCAGGGTGAGCGCCCTCGAGGTGGAAAGAAACATGCTGAGCATGACGCGGCGCGAGGGCTCCCCCGATCTCAGGAAACTCGACCTGGAGATCGAGAAACTCAGGGTGGAGATTGACAGGGCCACCGGGACGGGAGGCGGAGAGGGCCTTTTTCCGCCTCTTTCCGACATGCCCGGACTGGCTGCCGAATATCTCGGCATGGTAGCTGAGAGGATGGCGCAGGAATTCGCCCTGGCATATATAAGAATCAAACTCGAGGATGCGAAGATCTCAGCTAAAAGCAGGGTCAGCGCCATCCGTGTCATCGATCCGCCTGTAGTCCCGGAGAGAAGGAGCTGGCCGAAGAGAAAGCAGATCGTGATAATACTGACCATGGCGAGCGTATTCTGGGCCTGCTTTATCATAGTGGTTCGTGAAAAGATATCGGCTGAAAGTGGCGGCTCAGAGGAAGCGGGCGGATGAACGGCGATTCGCCATATGTCAATTGCAGCGGTGGGGATAACCATGTCAGGGGTGGATCCGGCGGCGGAGCGGATGACAGCGGATCGCGCAAAGTCCGCCGGAGACTTGCCGGCGCGTTTCTCGTCACGGCGGTGTTGATCACGGCGGCGGCCGTACTGCTTCCGTCCGGGGCGATAATACTTCTGCTGCTGGCCGTCCTTGCGCTCCCGGCATTTTTTTTCCTTATGGCGAGGCCGGAGTATGTACTGGCGATTATTCTGTTCATGACGTTCACCAACTTCTACATCTTTCTGCCGATGGGACTGTTCAGGCCTCTGTCCCTTCTGCTGGTGACCGCGCTGCTCGCTGTCTGGCTCGATGGACGCAGGCTGGTCTTTCGAGATCGGTTCCTTTCGACGCTGATATTCGCCTTCTTTCTGATTGCGTTTCATTCGATGGTGTTTGCCGAGGATTTCCCGTCATCGATAGACGAATTCGAATCCCTGACGGGCGTCCTTGTGATTATTGCGACGGTGCTGCTCCTGGCAGATTCCAGGAAATACTTCCTCGCATTTCTTATAGTGCTGACCCTCGCGACGATGATCAGCAATTTTTTTCCATTCATTATTCCACCGCCAAGCGAGTTTGCATCAAAGACGCTCATGTGGGAAGAAGGCGTCCTTCGTTACGAAGGTTATCAACTCGAGGCGAACTACTTCGCCTTTCACCAGGTGTTCATAATCCCCATCCTGCTCTTCCTGCTGGTAAAATTCGACAGGCCGAGGTGTGTCAGGCCCTTGATCCTGGCCGCTCTGGCCGGTACGGTCTTCGTCCTGATGCTCAGTTTCTCACGGGGTGGATTCGTGGGCCTGCTGGTGATTCTCGCCGTTCTGCTCGTCGTCGAGAGAAGGAACCGTGCGGTCATGACGATCGCGGTAGTGGGCATGGCCATCCTGACAGTGGCGGCACCGGCGTTGTACTGGGACCGCATCATCTCTCTGTACGAGGCGGCGAAACACGTCTCGCAGGATCATGCGATCATGGTGAGGGTCCAGACCCTGAGGGTCGCTTTCATCCTGGGATTCGAGAATCCGGTTTTCGGTGTAGGAATAGGAAACTTCATCTACCATTCTGCACGTTTTATTCCCTTCACGAAGGTCGTTCACAGCGCGTTCCTGCAGATTTTCTCCGAGCTGGGCCTGCCCGGCCTGCTTGTCGTGTCGACGATCTTCATCAGGAATCTCTTCATCATACGGTCGATGATGCGTTCTGACTCGAACGGGGAGAGGGCCCAACTGGGCAGATTCCTGATGGTTCAGCAGATCGCCATGGCGGCCAACGCGATGTTTATTCCGATCGGGTATGAGTTCATCTTCTGGATCCCGCTCGTGATACCGTCCCTCGCGAACCTCGCCTATTCGGAAAAGGCGGGCGAACCGGAACGTCTATAGCAGGAGAGGAAGAATCCCCCGCCCAGAGACAGGTTCATGAACTCGTAATCGGAGCTGAAACGCGAATCAAATATGATATCTCTTTCCTGGACCTTGATTCTTTCAAGGTCCTCCGGCCGTCTTCCGCGATGTATCTGGATATTTCCGAGCAGCAGCAGGTCGGGCTTCCTGTCCAGGACATGCGATCCCAGGGTTTTCATGTGCCCCGGCTGATTCGATACGATCTTTCCCTTTCTGGCAATTTCCGGTTCGGTGAGCCCCAGGATGTCGATGATGGGCAGGCCGCTGTAGTATCCGATCGCTCCGGTAGATCCGCATCCGAGGATCGTTCCTTCGGGCAGCCGGGCGCCCAGCGTCTCGCCGACCCGCCCGAAGGCCTTGACGGCAAGCCGTTCGCGGACAAAGCCGTCGTAACCGGATGAGCCGGGGGCCATCGCGACGCTGGCGAATATTACTGCGAGCGCGACAGACTGCCAGGCGCAGCTCTGGCACCGTTGTCCTGTTCGCTGAAGCATCGTGGCGCGGGGGATCGCTGCCGCGGCCATGACGGCTATCGCCGGGAGGCATGGGACGAGAAGCCTGTACTGCGGCATCCAGTCCCCGCCGAGGACCGTCACAATGATCCAGTTGAGGACGATGATCGAGAGCGGGACGACCGCCCGCCCGAAGTAGCGACGGTGGTGATGAGGGTCCCGCGCGGTATTTTCGCTGCTCACTGCGGTGCTGTCGGTATGCTCGTCGCTGCAGCCGTTGCGTTCGCTGCCGCCGCGAAGGAAGAACAGCGCCGCCGCGGGGAGCCAGATATACCATGCGGCGAAATGCCCCGTATAGGCGATCCCGTTACGGAGCTGGATTGCTGGTGCGCCTGTCTTGGCGTAGAAGGTGTTGGGCAGGACACCGCCGAAATAGGAGATCTTCCATAAGAGGTAGGGGGCGAGGAGCAGCGCCGCTGCGAGGATTCCCTCGGCTGCGACCCTGCGCGTCTTCTCCCCGCGCACTATAAGGAGAACGGCAGCCAGCAAGTAGTAGGCGGCGCCTTCAGGTCGTACGAGCGTGAGTACGGCGAAGACGGTAAAGACGGGGCGGGGTCCACGGCCTGTCGAGAGCAGCAGCATTCCCGCGGTGAGGAGGAAGGTGAACAGGGGGATCTCGGTGCCCGAGAGGGCCCACGTGGCGAATGGAGCCGATGCAGCGAGGATCAGCGGTGCGGCCATCGCGACGCCCGCTCCGGACCATCTCTTTTCCCCGGGAGATATCGCGGTATCGCAGGCGCGCCAGGCAAGCACGAGCGTTCCTGCCGAAAAGAGCAGCCCCAGGATCCTGGCACCCTGTACGAGCGGAATGCCTGCCCTTGCTGCAGAGGCCAGAATGATGACCCAGAGAAAATTCGTATAGCCCTCTACCCGTTCACCGGGATTGAAGACGAGGCCCTCGCCGCCGGCCGCGTTCCTGGCATACCTCATCCCTATGTAGGCGTCGTCAGGCATGTAATGGAACCACCAGAGGCCCCCGGCAAAGATCGCTGCTGCGGCAACGGCCAGAATGACGTTTCTCAGTGCGGGATTCAATCCTGTCCTCCGGGTCGACGGGGGCATTCCGGGTCGATCAGTTCTCGAGGAATATCACATTTAATGAGTACGAAGGCTTTTGCTCTCATACGAGCTCCCTTTCTGTACCGCGTCGATGTTCTCTCCCTTCGGTTCGAAATTATCGCAGGCACCCCGCGACGGTCAATACGATTTGGGATGACACCGCCGCGTCGAGGGATGTATTCTGGCCGGTGGACCGACCTTTTATAAAGGATGCGGCACGGCGCACGGCAGCGGCCTCTCATGAACCGTAAGACATTCGTCATACTGCTCCTTCTTCTCCTCTGCCTCGCAAATCTGACGAGATGGGCGTACAGGTCACGCGTGAGTGGTGAACGATTCTCCGCCGAGAGCGCGGCCCATTTCCGCTATACGCGGATGATCGCCTCCGGAGAGATGGTTCCCCGCCTGGATACCGACGCGCAGTACCCGGAGGGCCTGAAGGTCTTCGAGGAGACCTCCATCGGGATGGAATATCTCTACGGCCTCGCGTGGAGACTCATGCCGGCGGGAAAACCCCCGCTGGACGTGTTCGTCCGCTGGTTCTCCGTCTTTCTGTTCACGTTGGCGGCCGTACCGCTCTCTCTTCTGTCAATCGATCTGTGGGGCAGGAGGAGCTCGGGGATAGTAACGGCCTTCCTATTCGCCGTCGCCCTTCCCGTAGCTGGCAGGTCGAGCGGATTCGATATCATCAGGGAGAATCTCACTCTGCCTCTCATCGTCTTTCACGCGTGGTTGCTTGTAAGAACGTTCCGGACCGGAAGCCGCGGCACTGCGGCCCTGTCGGCGGCTTTTCTTTTTCTCGCGCTGGCCTCGTGGCAGGGAACGCAGTTCTATCTCGTCCCTCTCGTCCTCTTTCTGGCGGCTCGGGCCGTGTCAGGAAAGAATCTGGAGAGTGAGAAAAAACGGGATAGAGGAAATGGAGAGACGGCCGCCGGTTGGGCAGTGGTCGCGGCAGCCGCCGCGGCAGCCGCTGTAGTCCCGTTTCTCAGGGCGGGCGGATTCCCGACATCCCCGACCGCCGCGCTCTGCGCCGGCCTGGCCGGAGCGATGCTGGCCGGCAGGTATGCCGCGCCGGGCAGGAAAGGCCTGGTGCCGCGCCTCGCGGCCTCGGCGGCGGGCGTCGGCGCCGTCTTAGTACCGGCACTGATCTCGGGAAGATACTTCGCCGCCTATTCACATTTTCTCGGATTGATCGCATACAAGCTGAGGTATATATACAAGCCGCACGATCCGGCCATACTGCCGTTCGATGTCAGGGCTTTCTGGGTGGGTCCGTTCCATTCGCCGGACCTTCTGCATCTCTTCGTCTTCGCGCTTCCGCTGCTGCTCCTCCTGCCCGTACCCCTGGGGCGTCTCGTGGGACGGGTGAGAGAGGGCGATTTCACCGCCGCCCTGACGGGCTGGCTCGCGGCGGTGTTCTTCGTCCTCTTCCTGCTGATGATGAGGATGCTGCCGTTCTTCGGAGTTTTCGCGATAATAATCGCAGGGGGGCTGGCCGCCGTAGGATCGACCGGACCTGCAACCGGAGAAAACGATCGGGCAGGCAGAGGAATGAGGATCGCCGGACACGCGGCGGCCGCGGTCATCGCCGTCGTGATGATTCTCCAGGTGCTGTTCTGGGAGGGACGGGCCGATATCTGGAGGCACGCTTCGAGAGTACTGGACCTCCCGCGCAGGTCGAAATATGTCGTATTTCCCTTCGGCCGCGATCCGGCAGGGGCGATGCTCGAGTGGATATCGTCCAATACGGATCGGGCAGACGTAATCATGTCCCTGCATTACCTGTCGCCCCAGATCCTCACCTATACGGGAAGGCCCACGAACCTCAACGATTTCTTCGAGGCTCCGCGCATTCGGGCAAAGGCGAACGCGATGCTGCGCAGCCTCTATTCGAGCGAGGAGAGATTTCTCTCGTTCTGCGGGGAAAACAACAGCGACTACCTCGTGCTCAGCGCGGCTGTCGGATGCGATCCGACGCGCGACTCACCCCTGTACCAGGCGGGATTCGATCATATGCCCCCGGGATGCGCCGCCTATCGCCTGATGTTCGAGCCGCGGAAGCTCAGATCGTTCGATCTCGTATACGAGAACGAGATCTACCGTGTTTTCAGGGTCGGAGAGCCGCCCGTGGAGAGGCGGCGGACGGCATCCCCGCTTTTCTACAGGGGCGACCTGCTCCGGCGCTCCGACGGAGACATCGAGGAGTTCTACAACACGGTGAGGTACATGTATGCCGTGACCGTGCGTTCGTCGAGGCTGATCGGGGCGGGGGCGGAGGCAGAGGCGGAGAAGCTGCTGGCCGGCGTTCTGAAGATCGAATACTTTCACCCGGCCTGGCGGCTGCTCGACCTGCTCTACAGGAAGCAGCGTCTGACGCTCGAGCGGCTCGCGCTCGCCGAGTTCGCATGGTCCAGCGATCCGTGGCGCCCCGGGGTGTGCCTGTCCCTGGCCGGGAGCAGGCTCGCTGCCGGCGACAGGGACGGCGCGCGGGAAGCGCTGGGAGTCTGCTCCACCCTTTCGATGACGGAGGGGGAGACAGTTCGGTTCAAACGCCTCGCGGAGCACGTAGGATTGAAAGACGCGGCTGGTACCGAACAGGGTGAGTGAGGCGTGATGATCGATGGTCGGTTCAGAAGCGGTAGGCGGCGGTTACCCTGGTCTGCCTGCCGAGATCGTTCTCCGGGTCGAATCCGAATGCCAGCGCCAGCCTGGCGCCGCCGAACCCGGCGGAGACACCACACCACGGTATCGTCCTGCTGTAATTGACGGTCCGGACGTCCGCCCCGGCCTGCAGCCAGAGGATGTCCCTGATCAGGGTCAGCTCGCCTCCGAGACGGTAGCTGTTCAGCTCGCTATCACGGAAGACGACGTCGAACTCGGCCGAGAAACGCTCGTGAAGGAATTTCTCGAGCGAGGCCGCCAGGACGATGGCAGGATCGATCTCCCAGACGCTGTGCGGGTAATGGACCGTGCTCCAGACGTCCCTTAACATTGCCGCGAGCCACATATGCTTGCTCAGCCTCGTTGTGAAAGCGAGATCGATGGATGATCCCCAGGCCCCCGCGTCGTCGATATCGGACCAGCTCTTCATCGCTCTCCAGCCGACGCCGATGAAGCTGTACGGGTTGAAGCTGAACGCGGCCGAGAAGCCCACGGTCCCCTCGTTCCAGCCCGATCCCTCGGAGAGTTTCAGCCCGAGATGAGATATCGTCATCGCCACGGCGAGACGTCTGACCTCGACCGTGCCGTCCACCGAGGTTCGTGAATCGAGAAGACCTGTGCCGGCTGAAACGACTGTGTACAGATTGTCCATCCCGGGGATCGGCCTGGTCGTTCCGATGCCGATGCCCGGCGTAGTGAGAAACACGAGGTTGGCCGGGTTCCAGTAGGCCGCCGCCTCGTCGCGGACGAGGATCGTGCCGGCGCCGCCGAGCGCCTGGCCGCGCGCATCCCATCCCAGCGGCAGGAAGGTTCCTCCGCGCGATCCCTCCCCGGCCCGCAGGGCGGGCGGATGCAGCAGTACGATCGCCGGAAGAAGCAGCAGGATCGCTGCCGTTATGAGAACACGCCTGACCATCTATCTCACCACCGCGATGAATGCCTTGTCGACGGTCCTGCCTCCCGAGTGCTCGATAGTGATCACGACGAGGCAGGGGCCGTTCTTCACAGTTTCCCCGTCGTCGTTGGTAAGGTCCCACGCGATGTCGAAGCTCGTCCCGGGACCGGGCACGGCGATCCTCCTGATCCTCTCGCCCCTCATGTCGTAGATCTCGAGGGTCACGGAGGAAGCAGTCTTAGCGGAGACGACCTGGAATATATTGGGACACCTGAAGACCTCGGGATATGTGATACCCGTAGTCGGGTCGAGAGTGGTGTGTACCGTGTTGGAACTCGCACTTTCATTGCCCGCGTTGTCCTTCCCGACGGCCCGGAACTCGTTCAGCCCCTCGCTGAGGGTGAGCTCGAAGGGCTCTCCAGGCGCCAGACCGGCTGTTATGAACCAGGTGCTGTCGATGGAGCCGCCCGCCTGCCGGTAGACGAACAGGGAATCGGTGTCGTCGTCGTACTGGATGTAGAGGTTGAGCTCGAGCTGTATCATCCTCTCGGGAGGATCCGCTATCAGGGGTGGTGTCGGAGGCGTCCTGTCGAGCTTGAATGAGATCTGCTTGTTCGACTGGTTGCCGAACGGATCCCCGGCGAATGCCTTGAGCATGTAGCCGCCATCGACGAAGCCGGCGTCGCCGTTCACAGTGTCGGGTGTGTCGAATCGCCAGTATAGGGTGTCGGCGTCGAACCAGGTCGAATCGGCGGGGAACCGGTTGCTCTCGACCATGTCGGCGCCTGTCCACGAAAGCTCCAGTGAGCTGACACCGCTGTGGTCGAATGCCCGCCCGATGATCTCGTGCGGGACCTCGCGCGTGTTTGAGGGCACATCGGTGAGTATCTCGAGCTCAGGGCCGTCCGAATCCACGAAGACACTTCCGCTGTCGGCGTCGGAGTTTCCCGCTTCGTCGTCCACCGTGATCGTGATGACGTGGAAGCCGCTCTCGGCGGCGGCGGGTTTCCAGACGCCGGTCCACTCGCCGTCGCCCTGGACGTCAACCGGATCGACCGTCTCGAGATCCGAAGGATTTCTGACGGTCATTCTCGCCGACGCTCCCGTCTCCCAGCCCGATACGCTGAAATAGACGGTAACCGAGGCGGAAGTGTCGGGCCATCCCGGCGAGAAGACGCCGGGCTCTATCCGTTCGATGTTCACCTGCGGCGATGTGAGATCGATGATGACGGTCCTCAGGATACTCTCGCCTGTGCTGCCGGTTGCCTCGTAGAGGTGGAGGTCGTACTCGCCCTCGGGCAGGACGGTGCCTGTCCAGTCGGTGCCGCCCCAGAAGGCCGCGCGGTTGCCCGCGGCGGCGGAAGTCTCGAACATAAGGGTATCATATACGGTCGGCGCCGTTTTGTCCCTGACCGTCACGATCAGGGTGTCGACCTGGGCCGAAAGGTTTACTGTGACGGTCATCTCGTCCCTGACGCCGTCACCGTCGGGCGATATCGAGGGGAAATTTATGAAGAGGGAGGCGCTTCCCGCCCAGGCCGCAAGAACGGCCGCGGAGGAGATCGCCAGTATTGCATGAATTGTCCGGATCGTGCGGCGCACGGGTACACCTCTCATATGGAGTTCGGTGCATTATATGCAATTACAGGGGGATGGGCAAATGAATTATACCCCCGTGGCGGTGGGGAGTTCCCCCTGTTTCCACCCCGAAAATAGCCAGAATCGTGCCTGCGGGGCGACATTCATGCGGCCGCAGGGTGCCGGGAGGCATTATTTTCGGTCCAGCCTCCGGAAAAACCGGCAAACCGGCCTCGAATCCTTCAAATATTCTTGTCGCAGGGGGACTGTTCGATTATTGTTAGGGTCCTTTCGCTCGTTGGAGTTGATTCGAAGATTATGCAGGCGTCAGCCGGGCGAGGCCCGGTCGGGTCCATGCACGATATCCAGGCAGATTGAGGAGACAAGTCTTGTTTCAGGATCTGACTTTCCAGCTGATCGGCGGTCTCGGCTTCTTTCTCTTCGGCATGAAATTCATGTCCGAGGGCCTGAGAAAGGTGGCGAGCGACCGCATCAGGAACATCCTCTCGCACCTGACCAGGAACAGGCTCATCGCGCTTCTCGTGGGGACGGGGGTCACAGCCCTGATCCAGAGCAGCAGCGCGATGACGGTGATGGTGGTCGGATTCGTCAACGCGGGTCTGCTCACATTCAAGCAGGCCATTCCCGTCGTCTTCGGCGCCAATATCGGAACTACCTTTACCGCCTGGCTGGTGAGCTTCTTTGCGGTATTCAAGATCACGCATTACGCGCTCCCTGCGGTCGGCATAGGGTTCTTAGCGATGGTAGTAGCGCGAAAACCGGTCGTGCGCCAGTGGGGAGAGGTCCTGTTCGGATTCGGCGTTCTCTTCGTGGGGATCGGGTTCATGAAGGACGCCTTCGTGCCGCTCGAGAGCAGCCAGCGGATCATGGATATCATGGTCAACTTCAGCAGGTATCCGATTCTAGGCGTGTTGGTGGGGACCGCCGTCACGGTACTTCTCCAGAGTTCCAGCGCCACGATCGCCCTTATCCAGATACTCGCCCTCAATGGACTGATCGACTTTCCGTCGGCGATCCCGATTATACTCGGCGACAATATCGGTACCACGATCACTGCGCAGATCGCCAGGATCGGGGGCACAACGGGGGCGAGGAGGGTCGCCTGGTCGCACACCCTGTTCAACGTGTTCGGTACGCTGTATATGCTGATCTTTCTGTATACGGGGTGGTACAGTCGTTTAATACGGTGGATGGTGCCCGGGGAGCTCGGTCCGAACAATATAATGTTTCATATCGCTCTCGCCCACTCGGTCTTCAACGTCTTCAACGTTTTGATCTTCTTCCCGTTTATCCCGGCGATTCAAAAGGTGGTCGAGAGGTTGATCAAGCCAACGGGGGATGTGGTCGATTTCGAACCGCAATACCTCGAGAAACATCTCCTCGAGACGCCGACGATCGCGCTCGAGCAGAGCAAGAAGGAGATCGTGCGGATGCTGGGCCTCTCGGGAACGGTCCTGGAGGACGCTTTCGAGATGTACAGGTCGGGAAGGGCCGAGCTGGTGAGGAAGGTGGACCGCTGCGAGCAGGCCGTCGACAACCTGCAGACCGAGATCACCCGCTACATGATCGACATATCGATGGAAGGGCTGGAGAAGGAGGAGGCCGAACAGATCCCTGTTTTAATCCATTCGGTCAACGACATCGAGCGGATCGCCGACAATGCAGTCAACATCGTCGAGCTCGGCCAGCGCCGCAGCGACAAGGACCTGAGATTCTCGAACATGGCGATAGATGAGCTCGACGGTATGTACAAGATCGTAATCGATATGCTTGCGGACGTGTCCATGGGACTGGAGACGGGCGATCTCGATGCCGCAAGGGAAGCCCTGATCAAGGAGGAGAAACTGAACGGGCTGCAGCGCTCGCTGCGGAAGTCTCATGTGAAGAGACTCAACGAGGGCTCCTGCAATATGCTCTCCGGAATAATCTTCATTGACTGCGTCGACTGTTTCGAGAAGATTGGGGACCATCTGTCCAATATTGCGGAAGGATTGATCGGCGGGCTCCGCTGGGAATCTTCCTGAGTGATTACGGCCGGGGGACGGCCTCCCCGGCCTTTCTCATGAGCCTCTCGATATGCTCGTTCGAGGGCGGGTTGAACCTGTCGAGCCGGGCCGCTTTCCGCAGGTGCTCGAGCGCCTGCCCGTATTCGCCGAGATTTTCCAGGACAACGCTCATGTTGAAATGAAGCTGAGATATCTGCGCATGTTCCTGCAGCGCTCCTGCCAGTATCTTCCGTGCCCCTCCCCATTCACCGAGCTCCATCTCCAGAGTGGCGAGGTTGTTCAGCGAGACCCAGTCGGCCGGGTAGAGCCGCCTTGCATACCGGTACATCTTCCTCGCGCCGTCAAAATCCCCGTTTTTCTGGAGCTCGGCCCCCCTGTTCAGGACGGCCGATGTGAGGTTCCTGGCATATTCCCTGCTCTCCGGATCGAGCTCCAGGGCCCTTTCGTAGGCCTCGACCGCCCCCGGATACATGTTGCCGTGATTACGGGCGTAACCGAGGCGCGTCCACAGCCTGGCGCTGTCGGGGAATTCCGATACGAGTGTCTCCAGCTCCTGCGAGGCTTCCGTGAACCACCGGTGCTCGATATACGCCTCGGCCAGGGC
The DNA here is from genome assembly GCA_030609325.1 of Candidatus Krumholzibacteriota bacterium. Classification (GTDB taxonomy): domain Bacteria; phylum Krumholzibacteriota; class Krumholzibacteriia; order Krumholzibacteriales; family Krumholzibacteriaceae; genus JAUWCL01. The sequence continues at coordinate 20,746 of JAUWCL010000022.1, forward strand.
CGTCCTGTAGACGTGGTTCTCCGGGTCGATCTTGGACGCCCTGTGAAAACAGGTGATCGCGTCGAGCGGTTCCTCCAGCTTCATCTCCGCCATGCCGAGCCTGTGCCAGATTCCGGCGTTCTCCGGATCTTTCCCGGCGGCGGCGGACCACCATTCGGCGGCTTTCCCGTAATCCCTCGCGTACCAGGCCTGGGCTCCGATCACCGTCTCGGCCTTCCCGGCCTGGAGCGGCAGGTCGAGGATCCTTTTCTCGCCCGCCTCGAGCGAGAAGTTCGTGACGACGACCGGTATCAGATGGAAGAGGCCGAGAGCTGCCAGTACGGCGGCGGCAGCGTTGAACTCCTTCAGGGATGCGGCCCTGCTTCGCAGAGCCGCGGCTGCATAGACCGCCATGGCGGCAGAGGCGGGGACCGCGAGCTCCCACCTCAAGCCTCCGCGGATACTCGGTGCCGCCAGAAATATGAATACGGCGGCGGAGGCGGCGGTAACCAGGAGGAATCTCATGGTCCCCGGTCCCGGGCCGTCTGAAGAAGATCCGTATCCGGTGGTAGCTCCGCGTCTCCCGCTTCTCGAGACGGCGAGGACGACAGCCAGCAGTGCGGCGGGGCCCGCCAGAACGAGTGAATTGAATGCGAGCGACAGCGCCCCGGCGGTTCCGGTCCCTGCCAACGAGGAGAAGGCGCGTGAGGCGGTGCCCGCCAGGTGCGACGATACTCCGGGAAGACCCGCGAGCCGCTCTGCGGTGAGGTCGACGGCGATCCAGCAGGCCGCTATCGTTCCGGCGGCGGTGGCGGCCTCGAGGCGGCTTTCCCTGAGCCGCGCCGCGGAAAGCAGGAGGTACAGCAGTGGGACTATCAGGAAGATGTTAGAGACGTGGAGCAGGATGGCGGCGGTGGCCGCAAGTGCGGGTACGACCAGGGGGATCGCGCCGCTGTGAAGACGAATGATCGAAAGCCAGATGAACAGCCCCGTTCCGGCAGCGGCGAGCGGAGAGGCGCCGCCGAAGCCGAAGAATACGACGAAGTAGCCGCCCGCGAGCGTGAAGGCCGCGGCGGGGAATGTGCCTTTTGAGGCGGCGCCGAATGAGGCCCGGACCGATGCGGCGAAGAATATGCCGGCGATGACGCTCAGCAGGGCGGAGGTCTCGAACGAGTTCCAGAACAGCAGGCGGTTGAGCAGCTCGAAAAATCCGCGCGACAGCGCTGTGGCCAGGGGAGCGGAGGGCAGCGCTGTGACTCCCCGCTCGACGGCGAGTCCCATCGAGTATCCGTCACCCCAGAGGAAGTGCCTGCTCCGCAGCAGCCACAGCAGCACGAAGGCGGCCGCTGCCGCGGCGACGGCCGCTTTCCTCGAAAACCTGTCGGGGATCTCGAGTGCCTTCGCGAATCCGTTTCGGATCCTGCCTGTCAGCAGCAGGAGAAGCGCGGCCGCAAAAACCGTGGCCGCCGTGAGCGAGACGCCCCTCCACGAGCTCGCGCCCCAGAGCAGCGTCTCCTGCGAGGCCGATGCCGCGATCAGCAGCACGATAAACGCGACAAAGAAGATCCGGACCGTCAGGTTCACCAGCTTTCCTCCAGGTTCTTCGGCTCGCCCAGCTCGCCCTCGGTGGAGGCGACTATAACTGCGGCGGAGGCGTCGCCGGTGACATTGACGGCGGACCTGAGCATGTCGAGTATCCGGTCTACCCCGAGTATCAGTGCGATTCCCTCGAGGGGGATGCCTATCTGCTCGAGTACCATCGCGAGGGTGATGATGCCGACTCCCGGTACCCCGGCCGCGCCGATCGACGCGAGTGTTGCCATAAGCACGATCGTGATCTGGTCGCCGAAGGAGAGGCCGATCCCGTAGACCTGTGCGATGAAGACCGCCGCCACGCCCTGGTAAAGGGCCGTTCCATCCATGTTGATCGTGGCTCCCAGCGGAAGGACGAAGCTCGTCACCTCGTCGGAGACACCGAGGTTGTCCTCGGCGCACTCCATCGTCACCGGCAGGGTGGCGCTGCTCGACGACGTCGAGAAGGCGATCAGCTGCGCCGGCCTGATTCCGCGGAAGAAGTCACGCGCCTTCATACCCGAGAAGAGTCTTACGGCGGAGGAATAAACGAAGATCATATGTATGAAAAGGCCTGCTGCGACGACCAGGGAATAGCTCAGCAGCGAGATCAGGATATCGACGCCGAACTGACCGACCACCGCCGCGATCAGGGCCAGGACTCCGAGCGGAGCGAGTTTCATGACCATGTAGACGATCCGGATCATCGCCTCGCTGACCGCCTCGAAGAATACGATCAGCGGCTTTGCCCGGTCCCCGGGGACGAGGGTCGCCGCGACCCCGAATATCAGAGCGAAGAATATGATCTGAAGCAGGTTCCCCTCCGCGAGGCTCTCGAGCGGGTTGAGGGGGACGATCTCGATGAGCGTATCGATCACTCCGGGCTTCTCCATCGCTATCTCGATCTTCTCACCTGCGGCGCCGCCGTATGAGCTCATCAGGCCGTCCCTCGTCGCGGCGTCGATGTTTCTGCCCGGCCCGACGGCGTTGGCCAGCAGAAGGCCTATCGTGATTGCCAGCGCGGTGGTGCAGAGGTAGTACCCCATCGTCTTCAGGCCTATCCGGCCGAGCTTGCGGATATCACCGAGGCTCGCCGTCCCGACGAACAGGGAAGAGAAGACCAGCGGTATGACGATCATTCTGATAAGGCGTATGAACAGGATCCCGACAGGCCTGATGTACTCCGCCTTCGGCCCGAGGATAAGGCCGAGAGGGATGCCGAGGATCATCGCGATGAGGATCTTCGTGTGCAGTTTAGTCTGTCTGAACCATATGAACGGGTTCATGGAGGATCCTCCCGGGGGTGAACGCGGCTCCGGCGGCCGCCGACCGTATCCGGACTCCCTGAATTGCCTTGAATTCCCAGATAAGGTAAGCCAGAATCCAGTCGATTAAAAGGGTTTTCACCCGCAAAGGGGGACAGGTGATGTCGAATACGCGTATTGGAGCCCGCGCCGCCGCCGTCCTGGTGTTTCTGGCGGCGCTGCCCTGCGGATGTTCGTCAGGCGAGCAGGCCTACGCGAAGATGCGCGAGCGGATGGTCCGTGAGGATATCGCCGCGAGAGGGATCTCCGACCAACGCGTCCTCGAATCGATGATGCGGGTGCCGCGCCATCTCTTCGTACCGGTCCGTCTCAGGTATGCTGCATATATCGACAGCCCGCTGCCGATCGGAGAGGACCAGACAATCTCCCAGCCCTACATCGTCGCCCTGATGACCGAGTCCCTCGGCCTGGGGGACAGCGCGAGGGTGCTGGAGATAGGCACCGGATCGGGGTACCAGGCGGCTGTGCTGGCCGGGATAGCCGATTCGGTCTATTCGATAGAGATAATCCCCGCGCTTGCCGAAAGCGCCGCGGCCCTTCTCGATTCACTGGGCTACGGAAACGTCGCCGTGCGAAGCGGCGACGGCTATTTCGGCTGGCCGGAGAAGGCGCCGTTCGACGGCATTATAGTGACGGCCGCCGCCCCCGGGCTGCCACCGCTGCTGACGGAGCAGCTCGCCGAGGGAGGGAGGCTGGTGATCCCCGTCGGGGACAGGCGTCAGGACCTTCACACATACGAAAAGACTTCGTCGGGATTGAAGCTGCTCTCATCGCTGCCGGTGAGGTTCGTGCCGATGACGGGGAAGATATGGAGGGAAAGCGAGGAATGAACATATCGACTTCGAAACTCAGCTTCAATGGGATCTGGTTCAACAAGCTCCGGTTCAATAAGCTTCGTTTCAGATGGACGGTGCCCGGATCGCGGTCGGCCTGCTGCTGGGGGAGAACCCGAAGGAATACCAGATGCTCATAGCCAATATCTTCTCCACGACGGGATTCCTCGCTTACAGCCGGGCGAACGAGTTCGAGGCCGACAGGCTGGGGACGTCGTACACCTCGCTGGCCGGATACGATCCCGAAGGTATGGTCGAACTGCTCGGCAAGTTCATCGATACCGAATCGAGGGAGCCGTCGAAGCTCGAGGGGTGGCTCTCGACCCATCCGCCCACCAGGGACAGGATCGGCAAGGTCGACGTGCTGGCCGCCGGCCTGCCGATGGCGGGGGTCGGTGAGAGGAACGCCGCCCGATACGCTGGGATGAAAGCCCGCCTGCCGTAGGTCTGTCACAGCGACGGATAGCGTATCCCGAATCTTTTCCCGTAATAGATCCGCGTCAGGATAATCACGACGGCGAGAAGAGGGATGTAGGCCGGAAAGAGGAACCCCGCCGCGAGCGAGTAGGCGAGCGTGGAGACCTTCGCCGGAAGCAGTATGCCCGCCCCGAACGACTTCTTCCCCTCTGATACCGAAGTGACGATGAAGAATGGCAGCGATGCGATCGACGCGTAGAGGGCCGGATCGTTCCCCGCCGGCGCCGCGACGGCGAGCGAGCCCGCCATGAGGACCGTTGAGATGATGATCCCCGTCCTCCGCCCGAGCACCACACCGCTCGTCCTGAGGCCGCACGCGCGGTCGCCCTCGACGTCGGCAAGGGTCGTCGAGAGGTGGACCGCAGCCACGGCGAGAGGGTAGGGGGCCAGGATCCCGAGCCCCTCGAGCGGCGCTCCGATCGCCGCCCAGCCGGCGAGCGTGTTCAGCACCCCGTTTGCCAGCGAGTTGGCCAGAACGTCGAGGACCGGTCTCTTCTTGAGCCTCAGCGGCTCCAGCGAGTAGGCAGCGCCGAGAGCCCCGCCGGCCAGGAGGATGCAGACGAATTCTCGCGGGAGCAGCAGCGCCGCCGCCGCGATCGAGGAAACGATGAGGATCCCCGTCTCCGCCCGGGCCGCCGGCAGCCCGATCACGCCGTGGGATATCAGGAAGAGTTTTCCCGACGCCCTGTCGGTCGCGCGGTCTGTTATCTGGTTGATGATGTAGGCCGCCGCGACCATAGCGGTAAAGGAAGCGATGCCGGCGAGAAGGAGAGTCCTGTCGAGAGGTGTGCCGGTCGTCCTCGAGCCGTGCCACGCGCCGAGCAGGCAGAAGGTCCAGACCGGTATCAGGATCATCGGGCGAAGAAGGAAGAGGTAGTCCGCCGGCGAGGGCTTTTCCGGCACCCTCGGCCGGGGCCCGCCCGATTGCGGTCGAGGATCGCTTATTTCGTTTTGCTCTATTCCTCGGTCCATTTGACGAGGTGGCGCTTCAGCTTGCGCGTCGGCGTCTTCGGAAGTTCCGTGTCCCTTATCTGGAATTCATGTATGTGCTTGTAATCGGGGAGATCGGCGCAGATCCGTTTGATCTCGTCCGAGATCAGTTCACGGATCGTCTCCTCGTTCACCGGCCCCGTGCTTTCATGCACCGAGACGATCGCGTCATAGTCGGGAACGATGACAGCACCGGGCCGCGGGTTGCCTTTACGGTCCTCGACCGGCATGACGATGCACTCGAGGATCAGCCTGCTCGAACCGAGGAGCGATTCGATCTCGTCGGGATAGACGTTCTTCCCGCCGGCCGTGACGATCACCGATTTCTTCCGACCGACGATCGTAAGGAATCCGTCGGCGTCGAGGCGCCCGAGATCTCCCGTGTACAGGGCGCCGTTCCTCAGCACGTCGGAGGTGGCCTCCGGATTCTTGTAATAGCTTTTCATCACGTTTCCGCCGTGAACGACGATCTCGCCGACTCCCTCTTCGTTGGGAGAGTCGATATCCACGAGGATATTCGGCAGGGCGAGCCCCACCGTGCCGGGCCGGGGATCCTTGAGGGGATTTAATGAGACCACGGGGGAGGCCTCCGTCAGTCCGTATCCCTGAAGGACCTTCAGTCCGGCTCCCGTCAGGGCAGCTTCTACGTCCCTTCTCAGGCCGGCCGCGCCGCTGACGCATAACCGGATCTTCGACAGGGCGGCCGCAGGGGCAGCCTGCCTGCCGCCGCCGAACAATTTCCCGAACAAGCCCTTTATCTTCGCGAACAGGCCTTTCTTTCCGCCGGCCGCCCCCGCCGCGCCGGCGAAGAGCTGAACGATGTGCTCGAAGAGAAGGGGGACGCCGATTACGAGGGTCACCCCTTCCCTCTGTATGTCCTCGAGGATTATGCGCGGCTTGAACGAACGCGCGAACGCCACCGTCGACCCGCGGAAGACGGGCACGAGGAAGTTTGTCATCGACGCGAATGTGTGATGCAGCGGCAGGACGGACAGGAATACGTCGTCAGGCGATATGTACACCCGGCTGTGGAGAGATTCGAGGTTGGACATCAGGTTGCTCTGGAGCAGGACCGCTCCCTTCGGCGTGCCCGTCGTGCCCGAAGTGTAGCAGATCGCGGCGATGTCTTCCGCGCGGGTCTCCGACTTTCTCTTGAAGAATGCAGCGTCGCCGCTGCTGATCTTGTCTTTCCCCGTAGCCATCACGAGGCCGAGTGTCAACGTTCCGGGCGGCATGTCCTCGTCCCCCATTACGATAGTCTCGATGCCGCCGAGGTTCATCTGCTCGATCGATTCGACGAATACCTTCCGCGAGGCGATGATGAACTTCGCCTCCGAGTGGATCATCAGGTGACGGATCTCGTTCTCCTTCATACGCGGCTCGAGCGGGACTATCACCCCGCCGCACGAGGTCACCGCGGCGTAGACGAGAATCCACTCGGGGCTGTTCTCGGCGATCAGGATGACCCTGTCGCCCTTGTCGAGTCCGGCTTCGACGAGGCCGGCGCCGATGAACGATATGAGCTTGCCGAACTCCTTGTATGTAATCGACTGGTAACCCCACGGATGATGTTTCTTGAGCAGGACGGAGGGACCGAACATGCTGATCGCGTAATCGTAAAGGTCGGGAAGTGTCTCGAGTCCCAGCTCGTCGAACTCGCCCGGACTGATCACGTCATTTTGTATCGACATACCTGATACCCCCTCGATATTCCGCGGACATTCACGGGATCGGGTTCAATCTAGCACCAGCCGATTCCGGCGGGCAATCGTTATTCCAGTCGGCTAGTCGCCGGGTTTGTTCTCGAGCTTCTTCCAGAACTGGTTGGTGGAGGTAAGCCCCCGGACGTTTCTCGACGTCTTCTTGCGCGTTTTGCCTATTCGTCCCTTCATCCCGGACAGTTTCCGGCCGATTTTCGAGTGCAGGGTCCGGATCGGGTCCTTCGCCCTGCGGCATTCGTAGAGTGCGTAGGTATACTCTCTCGGAAAACGCCTCATCATCGCGAAGATGAAGTCGTGAGACTCGAACTCGTCGTTCATCCGGTCCAGGACCGTTTCGAAGACATCGTCTCTCAGCAGTTCCATCTTGAATCCTTCTTCTGTGTTTCATCCGGCCGGCGCCGCGATGGGCCGGTCAGTCGTTCCGCCATCCTTCGCGGTGTATGCGGGATTCGTCGTACTGCGTCCTCGCTTCCTTCTCCTCGGCGGGATGCCCGAGGGCGATGAGGCTCAATATCCCGATATCCGCGGGAATGCCGAGAACTGCCTTGATGGCCGCAACCCGTTCCTCCCGCGGATGGCACCCGAGCCAGCAAGAGCCGAGCCCGAGAGCAGCCGCCGCGACGAGGATGTTCTCCGTAGCGGCGGAGCAGTCCTGTATCCAGAAATCGGGTGAGATGTCGATCTGGCCGCATACAGCGATAGCCGCTGTCGCTTCGAACAGCATCTTTCCGTACGGGTGGGCTTCCGCAAGCCTGTCGAGGGTCTCGCGCGAGGTCACCGTCACGAAATGCCACGGCTTGAGATTCCGGCTCGACGGCGCCGCCATGCCGGCCTCGAGGAGCCTGACCATATCCGCGTCGCTGACGCGCTCTGCGGTATACCTGCGGATGCTTCTCCTCGATAGTATGATATCTATGGACATGAGGATTCCTTTCTGGAATGTCGCTTCGACCAGCCCGGAACGCTGCGTCAACCGGACCGGAGCCTCTGTCTGAGAGCTTCGTAGAGCAGTATCGCGGCCGCCGCCGAAACGTTGAGCGAATCGGCCGCGCCCCTCATGGGGATTTTAACCCGGACGTCGGCCGCTTTCAACCACTCATCGCCGAGCCCCCTGTCCTCGCTTCCGAGAACGATTGCCGAGGGCGATGCGAGGTCGATGTCGCTCCAGGGAGTTCTAGCGTCCGGGGTGGTCGCCATGATTGCTATCCCGTTCCCCTTCAGCCACGATATGACGTCCGCCGCGGGGGCGACCGCCTTCGGGACTGAGAATACCGTTCCGAGGCTTGCGCGGATCACGTTCGGATTGGAGATCTCGGCGGACGGATCGCTGACTATTACGCCCGTGGCGCCCGCTCCGTCAGCCGACCGGAATATGGCGCCGAGGTTTCCCGGCTTCTCGAGATGGTCGACGACGAGCAGCAGCGGATTGTCGCCGGTTGGAATATCTTCGAGCGGATGATCCCGCCGCTCGGCGACTGCGAGGATCCCGCCGACGCTCTCTCTGTAGGCGATCTTCCCGAAGACCGCACTGGAGACCTCTGTCATCTGCGCGCCTGCAGCGGCGAGACGTTCAAGCAGTCTTCCTTCCTGTTCGCCATCCGCGATATCGGGGCAATAAAAGACCTCACGGAATTCGACACCCGCATCTGCGGCCCTGGAGATCTCCCGGACGCCCTCGACGGGCATCAGCCCCGTGCGTGTTCTCTCGCTCCTGCGGCCGAGCCTGATTACGGATTTTATCCTGGGGTTGGAGGGACTGGTGATCTTCATCTTCTGTCAATCCATCTCGAGGCGCTTCTCTACGTAGGCGACCATGTCCTCGTCCTGTTCCTTCTCGAGGCGCTCGATCGCTTCGTCGCGGTCCATGTATCCCTCCCTGACGAGCTTGGCCAGCTCGAAAGCGTAGGGATTGTAGCCGAACCTGTCCATGTGTATCTTGTTGGCGAACGCGTTGAGGAGACAGTTGGTCGAGTTCGGGTCCGTATCGGTCGGCCTCTCCCAGCCGAGCTTCCTGATCGAATCGTGTATCTGGGCCTCATCGTACCGGAGGAAAGCGAGAGGGCTGATGTTGTGGGGGAAGCGCTCCTCCATCGCGAAATGCTCCTCGGTGAGGAAGTAGTTCTCGAGTCCTGAGCCCGCCGCCTTGTACATCGGATCGAAGAGGGCCTTCTGCATGCTCCTGATCATCGACGGGTTGTTCTTGAATATCGACGCGGCGATCGGGGCCTGGCCGGGCGACCAGCCGTACACGATGAACGGGATGTTGCTCTCGACGGCCATGCGAAGCGCGATGAACTTTACTATTCCCATGCAGCTCGTGCAGATCGTGCTTGCTCGCTCAAGAGTCTTCCGCGCGTACATCTCCGATTTCTCCGCCTCGCCGAAGAGTTTCCTGAGGATGTCGAACCTGGGCTTGTAGATTATGAGGTCGACCCCGAGCCCCTCGACGACATTACGGATGTTTTCGAGCGATCTCGGTGAGATGAATCCGTTGTCGATGGTGAGGGCGAGGATCGAGAGATCGTACGTCTCCTTGAGCACGGCGAGAGTATAGGTCGAGTCCTTCCCGCCGCTGTAGGCTAGGAGGCAGTCGTGGCCGCCATCCCGCCGACGTTCGTCGAGGAGTTTCTCGAAGCGTTTGCGGTACTTTTCGATCGATCTGTCGAGGTGTTCCTGCCCGCGGAAGCTGCGGCAGAAATTACATACGCCTTCATCGTCGTACGATATGCCCGGGAACGTCTCGGGCAGAACACATCTGGTACATCTTTTCATCTTTCGTCCTTTTCGTTTCCGAAATCAGAATTCTGTCGTTGGCGGCAGTTCCCTCAGGTGGCGCGTCGCTTCGCGCTTGCGGGCGAGATCTTTCCACCCGCGCTCTATCTGCTCGACCGTCAGGTCGAGCGCGGCCGCCACTTCCTCCTTCGGAATGTTGTTCTCTACGCCGTACAGGATATAGTCGAGTTTGTCGTAAGGCATGCAGAAATAAAAATCTTCGTCGCTCACCACGTAGCTGTACGTGTCTGGGCTCGGAGTCCGCGAGAGTATCTCCTCGGGAACGCCGAGATATCGCCCGAGGTCGTATACCTGCTTCTTGTAGAGGTTGGCGATCGGCTCGATATCGACGCCGCCATCGCCGAACTTGACGAAGAAACCCTGGATCATCTCCGACAGGTTGGTCGTTCCGCATACTATGTAGTGTCGTTTCTCCGCCTCGTAGTAGAGCTGTATCATGCGCGTGCGCTGCTTGATGTCATTCGCTGCCATCAGCTCGAGGTAGTCCTTCAGAGGAAGGCGCTTCTTCTTCACGGTGCCGTCCTCGAGGAGCACTTCGATCGAATAGGCGTTGATCCTGTCCTCGTCGAGCAGGTTCTGCGGAAGCACGAGCCTGAACTTGAACGGCTCGGGGATGCCGGGAAAGAGCTTCCTCACCACGGTGTCTCTCTTCTCATAGACCCCGAAGGACTCGAGGTAGGGGGAGATGTTGACTTCCTTGTACTCGATGCCGAGCTGTTCGGCCTGCATGGCGCCGTACTCCCGGCTGACCGGGCTCGAATCGGTCTCGGGCAGAAGCATCCCGAACACCTTGTCAGCCCCGAGGGCGCGTACGGAGAGGGCCGCGGACACGGCCGAATCGAGCCCTCCGCTGAGGCCGATCACGATGCCCTTGCGGTTGAAGTAGTCGGAGACCGAGGTCTTTATCATCTTCTCGATCTTCAGGCACGCTTTCTCAGGATCGATATCAAGAACGCTCCTGCTGAATGCCATCTCCAGTCATCCTTTCAGTATTCTGTCTGATCAAAGCTCCTTTTTTGTTATCTTTCCCGAAGAGGTCTTCGGCAGGGAATCCCTGAACTCCACCGTCTTCGGCACCATGAAATCCTCGAGATGCTTCATACACCATGCGAGGATCTCCTTCCCGGTGCGTGTCGACCCTTCCTTCAGCACGACGAAGGCCTTTACCGCCTCGCCGAGTATCTCGTCCTCGACCCCGACGACCGCCGCTTCGACGATGTCGGGCATCTCGTAAAGTACACTCTCGACCTCTTTGGGGCTTACCTTTTCGCCGCGACTTTTAATTATATCATCTTTTCTTGACAGAAAATAGAGATACCCGTCCTTGTCCATAGTGAAGAGGTCGCCCGTGTAGAGCACCTTTTCCCACGGGCAGGGCCCGGGCCGGAGCATCCGGTCCGTCTCTTCGGGAAGTTCCCAGTATCCCTTCATCACGTTGGTACCCCGCACGACGAGCTCTCCAAGGGTGTCAGGCGCGGTTATGACGTTGTCGTCCTCGTCGACGATGTAGACCTGTTCGTTGGGCATGCCCCTGCCGACGGAGGTGGGACGCGTCTTCAGCTCGGACGGCGGGAGGTAGGAGACCCTCTTGCATTCGGTCAGGCCGTACATCGAATAGATCGCCGCGTCGGGGAATATCTCCTGGAGCCCGAGGATGTGCGAGACGGGCAGTGCCGCTGCGGTATTCGTGAGGTACCGCAGGTGAGGGAAGCTCTCCTCCCTGAGCTTTTCGAGCTGCAGGAGGATCGCCGATATCGTCGGCACGATCGGCAGGCCGGTGACCCGCTCCTTCTTCATCAGGTTGATGACTGCGTACGGATACAGAAAAGATCTCTCGAGGACGAGCGTTCCCCCGAATTGCGCCGCCATGATCGCCTGGTAGAGGCCATAGTCGAACGAGAGGGGAAGGACGCTGAGGATGATGTCATCCTCGACGTTCTCGAGATATGTCGTTATCGAAGTCGACGCGGATACCATGTTCCTGTGCGTCAGCATGACGCCCTTCGGGTTGCCCGTGGTTCCCGACGTGTAGATCAGCGAGGCGAGGTCGATATCGATCGCCTTTCGGGGCGGTATCGATATGTCGCCGTTCTCCGCGGCATCGTCCCAGGACAGGACCGCATGGGAGGCACCCTCGATCTCGACGGGATCTCCCGCGACGATGACGGTCCTGAGCGATTTTGCCGAGGCCGCCGCTCCGCCGGCCGTCGACCATTTGCTGCTGTGCGTTATCAGCGCTGTCGCCCGGCAGTTGTCGAGGATGTACGCGAGCTTTTCGGCCTTGATCGTCGGATTAAGGGCGACGAAGACGGCGTCGGCCTTGAGGATGCCGAATATCGAGATCACAGTCTCGGGCGAGTTGTCCATCAGCACGGCGACCCTGTCGCCGTACTCGACACCGGCGCCGGTCAGGGACCGCGCAAGGCGGTTTGCCCGCGTCTCGATCTCACCCCAGGTCAGGCGAGCGGCGCCCGCGATCAGTGCGGTCTTCTGCGGGAGCCGTTCGGATGTGTTTTCCAGGAATTCCTGTAGCAGCATCGCTCTCCACGGGGCTATCTGCCTCTATCGATCTAGTTCCCGATCTTCCTCTGGGTGTAAGCGGCAAGCTTCTCGATCGAGTCGAAGTTATCGGGAATGAGTTCCTCGTCTCCCACCTCGATCTCGAACTCGTCCTCCACGAACGCGACGAGCTCGAGGATGCCCGTCGAATCGATGATCCCCTTCTCGAGGAACGAATCGTCGTCGGCTATCGACTGATCGGCGGAACCGAGGAGAATATTTTCCATGATGTATGTGCGAATCTGATCTTTCATCTCCAAACCGGACCTCCCTGGAACTTCTTATATAGGTCTCTTATGCAACAACGGTCTGACGTCCCCGTATAAAAGCGCGAAATTCTGCTGAATAGGCCGCGCAAAGCCGCTGTGGCGCTTTCCGGCGACAAGCAACCTTACGCAGAAGATGTACCAATCTTCAAGATAATATTATTTCAGGGAGTCTGCCGCTCAGCGTATCCCGAAATAGAGCGAGATTATATGCTGGAGTCCCAGGTCGCCGTAGGGAGTGGCCGCGTAATCTACGGCGATGCGATTGTCCAGGTCTACTCCCGCTCCGAACGTGAACCCGTCCCCGGCCCGGCTCTTCCTGCCGCACCAGCCGCCACGGACGGCGACCGTCCCGGCGATCGTGAGCTCGACCCCGGCGCCGATGTATGAGTCCTCAAACCTCGGCTTGACGAAGTCCAGGCCGAGAGAGAATCCGACGCTGCCTGCCGCCGCCTTCGTCGTGTAGACCGCGCCGGCGCGGATCGTTGTCGGAAGAGGCTCCTCTTTCTCGACGAACTTGATGTCGGGTCCCATATTCTGGACGGTGAGGCCGACCTTAGTGCCGACCACGGGGATGTCGTAGAAAGCGCCTATATCGACTCCGTAGCCGCCCGCAGACCACTCGGAAAGCGTTTCCCTGAAATACTTCAGGTTGACGCCGGCCGAGAAGTTCGCAGTCGGGCCGAAGCCCAGGCCGACAAGCGCCTGGTAATTGTAGTTCTTGAGGGGATCGGTCATCTGACCGGATTCGTCGTATCCCTGAATGTCGTTTCCGTACTCGTAGACCAGCCCGCCGCCGAGCGTAAGCCATTTCGAGACGCGGGTGTTGCCCGACAGGCTGGTGTACCTCGTATCCATCAGCCACTCGGAATGAAACAGGCCGAAGCCGCTTCGCTTCATCGACGGCAGTGTTGCCGGATTGGAGAGCCAGTTGAAGGGGTCGTCGTCAAGCGCTGCCTTGACCTCACCCATCGCTATCGACTTGGGGCCCACGGGTCTCAGGAGATAGCCGGCGCCGGCGCTGCCCGGTCCGTCGTTGGCTCTGACGGCCGGCGCCGAGAATATCGATGCCATGAGGAGCGCCAGGATTATCGCTGTCTTGTATGCTCTGTGACGTCTCATATGCTATCCTGTTTCCTCAGGTCAGTTGACAATCATAATGGGCCGTTTGTCGAATACTTCGCCGCCCGAATCTGTCGTCACGACATAGTAGACGCCGCTCATGACCTGGCTGCCGTTCCGGTTCTCGCCGTCCCAGTACATCGCGTGCTGCATTCCGATGTCCTTGCTCCATACCTCGAGCCCGTTTCCGTCGTAGATCGCCACTTTGCCGTTCTCGGGCAGGTTCATCAGGCTGAGACTGCTCGTACCCGGATGATACGGAACCGGGAAGATGCTCAGCGCCGGCGCCGACAGAGGGGTCGGGTTCTCGCCGGTGAAGACGAACGTATCGACCGCCGACACGATCATGCTGTTGTCGTTGTCATAGGAGACGGCTCTGAGATAATACGTCGCTGGAGCGATGAGCTCGCCTGTCGTGCTCGAGTGGGCCTGCTCGTAACTGGCGTCGTCCCAGGTCGACATCGAGTCGAGCGTGGCGTCGTTGTCGTACTGGATGAACCCTATCGTCGGGAGCTGGGTCTGCCAGTCGACGTCGAGGCCGTCCGTGCCGGCAGGCTGGATGTCAGTGATCTCGCAGAGGCTTTTAGTTCCCGCGTCCGCGTCCTGAGGGATGGTCATTCCTGAGACGAGATTGGAGAAGAGACCTCTGGTGCCTTCGGCGTCCTTTGCCTTCAGGCGGTAGAAGTAGAATGTGCCCTTCTGGAGGTCCGTATCCACGTAGGTGGTCGTCGAGACATCGACGCTGTCGATTGCCTGGAAACCGGCGTCCGAGGAAAAGGACCTGAAGATAATATATCCGGCTACTTCGGGCTCCGGATTCGGAGCCCAGCTGATCATGTAGCTCGTCGTCGACTGGGCCGCCAAGGGTGCCAGAGGGACTATGATAAGAAGAAAGATCAATGATGCTGTCCTGGCGATTCTTCTCATGGTCTTTCTCTCCGTCTTACTTTCGATGCTGCTCAAAGGATGAATTTACAGTGCTCTGCAATCCGATTATGCCGTCAGATTGCATTCTGTGACACTCGTTGCATTATCCTCCATTTCCGTGGGGCTGTGATCCGGAGAATAGCGTTCCTCATCGTTACCTTCCGTTGTTCATCGAATCCGATGTTGTCCCATGCGACGGGTGGATTCCTTGATTCTTTTCTTAATCTGAATGACCGGTAAGCGCAAGCGCAATTTTGCTGCCAAGAAGAAACGACAGTCGGGTGCGGGAATCCTGAAGAACAAGCCGGATTCGGATAAGATTGCGTAACTGTTCATCTTAAGGAGAACAAGTCATCCAGGATGTCATGGCAGCGGATGGGGCAATAAAAATAAGGAGAGTCCCTCATGACCTTTAACGTCCCTGTGCTGCAGGATGCCGGAACCCGGCTCGTGGAGAAGTACCCCGTGGAACAGGTATCCGAATGTCCCTGAAAAACGGTAGTATTCGGGAAAGGACCGTGATATGCTTGGTCGTAGACTGAATATCCTGTTATTGCAATGGCTTACATAATCGATGATTGGGCCGACACTGATGTCCGGGATGATGTCCCGGGCATCATTTGACTGTCTGAAAGAGCTTGGGGAGCGTAGACACCGTGTCAGGATTTATAGACAGGATTAAGCAGATGCTGCCATCCCCGGTGAGGAGATGTGTGAGGGCGGCGAGGTGTCCCGTCCGTTCTCTCCGGTGGCGATTGGCAGGACACGTCACGAATGAAGATCTTGTCGATGGGCTTCATGCCCTCGGTCTGGGAATCGGTGATACTGTCATGGTCCATAGCTCGCTGAGTCGACTCGGACATGTGGAAGGAGGATCCCGGGCGGTCGTTCAGGCATTGCTCGATGCCGTCGGCAGTGAGGGGTTGGTGGTCATGCCGGCGTATCCCATCAATCGTTCGACTCTTGAGTATCTGGGAACGGACCCTTTGTTCGACCCTGACGAATCCCCGTCCCGCATGGGAAAGATCACCGAAGAACTCCGGCTGTGGTCCGGAGCAGCGCGCAGCATTCATCCCACACACTCGATCTCTGCAGTCGGCCAAGATGCGGGAGAACTCGTGCGGGATCATTATCGGGCGGTCACACCTTTTTCCCTGGAGACCCCGTTCGGGAAGTTGCTGGAACGGGATGCCAGGGTGCTCTGCTTGGGCGTCGGTCTGGAGCCCACGGTTTTCTATCACGTGTTTGAGGATGTTACAGGCGGTTACCCGCTTTCCGTCTACCGGCCGGAACCTGAGCGTACCCGGATCTTGGTGGATGGAACCGAATTGACAATCGAGATTCCAGTTCACGATCCGGAACTGGCACGGTTCAGGATCGACCATGATGACCAAGTCAGGGATCGAATTACGAAGAAGCTGTCGGAATATGGGCTTCTACGGAGGGGAAAAGTGGGCCATGGCGATTCTTACCTTATCCGGGCGAGGGATCTGATGTCCGGCCTCGAACGGATGCTGAGCGAGAAAATTGTCATATACAATACTAATCGGATGGAGAGGGAGGGATGGGAACTGCCCGCAGAACTCAGAACCGGGCTGGAGCGGAAGACTCCATGACTGTCTGGACCAAGGGAACTGTGAAGCTCACGGGAATATGTTGAGATTCTTCCATCCGGACTAACGGGACAATGACGATGTCATCAGTGTCGAAACTGCTAAAAACGATATTGCGCCCATCCCGTGCGGCGTTTATTCTCCATGACCTGTTCAAGCTCGAGCGCTCGGTAAAAGAAGATAAGGAACATCTGGCCGAAGCGTTCGCCTGGCTCTGCCGTGCCCAGGATGCTGGCGTCACAGGCGGCGTAGCCAGCGGATACTATCCCCCTTACGGAGGCTGGCTTGAGCCATACCCGGAAACGACCGGGTACATCATTCCGACGCTTCTTCTGTACGGCGAGCGAACCGGTGATTCCGGGCTGGTCGAGCGATGTGTCAGGATGGGGGACTGGGAGATCGGGATCCAAATGGAAAGTGGGGCAGTGCGTGGTGGAGTAGGAGTCAAGACCTATCCGATTGTCTTCAACGCGGGACAGGTGATCCTCGGATGGGTGGCGCTATTCAGGAAGACCGGCGAGCAGCGCTTTCTCGAAGCTGCGAAGCGGGCTGCCGACTGGCTCGTGGACATCCAGGATCCGGACGGCAAATGGAGCATGCATACACATTTCGATGTCCCTCACACGTATCATTCAAGGGTGGCGTGGCCGGTTCTCGAGATTGCCGATCTGACCGGCGACCGCCGGATTCACGACTGTGGTCGAAGGAACATTGAGTGGGTGCTGTCACAGAGGCGCGAAAACGACTGGTTCGATTGCATGGGCTTCAAAAAGGATGATTCGCCCCTGACCCACACTATTGCTTACACAATCCGGGGCCTCATCGAAAGTTCCCGGTTCCTCGATGAAGAATCGAAGCGCAAGACGCTCGACGCTGCGGGAAAGGCCGCCGCACGGGTGATGTCACACTACCTACACCACGATGCGTTCCCGGACGGAGACTCGTCCACGGATATGAGACCACCGCCCCTGCCGGCGACCTTCGATTCGGACTGGGAATCCGTGGATAGGTATTCCTGTATAACAGGCAATGCCCAGATGGCGATCAACTGGCTCAGGCTGTACCAGCTTGAAGGGGACGCGGGACTGCTGGATGCTGCGAGAATGATCATCGATCAGATCAAGCAGACGCAGTCGCTGACCTCGGGCGATCCCGGCATCCGTGGAGCCGTTCCAGGTTCCTCTCCCTGTTGGGGAAAGTATAATCCCTTCTCCTTTCCCAACTGGGCGACAAAGTTCTTCGCCGATGCTCTGATGCTTCAGGAGTCGGTTCTGCAATCGCGGGAAGAATCGGGGGTTTGATCCGGATATCCTTGAATTTAGTTGAAATTTTTCCGGAACTCTTGATAAAACAGGGAGTTACCGCCCAGGGATCTAACTGATCAGATGTTATCCGGAACCGGCAGCATTCAAACAATCTCATCGAAGGCAATATCATCACAAACTGCGGCGAGACGACGACATTTGGTAAGCCCGGTATCCATGTATCGGGCTCGAACAACACGATCCGTAAGAACGTCATCTACAACTCGGGGAGCCAGCCGATCATAATGAAGACACAGGTTGTTATAGGCACGCTTTTCAGCGCAGATGACAAATACATCTACAACAATACGATATTCAACTGCTGGTATGGTTTCGGGCTGCTAGTCAAGAACAACGTCAGCCCCGAGTGCTCGGCGGAGGGCAACGCCATATTCAACAACTGCATCAGGCGTAACGCACAGGGAGCGGACAACGCGATCCTCATCAGCTGGGCCAGAGACGCGGATTACGGAGGTAGATGGGTCGAGTGGAGACTGCCAGAGGTCCAGGTGAACGATTCGGGCGCATGGGGTGGCAGCATAGGGAACGATCCGCTCCTCAGGAGCGAATCCCCCAAAACATCCGGACTGACTAACGACTGGTAGCATTTTCAGGAGACGAGTCCCTGCGTGAACGCAGATATCCCCGTCTATGATGAGATCGGTGCCTACGTGTCGTTACTCAATCCCGAATATGGATGGGGGAATCTTATCTATGTCGGTTCGGCACCCGACATCGGTGCATTCGAGTTCGACGGGAAGAATCCCGCGCCGCTTTCTTGGCTGTTCATCAGGATATCACCGACAAACCGTTGACGCGGCAACTGATTCATGACATGCAGGTAAGCGGTATTCTGCATGTGATCCGCGATCCGTTCAACAGTGTGCGCGCCTGCTCTCGGCCTCCACGACCAGCTTCGAGATCTCCTCGATCTTCGTTTCCCATGTCTCGGTCCGCGCCACGCGGTCGATCTCTTCACTCGAGGCCAGATGGCGTCCGGACAGCTCTTCCTTCAGCGCAACGTCGAACGCGTCCCGGTCAGGTGCGATTCGTACGACGTTACTGTAGACGCTGATCTCCGGCAGGTCGACCGAGACGACCGGTATCCCCAGGGCGAGGTACTCCTTCATCTTGATCGGGTTGACGTTGATTGTGAGCTCGTTGATCTTGAAGGGGATCAGCCCGATGTCGAACCGCCTCGCGTATTCGACGAGTTCCCCATATTTCTTCTGACCGAGAAAGTGTGCGTTCGGATGAGCGGCTACCTGCCCGACATCGACCGAGCACTCCCCGATGAACACGAAGCTCATATCTGGATTCCGCGCGACAACGAATTCAAGCAGCTCAAGGTCGATCCATTCGTGGATCAGCCCGAAAAAGCCCGCAATCGGCCTGCCGATCGCCTCGATATCGGGAGGCGGGGGCGAGCCGCTCATGCGCCCGTTGTGGAAGTAGTGGTAGTCGACTCCGTGCGGCAGGTAATAGGTATATTCGTTGTACGGCTTCCTGCTGTCGTAGAGCGACCGTGCCGAGGCGAGGACGAGATCGGACATCCGGCAGAGCTCGTGCTCCTGATCGACGATGGTCCCGTCGATGAAGGAGAACTTGCTCCATTCGTCGACGCAATGGTACACGACGAGCCGTGGATCCATCCTCCTGATGATGTAGCTGACGTTTGGCATGTACGACCAGTAGATAACATCACGCATGCGGAGCTTCCGGATGTAATGATCCAGAGACGTCTTGAGGACCGCGGCGTTGATCTTCCTCGCAATCCCGGAGCGATGAAACGGTATGATAACAGGCGTGAAGATGTACAGGTCGTCGTGGATCCGCTCGGCCCCCTCGGAGAAGGAACGGAGCTTCCCGGCGATTCGCCGCAGGTCGCGACCGCCGAGCCCGGGCCGCCGCAAACCTATTGAGTTTATCCAGAGGACGCGATTACGCGTCGAGAGCAGCCGCATTATGTGGTGCTTGCTCGTCGGGTCACCGTGCCATTCGTTGGCGAAGCAGATGATGTTCCTTCCTTCGATCACGGTTCGCTCCTTCTCTGGTACGGGGATTGCGACTCATCGAAGTACAGCCGAAAACCAGCGAATGCGTCAAGGGCAATTTTACGCGAGGTCAGGAGGATATAATCGTTGTCCACTTGTTTTCCGTGGAGTAAGGTGTTGGCGTTTGCTAGGCCCTGAAGGAGAGATCGGATGACTACTGGAAAGGTGCTAATGGTCGGGCCCTATCCGCCTCCCGAAGGCGGCTGGTCGACAGCGATTCGCGAGGAGCGTGAAGAGCTCGAGAAACGCGGAGTGGATTGCCGCGTGCTAAACATCGGCGAGAGCAGGCGGGAAGCGAACAAAGAATACATCTGCGTCCACAGCGGGACGGATCTCATCGTAAAGCTGCTCCGGCACGGATTGTCCGGCTACAGGTTCAGGCTCCACATGAACGGGGACTCGCTGAAGGGCATGGCGATCGTGATGGCCGCCAGTCTGATCAGTGCAGTATGCCTGCGCCGGCCCTGTCTTTCCTTCCATGCGGGGATCGACCAGCGGCACTTTCCGCACCACGGTAATCTGCTGCGCTGGATCGTGTGGACGCTGGTTTTCAATCTTTCCCGGATAATAATCTGCGACAGTAACGAAATCAGGGACCGCATCCTCGTATACCGAATAGGCAGGCGGGGAGTGTACGGTGTGTCACCTTTCTCGAGTCGCAGGGTGGCCTATGTCCCGGTTACGCCTGACGCCGTGGTGCAGTCGTTTCTGTCCAGCCACGAACCGGTCCTTTTCTCGTACTTTGCCTACCGGCCGGAGTACGATATCGGCATGCTCCTCGAGGCCGTGAGGCGCCTGCGGGACAGATCCCCCGGGCTCGGGCTCCTCGCAGTGGACGACCGTTCACATCCGGATCCTGCGGTTACGAAAGCTGCGCGGGCCCTGCTGGAGGGGGATCAGTTGCGCGGAGCAGTGTTGACGACCGGCGAGGTGGGCAGGGACGAGTTCCTGACCCTGATGAGCATGTCGCATATCTATGTCAGGACGCCCCTGACCGACGGCGTCTGCTCCTCCGTCCTAGAGGCGCTTTACATGCAGGTGCCCGTCGTCGCGGCGGATAACGGGACGAGGCCGCCCGGGGTCGTGACGTACAACGGCTCCAGCATCGAAGATATGGTATCAACTATTGACAGGGCGATCGAGGACCGCGAACAGCTGAAGGAATCTATCGGGAAGCAGGCCCCGCAGGTCGAGGACACGGTTGCGCAGCTCGCCGACATCGTGCAGGATAACTGCGGAATGAAGAGCTGATCTCTCGGGAGCCCGATCGGATGCGCCCGTGGAAACAGTAAAGGTGGAAGTATGGATGAAGGTGCTAAGATACGGGTGATGTTCGTTACACCGTGTTTCGGCTACGGCGGCCTCGAGCGCGTTATGCTTGATATCGTCGCCAATCTCGATCGGTCCCGCTTCACGCCCTCGTTCTGTACCCTGCTCGCCCCCGACGCCGAGATGTTCCGGAAGCTCGAGCGGCTCGACATCCCCTGCACGGTGCTCGACAAGGGGGAAGGCGTAAGCTGGTCGCTCGTCTTCAGGCTCGCCCGCCTTCTGCGCAGGAAGCGGATAGACCTCGTCAACTCCCACGATATAGGGGCTACACTCTATGCGGCCCCCGCCGCGAGGCTCGCCGGCATCGACACTGTCGTACATACCGACCACAGCCAGATTCTCACGAAGAAACGCCTTCTACCCGTCTACAGGTGGATAATGCAGCACCTCGTCACCAGCTCGGTCACAGTCTCACTCGATCTCGAGGAGTACATTGCCAGCGAGATGCGCGTCGACAGGAGCAGGATCGAAACGATTCCCAACGGAATCGATGTGACGAGGTTCTCCGTCGCCAGTGACAATTCCACCCTGAGGAAGGAACTGGGGATCGAAGAGGGATCAATGGTGATCGGGACGGTCGGAAGGCTCACCGAGCAGAAGGGGATGGTATTTCTGATCGATGCCTTCGGGGAGATCTCGAGGCGCTTCCCCGGAGCAGTCCTCGTCATTGTCGGTGACGGCGAGCTGCGGACCGATCTGGAGGACCGTTCAGTGAGTAAGGGCCTGGGGGACAGGATCATTTTCACCGGCGTCCGCGACGACATACCGCGGTTGCTCGGCCTGTTCGACGTATTCGTACTACCGTCACTGTGGGAGGGACAGCCGATAACAATAATGGAAGCGATGGCCTCGGGCAGGTCGATTGTTGCGACCGATGTGGGGGGTAACAGTGAGATACTGCGATCGGGAGAATTCGGGCTGCTTGTTCCTGCGAAGGATCCTGGCGCTCTGGCTGGAGCGGTAGGTCGGCTGCTCGACGATACGACACTGGCGGTAAAGATAGGGGAGAAGGCCAGGGCGCATGCCGTGGCCGAGTTGAACAGCACCTCGATGACGAGGCGATACGAGGACGTATTCATATCCTGCCTGAGCGTGTAGGTGCGGTCATCCTGACCCGTTACTATCTGCCCGTGACGTTCGTCTCGTCCCCGCGACCCTCTATCACGTCGACGATCCTCCGGCAGAGATAGGGGGCGATGGTCTTCGAATACTCCGTCCCCGGATGCGAATTCCCAGGCGCTTCGGCAAACTCCTTCTTCAGGAAGATCCCTCCCTCTGTGCCTAGTTCGAAGAAATCCCAGACGAAGATGTTATCGCCCGGTTCGTCCCATTCGGACCGCACCCAATCGGAGAAGGCCCTGGCACGTTCGGCATTTGCCTTCTGTACCGAGCCTCCCTTCAGCAGGGCCGACAGCTTTGCCTTCCAGGATGTGATCTCCACCCGCGGCGCGCCCGTCCATACGATGAATCTCGTGTCGGGGAAAAGTCGCATCTTATCCCTTAGCGCGTTGTACTGGAGCTTGTAGTTCTCTAGCCGCTTCTCGATCGAAGCGACATCGGGGCTGCCAGTATCCTCGAGGACGTCACTGACAGGGAAGCAGTGTTTGAAGACTATCATGTCGAAGGTGCCCGTCAGCATCTCGAGTGTGGACTCCTCCATGAATGGCTCGTCGCCTCCGTTCTCAACCCAGATCTTCCAATAGTCGAACGGGTAGTTGTTCCAGCCGTACGGCGACTGCTTGGGGAAGGTCCTCTTCTCGATCCGGTAATGAGTCCCTTTCTCGCGATTGTATGTCTCGAACCATTTGGGGACTCCGCCGTTCCAGATATTCTCCCCCGTGCTGTGATGCAGAAAGAGTATCCTCATGCTTTCTTCCTCCGGCTCATCTCCGGTCTCCCGGCTGTGTATCCCCGGCGCAGCGGCGGCCGCCACAAGAGCGCACACCAGGACCGATATGATGCCGTCGGCGATCTTCTTCATGATTACGCTGTTCATTGTATTACCGCCTTTTGTTCCGGCACGAGCGGTCGGTGCCGTTGCCCCGTTACGGACGAATAATATCACGGTAATATCCGGTTTCGTGATATTTTATTATATAGCGGTCCCTTGAAACGGTTCCGGCTAAAAAAGACTGGACAGGGGCGCATCGTGTCGTAAGATGAGCGGTAGCCGTAACTTAATGTGTTGTATGGCATAACTCCATTATTTGCACAAGGCGGGATTCCGCCTGAATGCCGCGGGAGATGAGGCGGCCGAGAGGACTATGGCTTCATTCAGCTATATTCGTACCGACGATCCCTTGCGATACGGCGATCAGATCGTCCGTTTCTGGGAGGCGTATCTTCCAGGGACTCCCTCCGAGCGACTGAAGTGGATGCAGACCGGCAATCCCGCGGGGCCGTCCTCATGGTTTCTCGCGTTCGAGAAAGGGAGTGACGAGATTGTCGGAACGATGACGATCATGCCGAGGAGGATTTACTACCGGGGCAGGGAGTTGCGTACTGGGATCCTCGGTGATTTCATGGTCGATGCGAAATACCGAGTCTTCGGGCCCAACCTGATGCTGATGCGCACCTCGACCGATGCACTGGACGACCTGGGGCTCTCGTTCCTGTACACGGTTCCGAACGAATCGTCCAGAAAGGTGGCGGAAAGGATCGGAATAAAATACATAACGGAACTCGACTGTTACGCGAGACCGCTGAATTTCAGGTTCTACCTCGAAAAGCGCCTTCCCGGTCCCGCCGCCACCATTCTTGCGCCTGTGGTCGGTGCTCTCTTCCGGATCTCTTCCAGAGAGACATGGTGCTCCTTCGATGGGACTGTCGAGGAAACGCAGGATGTCGGAGACAGGTTCGATACGTTCTGGCAGAGGTTGAGGGACGTGTCCTCCTTGATTATAGGCGACAGGAGCGCCGAATATCTCAGGTGGAGATATCAGGACAATCCCCTCTACCGCTTCAGATTTCTCGTTTGCAGGAAGAAGGGAGATCGGGAAATATCCGGATACGCGGTTTTCTGCACCCGCGAAGAGAACAAGATCGATATCTACGATATGCAGGCTACCAACGGCGGATGCCTGGACGGCCTCGTCAGGCGCCTGACAGCGATCGGGCGAGCGGAAGGCAGCCAGGCGCTGTACTACATAGCGCCCAAGGGAAGCCCTCTTTTCGAACGACTCAAGATGTTCCGGTTCATCGACACCAGAGATACGCTTCAACTTGGATTCTACGGCGACCCGGATATTCCCCTTGAGAACTGGGATTTCACGAACGGCGACCGTAATATCTAGCGAGCAGTCACGGCGGCGCTGAGCTGCTGTCGGTGACAGACTGGGCAGATGACATGGCCAGGAACATTCGAAGATTGCATTCGATGACTCACTCAGAGATCTCATGGAGGATGGGAGAGGCGCTGCGCACGGTCGCCGAGAGGTTCGGCGATCCGGGCCACTACCTCGGCCGCGCCTGCCGACTCGATGGCGGCGATGTGCCCGTGCCGCGCCTGCCTTTCGCCTCGCTCCAGGACATCGACACGACTGTCGAACTCTGGCGTGAGCTCTTCCCCGATTCGGCAGAACGGGCCGTCGAGGAGGCGGAGGGAATACTCGACGGCAGGATTCCAGTTTTCTCCGGGACCGTTAACCACGGTGGTCCGATCGACTGGCACAGAGGGCCTGACGCGGGATGGCGCCCCCCACTGAAGTTTTATCGCGACATCGATATGCTCGATCCCGCCGGTGTAAAGAACATAAAGTATATCTGGGAGCTGAACCGCTGCAATTTCCTGGTCACACTCGGACAGGCGTATCTCGCGACCGGCGAAAGACGATTTTTCGACGGATGGCGCGGTCTCGTCTCGTCATGGATCAACGCCAACCCTTACAACCGGGGAATCAACTGGGAGAGCTCGCTCGAGCTCGCAATACGTGCCATAAACTGGATATGGTCGGGATGTCTCTTTGCGCAGGAACTCGATGGCGATCCGGAGCTTACTGGGCGCATGCTCGATACACTTTGCCTGCACGGTCGGCACATCGAACGTCACCTCTCGCGCTGGTTTAGTCCAAACACACATCTCACGGGAGAGGCTCTGGGGCTGTTATTCCTTGCTTCGGCCTACCCACACACCGGGTCTGCCGGTCGATGGAAACACACCGCCGAATCGATTCTCGAGACCGAGCTACGCCGACAGATCCTTCCGGACGGCGGATACTTCGAGATGGCGACCTGGTACCACAAGTATACGATTGATTTCTATCTCCACTACCTGATCCTGTCGGACCGTCCCGAAACGGAAACACGATCGAGAGTACATGCGGCCGTACGGCACCTCGCCATGCTCGCAGGGCCGGGCGGTACGATCCCTCTGCTCGGCGACTCCGACGGGGGACGGCTCCTGGCCCTCTCGCCGTCGAAGGACAGTATACTTGGGGCATGCTGCTCGGCTGCGGTCATGCTCGATAACGGAGAGCTCAAGGCGCTCTGCGGCGGGACCTTCGACGAGGAGACTCTTTGGCTCCTGGGCAGGGAAGGACTCTTGCGGTTCCGGGAACTGCGAGAAGAGGAACCGCGGACTTGGCATTCGGTCAACCACGATACCGGCCTTTTCTGCTTTCGCACCGGGATGGGGAAGGCCGATTCCCTCGTGACGGTCGACTGCGGCCCGCACGGCTGGAGCGGCTGCGGCCATGCCCACGCCGACATGCTGAGCTTTGTCTTCTCGGCGGGCGGAGGCCCCGTAATAGTGGATCCCGGGACGTTCACATATTCGGGCTCGCGGAAGATCCGTGATTCCTCGCGCAGCAGCCAGAGCCACAATACGATTACGATCAACGACACCTCCCAGTCCATACCGGGAGAAACGTTCGGATGGCGCAGCATAGCGTGTCCGCGTGGCGCGTTCTGTCGTACGGACGGTGTCTTCGGATATTTCGAGGGCGGGCATGACGGGTATGATCACTTCGATTGTCGGCACATGCGCGTAGTCCTCTTCTTCGGAGGGGGACCGACGATGATCGTCGACTTTGTAGATGCCGGGCTTCCCATTACATCGCTTCTCTACAACCTGCAGTTCGCGGAAGGGCGGCTCGAAGAGATCGACAGACTCAGCTACCGGTTCACGCGAGACGAACGGGAGTTCTTCGTCCTGCTCGGTGCCCCAGACGGTGCATCGCCGGAAATTGTGCAGGGGTATATTTATCCCGACTTCCACTTTTCCGTTCCGGCGCCGCGCCTTAGGCTTCACGAACGGAATGTAAAAGGCACTAGAAGGATCGTCACACTCCTTTCGGAGGACGGGGAACTGGTCGGACGGACTTCCTTTGACAGCGAAGGGTACATGCGGGCATCATCGGACCGGACCTCCTTCGAGCTCCGAACCGTTGCGGTTCCGGCTCACCGGGACCGGGCGGATTCCGGCGCGTCAGAGATCGAGATCTCTGTGTTAGTCCGTGACCGAGGGCGGACGTTCGCCATCCTGCGCAATTCCGACTGTACGCCCGCATCGGACGGGGCCGAACGGTTTAAGGCGCGGGACAGGGTTCCATTCCTTGCGGCCCGGTGGGAGGGGGGCACGCTGAATGTGTCGGTGGACGGCACTCTCTCACCCTTGTGCGTGCCTGCGGACATACGCACGATGATCGTAAACGGCGCGCCTGTTTCGTTCGAGCAGCGCGATGGATGGGTACATATCGTCACGTGAAACTATGCAGGAGAACTGCGATGGAACGAGCTTCCGACTCCACTTCGACTTCGCCGATATACACTGCGAAACCGACGGGCGTGAAATTATACCTCGGCCTTAAGAGGTTGTTCTACCGCCTCTGCAAATGGATCGGCCTGTTCGCTCTGGCCCGCCGCAGGACGAGAGACGGGCTGCGAATTCTCTGCTACCACGGGTTCTCTCTGGAGGACGAGAGCGTATTCAGCCCTCGCACATTCATTGAGCCGGGTACCTTTGAGTCTCGGATGAATCACCTGAAACGCCGTGGTATCCCGGTCCTCAGGCTCGGCGAGGCCCTTGAGCTGCTCGACTCGTACGACCTGCCGCCGAACGCAGTCGTCATAACGATAGACGATGGATTTTACAGCAGTTACAGCCGCGCGTTTCCTCTGCTTCGAGCGCTGTCATTCCCAGCGACTGTATATGTAACGACCTATTACGCAGTCAAGAAGAGACCGATATTTAGACTCGTCGTCCAGTACATGTTTTGGAAGACCATCGAGCGGAGTCTCGATCCGTCCGGGCTCGGCATCTCCGGCGACCGCCACGTGCCGATATCGACCGACGCGGAGAAAAGTAACGCGGTATTGAGGGTCATCCGTTACGGCGAGAACTCGTGCGATGAGCGGGGCCGTGCGGCCCTGGCCACTCTCCTCGGAGAGAGGCTGGGGGTCGATTACGGTTCCATGGTAGAGAGCAGGATCCTGAGCATAATGAGCTCCGGCGAGATAGCCGAACTCTCATGCGGTGGAATCGATATCGAACTGCACAGCCACCGTCACAATCTCCCGCTCGACCGCGAGGCGGCCATGCATGAGATAGAGGAGAACCGCGCCGTGCTGGAGCCTCTGACAGGAGGGCGGCTGGTGCATTTCTGCTACCCGAGCGGATTCTACAGGGAGGAGCAGTTCCCGTGGTTAGAGGAAGCAGGCATCGTAAGCGCCACCACGTGCGAGCGGGGATTCAACTACGCCGACACACCAAAGCTGCGGCTGAAGCGATTCCTGGACGGCGAGGATGTCTCGTTTATCGAGTTCGAGGCTGAGATCGACGGTTTCTCGGAGATGATGCGCACGTTTTCCACCGTGCTAAAGAAGATAGTGGGAGGGAACTGATAATTGAAGGAAGCAGATAGAACGGACGATTACACAGACAGGACCCCGTGATGTGCGGAATATTCGGAATACTCAACAGAAACGGGCGCCCCGTAGAGCTCGAAGAAGCGCGGCGGATGCTCGACATCCTCAAGCATCGCGGTCCGGATGGATCCGGATATTACCACGATGACAAGGTGTTCCTCGGGCACCGGCGCCTCAGCATCGTCGACGTAGCGGGAGGAATGCAGCCGCTCTACAACGAGGACCGGAGCATTGTTGTCATTGCCAACGGGGAGATATACAATCATCTCGAGCTGCGCCGTGAGCTTGAGAAAATGGGGCACCGGTTCAGGACCAGGTCCGACACAGAGGTGCTCGTCCACCTCTACGAGGAGGAACGTGAGGGATTCCTCGGCCGGCTGAACGGGATGTTCGCCTTCGCACTCTACGACATAGGCAACGGGTCGCTTTTTCTCGCGCGTGACCGGATCGGGATTAAGCCGCTATACTATTACGTCGACGACGACAGGATGATTTTCTCCTCCGAGATCAAGGTAATCGCGCAATCGGGTCTCGTGCCCCTGGATATCGACGACCGGGTTGTCTACCAGTACCTTACACTGCATCACTCGGTCCCTCCAGACACGCTCCTCAGGGGAGTGGTGTCCCTTCGCCCCGGGCATTACCTGTCTGTCGGCCGCGAACCGATCGAACAGACACAGTGGTGGGATATAGAATCGAACGAGGGCGAGGAGACTCTCACGCCCGTGGAAGCGTTCGAACGCACAGAGAAACTCCTGCTTGATTCGGTCGATAAGCGGCTGATGGCGGACGTGCCTCTCGGGCTCTTCCTCAGCGGCGGAGTCGATTCGAGCCTCATCGCCGCGCTGATGCACAGGATCGTCGGACCAGGCATCAAGACGTTCTCGATCGGGTTCCTTGAGCGCGACTATTCCGAACTTCCTTACGCGCAGCAAGTGAGCGAGATGATCTCATCCAACCATACCGAGATCATCATGACTCCCGGCGAGTTCATGGAAAATATTGAAACGGTGATCTGGTACCGCGAGACACCGATTCTGACCTCGGACATCCCTCTCTATCTGCTCAGCAGAGCAGCGGCAGAGAAAGTCAAGGTCGTCCTCGCTGGCGAGGGGGGAGACGAAGTCTTTGGTGGATACAGCAAGTACGTTTTCGAACGTATGGCGAGCCGGGCCGGTGCACTCGGTCTATCACACCTGCGGCCACTGATGCGCAGCAGGGCAGCGGAGGCCGTCATACCGCAGCGCTGGCTCACAGCCTTCGAGCTCTTCTCCGATCCTGACCGGTTCCATCGGTACTACCGGTGGTTCAGCTGTTTCCGCCACGAGGAGCTGGAGCGCATGCTGAAGCCCGACAGGCACGGGCTGCTCGATGTGGGCAATGCTTACGCCGGGGTGATGGAAGGGAAACGGTTCAGGACGAACCTCGACGAGATGCAGTATCTCGACGTGAAGGCGTGGTTGCCTGACAACCTCCTGCTCAGGGGGGACCGCATGTCGATGGCGGCCGGTCTCGAAGCCCGGGTACCGTTTCTGGACCACAGGCTCGTCGAGCTTTCGTACACTCTGCCTGACCGGCTCAGGGTACGTGGGGGCTCAGGTAAATACATCATCAAGAAGATCGCCGAAAAGTATCTCGACAGAAATATCATATACAGGAAGAAAGTTGGATTCGCTGTACCGGTGTACAGGTGGTTTCGTGATGACCTCAGAGAGATGATGACGGAGAATATCCTTCGTGGTGATTCGTTCAGCCGCGAATATTTTGAGGGCTCCGAGCTCGAGCGGCTGGTCGATGATCACGTGTCTGGCAGGCGGAACAACGACAAGAAACTCTGGATGCTTCTCAACCTGGAACTCTGGCGCGACAGGTTTGTTCCCCGAGGGTGATCCAGTTCTTTTCGTGGACATTGCACGGTTTATGCTATTATCATTTTTTCGCCGGGTGACGACAGCGTGATGCCCGGGTGGAATCCAGTCGGGTGGGTGGTGCCGTTACCGTGCCCGGAGAAAGAAAAAATGGGACTCGATAGCTTCATAACGAAGATTCGCATGGCCGAGACACCTTTCTACGCGCGCCTCAACCGCATGGCTAAGGGGATCAGGTCATTCGAGGCCCCGGTCATCCCGCCCTGGCACGGATTTCTCTACAGGGAGCGCCAGCTCCGATTCCACCTCTGGCGCGATTTCTGGCGAGTGATGTACTACCAGCCGATGTTCCGGACCCGGTGCGATTCGTGCGGCAAGGGCCTCTACCTCTTCCATTCGGGCCAGGGGATACCGTATCTCATCGGGGACCTGAGCATCAATATCGGCGAGAACGTCAAGATCTACGACCGGATCGCCCTTGCGGGCCTCACTGTGGGCGAATGTTCCCGGCTGGAGATCGGTGACAACACCGAGATCCCGAACCAGATATCGATCTTCGTCGCCAACGAGGTTACAATTGGCTCGAACTGCCTCATCGTCAGCAGCCTGATCGCCGATAATCCCGGTCATACGATGAACTACGATACCCGCCTCACCGAAAAGGTCGACATCGGGCGTGTCGGCAGCGTGAGAATCGGGGACTACGCCTGGGCGGGGCACTCCTCGATAATCATCGGAAACGTTGATGTAGGCGCCGGCGCGGTAATAGCAGCTCGCGCCGTCGTGACCAGGGATGTTCCCCCGTTCTGCGTCGCCGCTGGAAACCCCGCGCGTATCGTCAAGAAGCTCCCCTTCCCCGCCGAGATGAGAGAAAAGCTCGGCGAGGAAGAATTCAGAAGGTACAAAGAGGTGAAAATAATCAGATAACAGCTGGGCGCAGGTTCAGATGTACACCATCGCGAGTACTTTATACCCGATGATGCTGAACCCCATAAGAAAACCTATCTTCCATATTTCGCTGATCGAAAGAAAGCGCGGGAATCTGCGGGTGACTTCCTTGTTATTGGCTGTAAGCGTAGTAAGGGCGATGAGAATGTACAGGGTGGGCATATAGGTCTGCGAGAGAAATGCCGCACTGCCAACGAATCCGATCAGAGCGAGCTGAATAATTCCCGCATATCTCGAATAGCTTGTCTTGGGGCCATCGGCGACCTTCATGTTATCCACGAAACTCGTGTAGAGAAGCGCCATCCAGAAAAAATACCCGATCAGTCCGAGCTCCGCCATGCACTTGATGAAAGCACTGTGCGCTGCGATCCTGACGTAATCAGGAAAATTCTGGTAACCTACTCCCAGGACCGGATGCGCCTTGAGAAGAACGAGGCCATCTATCCACGCGTTGACTCTGCCTGCCGCGGAGGCCTCGTACGGGGAGAGGCTCCCCATCCTGCTCGGTGCGAGAGCGAATACAACCACGAGAAATAAAGTGCCTACCGCGAATCCTTTGATTATCCCCCATCTTTTCACTGCGAATACAGATATGATCGCAATGAAGGCGACAAATCCGCCGCGGGAATCAGTGAAGAAGAGGGTAGCGATCGAGATTGCGCCGGCGGCGAACAGGAGAATCTTAATTGGTTTGCTGATCTTCTTGTCGAAGAAACCGACGAGTATGAAAGGGAAAAACGAGTTGATTGCGAGGGCATAGTCATTGGGATCGCCGAAAATGCCGATCCATATTACGCGGGTCCCCGCAATCGGCATCGTCCCGGCAAGTCCAGTGCCGCGAAAATACATGATGATGCCGTTAATCGATATCAGAACTGTCAGGATGACGAGTGTCCAACAGACCTTACGGAACTTTTTATAGTCGTCGGCTATGTTTACAATTATAAAGAAAAGAAGGAAAACGGTCAGAAATTCGTTCAGCGCATCGTACGACTCTGCAAACCGTCCATTGACTATATCGCTGATTGGGACGATCAGGAGGAGAATGAACATGAGGATGTGCTGGCGTGTGGCGAGGAAAGCGATCTTCTCCCGCCGAATCACCTTGTGTATGAAGAAAGTGATGAGCACTACTACCGCCAGGACCAGCATGACGCGCATCCGTTCCATGGCAGGGATAAAATCCTGCGGCCTTATGTAGAGCATCACGAGGTAAAAGATCAAGCCGTAGAAAGGTTTGAAAAAGATTATTGCGATGGCTGCGAGACCGAACGCCCCAGCCAGTGCGAATTTGATCGATAAGAGGCTGAGAGCCGACAGTACGATAACTGCCAAAATGCAGGCAGTCATTATTATCGCTTCGACTCTTTTCATACGGTCTGCTCACTCCGTCTTCGGGTCGAGTTTCGTGGCTTGTATCTCAATCCACGGGACCATTCCCCAGCTTGAGTCATACCAACCGGTGCAGTGTATCACAAAACCGGATCGGACAATCAGGAGAAGACAGGTCACCCCTGCCTGCGGCTGCGGAGATTCCCAGATTGCAACCGGAGGCGAATTGCTCTTGTTGAGTGGCATGCCCTAGACAATATAGATCCGGCTGGACCCTTTAATTATCGTGGGTTAGTCTGGGACTAACAGCGTTCCAACTAGAGCCACATGAGTGTTAGCACACACTCAGCAATGAAAGGAGCCCAGCCATGAGCGATTATATATGGGTTGGACTGGATGTGCACGTGGAATCTATCACCGCCGCCATACTCGAGGGGGGCAGCCATGAGCCTGAGGTACTCAAGCTCAGCGGCGACCTTAACAAGGTCCGCCGCCTGATGCGACGTCTCTCGAAGAAGGGGCCGGTGCGTTCTTGTTATGAAGCCTCGGGAGCAGGCTTTGTCCTTCACCGCAGGCTCAAGAAGGACGGCTTTCACTGCGAGGTGATAGCGCCGTCTCTTATACCGAGAAAGCCAGGAGACCGGCGCAAGTGTGACCGTCTCGATGCCGTGATGCTGGCAAGACT
Organism: Candidatus Krumholzibacteriota bacterium; assembly: GCA_030609325.1. Lineage (GTDB taxonomy): Bacteria > Krumholzibacteriota > Krumholzibacteriia > Krumholzibacteriales > Krumholzibacteriaceae > JAUWCL01. Next base: position 53,307 of record JAUWCL010000022.1, read on the forward strand.
CTATCGCAGCGGTCATCTTACGCCTGTGCATGTGCCCGATCAGTGGCAGGAAGCTGTCCGCCAGTTGATACGTCTTCGTTGCTCGTACCAGTGGCAGACCAAGTCCACGAAGCATCGTATCTACGGTATCCTTAAAGCTCATGGGTATATCTATCGCGAAGGCAAGACGCTCTGGACGAAGAAACACAAGATGTGGCTTGCGAAGCTTCGCAGAGAGCTTGAGGGTCCGCTGCATACGGTGCTGGTGACCGAGCTCGAGCACTTCGAGTACCTCGAGATGCAGCGGGGAGCTCTCGACGGGGAGATCGACCGGTATGCACAGCAGCCGCCTTACCGTGGAGCAGTCGAGGCGCTCTGTTGTCTTCGGGGAGTAAAGACGCTTACGGCGATGACGCTACTGAGCGAGATAGGGGATATAGACAGGTTCCCCACCCCGAGAGCTCTTATGGCCTACTTCGGCCTTGTGCCCACCGAACGCTCGAGCGGAGAGAGGGAGAGAAAGGGACCTATCACCAAGGCCGGCAACTCGCACGCAAGGCGCATACTGATCGAAGCCGCCTGGAACAACAGGCACAGAGCCGGTGCAGATCTTATCATGAGCAGGCGCAGGCAGGGACAGCCTGCAGAAGTTGTAGCAATCGCGATGAAGGCGCAGCACCGCCTCTCGAAGCGGTTCTACCATCTCGATCAGAAGAAACACAGAAATAAGGTAGTTGTTGCAGTGGCAAGAGAACTCTGTGGCTTCGTCTGGGCGATAATGAAAGCAGCGCCCCGCTTGCGGGACGCTGCATAGAAGATCAAACGAGAGGAGGGCGCTCGATAGGAGAATCCTCGTTTAAAGTATGCGGCATGAACAATAAGTTCTAACCCGCGGTCCTAGTGAGAGGCAGCTCCGGACGAACATAGTGAAATGCGGTTGTGACCCGCGGATATCAGTCTGATGATCGTCGACAAACTGCCCTCCTCTCGTTCTTAAATTACGGTTGACACCAGCCGGATCCATATCATTTTATCATTCCACGCTCTCCGTCCAACGTTTGTTGTCCCTTCAGCCTGATGAACCTGCCCGAGAACGGCAGGGTGAAAATCTACGACGGAAACGGGCTCGAAGTGTGGCGAAATAAAATTGGCACGCAGGCTGCTATGAACTGGAACGGCAGCCAGGTCATGAGCGGCGTCTTTTATGTGATAATGCCTGATTCAGGTGGCGAAGTGTTCGACAAGCGGCCCATCATGATAGTCAACTGACTCGAGGAAACAGGATAGCGTAAGGATATAGTATGAGACATCACACAGCATACAAGACAGCGATTATCCTGGTGCTCCTCATGGCATCGATGTTTTCGGTGCTGGCCGTCAGGGCCGACGACGGATCGGGCAGCGCCGGCGCCAGCTATCTCCTTAGACCCGTGGGTCCCAAGCCGATCAGGGAGGTCGAGAGCAGGCACGCACACTGTTGAACGGATTGTAGCGGATCACCTGCAGAACGCCGCTCACCTGCATGTTATGGATCAGTTGCCCCGTCAACGGTTTGTCGGTGATATCCTGATGAACGGCCCGGAAAGCGGCGCGGGATTCTCCCCGTCGAACTCGAACGCACCGATGTCGGGTGCCAAGCCGACATCGGTGAGGTTCCCCCATCCATATCCGGGATAGAGCGATTCTACATATGCACCGATCTCATCGTATACTGGAATGCCTCCATCAATGCAAGGACTGGCTTCTGCTACGTGCCACCAGCCGTTCGTAAGGCCATAAGTATCGGGGGATTCGCTATGTAATAGCGGATCCGAGCCGTGGTTGTTTGCCCATGCAACCGGATTGCTGTCCTCGAGGGCGCCCAGAGTCCAATCGGTCCAGCCGCCTCCGTAATCCTGATCCCTAGCCCATATGACAAGCTGGTTATAATTGGGACCAAGGCTGTTCCTGCGAATACAGTTATTGTGAAAGGTATTGCCGCCCCAGTTCGACCCGTGAGGGAGGCACCCGGACTCGTTTGGGTCGCACCAGTTGTGGTTGTCGTTGGCATCATAGAGCCAGAACGCCATTTCCGGCTGCTTGCCGTCCGCGATCACACCGGTTCCGAGATAAAAGATATTGTTGGCGATTGTGTTATTTTCGGTCGAACAATCAGGGCTCCCCCCATTTTTTACAAGAAAGTAAATACCGTATGGACTGGTAAATACTGTATTATTGTATATAAGGTTGTCATCCGCGATAAAGTGATAGCCGATTACAGTCTGTGCTTCCAGGCGGATCGACTGGTTGTTCGGATTATAAAGGACATTCTTTCTCAAAGTATTGTTCGAGCCTGAGAGTTGGATACCGGGCTTGGAGAAAGTAGTTGATTCTCCACAATGTGTGATTAAGTTGCCTTCGATGAGATTGTGATGCGGGTTAGGAACCAAGTATATCCCCCCCCCGTAATGTTGGTCGATGATGTTATTAATGATCTTGCAGTATCGTGAAGGATGACCGTCCGGGCGCATTAGCTCCATCTCTATCGCTCCATGATTACAGCGTTCGATACGATTGGAATAAACCGTAAGCAATTCGCAGCTAAAGAGATATATGCCGTGGCCTGAAGATTGAATGCGATCCGAATTGTCGCCGGGAAAGATATCGCCGGTAGGATGATGAATATGGTGGATGTAGTTATCCTCAAATTTTGAGCGTCGACAATACTGCAAAGCTATTCCGATAGTTACATCATCGGAACCTCCGCTGAATCCACTTGTATGCCCACCGTCGATCTCGACACCCTTGACTACAATGTTTTCGCAATAGTTGCTCGAACCGCCGAAGAATTTTATTAGGGCGTGGGAATTTTCATGACCTTCAAATTTAAGATATAGGGATTGCTCAGAGTCCAGATAACTATATCCGTCGATGACAATATGGTCATTTCCATATGAATAAAACAAAAAATAGGATCTTGCGTAGAAACCAGATTCATGTGGCCCCGTAGAGGTAAATACTGCCACAGCGTCGCCATATGCCTTAAAAACTAGCGGGCTGCCTTCACTCCCGTTGATTGCACCAACCTGGTCGAGAAAATACTGCGCATTGGTGTACGTGCCCCCCATGATAAAGAGTGTGTCACCTGCGCCAAGCCCCGAAGTTCTTGCATGCTGGAGGGTTGCCCATGGCTGATCGGGAGACGTTCCCGCGTACCCGTCATTTCCATTAGGAGCCATGTAGAAACTTTCAGCATATATGCTGAAGGATGAGAAACAAATAGTCATTATAAACGCTATCAGAAAAACTCTAGCCATAAGTGAACCTCCGTTGGTCGTATTACCCCGGACAAAATCGACGCAAACAGCGTGCCGGAAAAGTGAACGAACTCCACGGGCTAAAGCCCGTGGCTTCCGACCTCGTATAATCCGCCCTTAACTTTTTTGCTCGCGGATATACTTTCGAATCATGCTCTCATCCGAAACACCAACTGATTCAGCAAAATATCCATCCGCCCAAAGGCTGTCTCCCCACAAAAACTCCTCCAGCTCGGGAAACTCCGCCAGGAGCACCTTGCTGGTTCCTCCCTTGAATATCTGAACTACCTTTGATAACGCTTTATCAGGTTTAACCTGCACGAGCATATGAATATGATCCTTCATTATGCTTAATTCTTCGATACTCCAGTTATTCACCTCAGCAGCCTGATAAAGCAACTCCTTCAACCGCATTACGAGTTTCCCGATCAGAACTCGTTTTCTATACTTGGGGATCCATACTATGTGGTACCTCAGCTTGTGTTTCGTATGAGCGCCCGTCCAATATGTGCTCTTTGTAGCCATATGGGCGGATTATACATCTATCTCTCAGGCCTGCAAAGCAGTCCTGCGAATTTATGCCATTCATCCCCATGCTTAAAAGCATGGGGTTTTCCGGCAAAGATTTATAATAGCACCTAAATTGAGCGATTTCAATGATTGAAAAACTCCACCTGCTAGTGGGGTAGTGTCCCATGATTAACTTGCATATATATCCCTCCCATGATACACTTCTCCTCACAAATGAAAAGGAGGAGAATATAATGGCACGTGGACGACCGATCCCACCAATTGTCCTGTCCCCAGAGATCCAAAGACAGCTTGAGACAATAGCACAGTCACGATCGCTTCCGCATGGACTTGTCAGGCGCGCAAAAATAGTTCTTATGGCAGCAGAAGGGATGAATAACAAGACGATCGCTCAGAAGATCGGTCTCTCCAATGCCTCCGTTGGAATGTGGCGAAAACGCTTTCTTGATCAGGGATTTCCGGGCCTTTATGACGAAATGAGACCTGGAGGGCCCCGATCGATCAGTGATGAACAGATTGTCCGGCTCATTCGAAAGACCCTCAAGACCAAACCGAAAAACGGTACGCACTGGACATGCCGAACC
>JAUWCL010000023.1 GCA_030609325.1 Candidatus Krumholzibacteriota bacterium
CCATCATACCGGTGCCCTCCGGCTGCCCATATCATATCCTGTCGATAATTCCCCAGCTCAATTATCCCATAACAATTTGAATTATTTGATGGAAGCCGGCTTTTGAGGCATTATTCGCGGTTGAGGCTCCCTGTTTGTAAGACAGGCGTTCTGACATTCATAATTCTTACAGGCCACTAATTCTGCTGCATTGCAACAGCTTAACTTCCCCCGTTCACTGTGCTGGGCCTTGCGGCCTCAGCAAAACGGGATTGAGCGATCAGGGGAATCATCGCCTGAACGTGAACGGCGCGTAGCTGGCGAGGAACTTCTTCGTCCCGTAGCCGGGGAACTGTACCGAGACCTTGAGCTCCGCCCCCGATCCCTCAAGCTTCTTTATCTTCCCCTCGCCGAACTTGGGATGGTAGATGGTCACTCCGACGCGGTACCTCGAATCCTCGCGTATGAAGTCGGAGCTCTCCGTGAACGAGTCGAAAGAGGGGATCGACGCCGCCAGTTCCGCAAGAGGCCGCCTCGGCACAGCGCTGCCCGATACCTCGGTATGCTCCTCCGGTACCTCGTCAAGGAACCTCGACGGCCTGTTTCCCGTCCAGCTGCCGAACTGCATCCTGCTCGCCGCGCAGAAGAGATAGAGCTCCTCCATCGCCCTGGTCATCCCGACGTAGAAGAGCCTGCGTTCCTCCTCAAGCTCCGTATCGTCGTCGAAGGCAGAATAGTGCGGCAGGAGTCCCTCCTCGAGGCCCGTGATCATCACGGCCCTGAACTCGAGTCCCTTCGAGTTGTGAAGGGTCATCAGGTTCACCTTCTCCTCGTTTTTCATGGCGTCGATGTCGCTGAGCAAGGCGATTTCTTCGAGAAACACCGAAAGCACGGGGTTCTCCGACGACGACGAGAACCTCAGCGTCTCGTTCAGGAGCTCCTCGACGTTCTCGAGCCTCGTCTGCGCAGTGGCCGGATCCTCCTTGAGATAATCCCTGTACCCGGTCCTCTCGATGACGGTCGACAGGAGCTCGTGCGCCGTCTGTTCCTCCACCATCAGCTCGAAAGAGGCCATCATCTTCGAGTACGCCAGCGCCCTCGACCTCTGCGCGGTTCCGAGCGAGTCGAGCGCTCCCGGTTTCCGGATAAAGGGATGGAGGCTCTCGCCGGCCGCGGCGTTCTCGATCTTCTCAAGTGTCACACCGCCTATCCCCCGCTTTGGAACGTTTAGTACCCGGCGGAAGCTCACGTCGTCTTCGGGATTGCTGATCAGCTTGAGGTAGGCGAGCAGGTCCTTTATCTCTTTCCTCTCGTAGAACCTCACCCCGCCGATGATCTGGTACGGCAGCCCAGATTTCATCATCGCCGTCTCGAGGGAGCGCGACTGCGCGTGCGTGCGGTAGAGGATCGCGATCTCGTTCCGGCTGTATCCCGCCCGGATCAGTCGGATGATCGCTTCCCTTACCGCCGCCGCCTCACCTCGGTCGTCCGCGGCGTGATATATCCTCACAGCCTCGCCGCGGTCCTTCTTCGACCAGAGTTTTTTCCCCTTCCTTCCCGCGTTGTTGGCAATCACCGCGTTCGAGGCGTCGAGGATCGTCCCGGTCGAGCGATAGTTCTCCTCGAGCCTTATCGTGACTGTGCCAGCATAGACGCGGTCGAACTGCAGGATGTTCTCTATCGTTGCTCCCCTCCACCCGTATATCGCCTGGTCGTCGTCGCCTACGACGAAGAGATTACGGTGCACCGAAGCGAACATGTCGATCATTACCATCTGGATCGTGTTCGTATCCTGAAACTCATCGACGAGTACATACTTGAACTGCCTCGCGTATCTCTGCAGGACCTTGGGATGAGCGGAAAACAGCTCCACTACCCGGACGATGAGGTCGTCGAAGTCGAAAGCGTTGCATTTCTTCAGCTGCGCGGCGTACTCGCCGTATACCGTAGCATACAGCTCTTCGAGCCTGTCGACTGCCTTCTCGAACGCCTCGCCGGGGGGCACTAGCCCGGTCTTCCATCTCGAGATCCTGCTCCTGATCGCCGCCGGCGGATACTCATCGAGCTTCCAACCTTTCTTCTTCATTATGTCCTTGATGAGACTCGTCACATCGACCTCGTCGAAGATCGCGAAGTTGTTCCTGAACCCGATATGCTTCGCCTCGCGCCGCAGGATCCGCAGGCCGGTGGCGTGAAACGTCCCGATCCACGACGGTGCTCCCCTCCCGCCGACGGCCCTGTCGACGCGCGCGCGCATCTCGCCCGCCGCCTTGTTGGTGAATGTGAAGGCGAGGATCCGGTCGGGAGAGACCTTCTTTTCCCTGATGAGGCAAGCGATCCTTTCAATCAGGACCCTCGTCTTTCCGCTGCCCGCTCCGGCGAGAACGAGGACGTGCCCCTCGGTCGTCTCGACGGCCTGCATCTGCTGTGGGTTCAGTTCGGTCTTCAAGCGGCGGATCCCTTTCGTGATAGACAGAGATTTATGCCGGACGGCATTCTAGAATTGCGGCCCGATATAGAAATGGAACGCCGGACTGCCGGTGTACCTGAAGTCGGTCGGCCAGCCCAGCTGGAAGTCGAGCACCATGTACCCGAACCTCATGTAGAATCCTACACCGAAGTCGCTCCAGAAGTCGAGCCCGTTGATTTCCCTCGGTTTCAGTCTCGGGTCCATCCGCTCTATGAAAACCGGCTCGCCCCAGACCGAACCTGTGTCGAAAAAGAACGTTCCGCCGATATTCCCGATGCCCCATCTGCCGGGCCACCCGAATATCAGGGCATCGATAAGCGGAAACCTGTACTCGAGGTTGACGAGGATCATCCTCGGTCCCTGGAACTGCAGGTACTCATAACCCCTCAGCGTCAACGGCCCGCCGAGGAAATAGAACCGCCTGTCCGGCCCGGTGCTCATGCTCGTCACGGCGCGAAGGGCTAACGAGTTGCGGTGCCACAGCGGGAAGTACTTCCTGTAGTCCATCAGGAAGGTCGTTCTCGAGATGTCCTTGCTCGAGAATCCGACGGCACGCGAGGCGCTGATCATCCACCTCGTACCGATTACGGGGCCAAACGCCCCGTAGTATGCAGAGTCGTGCACCATGGAGAGGGTCGGCTGGAAAAGCCTCCTCTGCGAGCTTGCCAGGGAGAGATAGTAGTCCTCCTCGGGCGAACCGATGATATCCTGCATCATGTAGAACTCGCGATCCGAGATGAACGCCTGAAGCTCGAGATCGGCGCGTGTAAACATCGAGAAAGGGAAGCTCACGTTTGTGAAAACACCGTAATTACGCTCGGAAAAATACCTGTAATCGGTGAATATTTCCCCTACCGAGGATACCCTCGAGTTGAGGTAGTTCTTGAACTGAAAGATACCGAACGAGTAGTCGAGCCTGCGCTTGAGGTAATAGTAGCTCAGCATTATGTCGCTGTCCTCAAGCGACCCGTACAGGCCAAACAGCAGGAATATGTGGTGGTCACCGAGCAGGTCGCTGACCGCCACCTGGTTCATCATTCCAAAACCGAGTCCGGTCGAGAAGAAAAGCCCCATACCGTTGCCGATGTAGTCGGGCTGGAACTTCAGGCTGTAGGGCTCGATCGTGCCTATCTTCTCCTTCATCAGCTCCCGCTTCGCTTCGAGCGAGTCGGGATGGATTCCATCCTTCGAATCCTCGTTGATCACGATGAACGGAACATCGCTGTCACGAACTGCGCCCGGTATGCCGGGATCCCCCGGGTCCTTTAGCGTCGTCCCTTTTCCCGATATCTCGCCGCGCACGCTTCCCGAGACCACCCTGTCGTCGTCCTCCCGCCATCGATCGTCGAGGAAAATCGTGTTGAGAAGCGAGTCTGCCGAATCGACAGAGGCCATGCTGCCCGTCTCCGGTTCCTGCGGCTGAATACTGTAGTCGGGTATCCGGCCGAATGGCCTCGCGGTCCCCTTCTCCTCCGCCAGCATCGGGCTTCCCGCCGAATACGAGACGGAGGATTTCTCGGAGAACTGCTCCATCACGAAGAGGTCGTATCCGCCCTGGTTGAAAGCGCTGAATACCAGCCTGTCTCTCTCCTCAGAATATGCAGGCGTGAATAAGCCTCCGAGCACGTCGGTGAAACGATGATAGGCGCCGTTGATCAGGTTGCCCCTGTAGAGGTTGGTCACGTCTGTCTCGTCGGAGGTGAAGATGATCTCCCCGCCCCCGTTGATGATGAGCGGGGCGCTGTCGTTCCCGGGGGTAGAGATGAGGAGTTCCTTCTCCCCAGTCTCGATGTCAACGCTCCAGATATCCGTCTCGACCTCGAGGACATTGTCGCCGAGCTGCAGGTTGACACCGGCGAGCCTTTCGACACCCGCGCTGTCGGGAGCGAATATCGGCTGGACGGCGACGAGCGGATGCCTGCTGTATGCAAGCTTTCTGCCGTTCGGAAACCATGCCGGGTCGGACTCGTCGTTCATGTCGTCGGTGACCTGTGTGGCCGTCTCCGTCTCCAGGTCGTATACATATAGGTCGGTCTTGCCCTTGATCACTCCGACCACCGCGACCACCCTGCCATCCGGCGAGAGGGTCGGGCTGAAGAAGAAATCGAGTGGCATGTCGATCTCTTTCAGGATCCTGCCCCCCGGCACGGACAGGACAAACAGCCTGTCCCGCCCGTCAGACTTCGCCACGAAAGCGATGCTTTTTCCGTCGGCCGCCCAGGTGAGGCTCGATTTCATCGACCTGATCGACTCGAATTTCTCCGACATAGAGCCGACGAGCATTTTCTTCTCGATCTTGCCCGTGATGGCGTTCATCAGGTAGATGCCGTCGAGGCCCTTCCTGTCCGAGTAGAAGATGACGTATTCGCCGTCCGGCGAAAACTCGGGCTTTGTGTTCTGGTAGCTGTGATCCTTGACATGGTCGGTGAGGCGGCGTCCGTGGTACTCCGGCTCCTTCTTGTCCGCATAGGCCGGCCAGTACTTGCGCCTCAGCTCCTTCTTCCACGCCTTGGAGAGCTCGGAAGTCGTTATCCCCAGGGTCGATTTCAGGGCAGCGTCGATGGACCGCTGGTATCTCAGCTGGTCCATGATCTCGACGATCTTGCCGGGGCCATACGTCTCGTTGATGTAGTTGATGGCGGACTGTCCCGCCTTGTAGTTCATGTACCCGCCGGCATAGTTGAGATCGTACGGAAGGTAGTCGAAGACCGTTGCGTCGCGCATGTACATCCTGGCGGTGGCGTCCATGCCGCCGACCGAGTAGTACTCCGCCATACCCTCGGCAAACCATAGTGGGATATTGAAGAGCGCGCCCTGCACGAAGGCCGACCTGAGCAGCGAACCGTAGATTATGTCGAACTGGAACATGTGCACGAGCTCGTGGATTGCCGTGTGGGCAAAATCCCCGTTACTGCCGCCGAAATGGAGTACCATCCTCTTGCGCAGCGGCTCTGCGAAGGCCTGGACGCCCTCGGGCAGGAGGCCCCAGGTAATATTGGTCTGCTGGAAATACGAATGGCTCGCGTAGAGGATGACGGGGATCCGCCATGCGATGTTGTGTTCGAAATCGTTCGAGTGCTTCGCGTACCCGTACTCGAGGATCACCGCCGTCCTGGCGGCCAGGTCGCGGTATCCCTTATGGAAATGCAGATCGAAATGGGGTGTCTTGAGGACCTTCCACTCGAAATCGTTGTACTGGACCTTGTTCTTGCCGAACCACCACGCCTGCGCACGGACCTCCTCCGTGCTGACGACGAAAAGAGCCAGTACGACAAGCGAAAGCACCAGCAGACGGTATCTGAGCCGCCTCATCTATCGATCCTCCCGCGGGGTTGACAAGTACGCACACCCCCACCCTTCACACCCCCGTACAATATAAAGATGTCCCCTGAATTGTACATTTTCAAGGGATTTAACGAATTATTCCCGGTTTCAGAACTCCCAGCGCAGCTTGAGGTCGACGTTGTACTCGTCGGTGCTCCTCGAACTCTCCCCCTGCATCGCCGTTTCGGAGTACTTTATCATCTGTGTTCTGATGAGAAATAGCCTGCTGATCCTGTACTCTACCTCTATCTGCCTGACCGTCGATATCGCAAGGCCCTGCTTGTACTTCACGTAGAGTCCCTCGGAGAGGTATTTACCCACGGCTACCATCGTATGCTTCTGCTCCGTCCCGTTCGTCGTGCGGTCCTGCGTCCCCTCGGTCTCGAGCTCTATCGTGAGCCCCTGCATCTGGGAATTGAGCACCCTCTCGATATAGTTCGCGGCTAGGTTCTGCGCCGTGCCGACTGCGTCCCATCCGTCCTGCCCCCCGGGAGAGCCGATGATGCCGCCGCCGAGCATCTTCCAGATGTCTGTCTCGCTGTATCCGGGATCCTCGTGCACGAGTGTCACCTTGGGCTCGACGTCGTCCTGCAGCCAGAGAAGGGACAGGAATATCTTGCGGCCTTCCGGATCGAGCGTCTCCGCTTCGATGTCTACTATCGGCCTGAATCCACCGGCGTGGACGAACTCGAGCTTGCCCGACCTGACCTTGAACTTGTTCCCGTAGATATTGTACCAGCCCCTTACGAGATCGAGCGTGCCCCTCAGGTAGGTCCCCCTCTGGTCATGGTGCAGCGTGACCTCGCCCCGCATCTCGATGCTCGAGTCCAAGGTCTTTATCCATGCATTCCCCGGTATGTCGAGGTCTATAAGCGCCAGCAGCGAGGGTGTCAGCGTGCCCGACGGCGTTCCAGAGATCAACTCGTCCAATACGAGGAAGACCTCGGCCTTTTTTACCTCGAGATCGCCGGTCAGCGACGGAACAGGCCTGCCGTCTATCATCTCGGTCCCGGCGTGGATGTTCCCGCTCGAGATCGCCATCACGTTCGGGATGCTGGCGAAGAGGCACTTGTCGATCTTGAGGTCGACGTCGTACCACTCGGGCCGCCACCCGCTCAGCCCGATCTTTCCGCTCCCGATGAACGAGCCGTCCTTCCCTTCCTTCCCCTTGAGATGCTGAATCGTTATCAGGGTATCCTGAAGGAGTATGTTGGCGTCGACGTCGCGAAAACGCTCCTCCATGCCGGCCGGCCGAAATCCGGCCTTCTCGAGCCTCAGGTCCCCGAGGATCACCGGATCGACTATCGGTCCCTCGATCTTGAATCCGGCGGAGAACTTCCCCTTCGCCTCCGCCACCAGATCGGTGACGCCTGTGATGTCCTCGAGCGGGCCGGGAGGCACGTACATCTCGAGATATATGTCGCCCCCCATGTCGATCGAGTAAAACCAGTCCTCCCTGATGATCGGTATTCTGCCTGCAAACTCCCCGTCATGGCCGTCGGCGATCGTGATCCCTCCCGAGAGGCTGACCCTCTCACCCTCCAGCCGCGCCTCTATCTCGACATGCGGGATAGAGAGGTTCTTCCTCGAAAGCTCCCTTACCGAGCCATTCATTCCGGCGATCGGATGTACCAGAGAATCGCTCACCACAACCCTGCCGGTGAAATACCCGCTGCTGAACGGAATGTTCCTTGAAAATCCCAGGAAGGGAGCTAGCGAGAGATCCTCGCACGAGGCCTCTAGATCGACGGTATGCCCTCGAAGCGCCCTGCGCCCGTCCCTGAGCAGCTCCCGCAGGGAGCATCCGTTCAGCTTCCCCTCGAGCCCGAGTCCTCCTAGCGGAGACGACACCCTGTACTCGTCGATCGTGTAGACACCCTCTGCGTAACTGGCCAGCAGCCCCATCGTGTCGATGCACATCGTGTCGAAGAGTCCGTCCTCGAGAATCATGTCAATATCGACACCCGGATCGGAGAGGCAGCCCGAGACGATGACCGTCCCCTTCGCCCTTCCGCTGAGGGGACGGTCGGTCACACCCGCTGCGTGGAGCAGCGAAGCTTCTGTCCGGTCGAAGGTAAAGACGCCCGATATCAGGTCCTCTATTTCGTCGATCCTGCAGTCGAGGTAGAGCGCCCCCGCCCTTGAATGGAGCTGCAGGTCGTCGAACTCTACTCCCTCTTCGCCGAACACGACGGTGAATTCACCGTTGCTCCTCCACTGCTCGTCGAGCGCTGAGATGACCACCTCGGAGAACTCTATCTCGGTGCTCCCTTCGGTGCTGCAAACCTCGCCTCTCATATCGGCATCGAATCCGGGCCTGGTGAGGAAGAGCCTCTTGAAGGTCGTTATGCCGTCGTCGTACTCCAGTGAGACATCAAGCCCCGAGAAAGAAGCCGGATCGATCCGGCAGCTGTCGCCGGAGAGCTCGAGCTGCACGCCGTACGATTCCTCTTTCGTTACGACGAGCTTGATATCACCCGCCGGTACGAGTATCCGGTTGTACCTGAAATCGGCGAAGGTCCCGTTGCCGCGCAGCTCCCACTCGTCGAACGAGCCGCCGATCACCAGGTTCATGCTGACGTCGCCCCTGTACTCCTCTATCCCGAGATAGGGAAAGAGCGTATCTTCCTTAGAGCAGGACACGTCGATGTACATCCTCAGGTCCTCGTCGTTGAGCGATCCGTGCGAACGGATCCTGTGCGTCGGCGAATCAACGGCTATGTATCCGAATTCGAGGCTGTCGGGGCTGAGCGACCCGTTGACCACAACCGTCTCGAACGGGAAGCCGCGTACGTGTCCCGCGCCGAGGTCGCAGTCGAACAGCATCAGCGAGCTCTGCGTATAGTAAGACAGCCTGACATGGCCGTTTATGTCAGTCTCCGGGAGGCCGGCGCCCTTGGCAAATCCCTGCGAGAGGTCAAGCCCCTGCGCATCGATATCGAGCAGGAGCATCTGCGGGCTCTCGAATGTGTAGAAACCGCTGCCGGCGACCCTCGCGCCGTTGAACCTTCCCTTTCCCTTGTCGACGCGGAACAGCGGCGGGAACCACTCCCCCTCGAGTTCGAAGCCCTCGAGGGCGTAGCCCGAGAAGATTCCGTTAAGTTCCGCCTCGATGGAGAACCTGTCTGGCGTCCCCTTCACCGAGACGAGGCCCTGCAGCTCCCCGAAGTGCGAAGTCTCTACGTTGACGATCTTCGCGACCTCCTCGACGTATATGGGGAAAGCATCAAGGTGCAGATCGAAAATCATCGAATCGGGATCGATGCTCCCGCCTGCGATGAACGCCGACTCGTCGAGCTCGACGAAGAGGCTGTCGAGATATATTTCGCCCGGCTGCCCGCCCGGGATGCGCTCTTTGTCAACCTTGTGGATATATTCTAACTTTCCGGCTATATCCCTGAGGAATATGCCTCTCCTGATATCCTCAGCCCCACCACCAGTCAAATCGACGTGAACGATCCTGCCGTCCGAATCGACCGAGCCCTTGAGCGCTATGTCCTTCAGGGCATCGGCCCTTCCAGGTCTCTGGAATATCACCTGGCCGCCGCGCAGGACGAACCTGTCGACGGAAAAGACGGGCAGGTCACCGCCACCGTCTCCCTCCATGTACGGGATTATGTTTATCCCGGTGGAATCGGGCTTTATCCAGACGTGGGGATTGTCGAGTTCGACGAGGCTGAACCTCGGCGAGCCCGATATAAGCGACCCGGCGCCGTACTCTAGCTCTATCCTGTCGATCCTGACGATGTCGTACGAGAAATCCTCGCCCTCGTGGCGGATGCGGAAATCACGGACCTCGATATGATTCAGCGGATTTCCGGACATCCCGCCGATCTCCAGGGTGAAATTGGTGCCGCTGAAGAGGTAGCGCGAAAACATACTTCCCGCGCTGCCGGCGAAAAAATCGGTCCTGAAGATCACGATCATCATGATAAACGCCGTTATGAGCAGCCCTATGGCAAGCAATACCCACGGCGTCACCTTGTGCTGTATGATCCGCTTGACCAAGACCTTCCTCCGGTCCCTTAAAAGATCTGTCCCAGGCTGATGTGTATCCGGTATCTCTCCTGGCCCTCGTAGAGCTTTATCGGATACCCGAAATCGAGCCTGATCGGTCCGACCGGCGTGTAGTATCTCAGGCCGAATCCGATCGAATATTTGAAATCGAGCTCATCGACATCCTCGGGGTCGACGGAGATCTTGAACTGGCTCCCCGAAATATCATCGATGTCGTTCCAGACGTTTCCTGCGTCGAGAAAGAAGACCCCGCCGAAATTATACTGCCCGAGCCACGGGAGCGGGTATCTCCATTCGGCGTTGCCCAGCAGGAGGACGTTACCTCCGATCGGCTTCCCGTACGTACCCGTCGGGCCGACGGCGTTCTCCCTGTACCCCCTCACCGAGTTGGCGCCACCGGTGAAGAACCTCGCTTCAATCGGAACGCCGGTGACCTTGCTGTTGCCGAACGGCTCGACGTATCCGAACCTGAGCCTGTATGCGAAGACCGATCGCCTCGTCACCTTTCTATACTCCTGCAGCGTCGGTACGATCGAATAATAATCGTCGTCCCCGCCGAGGAAGCCGCCGGCGAGCCTCGTCGACAGCGTCACATAGGCACCCCGCGTGGGATTGAAAAAGAAGTCCCTCGTGTCTTTCCTGAAGCTCAGGTCGAGGGCCCGTCTTCTCGAGGATTCCTTCTCGTCCTCGACATGTTCACGCTTTATGTTCTCGAACGAGTACGAGAAATACATCGTCGATTGCCTGGTGAATTTCCGGGCGATTGTCAGACTGAGGCTCGTCTGCCTGACCAGGGCCGGCACCACCGTCGCGTCATATGTATAGTTAGCGCTCGTGGCGAAGGTATTCCATGTACCGAATACGTGCGGGAAGATCAGTGCGCCCTCATACATCTCGAACTGTTTCTTGGGGTCCCAGTACTCCTGCTTGTACTTGCTGTCCCTGAAAAGCCTGTAGCCGAACTCCGCCTTGAGGTTCAGCGCGTACCCCCTGCCGATGAGGTTGCGCTGCCCCCACTCACCGAAGACCCTGTTCGCGTGGACGTTGCCGACGCCGAATCCCGCCTCGATGTATCCCATCTTGCGCTCTCGCACCTGGACATCGAGGTTAACGTCGCCGTTCTCGAGATCGAGCCCGTAAGGGTCGATCTCTACCGAGTTGAAATACCCCGTGTTGTAGAGGTTCCGTTTACTCTCCACCACCTTGGACAACTTGAAGTACTGCCCTCTCTCTATGAGCAGCTCCCTTCGGACAAGCTCCTCTCTGACCCTCGAGTTCCCCGTCACCCTGATGCTGTCGATCTTCACCGGTATCTTCGGGTCTATCTGCCATTCGATGTCGACCTCGACCGAATCACGGACGGCCTTCGGGACGACCGACGATGCGAGGTATCCATGCTCGAAGAACTTGCTGAAAAGCGTGAAGCGGTCAATCTCGAGGATGTTATCGTTGAAGGCTTTTCCCTCGGTCAACTGCAGTCCCTTCCGAAGATCACTCTCCTTGATAAGGGGCTGTTCGGTGAACGAGAGGTCCCTCACAGTGGTCTGGGGACCCTCGTTGACAAGGATGCGGATCTTTACCGTGTTCTTCCTCACGTCCTTATCGACCGACTCGAGATCGACCGTCGCGGAAAAATACCCGTTCTTGACGTAGAATGACCTGATCGACTCGAGGTCCCGCCTGAGGAAGTCGCGCCTGTACTTCGGTTTGCTGAATATGTGCCAGAATTTCTTTTCCTTCGTACGCATCCGCTTCTTCAGCACGCCATCGTCGAAACTGCGGTTGCCGAGGATCACGATGCTCTTGACTACGGGCAGGTCCAGGCCGAAGTCGGTCTCGTCGGCCGAGGCGTATCCTGCCAGGACGGCGACAAGGGCGACAGCTGCCGCCGCGCACATCGTTACTCTTGAAGGGAATCCGGGCATTGCGATTGACAACACCTTCTGTTGCGTGTAATTTCGTCAGGTGATGAGAGGCTTTATGTTAAAACTGCGCGTTAAGAAACTGGGCCTGGCTCTGTCTGCCTCAATGCTCGCAGCGGCGGCGCTTCTTGCAGCGGGTTGCGAAAACCCCGACACCGTCGGCACGGAAAAGACCAAAAACCTCACGCCTGACGAAAGGTATCTCGTCCAGCTTTATTTGAAAATAAACGATTTAGAAAGAAATCTCCAAGATAATCCGGCCGACAGCGCCATAAAATGGGACGAACTGAAAGCCTCGGTGGACACGGCCTGGGTCAGACGGACGATAGACGGACTGGAAAAGGACCCGAAGAGGTGGCTCGGCGTCTATACACGCATCAACGACCTGACGTTCGACAAGCGGCCCTGAATACCCCCGATCACCCGAATAGATTGAGAATGTCGACGGCGAAGATGAAGGCCATCAGTGCTATCAGTATGATAAACCCGACCTGCCCCATCATCTCCTCGACCTTCGGGCCCGGCTTGCAGCCGGTCAGAGCCTCCACGAGGAAGATCACGAAATGTCCCCCGTCGAAGGGAAGTATCGGCAGGAGATTGAATATCGCCAGGTTTAGTGAAAAGAAGGCGATGAAAGTCAGCAGGTAGTTGAACCCCCACCTCACCATCTCGCCGGCCATTTCTCCGACGCGCAGGGGTCCACCGACAGCTCTTATCGAAGCCTGTCCGGAGAAAAGCTTCTTCAGGAATTTCATGATCCCGACGAACATCTCCTTGTACGCTTTGGCGCCGAGCACGACAGACGCGCCGAAGCCGACCTTCTCCTTCTCGTAAAGCTCGTTTATACCGATCGCCCCTACCTCGATGATTTCGAGCCTCTCCCCCTCCTTCGCCGCATCCATCCCCTCGGGGATGATCGTCGCCGAGAGGGTGTCGCCGTCCTGGACCCATCTGAAATCCATCGGCACCTCGAGACGGTCGTGGATGAGCTGCTGGAGCTCTATATAGGTGTTGACGGTGGTATCGTTCACCGAGAGGATGAGAGCCCCGCCCTTCATACCGGCGTCGTACGCCGGACCGTCCCGCTTGACGTCGCCGATCATGGGCCGTGAATATGAGAAGATCCCTATGATCAGCCTCTCCTCCTCCTCATTCCAGGCCGGGGATACATCGATCTCGAGCGTGTCGGTCACCCGGACCACGACAAATCTCGAAATCGCGTCCTCGTCGTAAGTGATCAGATCGGCAATCTCCATGCCGGCGACGACCTCCTCCCCGTTTACGGAGAGGACCCTGTCGCCAGGCATGAACCCCGCTGCCTCTGCGGGCGAATCGGGCGTTACGTTGACGATTATGTCTCTCGGGTTGGCGATGAAGACACCCTGCGTCCATATGCTCATTACGAAAAGGATCAGGGCCGCGAGCGCGTTCATGAACGGTCCGGCGAGGACTACCGACATCCTCTGCCATGGATTCTTGTTCCTGTAGTACTTCTCCTCGGAGACACCGGCGAGGAGATCGTCAGTATCGCTCTCTTCGCCCTCCGCCTTCTCGCTCTCGCCGGCCATCTTCACATACCCTCCGAACGGCAGAGCAGAGATGGCGTACTCCGTCTCCCCGATCTGTTTCTTCAGGATCTTGGGGCCGAAACCGATCGAGAACGTCACCACGTATATGCCGTTGAGCTTCGCCGCTATGAAGTGACCACCCTCATGGACGATGACCACGACGCTCAGAACGAAAATGAATGCTGCAAGTGTCAGAAGCATGTATCCTCCATCATCAGGCGGCTGGTCCGCCGTACCGTTCATTCAGAAATTCCCGGGCCCAGCGGTCCGCCTCAAGGACGTCCTCGACCGTGCCGGCCGGACCCGTTTTATGCGCGGCAAGTGCCTGTTCTATCCAGTCTATAATATCGAGAAATCCTATCCTTCCCGCAAGGAAGGCTTCGACCGCCGTCTCGTCGGCAGCGTTCAACACGGCGGGAGCCGTACCGCCCTTCTCCGCCGCCTCCATCGTGAGCTCGAAGGCGGGGTACCGCTCCGGCTCAAAGGTATGGAATTCGAGCCTCGAGAGCTCCTCGAGGGAGAGCTGTTCCCACGGGAACTTCACCATCCCGGGATGGTAGAGGGCGCTGATGATCGGCAGTTTCATGTCGGCAGGACCGAGATGCGCCATCAGCGAACCGTCCCTCAGCCTCGTGATGCCGTGAACGAGAGACTGCGGGTGGATGACGACGCCGATAGATTCGTAACCGTACCCGAACAGCCAGTGCGCCTCGATCACCTCGAGCCCCTTGTTGAGCAGGTGCGCCGAATCGACCGTCACCTTCCTTCCCATCTTCCATGTCGGATGGTCGAGTACCTGCGCTACGGTGACGTTCTTCAGGTCGGCGGACTCCCTGCCGAAGAAAGGCCCGCCCGACGCAGTGAGGATAATCTCGACCGTCTCGTCCTCGTGCCCCTTGAGGCACCTCGAGAGCGAGAAGTGCTCGCTGTCGACCGGGATCACGCGCGCACCGCCATTCTCGAGCAGCCGGTCGACGATCTCACCGCCGGTGACGAGCGATTCTTTGTTGGCCAGTGCCACGTCGCACCCGGCCTCGAGCGCCATTACGGTAGGTACCAGTCCGGCGACGCCGACGAGGGCGTTAATGACAAGATCGGGCTTCGAATCGGAAATCAGCGCGATCAGGCCGTCTGTTCCGATCCCCGCGCTCCTTCCGGCGAGGTCGGAGTCCTCGGCCATCAGCTTCGCGTGCGCGTCTTCGTCCCTCAGGGCGAATCTGGCCCCAGCGAACTCGCGCAGCTGCAAGCCCAGCTCACCGATGTTGTTTCCCGCCGCGAGGCCGGTGATCTCAAAGTCTTCCGGAGCGTGCGAGATTATCTCGACTGCGGACCTGCCTATCGAGCCTGTCGAGCCGAGTATGACAATCTTTCTTCGCTTGCGTTCCATATCAAACCTTCATCACGAAATATCTCAGCGCGTAATATATCAGCGGCGCGGTGAACAGCAGCGAGTCGAACCTGTCGAGTATGCCGCCGTGCCCCGGTATCGCCGTTGAGGAATCCTTGAGCTTGGCGTCGCGCTTGATCATCGACTCGACGAGGTCGCCGAGTTGCCCGATGACCGAAGCCGCTATCGCCAGCGCTACCGCATCCACGATGCCGAGCTGAGTTTCCATCAGCCCGCGCGCGATGAGTATTCCTACTATCGAAAGAAACGTGCCGCCCAGGGCACCCTCGACCGTTTTACCCGGCGATATCGAAGGGAAGAGCTTCCGCCTGCCGAACATCTTGCCGAAGATGTAGGCCCCCGTGTCGCAGCACCACGTCAGCGTAAAGACGATGATGACGAACGTGAAGCCCGCCGCGTAATCGAGGCCGGCGATTATCGGCAGCTCGCGCAGCAGCATCAGGTGGCTGCCGAGCCACGATACGTACAGCACCCCGAATATCGTGACCGAGATGTGGTATACGGCGTGCCCCTTGTCTTTGCGGATCAGCTCGGCGATCATCACTGCGATGAACGTCAGCGTCAGCAGGACGTTGGCGTAGATCCCCTGCCTGAAAAAGAGATACCAGGGAAGCGCCCCTCCGCTGAGCACCCCAATCCACTTGTATGGACGCAGCCCTTTCGCCTCCATCATCTTGTAGAACTCGAAGAGACCGAGGATGATTATCATATCTACCAGTATCAGGTAGTAGATACCACCGCGGTGAGCGATTATGAAGAAGCACGGCAGGAACACTGCCGCGGCGAGCAGCCTCCTCGCGAGCGATCCCCCGCGGGATTTCTTTTCCGTTCCATCCATCACTTCTCTCTCCCGCCGCCGATGTCCCCGAACCTTCTCTCGCGACCGAGGTACTCGTCTATCGCAGCGAAGATATGCTCCTCGCGAAAGTCGGGCCAGAGCACGTCTGTGACCACGATCTCGGTGTAGGCGATCTGCCAGAGGAGGAAATTGCTGATCCTCATCTCGCCCGATGTCCTTATCAGAAGATCGGGATCGTGGATGTCGGGCGAATAGAGATATCCGGCAAATGTATCCTCGTTGAGCGATCCGGGATCGAGGCCGCCCGCGGCGGCGGCGACAGCGATCTTCCTCGCCGCATCCACGATCTCGGCGCGCCCCCCGTAGCTCAAGCAGAGGTTGAGTATCATCCCGTCGTTAGACGAGAGCGACTCAATCATCTCTTCGAGCGTCTTTTTCGTCCCTGCCGGAAGCAGGTCGAGTCGACCCATCGCGCGCAGCCTGACGTTGTTGTCCTTCAGCTCCAGGTACTCCGACCTGAGGACCGTGCCAAGAAAACGCATCAGCGCCTTTACTTCCTTCGAAGGCCTCTGCCAGTTCTCCAGCGAGAAGGTGTAGAGTGAAAGGGTGGGGATGCCGAGCCTCGCGCAGGTGCGTACCGCGACGCGGACCGACTCCTTTCCCGCCTTGTGGCCGGCGATCCTCGGGAGCTTGCGCTTCTTCGCCCACCTTCCGTTGCCGTCCATTATGACGGCAATATGCCCCGGCAGGTCATGCGTACCCTTGAGTCGTTCGATTTCCCTGTCTATATCCATGCGGGCGACCGCGGCTCTAGAACTCCAGTATTTCCTTTTCCTTCAACTCAGTCACCTTGTCGAGCTCCTTGATCGACTCATCTGTCAGCTCCTGGATCTCCTTGTGGTAGCGGTGGTAGTCGTCCTCGGAGATATCGTGGCCCTTCTCGAGCTGCTTGAGATGATCGTTCGCGTCACGCCTGATGTTCCTGATGGCAACTTTCGCGTCCTCGACCATCAGCTTGACCGACTTGACGAGCTCGTGCCTTCGCTCCTCGGTCAGCGGAGGCAGGGGTATCCTTATCAGGTTGCCGTCGCTCTGGGGGTTCAGACCCAGGTTCGACTGCTGGATCGCCTTTACGACCTCGGTGACCATTGTCTTTTCCCACGGCTGTATCGTGATGAGCTTTGTATCAGGAACGCCTATATTCGCGATCTGATTGATCGGAACATGCGTTCCGTAGTAATCGACCTTGATACTGTCAAGCAGGCTCGCGGAAGCCTTGCCCGTCCTCACCGTGGCCAGCTCTTCCTCGACGACCTCGATCGACTTCTTCATATGGGCTTCAGTCTCCACGAAGATCGCGTCGACGTTATCCATTTCGACCTCCTCACTGCACGATTGTACCGACAGTCTCTCCCATTATGACTCTTTTGAGGTTCCCCCTTGTAAGGATATCAAATACCACGATGGGTATCCCGTTATCCCGGCAGAGGGCAACAGCCGCGGCGTCCATCACCTTAAGGTCCTGCTTTAAGATATCAGTGTACGTTAATGATTTTATTCTCGTTGCGTTCGGGTTTGTCTTTGGGTCACTGTCGTAGATACCATCCACCTTCGTTCCCTTGACGAGGGCGTCCGCACCTATCTCTGAGGCCCTCAGCGCCGCCGCCGAATCGGTTGTAAAGTACGGATTCCCCGTGCCTCCGGCCATGAGGACAATCCGTCCCTCCCGCAGGTGCCGGAGCGCCTGCCGCCGCACGAAACGCTCTGCCGCCACCTCGAGGGAGAACGGCGTCATAACGACCGCCTCCACCCCGCTGCGCTCGAGCGCCCCCTGCAGCGCCAGCGCGTTGATCACGGTGGCCATCATCCCCATATAGTCACACGATACCCGGCCGTCGCCCTCGCTGCAGAGGACGGCGCCCCTGAGGATATTTCCACCCCCCAATACGACTGCCAGCTCGATTCCCGTCCCGCGAGCCTCGATCAGCTCCCGGGCGAAGCCGTCGACCTTTTCCATATCGATGCTGTGGCCCTCGCTTCCGAAGACCTCGCCGCTTACCTTCAGCAGCAGCCTTTTGATCTCCGGTCGTTTGCTCATCGGGTCTCCTTCCATAAAAAAGCGCAGGAGCATACAGCCCCCGCGCTCTGTCTATTCAAAGATCAGCGCTGTATCGTTTTCCCCGCTGTTCAGGATGCTTCCTCCCCCAACTTGAAACGGGCAAACCTCTTGATGACCATGTTCTCACCGAGTTTGCCGATAGTCTCCCTGAGAAGCTCCTCGATCGTGACCTTGTCGTCCTTGATGAACGGCTGCTCGAAAAGAACGATTTCACTGTAGAATTTTTCGACCTTACCTTCAACGATTTTATCGAGGATCTTTTCCGGCTTGCCGGACTGAAGGGCCTGGTTGCGGAAGATCTCCTTCTCCCTCTCGAGAACGTCCTCGGGGATGTCCTCTCTCTTGACCACGATCGGGGCCGTCGCGGCGACCTGCATGGCGATGTTCTTGCCGAGACTCTGGAAGTCTTCCGTCATGGCGACGAAGTCAGTCTCGCAGTTAAGCTCGACGATGACGCCCAGCTTGTTGTTGCTGTGGATGTACGAGAATATCTGGCCCTCGTTGGCCTCCTTGTTTGCGCGCTTGGCGGCCGCTGAGAGGCCCTTCTCCCTGAGGATCTTTACGGCGGCGTCCACGTCCCCGCCAGACTCAGTCAGGGCCTTCTTGCAATCCATCATCCCCGCGTTAGTCATGTCACGCAGTTCCTTGACCATCTTCGATGTGATCTCCATCTCAAATTCCTCCGTAATGCCTATATCCGGTCGGCCGGATCGTCCCGTTATTCAGACTTCTCTTCGGCCTTTGTATCTGCTTTTCCCCCGGCTGGTTTCGTCTCTGCCTTGCCGGCGTCGTCCTTCTTCACTGCAGGCTTATCAGCGTTGGCGCCGGCGGCTGCGGACTTGCCGCTCCCGGATCCGCCGGATCCCGCCTTATTCGCCGCGGGCCTGCTCTGGCCGCCGCCCTTGCGATCTGACTGCCTCGGGCCGCCGCCCTTGCGATCTGACTGCCTCGGGCCGCCGCCTTTGCGATCTGACTGCCTCGGGCCGCCGCCCTTGCGATCTGACTGCCTCGGGCCGCCGCCCTTGCGATCTGACTGCCTCGGGCCGCCGCCCTTGCGGTCGGGCTTTGGGCCGCCCTTCTTCGCCTCGGCGGCCTTCTCCTGCTTCTCGAGGAAGTCCTTGTTCTTCATGTAGCGGGCCCTGCCCTCGATGACCGCGTCGGCGAAGGTTTTCGTGAAGAGCTTGATCGACCGGATCGCGTCGTCGTTCGCCGGAATGGCGTAGTCGAGATCATCAGGATCGCTGTTCGTATCTATAAGACCGATCAGTGGGATGCCGAGCTTCCTCGCTTCCTTGATCGCGATTTCTTCCTTATTCGTGTCGAAAACGACGAGGCACGCCGGGGCACCCTTCATTCCGCGGATGCCCGAGAGCACCTTGAGAAGCTTCTCCTTGCGCTTGTCGAGCATGAGCCCCTCCTTCTTGGAGAGCTGCTCGATGCGCCCGTCTTTTTCCATCTCTTCTATGTCATCGAGACGATCGAGGCTGAGCTTGATCGTCTTGAAGTTTGTGAGGGTCCCGCCGAGCCATCGCTCATTGATATAGTACATGCCGCATCGCTCGGCGTCCTCGCGCACGGAGTCCTTCGCCTGCCTCTTCGTTCCGACGAAGAGGACCGTCTTTCCTTCCGATGCCATCTGGAGAAGGACGTTGTACGCGTTCTGGAGAGTATCGAGAGTCTGGCGCAGATCGATAATGTAGATACCGTTCTGTTCCTTAAAAATATAGGGCTTCATCTTTGGATTCCAGCGCCTCGTCTGGTGTCCGAAGTGAACCCCCGCTTCCAGCAGGTCCTTGATCTGGACTTTCACTTTTTCCTCCTAGGTTATTCCTCCATCCCTCCCCCGGGAGCGTCCGAAACGGGCTTCCACGCCCGTCACCATGGACCCTGCGGAGAGATGTGTGTCCTTGAGAATCTATCGCTTGGAGAACTGGAACTTCTTCCGTGCTCCGGGCTGTCCGTACTTCTTCCTCTCCTTCTCCCTGGGGTCTCTGGTGAGGAACCCGCCGGACTTCAGTGCTTTCTTGTGGGTCTCGTCGTGAAGAAGGATCGCTCTCGAGATACCGAGACGAATCGCTCCCGCCTGACCGGCCTTGCCGCCGCCGGAGACCGTCGCCTTGATTTCATACGTTCCCTCGGTATTGGTCACGCCGAGGGGCTGACGAACGAGAAGCGTCAGGCTGTCTCTCTTCATGTAATCGGCCAACTCCTCACCGTTCACTATGACCGAGCCCTTTCCCTCGCTGAGATAGACACGGGCTACCGCCGATTTTCGTCTTCCCACCGCATGGTAGATCTCTTTTGCCAAGTCTTTACACCTCCTTCCGGCCGAAAATGCGTTCCTGCAAACACAGGCCGTGGATCATCCCTAGAACTCCAGCTCCTTCGGCTGCTGCGACTCGTGAGGGTGTTTCTCGCCCGCATAGACCTTCAGCTTTTTCAGGAGCCTGCGGCCGAGCTTGTTGTGGGGAAGCATCCCCTTGACCGCGTTGGTAACGGCGAAGGTAGGATCCTTCTCCATCTTGTCCTTGAAGCTGATCAGGCGAATACCGCCCGGGTACTTGGTATGGCTCCAGTAGGTCTTGTCTTCCCTCTTGTTACCGGTAACGTGGATCTTCTCCGCATTGACTACGATCACGAAATCGCCCACATCCATGTGCGGGGCGTATCCCGGCTTGTTTTTGCCTCTGAGGATGGTAGCGACCCTCGTCGCCAGCCTGCCGAGCGTCTTCCCGCTCGCGTCCACTACGTACCAGTCCCTCTCAAACTCTCCCGGTTTGAGAACCGTGGTCTTCTGCATTTTTCAGTCCTCCGTACACTTTTCCGATATATTTCGGTAAAGAAGCTAAAATATATATGGGTTAGCGGATGATGTCAAGATGCGTTTGACTGGTAAAATCGGTCATTACGCCGGCAGGATCCCCGCCTTCCCGGCCGCGGCGGATATCTTTTTCGCGTCGGGGCTCTCAATCACACATGTCTCGGTTATTATAGCAGTTAAGAATCCAGCGGGTGTCACGTCGAAGGCCGGGTTGTACGCCCTGGCCTCGTCGGGGGCCGTCTTGACCCCGGCGAACGACTTGACTTCCCCCGGATCGCGCTCCTCGATCGGAATGCTGGAACCGTCCTCGATGGAGAGATCGAAGGTCGACCAGGGGGCGGCGATATACATCGGTACGCCGTATTTCCCGCAGAGTACGGCCAGCCCGAGGGTCCCGATCTTGTTCGCCAAGTCCCCGTTAGTGACGATCCTGTCGGCCCCGGTCATCACGGCGTCGATGCGGCCGGCGGCAAAGAGCGAGGCGGCGGCGTTGTCGCAGAGGACGGTCACGTCGATGCCGGCACGGGTCAGCTCCCATGCGGTGAGCCTCGCCCCCTGGAGCAGCGGCCGCGTCTCGCAGGCGTAGACGCTGATCCTCTTCCCCTGCTCATGGGCCGTCTTGATGACTGCCAGGGCCGTACCGTAACCGGCCGTCGCGAGCCCTCCCGCGTTGCAGTGTGTGAGAACGGTCATACCGTCCCTGAGCAGGACCGCACCGTTCTCCCCGATGCGGTGGTCGGTCTCGAGTTCCCCGTCGTGTATGGCGAACGCCTCTGCGGAGACATTCTCCGCCAGCAGTGCGATATCACTCCCGCTCCTCTCTATCGCCTTCCTCATCCGCTCGAGCGCCCAGAAAAGGTTTACCGCCGTCGGCCTCGTCGCGGCGAACATGTCGGCCGTTTCGAGAAGCTTCGCTGCAATCGCAGCCCCGTCAAGGCCCTCGATATCGAACCCTGCCGCATCCGATCCGTGATCGAAGATATGATCTGGCGCATCCTTCCGGCCGGCAAGTATCTCGTTTTCCAGTGCGAGCAGTACCCCGTGGGCGGCGGCTACGCCGATGGCCGGAGCGCCGCGGACCCTGAGAATCCGAATAGCCGCGGCCAGTTCTTCAGGATAGCCGATCTCGACGTATTTCTCCTCGGTCGGCAGGAGTATCTGGTCGAGGATCACGACCTTTCCCTTTATGTAATCGACAGTCCTGACGATCATCTTCATCTACTCCCCCACCACGTTGAAATGTACCGTTCGGCTGCGTGACCGGTTGTCGAACTCGAGGAATACGATCTGCTGCCACGTCCCGAGGACTAGACTTCCCCCGGATACCGGCACGGTGACCGACGGCCCGATAAGCGCCGCCCTGAGATGAGAGAAACCGTTCCCGTCCCCCCAGGTCGCGTCATGGTCGTACATGACACCCGACGGGATGATCCTCTCGAAGAACTCGGGCAGGTCGCGCAGGAGCCCGGGCTCGTACTCGATAGTGGTAATCCCCGCCGTCGATCCGGGTACGATAACGGTCATCTGCCCCGAGGTGACCCCGCTTTTCTCGACGATCTCTCTCGCCGCAGCTGTGATGTCGACGATCGTCCCGTCTCCGTCGGTATTGAACCCGTAGTGGCTCTCGTATGTGATCATGTCACCGTCCCCCGTCCATAGACGCAAGCTCCGCCTCGAGCCTGCGGAACATGCCGAAGAGCCTCGCCACGGGCAGCCCGACGACGTTGAAGTAGCACCCCTCGATCCTCTCGATGAAAGCGGAGGCATACCCCTGGATCGCGTATGCGCCGGCCTTGTCGAAGGGCTCCCCTGTCTCGATATACCTTGAGATCTCCTCCGGTCTCAGCTCGCGGAAAAATACCTTCGTGCTCTCGGCCTCGATTATCCTAATGTTCGGCGGGGCGATGAGCACTATCCCGGTAACGACCTCGTGCATACTCCCCGACAGGGTCTCGAGCATCTCCCGCGCCTCCTCGGGGCTGCCGGGCTTGCCCATCACCTGCCCCTTGCACAGAACGATCGTGTCGGCAGCGATGATCGTCTTGCGCGGCCGCGTCATCTGCGCATCCACACACTTGATCTCGGCGAGCAGTCTGGCACTCTCGACCGGATCGTTCCAGGGCACCTCCGACTCGTCGACTTTCGAGGGAAGGATCTCGAACTCGAATCCGAGATTCTCGAGGATCTCCTTCCGTCTCGGCGAGGCCGAGGCGAGCAGCAGCCTCTCCTGTACCGCGGCGGGCAGAAACGGATTCATCGCATTTCCCTGTCGACTATGAGAGTGACGGGGCCGTCGTTGACTAGTTTTATCTTCATCATCGCGCCGAACTCCCCTTCGGCCGTCTTCGGCCACCTGGCAGATATGTTGTCGACGAACTCACGGTAGAGCCGCAGCGCCTCGGGCCCCGGGGCACTGTCAGTATAGGCAGGCCTGCGCCCCTTGCGGCAGTTCCCGTAGAGGGTGAACTGGGAGACGACGAGCACCTCGCCGTCGATCTCCATCACCGAGAGGTTCATCTTTCCCGCGTCATCCTCGAATATCCGCAAGTCGAGACACTTGCGCGCCATCCAGTCGAGGTCCTCCGGCGTGTCCCCACTGCGGAAGGCTGCCAGCACGAGTATGCCCCGCCCTATCGACGCGATCGTCCTGCCGTCGACAACAACGCTCGCCTCGCTTACCCTCTGGACCACTGTACGCATCGAAAACTTCCGTTCAGAGAATTCTCCGGCATCGACCTCGTATCGGCCCCGGACATTTGATGCCGTCACTTATCCTTATTAATGCATTTCTCGAGAAAAGGCACCAACTTATCGCCACGCAGCGACTTGTTGACCTCTACGATCTTCCCCTCAGGATCGACCAGTATCATCTTTCGGTATCATGACTTCCGCTGTTATACATGACTTCTGCCAGCAGCAGTGCAGCGAATTTTCTGACTGCCCCATCAGGGTCATTTTCGACAAAATCAGCGAGAGTACTCTCGGGCACTGACCAGTCATACCTGAAATCTGTAACGTCCCTGTGAATCCGGGAATATTCCTTGTACGCGGCAGCGGATGAATCTCGTTCGGACTTTATCATCCGCTCGATGGCCCAGACCCTTTCCAGGTACCTGCCGGTATCGGTCAATACTACCTCGGACTGTTCATCGACAGGCTGCATTATCAAACGCATGGATATGTCCTGATTACTGCCGGACAGAGCGATTACTCTATCGATCGGCTCATATCCCGGAGAGTATGCATAAAGCCTGTAAAGACCGGGCCTGGCCGCACGCACCATGAAGTTTCCTTCCTTGTCCGCCAGCGCGACGTCGTACGGATCGAATCGGATTCCCCTGAAGTGCGCAATCCTGATCTGCGCGTAATCAGGAGTATTATCATCCGTGCCCATAACTATGCCTTTTATTACTGCTAACTCTGAAGAACTGGTATCTTCCCAGTAATCCTTCTCCTCATAAAGAGAATTACGGGCAGCACTGCGGTCAATGTCAGGGCAATGAATATCCCTTTCACCTGTTGACTCACCTCCATAATTGAAAAAAACAAACCCCGATGCGGAATATGCAGATTATTTTTCTTCGCCTACGGCCGCCGGTTCTGCGGTCTTGTGAATCAGCGTCACCTGGATCTGGGCCTCTTCCTTGCCCTGCCAGACATTCCGCCTCAGGTGCGCCAGAACGTCGATCCTTCCCCCGATCACGTCGTACGGCTGCCAGCTCTTGCCGAGCGAGAACCCGATCATCTCTAGCGAAGTCCCGTCTTCCTGCGAGACAGCGAGCCTGAGGTGGTGCTTGCCAACTATCCTCGTCTTCCCGAGCACGTCGAGGTCGCGGATCAGCATGAGCGGCTCGCCGTTGCCGGGGCCAAAGGGCGCCAGTTGCTCGATGAACGATATGATGCCGAGGTCGCACTCTGCGAGCGAAACTTCCACGTCGGCATATATATGGGAATGTCCCTCTCTGTCGCCGGCCGCCTCGCCGACGACCTTGTTAAAACATTTGTTGAAGGCCGGTATGTCCTCTTCTCTTATCGTAAATCCGCCCGCTTCCCTGTGCCCTCCGAACGCGGGCAGGAACTGAGAACATTTCTCCAGCGCGTCGCGGATATTTATCCCGCCTGAAGACCTCACAGATCCCTTGCCGACGCCGTCCCGCACGGCGATAAGCACCGAAGGGACACCGTAGTTCTCCGCGAGCCTCGCCGCCCCGATTCCGACCACTCCCTCGTGCCACGAGGACGACGAGAAGACCAGTGCGTTCGGCTCGCTCCGCTTGAACATTATGTCGGCGAGGTAGCAGGCCTCCTGGGTAACCTGGCTGTCATGGGCCCGCCGCTGCCTGTTTTTTTCCTCGATCTCCCCGGCGATGGCCTTCGCCTCCTCTTCGTCCTTCGTCGTCAGCAGCTCGACTACGCCTCGCGCGCTGCCGATCCTGCCGGGGGAGTTGAGCCTGGGCACAATGGTGAAGCATATCTGCCGCGCCGAAAAACCGGAAGCGGCGAGGCCGCATTTCCGCCTCAGCGCTTTAAATCCCGGCCTCTCCCACTTCCCCAGCTCCGCCATGCCGAGGGTGACAAGCGACCTGTTCTCGCCGACGAGGGGCACGTAGTCTCCCAGCGTCCCGACGGCTACGAGGTCGAGGAGGCGACCGAGCTTCATATCGATGCCCATATCCTTCTCGATGCCCTGGAGAAGCTTGTACGCCACCCCCGCGCCTGAGAGCTCTTTGAACGGGTATGTCTCGCCGGGCAGCTTGGCGTTGATGAACGCCCTCGCCTCAAGGACCCTCTCTCCTATCTCGTGATGGTCGGTGATAACGACCGGGATACCGCCGTCGGCGAGCTCCTTTACTATGTCGCCGTCGCTCGAGCCGCAATCGACGGTGATCACCAGACCGAGGCCCACCTCGAGGCTTCTCTCGGCAATGCGCCTCGCCATGCCGTAGCCATCCTTCTTGCGGTCGGGGATAAAGTAGTGAACGTCGGCGCCGATCGAGCGCAGCCCCTCGCAGAGAATCGCCGTCCCGCATATTCCGTCGGCGTCGTAGTCGCCGTGGACGAGTATCCGGCTGCCTGCCGAAACGGCTTCCCGCACGGCCTTTACCGCCTCACCCATCTCACTGAATAGGAAGGGATCGTGTATCCGGTCGATCGTGGGCGAGAGAAACTGCCTCGCTTCTTCCTCGTTGGCGACTCCCCTCGACGCCAGGATCCTCGCGGCGATCGGGGATATTCCGAGCCCATTGCTCAGGTTAGTTATTATGCCGGCATCGACCGGCCGAACGAGCCAGGAAGACATATCAGCCTCGCGTTTCTATTGTGTAAAAGAACGGCGGAGCGGACTAGTAAGCCGAGTTCTGTCCCGGTCCGCAAGCGGACCGGTGATGATCATTTATCTGGGGCCGGCGTTTCCGCGGGCCACGATCGACCTACCCGAGAGTCAAACGAAGCGGGCCGCTTCTCCTCTTCTATTTGGTCTTTCTCCGGGTGGGGTTTACCTGGCTGCCGCCGTCGCCGACAGCACCGGTGAGCTCTTACCTCACCATTTCACCCTTACCGCCGGCAAGCCGGCGGCGGTATATTTTCTGTGGCACTTTCCTTGGGGTCGCCCCCACTGGGAGTTACCCAGCACCCTGCCCTGTGGAGCTCGGACTTTCCTCGAACACCCCGAAGGGCGCCCGCGATCATCCCGTCCTCTCCGCCGTCCAAACTGTATTCGGACCGCTGTCTGGCGTCAATATATCATAGTGGGGCACGAAGGTCAAAGGATGGGAAATCTACTGGGTCTCTACCGCTTCGTCAAGGATCTCGTTGGCCAGCCTGTCGGCCGCCGCATTGCGGGCACGCGGGACGTGCTCCCAAACGCATTTATCGAATCCCGCCGCGAGTTCCCGGACCTGCCCGGCGAGGACGGCGAGGTTCTCGTTCCTGATCTTGTACTCGCCGTTCATCTGCTTGACAACGAGTTCGCTGTCCATCCGGATTGTGACGCTGGGCACGCCGAAATCGGCCGCCAGCTCAAGGGCGAGAATGCAGGCGCTGTACTCGGCGACGTTGTTCGTCGCCTTCCCCAACCGCTTCGCCCTGGAAGTCAGCTCCGTCCCTTCCGTATCGTAAGCGACAACGGCCGCGGATGCGGGGCCGGGATTCCCTCTCGAAGCCCCGTCCGCGTGGACGATCAGCTCCGAGATCGTCATACCGGTGATATCGACCGTCTTCGCCGCGGTGCCGACCGATACGGGTTCGGAGGGAGGCGCAGGTTCAGGAGAGCCGGTGCTGATCTCTTTTCCCAGCTCAACAGCCATCTCCCGCAGCGCATCCTCCGCTTCGGCCTTCGCGAGGAAGCCGGACTGCTCCCACGCGTTATCGAGCGGCAGTCCACCCGCGAGCAGCTCGAGAAGCTTCTTGAGGCTGTTCTTTTTCATCAGGATTTCGGTTCCTGGTCGGCCGGAAAATAGATCAGAATCCGTCCGCATGCCTCGCAGGTCAATATGGTGTCGTTGCGCCTGACCTCGTGCACTTGCTGCGGCGGAACCCGGCTGAAGCACCCCTGGCATACGGCGCCTATGAGGTTCGCCACGCCGGAATCCCCTTTGACCTTCAGTATTCGCTCGTAGCGCTTTCGTATCCTCTCGGAGAGCAGGGGCAGGGTCCCGGCCCTCTCCTTTTCCAGCCTGGCAAGCGTCGCCTTCGCCTCCTCGATCTTGTCCTCCCAATCTTTCTTCGCGGCGAGCTTGGTATCCTTCTCGGTGTTGATCTTCTCTGTGGCGGCGGCTACTTCTTTCTTCTCGGCCTCGAGCAGGGTGAGAATCTCGAGGCCGCGGTTCTCGTGCCCTTCGATCTTATTCTCGAGGAACTGGATCTCGGAAGTCTTCGCCGCGTACTCCTTGTTATCCTTCACGATCAGCAGCTCGTTCTTCTTCGTGACGATAGCCGCGCGGTCGTCCTTGACATCGCCGTCGAGACGGATCTCCTCCTTCTTGAGCTTCTCCAGCTCAGCCTCTGCCTCGGTGTACCGCTCGTCCATGTCGCTCACTTCCTTCTCGAGTTTCCTGATTGTGAGCGGAGCCGTCTCGAGGATCCTCTTGTTCTCCTTCATCTGGAGATCTTTCTGTGCCATCTGGATGAGAAACTGGATGTCGCTTTCAACCGTCATAGTCAATCTGTACCTCTCGTCGCTAAAAAAAATGCTTCCCGAACGGGAAGCATCTGATAAGGCATGCTGATATCGCACCCGGGCTTGCCCGGTCGCGGAGCGATGGGATTGTTGTAAGCTCTCTCCATACCTGTCGTTTCGTTTTCAAAGATCAGACAATAAGCGAGCATGCTATAGAAATACCGCAGGGCGGTCAAGTTTTATTTCGGTAATAACTGACCAGATCAATGATACATCGGAACAGCCGTCTCTTCGACAGCGGCAGCCGCCAGACCTGTCGTCTCGTACGAGAACTCGGTGATCGACCAGGTCGCCCCGCCGTCCGTCGTGGCCAGCACGACCGCGTGTACGACCGAGCGGCCCTCGATCATTTCCTCCCTGCCTGTGCCCGCTATCCAGCCGCGCGATAAATCAACGAAATGTACGGCGCGAAGGTCGACGATCCTCTCGTCCACTGGCGTTACGTCAGTCCAGGTCTCCCCGCCGTCGACGGTGCGCAGTATCGAGGTCTTGCCTACGGCGAAGACCGACATCGCGTCGTGGATAAAGAACTCGCGTACCGTGGCCGTCTCCATCTGCGTCGTCCAGGTCCGCCCGCCGTCCGTGGTCTTCATGACGACGGCGCCGCCCGCCCATCCGGTCTGCTTGTCGTTGAACTCGATGGTGACGATCCCCCTAAGGATCGAGGCGTTCGAGCCCGGCACGGCCGACCAGGACATGCCGCCGTCTTCGGTAACGTATACGAGCTCGGGATCGGAGTCTGTCCACTTGCTTCCCATCAGGTATGCGTTGTCTTCGTCGATAACGGTCATCGACCAGGCGCCGCGGTACTCGACTATGGGCAGCCAATTGTTTACCCAGCCGCTCCCACCGTCCTCTGTCACGAAGACACCGTGATACCCGAGAATGAACCCCTCGGTGTCGCTGACAAACCTGACCTCGAACAGGTCGTCCATCTGGGGATACCCGGTGAATACTTGCCTCTCCCAGGTATACCCGCCGTTATCGGAAACGTAGAGTTTGCCCTCGCGGCCGACGACCCAGCCGTTCTGCGTGTCGGAGAAGTAGACTCCCCTGATGTCGAGCTCATCGATCGTCACGGGCGTCCAGGTCTCTCCTCCGTCCTCGGTCACGACGGCCGTACCGAGCCGCCCCACGATCCAGCCGTGGTCGGCGTCGGCGAAGTAGACGTCGTTCGCCCCGAGCAGCTCGTTCTTGATCTCCAGTGGAGGCTCGGGAGCGACAGACCTGTGCTCCGAGCAGGAATGTGTCTCGAAAAGTATGAATGCGATAATCATGAGGGCGAGTAGGAAGCTGCGCCTGAGTTGCATTTTTGACCCCCGCCGTTGCAAAGTAAAGCTGTGTATTACATCGGCTTATAGCCGTCCGGTGTCGGCCGGAAAGCCCAAGCTCTTTTATATCAGCGAGATAGCTTCCCACACCGTGTGCCGCTCCGCCATAGCGAGTCCGCGGGCGGGAAACAACGGGAAATCCCACGCAATCTTCAGGCCGGATAAAGAGTCCTGACCGGGCCTTATATAGTAATTATATATCTTCTGGAGCAATATGCCAGAGGAGCTTCCAGTCTCCCCCGTCCTGATACTCGTAGCAGGAGACTTCGGCGGTCTTGAACTCGGTATTCCAGCCGCAGACCTCGCCGCGGGTGAGCTCGCACGAGAGCAGTCCCATGAACGGCATGTGGCCGACGAGCATCGCGCCCGGCGACGAGGCGACGTAGATGTCCCATCCACCGATATCGTCGTGCGGCCGAAGTCCCTTCTCCTCCCGCACTCCTCCGGGAGGATTGAGCCTGGAGGCGAGGACTTCGGCGGTCTGCCTGGCCCTGGCCCTGCCGCTGTGGACTATGACCTCGGGGGCGACGTCCCCCAGCTGTGCGAGATGGTCAGCGACTTTTTCTATCTCCCGCATCCCCTCTTCGGACAGGGACCGGGCAGGATCTACCGACGCATTGACGGGCTTCGCGTGCCTGACAAGGTATGCCCTCAAATTATTCCTCGCGCAGACGTGACTATTTCAGGAACCTGATCGTAAACGGATATCTGTAATGCTCCCCGTTGTTCACCTTGACCGCCGATCAACCAGACCACAAGGGGCCTCAAGGACGAACCCTACGCCGTTACCTATCAGGCCGACGAGCGCTATGATGTGGCACAGCGAGGCCCATCTCCGGGCCTCTGTGTTCTGTTCCACCTTTCATCCCCCTTGTCCCTGCCTGCCGGGAAATGATCCATACAGGTCTCTCTGCCGGTCCTTCCAGTTCCACCACTTCTGCAGATCCGGAGGGGGATCATCGGTACTCGCGCAATATACTGCGCATCGAAATGCGTACAGGACGCATCGATCCATATGTGATCCTCTTAGCTCTATAAGATTCTGATACATCGATTCAGGATCAGAGCCTGAGAGATCAGAAACGCGTTTATAGCCCAGATCCCTCAGGTCCTTGGCCATGCTCTTCCCGATGCCCGGGAGGCTGTCGAGTCTATCGTCCTGGATTTGTTTAATCATTTTAATCGGAGCCGCCAGCTTCAGCGAACTGATAGATTGCTCCCATTTGTTTGTACATTCTTTCCGTGCCCTGGCTTTTCAATATCTTTCTCTTGTTTTACCAGATTATAACTATCGAGAAAAAGATCCTCGTCAGAAATTATAGCTCCATATGAATTGCCTTCAGAATCATACATCTCCGTCTCAAGATGAACATACATGCCTAAAAAACCACGCCTGCCATACCATAAACATACTATGTCATCATCATCTAATAACTCATTGTATATTCTAATCTTGAAGCCGCTCATCCTTCCCGCCGGCAGGTTAAGCACTTCATGACTCTCTACAAATGAATAAAACAATGGAATGTCTCTAATAATCCATTCCTGCCTTGGGCGTAAAGGATATCTTAAACGTTGGATTTCATCTGGAAGAATTCCACCTGGAGGACCACTTGATAATAGAGCTGAGTTGGCCTTACGTCCCAATAATTCGTTTATCGCGGATATTTTATTAAAATGCAAGATCCTGGCTCTTTCGATTGCATCATTATCAATAATATTCAATCCATTGGCAAAATTTTGCCAGAGCACAGTCCATCGGTCGCAGTTCAGATCTAAATTGTCATCTGAGAGTCTTATTATATAGCGGTCCTCACCCGGAGGATCACTCGCAGCAACATCAGCTTCATATAGCCCTGCACGATCCTGCCGATACCGGATCCAATAAGTAATTATTTCATCGCGGCCACTTTGAGCGATTTCCTGCTTTTCCAGAATGTACTCTCTATCGAACAACTCTTCTTTGCCGACGATTGTTCTCTTCTCATTGATCGATATACAGTAAGATTCAGAGCCCTCCATCGATATGGATGACTCACCTGTATAGGCCCAGGAATTCCCTATAGCAAGAGGATAGTATTCACCTTGTTGCTGGTTATTCTGGCTTACGCCGATATTTAATATTGCTTCTTGTTGACTCATGAGTGTGTTCTGGATTTCAGCATCTACTACTCCCGTTTCATTAATATCACAAGCCGCAAAAAGTGATATTCGGTGCGGACCATCGTGACGGTAAGGTTCCTGTCGTCCTGCTCGACTATCATGCTCGAGGAGCGTGGGGTTCGTTTCTTGCCGTCCTACCTATGGCCGAAATCGCTCTTTTCCCTGTTGATCGTCCATTCGCCGGAGAAATCCGTATTCTGTTGCTGAGAACCCAATGTTACTGGTCCGAGCAGCAGGGCGAATAGTATTAACAGGCCTATGCAACGCATTGGAGTCCCCTGATAAGGTTAAAATCTATTTATAATATACCATATTGGGACCTCTTTGGTCTATACGCCGACGCCGACACGTTTGAACGTGTCGGCGTCGGAGAGATGGTGGGCCCAACAGGATTTGAACCTGTGACCGACCGGTTATGAGCCGGGGGCTCTACCGCTGAGCTATGGGCCCTGTTCCTGGTTGTCTAAATATCTATATACCCCTTTAGTTTCCGTGCGCGGCTGGGGTGCATGAGCTTCCTCAGCGCCTTCGCCTCGATCTGCCGCACTCTCTCCCTCGTCACCTTGAAGATCGTACCGACCTCTTCCAAAGTCCTGGGGGTTCCGTCGCCGAGGCCGAACCTCAGCCTTACGACCTTCTCTTCCCTCGGAGTCAGTGTCGCGAGCACCCTGGCCACCTGATCCTTGAGCATCGAATGGGCGGCCGTCTGGTCGGGCGACGAGGCGCCGGTGTCCTCGATGAAATCGCTGAGGTTACTGTCGTCGTCCTCGCCGATCGGCCTGTCGAGCGATATCGGCTCCATCGAGGCCTTCATCACGCTCTTGACCTTGCCGACGGGGTAG
Organism: Candidatus Krumholzibacteriota bacterium; assembly: GCA_030609325.1. Lineage (GTDB taxonomy): Bacteria > Krumholzibacteriota > Krumholzibacteriia > Krumholzibacteriales > Krumholzibacteriaceae > JAUWCL01. The sequence continues at coordinate 31,941 of JAUWCL010000023.1, forward strand.
TCGAGGCGGCTTGCCACCTCTTCGGGCGTCGGCTCGCGGCCGAACTCCTGGATCAGCTTGCGCTGCGTGCGCGAGACCTTGTTTATCGCCTCGATCATGTGCACCGGCACCCTGATCGTTCTCGCCTGGTCGGCGATCGCCCTGGTGATCGCCTGCCTGATCCACCACGTGGCGTAGGTGCTGAACTTGTAACCTTTTCGATAGTCGAACTTGTCGACGGCGCGCATCAGGCCGCTGTTGCCCTCCTGGATCAGGTCCAGGAACTCGAGTCCGCGGTTCGTATACCGCTTGGCAATCGATATAACAAGGCGGACGTTCGCCTCTATCATTTCCTGCTTTGCCCTTTCGGCTTTCCGTTCGCCGAACCTGACGTCGCGGATGATCTTCTTCAGCGGCTGGTACTCGACGTTCTCGCACTTCTCGATCTGGCGGCACTCGCGCTCGATGACCTTTATCCTGCCGCAGAAGTCCTCGAGGTTCTCTCTGGACCACTTGACCTTTTTCTTCAGCTCCGACTTTGCCTTTGTGGAGCGGCCCCTCATGATCTTGACGGCATCGCGCACATCGTCGGCGGTCATGCCGATGAACTTCTCGTATTCGTGAAGCTCCTTGTAGTGCTTCTCGAGCTCGGTGAGGATCTCCTTGTTGCAATCTACCATCCAGGCGATCTGAACGGGATGCACCTTGATCCTGGAGTACTTTTCCTTGAGCTTCCTGTTCTTGTTCTCGAGCTGTTTGGTCAGCTCCGCTTCCTTCTTCTTGCTGATGCGCTTGCGGAGCTGTGCCTTGATATCGTCGGTCTCGTTGCGCATCTTGATTATCTGCTTCAGAATCGAGGTGTATTTCTTCTGGTCCTTTTTCCCCGAGTAATGCGGGTGAAGGCCTCCGGTCTCGAGCTGGAGAACCTCCTCGAGACGCACCTCCTCGGACTCGATGAGCCTTACATACTCAACGAGGCGGTCGGTCGTCGAGGAAAGACTGAATATCGCGTGGACGATCTTGCCGTTGCCCGTCTCAATGCGCTTGGCGATCTCTATCTCGCCTTCACGGTCGAGAAGCGGGACCTTACCCATCTCGCGAAGGTACATCCTCACCGGATCGTCGTACCGGACGCCGGGAGTGAGCATATCATCGACCTTCTTCGCTTCCTTCTGCTCGCGCCTGACCTGGGCGTCGATCTTCAACCGGGCCTTCTCGTCGGTGTCGAAGAACTCGATGTTCTCTTCGCTGAGCTTGTCGTAGAGGGGGATGATATCCTCGGGATTAAACTCCGTCCCTACCAGACCCTCTATCTCTTCGTGGAGAACGTAACCCTTCTCACCGGCGAGTTTCCGGATTTCCACAAGAACTTCTTCAATCCTGTTACGATCCATCAAGACTGAGAATCCTCCTTGATCTCCAGTTTACCGAGCTCTCTTTCGATCTCTATATAAGCCGAGACTATTCCTATCCTCTCGGATGAAGTCTCGTCCGAACCTTCTTCTTCGAGCTGCCTGAGGCGTTCCTTCATCTCGGCCATCTCGACCTTCAGGGCAGCCTTCTTGATCCACAGCACCGTATCGTGGAGGATCTCCCGCGCCGGGCCCGGGGGCGGCTCGGCGAGCGTTATCTCGGCGGCAAGGGTCGAGAGCTCCGGGTCGCTGATCGAGCCGGTGAACCGGGGCCCGGCCGGATCGACACCGTTCTCTAGTGCCTCTTTGAGGGCCTTGAGGAGCTTCCTGTAGCTCTCCCCCTCGAGATCCTCCTCGATCATGTTATTTGTGACCAGGGCGGCCAGGTCGGCGCTCGTGAGCGCGATCCTGAACATCACCTTCTGGTTCTCTTCTCTTTTTGTGACGGTGTGCCGAACGAATCGTTCGGCGGGCGGCTTGCGCCTTCTCCCGGGCTTGAGGCTCGATCTGAGGGTCGCCACGGGTATTTCGAAGAGGCTGGAGATCTCCTGCAGGAGTATCTCCCGCCTCACCCCGTCGTCTACCCGGGCAACCGTCATGAGCAGGTGCTCTACGACCTGCTGCTTGCGCGATGCTGTCCTTGCCCCTTTCCGGACCTCGCCGTGGAGGTAGCTAAAATAATCAGGAGCAGAACTCATCAACTCCCGGAGAGCCTCTACTCCTTCTTTCCTTATGAAACTGTCGGGATCCTCTTTTTCCGGCAGAATGACTATACTGGTATCCAGCCCCTCGATTACAAGCTGGTCAGCAGCCCTTACTGCCGCACGTATTCCCGCCCTGTCACCGTCATTGATAATATATATACGTTTAGCGTATCGTGCAAGCAGTCTGGCCTGATCTTCTGTCAGGGAAGTGCCGCATACGGCGCATATATTGGTGATCCCGCCATTCCATAGCATCAGGTGATCTACATAACCCTCTACTATCACGGCCGTTCGGGACTTTCGGATATCGTCCTTCGTCTGGTTGAGCCCGTAGAGGATTTTACCCTTGTGGTAGATGGGATTCTCCATTGAATTGAGGTATTTGGGCTCTGAATTGTCCAGGACACGGCCCGCGAAACCCACAACGCGCCCCGGGAGGCTGTGGATGGGAAATATTATGCGGTTCCTGAAATAGTCCCTGTAGCCCGTAGTCCCCCTGCTCCGCATTATCAGCCCCATTTCGAGGAGGGTGTCCTTCTTTATGCCCGCCTCCGAGGCCGCCTTGTATAGCGATTCCCAGGAGGGACCGGCGAAGCCGATCATGTACTTCTCGATCTGTTCCCTGCCGAATCCCCTGCGTTCGAGGTATTCAGAGGCTTCCCTGCTCTCCTCGAGTCCTTTCCTGAAATGGAGTTGGGCGAACTCCATAGCCCGGTAGTATGGATCGAACCTGCTGCGGTCCTCGCCTCCGGTCAGGTACCTCCCGACGTCGACATTGAGGGGCCCAGCGAGCTCCTTGACCGCCTCTATGAATCCGACTCCCTCGTATTCCATCAGGAAGCTGTAGACGTTCCCACCCTTGCCACAGCCGAAGCAGTGGTAGATCTGCTTCTCGGGACTGACCATGAAGCTCGGGGTCTTCTCGCCGTGAAAGGGGCAGAGAGCCTTGAAATTGCGCCCGGCGCGCTTCAGGTCGAGGACTCCGCCGATCACCTCGACGATATCCGTCCGTTCCCTGATGTCGTCAATGACATTGTCGGGTATCATCGTTCTTCGGTTACCTTTTTCTGACCTGTCAATTAAAAACCACGTCTACCGGGGTGATATGACGCTTGAGATTCTGACCCGGCGTCAGCGTGATCACCGTGACCATCGCGTCATCGGTGTCGTACAGGTTGCGTGCGTCGACGCCGTGCGCGGTCTTTATAATCTCCATGTCGTTCAGTTTCCTGATGTTCATCCCGTTTTCCCTTTTTTTATACTCTGGCTTCGGGTTACTTCAATCTCACTATCGCAACGCCGTCGCCGCCGAGCGCCGGTTCACCCGGCCTGACATCGGCGACACGCGGATCGCTCCTCATCATGTCGTAGACCGCCTGCTTGAGAATACCACGGCCTATCCCGTGGATGATCTGGACCGTTCCGAGGCCCTGCAGGGCCGCCCTGTCGATGAAGGCGTCGACCTTCTCCATAGCCTCTGCCCTCTCGAGCCCGCGGATCATCAGCTCTGTCTCGACCGGTCTGTCGTATGGCAAGTTGTAGCTGACCTGCGGCCTCTTCGGCTTCTGCTTCGTGCTCTCCGCCTTCGAGAGATCGCCCGCTTTCGTTTCTACCCTCATGCCTCCGGGCAGTTCCAGCAGTATCCTGGAGGTTCCCTCGACCTCGATTACCTTCCCCTTCCTGCCGAGGCTGATGACCATGACCCACTGGCCGGGAGCGAGCGTGTCGGAATCGACCGGCTCGAGGGAGCCTTCTGACCTGAGCGGCTTTATCTCCTTCTCGAACCGCTCGGCTCTTTTCTGAATCTCCTGCTTCGAGCGGGCGATGACCTTGCGCTCCGCCTGGGCGGTGCGGATATCCTTTACGAGTCGCTCCATCTCTACGCGCGTCGACTTGACGATGTCAAGCGCCTCCCTGCGCGCTTCCTGTTCAAGTTCCTCGCGGTTCTTCTCGAGGTGATCAAGACGGTTACGGTAGCTACCGACGAGGCGTTCGAGCTCCTTCTCCTTGCTTATCAGCTTCTCGCGCTCTGCTGCGAGCATGCGCTCGGTCCTCTCCAGGTCGGCCAGCAGCTCCTCAAGCTTGAGCGATGGGCTGGCCATGTTTTCCCTGGCCTTATCTATGATCTCTCCGGGGAGCCCCATCCTTCCCGCCGTCTCGATACCCCAGCTCCGTCCCGGTATACCCATCTTCATCCTGTAGAGGGGCTGCAGTTCGTCGGGGTCGAACTCGAGGGTGGCGTTCCCGGCGTAATCGGTGTCGTGGGCCCAGCCCTTGAGAAAGCTCATGTGCGTCGTCACAACGGTCCTGCCGCATCTCGTGGAGAGGTCTTCGAGCAGGGCGCCGGCGAGCGCCGCTCCTTCCTCAGGATCGGTCCCGTCCCCTATCTCATCGACGAGAACGAGCGAATCCGGACCGGCGAGCTCGAGGATCCTGTTCATCTTGATCACCCTCGACGAGAAGGTGCTGAGCGATTTCTCGATCGACTGGTCGTCGCCGATATCGACGAATATTGCGGGGTGGTCAGGAACGACCGTGCCGTCGAGGCATGGCAGCAGCAGTCCGTGCCTGTCCATCAGGATCATGAGGCCTATCATTTTGAGGGCGACGGTCTTCCCGCCCGCATTGGGGCCGGAGATCACGAGGGTCTTCATGTCTGCTTCGCATGAGAGGTCGAGGCCCGTCACTTCCCTGCCTTTTCCCTCCTCGGCGAATCCCTTCTCGAGAAGGGGGTGCCTCGCCGATCTTATTACGAGCGTTCCGTCCGTGCTGTGCTGGGGTCGCACGCACCTGTACTTCACAGCGAATACCGCCCTGGCCCTTATCGTGTCGAGGATCAGAAGATTGTTTTGGTTACCGGACAGGTCGTTTCTTGCTGTATATACTTCTGATGTCAGGGCGGCGAGGATTCTGAGAACTTCGTCCCGCTCGCTGTGGATGGCCGCCTCGAGGCGGTTGTTCTCCTCGACGAACCCGAGGGGCTCCATGAAGAGAGAGGCCCCGCTGCCGCTCTGGTGGTGGACGATGCCCTTGACGTGCGATGCCTCATCTCTCGGCAGGGAAACGACGAACCTCTCCCCGCGCACAGTGACAAACTCCTCTCCCCTTCCCTTCGTGTGAGCGGAAACGAAGTCGGCGCACTCATTCCGGAGCTTCGAGCGGAGGTTGCCGATCTTCTTTCTCAGCCGGGCGAGTTCCGGGCTCGCCCTGTCGAGCACATCGAAATCGGGGCCGACCGTCTTCTCGATCCTTTTTACGATATCGTCGCGGATGGAGAATCCGGTGAGGTATTCCGAGATCAGCGGCAGGTCCTCTTTCGATCTCTCGATGAACCTGCTCACCTCGCCCGCCTTTCTCTCGGCGGCGGCGATGGCGGCGAGATCCTCGCCCGATGAGGTCATCCCCTCAGCGCTGATCCTCGAGAGCTCCGCCGTGCTGTCCCTCCAGCCGGCTATCGGCAGGTCCTCGCCGTCCTGCCGGATCTTCATGAGCTCGAGCGTCTCGTTCTGGCGTTTCTCTATCTCTTCGATCGTGCCGAGGACCGGCGCGGACAGGATGACGCCTGCCGTCCGCTCCGAGGCGGCCTGCCGCGCGACCATCGCGAGGACGGCGCCGAGCTCGAGCTTCTCCGCCGCCTGCAACAGTTCATCTTTCAATGCGGAACGCCTCTCGTTTGAGTCCATTGGTATTCCTTTTCGGGGGACGTACGGGTGCACGCCGGTGCGGTATCAGTCTTCCGGGTCGTTTTCCAGCCGCTCTTTGCTCTTCTCGAAATTTTCTTTTATGTTACCGAGCGTTTTCTTCGCATCCTTGACCGCGTCTGAGTCCTTGATCCTCGCGATCTGCTCGAACTTAGCGCCTCCCGGCATATTGCTAACCACGACGTCGAACATCAACGGCAGTACGGGGTATATGGCGCCAGTGACAGGGTCCTCCCTGATCTCTTTTTTCATATCGTCGGGGAACGGGAGAACCATTATCAGCGAGAGCACGAGACTGACGATCAACGCGCCCTTCAGCGCGCCGAAAAGCCCGCCGGCAACGCGGTCGAACATTCCCATGATCGTCAGGCCAAAGAGCTTCTGCAGCCCGTGGCCGACGAAATGCACGCCGATGATGATCCCCATGAAGATCGCCATCGCGGTGAGCGCGAGGGAGATCCTGTAATCGGCCGAGGTCTTTCCCTCTATCCACACGGCGAGGACGTGGGCGAGGTAGAATGCCGCCAGGAAGGCCACGATGATCCCGGCCACCTCGAGCACCTGGCGTATCAGGCCCCTCTTGAACCCGACGATGAATAACCAGGCGAGGATCGCTATCACCAGGATCCGTACTATCTCCAACTGTTTATTCCCTTCCGCCGCGCAGCTGTTCCATCGCAATTGTCTTCACGACGCCTCCGTCGACGCGGCCCTTGAACTTCGCCATCATCTGCCCCATCACCTTACCCATGTCCTGCGGTCCACTCGCACCGGTCTCCGCAATCATCCTTTCGACTTCGGCCCTTATCTCTTTCTCTCCCATCTGCTCGGGGAGGTATGCCATCACGATCTCGAGCTCCTTGCGCTCGCTCTCGGCAAGGTTGTCGCGGCCGCCCTGCTCGTAGCCCTTGATCGACTCGCGTCTTTTTTTCGCGTAGCTCGTCAGGACAGAGAGCTCCTTCTCTTCACTCAGCTCCCCTCTCTCCTCGAGCTGGGCGTTCTTCATCTCGCTTAGCATCATCCGCAGGGTGCTGACGCGAAGCTTGTCCTTCTCCTTCATCGCCGTCTTGAGGTCTTCCTGCAGTTTTACGTTTATTACATTTCCAGTCATGTCATCCCTTTCAAGGTCTGATCCCGGATATGGCTAATCTATCATTATACACACGGCTGACACCGTCCGTCAACAAAAGGCGGGATTTCTCTATGTCTTGCAGTCCTTTTTACAGAGTATCATGAGGGAGGCGATCAAAAACGAGCTCGTCTCGCTTCTGAGCCGGTTCAGGCCGAGTGAGACCTTGACGGCGCCGGCCGAAACGAGTGCTTCCTTCTCCGTTTCGGTCAATCCGCCCTCCGGACCGGCTATCCCCAGCATCTCGAGCTCGTGCGCCGGCGTGCCGTGGGTCCGGCCGGGGCCATCCTGCTCTCTTGACACGCCAGGAAAGGACATGCCGTCGACGTCGGCGAGATATATCCTCCCGTAATCCTTCAGCCTGTCCAGGAACCCGGCGAACGGGGTCACCGGCTCTATCCTCGTGAACCACGGATTACCCGATTGCTTGCAGGCCGCGGCGACCTTTCTCTCGAGGCGCTCCCGCTTCTTCAGGGCTTCCCGCTCTCCACCCTTCCAGATGCTTCTCTCGCACTGAAACGGTACTATACGCCTCACACCGATCTCAGCGCATTTCTCGACGGCGAAATCCATTCTGTGCGACTTGATCAGCGGCACCGCGATGTCAACAGTGCAGACCGGCCCGGCCTGTATTGCCGACACGATCCCGGCCGTGACACCGGAGCCCCTTTTCAGCCCACCGATCGTTCCGCCCGTCCTGATCACGGCCCTGTACCTGCCGCCCTCTCCATCGAGGAGGGTCACCTCGTCGCCCGGTTTCGCCCTGACGACCTCGAACAGGTGACGCGACTCGCCCTCGCCGAGGACGACCACATCCCCCCTGGAAGGGGCTCCATTGATGATGAAGAATCTCTCCGATGACATATCAGGAAGTGTAGACCTTCCTGCCCGCGGGCGGAAGTTCGTTCTTGAGCTTTCTGTCGAGGTTCTCGAATGCCTCTTTCTCCTCGCCGGCGATGTTCTGCGGCGTCCAGGCGATCAGCCTCACGAGCTGGTCGCCGTGACCGTGGCCGTGGAGCCTCGGTATCCCCTTGCCTTTCAGGCGGAAAATCTTGTGCGAGTGCGTCCCGGCGGGGATCTTCAGCGCGGCCTTCCCCTCGAGGGTCGGTATTTCGACCTTGTCTCCGAGGGCAAGCTGGCTGAACGATACTGGCTGGTCGATAAGGATGTCGAAACCGTGCCTCTCGAAGATCCTGTTCTCGATCTCCTCGATGACGATGATGAGGTCACCGGGCACCCCGCCCCTCGGGGCCGAGTCTCCCTGGCCTGCCAGCGTGATGTAGTTGCCTGTTGAGACGCCGGCGGGAATCTTCACCTCGACGCTGCTCGTGCCCTTCACCCGTCCGGCGCCGCTGCACCTGGCGCAGGAATCGGTCACTATCGTGCCCTCTCCCCCGCATGTCGAGCAGGTCGATACGTTGACGAATGTGCCGAAGAGCGATCTCGATGCCTGCCTGATCTCCCCATGTCCCTGGCAGGTCGGGCAGGTCTTGCGTTCGGAGCCCTTCGCGGCGCCCGAGCCGCCGCACTCCCTGCACGAGACCAACCTGGTGACCTTGATCTTCTTGACGGTCTCCCTGGAGATCTCCTCGAGGGTGAGTTTTAGATGGATCTGGAGGTCCCTGCCCCTCATCCTCGCGCCTCCGCGTCTTCTTCCACCTCCCTGGGAACCTCCGAAAAAGTCGAATCCGCCGCCGCCCATACCGAAGTCGCGCATGAAAGCGCGCAGGGCATCGCTCAGGTCGAACCCGCCGCTGTAGTCGAATCCACCCGCGCCCCCTGCACCAGACATCCCGGCATGGCCGAACTGGTCATACCGCTCCCTCTTCTCCCGGTCGCGGAGGACCTCATAGGCCTCTGTGGCATCCTTGAACTTCTCCTCGGCCTCGTGGTCGCCTGGATTCTTGTCTGGATGATACTTGAGTGCAAGCTTGCGGTAAGCTTTCTTTATATCATCGGTCGAGGCACTCCGCTCGACGCCGAGCACATCGTAGTAGTCCCTTTTCGCCATGCCCCATCCGGTCGCTTGTTATATCCATACGCCGGTTATTGAGATATCAGAGTTTCCTTACTCACCGAGCGAATCTGAATCGTTAGTCGCATGATGATACATCAGCTCGGCGATCTTGTACACCGCTGTTGAGAGATTCTCGGCTTTCCTGCGAATATCCTCCGGATCGGCGTCATCTTTCTTGATGAGATCCTTGAGGTCGTGCAACGCTCCATCGATGATCACCCTGTCTTCCTCGGGGATTATGTCGAGATGCTCCTCGATGGTCTTCTCGGTCGAATAGATGAGGATCTCCGCCTCGTTGCGGACCCTGGCGATCCTTTTCTTCTGCCCATCCTCGAGGGCGTGCTCCTCGGCGTCCTTGACCATCCTCTCGATGTCGTCCTCGGAAATGCCGCTCGCGACCTTGATCTGTATCTTCTGCTCCTTGCCGGTGCCGAGATCCTTGGCCGAGACGTGCATGATGCCGTCCGCGTCGATGTCAAAAGTGACCTCGATCTGGACGACCCCGCGCGGTGCGGGCGGGAGGCCGACGAGGTCGAACCTCTCCAGCGTCCTGTTGTCCTTCGCCATCTCGCGCTCTCCCTGCAGAACATGGATGCTCACTGCCGGCTGGTTATCCGTAGCCGTCGAGAAGACCTGGCTCTGCTTGCACGGTATTGTCGTATTGCGGTAAATCAGCGTCGTCATCATCCCGCCGAGCGTCTCTATCCCGAGACTGAGTGGGGTGACGTCGAGCAGCAGTATCTCGTCGACGTCGCCGGAGAGGACCCCGCCCTGTATGGCAGCGCCCAACGCGACCACCTCATCTGGATTGACGCCCTTGTGTGGCTCCTTGCGGAAGAAGTCGTTCACGAACTTCCTCACGGCGGGGATCCTCGTGGAACCGCCGACCAGGATGACTTCGTCTATGTCTTCGACCTTCATCTTCGCGTCCTCGAACGCCTGCTTGCAGGGCTCGAGCGTCTTCTGAATAAGGGGATGGATCAGCTTCTCCATCTCGGCCCGGGTCAGGACCATATCGAGATGCTTCGGACCCTCCTCGTCGGCACAGATGAAAGGCAGGTTTATGTTCGTCTCGTGGACTGTGCTGAGCTCGCACTTGGCCTTCTCCCCCGCTTCCCTGATCCTCTGCATCGCCATCTTGTCCCCGGACAGGTCCACTCCGCCGGTTTCCTTGAAGTTATCCACTATGAAGTTGACGATTACGCGGTCGAAATCGTCGCCGCCGAGCATCGTGTCGCCGTTTGTTGACCTGACCTGATATACGCCCTCGCTGAGCTCGAGTATCGAGATGTCGAAAGTGCCGCCGCCGAAATCGTAGATGGCGATCTTGCCCTTCTTGTCCTTGTCGAGCCCGTAGGCGAGCGCGGCCGCCGTCGGCTCGTTGACTATCCTCTTCACATCGAGTCCCGCGATCTTGCCTGCGTCCTTCGTCGCCTGACGCTGGCCGTCGTTGAAATAGGCCGGAACGGTGATTACAGCCTCGGTGATCTCCTCGCCGAGATACTCCTCCGCGAAAGTCTTTATCGCACGAAGTGCCATCGCCGAAATCTCTTGCGTGCGGTGGCTGCGGTCCTTGAGCTCGACGAGGATTTCGTCGTTCTTTCCGCTCTTGATCGAGTAGGTTACCTGCTTCGTCTCTTCCTCGGCCTCGGAGAACCTTCTGCCGATGAAACGCTTGATGCTGTATATCGTGTTGTCGGGATTGGTCACCTGCTGCCTCTTTGCCAGCTGTCCGACGAGTCTCTCGTTGTTCTTCGCCAGAGCGATGACCGAAGGAGTGGTACGTCCACCCTCGGCGTTCGGAATGATCACCGGCTCGTTTCCCTCGATTACAGCGACGCACGAGTTTGTCGTTCCGAGATCGATACCAATTACCTTACCCATGTTTCTGTCCTCTTTCCGGCGGCGCCCGGCCCCTGTCAGCCACTGCCCTTCGAAACAACGACTCTGGTCGGTCTGATCACCTGGTCGTTCAACATATATCCTTTCTGAACCACTTCAGCGACGATCCCCGCCTCAACGTCTTCACTCTGCATCTCGGCTAACGCCTCGTGATATTGAGGATCGAACGGCTTGCCCACCGCTTCGATCTCGCTGAGCCCGTTGCGCCTGAGCAGGTCGAGGAGGGATGAATGAATAAGAGTGACACCACCCCTGAAATGTTCGATCGAATCCCCCGAATGCTCGAACGCCCGGTCAATGTCGTCGAGAACGCTGAGAATCTCTTTCAATAATCCGGCATTCGCCTGATTTTTAAGCAAATCCCATTCCTGACGGGTCCTCTTCTTGTAGTTTTCGAACTCCGCGGCGAGACGCATGAGCCTATCTTCTTTAATCTCTACGACTTTTTCCGTTTCGATGAGCCTCTGGCGGAGCTTCTGGAGCATCTCGTTCTTCCGTGCAAGATGCTCGGCTATTTTGGCTTTAGACTCTTTTTTGTGCTTTTTCTTGCCGGATTCCCTGCCCCGGGGTTTTTCTTCCGTCTCGGCGTCCGGATTCTTCAGCCATTCCAGATCATCTTCGCCGGCAGGCTCTGCAGACTCTTCAGGCGTTACGGTTACGGATCCCCCGTCTTCCTTATCCTCGACATCGTCGTGCAGGATCTCGATCTCGTCGGGATCGACGGCGTCCTGTATCTCCACCTTCCGGTCGGATCCGGTCTTTCCGGCCTTTTCACTTTCACTGGTCAAGGGATCTTCCTTCCGTTTTCCAGTTCCATCCCCTCCTGCGGTTTCATCAGTTCCCGATAACATGTCAGAGCTCTATCAACTCGCGCGCCATCCCGTCGAGCAGGGACAGGACCGACCGGTAGCTCATCCTCGTCGGCCCGAGCACCCCGAGCAGCCCCTCACATCTTCCCGCGGGGATCGCCCTGGTCACGACCGAGAATTCCTTCAATTCCTCGATCTCGTTCTCGGCGCCTATCGTCACCATCACTCCGCGACCGAAACGGTTTCTCATCGCTCTCAGCATCAGGCTCTTCTCTCCCATCAGGGTAACGAGAGAGCGCAATATGCGAGGATCCTGCATCTCCGGTATATCTTCGATGCTGTCCGTTCTTCTCAGATAGTACTCCAGGTCATACGTCCCTCCGAAGAGGAAGTCAGCTTCGCCGGCGACCACTCCAGCGATCTCCCTGTCCGGCCCGGTGCACTCCCTGGCGCATCCGGCCAGGCGCACGGCCACCTCGTCGAGCCGACAGCCCGCTATCCGCTCGTTTATTATCTGGACGGCCCTTTCGATGGCACGCGGCCTGTACCTGCGGTCCATTTCGACCTCGACTATTCTCTCCCTGCCGTCCTCGGTGCACAGGACGGCGAGCACCCTTTTCCCCTCGCGCTGGACCATCTCGAGCCTGCCGACCCTGCCTCCCGGGCCTAAGACACCGACCATCAGCCCGACACAGCTGGTCAGCTCGCTGATCAGCCGGGACGTGATCGTCATAACCCCGCGGATGTCGCCGCGGTCGCGCCCCATCCTCGACTTCAGCTGCTCGACGACGCGCCTTGCAGGCTTTCCGATCCTGCCGATCCCGTCGACGTAGAGACGATATCCCGTGTCGCTAGGCACCCGGCCCGAGGAAACGTGAGGCTTGTAGAGATAACCCTTGGATTCGAGGCGGTTCAGGATTGCACGGATATTGGCCGAACTGGACTGGAGCCGGTATCTTTTCTTCAGCATCTTCGAGCTGACCGGCTTACGAGTCTTGATATACAGATCCACTATGCTGCGCAACATCCCTGATTCTACGGAAGTTACGTCATTTATGGCCATCATTTCTGGCACTCTCCATGTAAGACTGCTAACCGTCTGCCATAATGTAGGGTCTCGCCGCCCCTTTGTCAAGCGCGGTAACTGCCTGTCGTAATTGCATATTGCGGATTGACGGCTTCGTCACTGAAACGTATCGCCGAGGACATTCCGCAGTCTTTCAGGACCGAATTTGCAATAATAATGCCTTGGGAAAAAATTTCTTCTGATCGTTGTCGCAAATCGCCCTTTCGGGCGGAAACTCACCTGATTATATCGCCGATCCTGGCGACCCGCACCCAGGGCCATTCCTTCTGGACCGAGAAATATATGAACAGGGCCTTGCCCATTACATATTTCCTGTCGAGCATGCCCCATTCGCGCGAGTCGGCACTGTTGTCCCTGTTGTCTCCCATCACGAAGACGTGCCCCTTCGGGACTGTCCGCGGCCCGTAGTTGCTCAGCACCCTGCCGCCTCGTATGTGTTTCGTGTAGCTTTCCTCCATCACCCTCCCGTCGACCTTGAGGATCTTGCCCTTGACCTCCACGGTCTGGCCCTCGACGGCGATACACCGCTTGATGTAGTCGGTCTTTCCATCCCTCGGATACTTGAAGATGATGATGTCGCCCGGCTTCGGGTCCTTTATGGCGGGGAGCCTGTAGTCCGTCATCGGGACCTTGGCACCGTAGATGAACTTCGACGCAAAGAGGAAATCGCCTTTCAGCAGGGTATCCTCCATCGACTCGGAGGGGATGTGGTAGCTCTGGACGATGAGCGCGCGCACGATGAGCGCGAGAACAACCGCCGTGACGATTATCTCTATATATTCACGAAGCTTCGACTTAGGCGGAGCGCCCCTCTTCTTTCCCTTGCCGTTTTCCTTATCTGACATCCGGTCCTCCGGGCAGTCTTTAATCACCATTATACACGATTCAGGCCCGCCGCTGTTTCGCAGGGAGCATCCCGCCAGCACGGGCCCACGATACATAATGCAACATCGGCACCTAGAAATCAACAACTACGGCAAGCCCCGTTCCCTCTCCCCTGCGGGCGGTCTCGACGCGGAAACGCATGTCGTGCAGGTGGGCATCAACGTAGGCGTCGAGCATCACGATAAGCACGACTCCGGAGGTCCACCACACCCAGTCTATCGTCCTCTCCTTGTGCTCCTCGTACCAGGCGTTGGCTTCCTTCCACTCGTAATTGAGGCAGAGATCCTCGCTCCCGGGAAAGCAGGGAACGTACTGGTCGCAGCTGTCCCTCTCCTTGAGGAAGTCATTCGCCTTTCTGTAGTTGTGAAGGATGTTCATTATATAGTACGTCTCGACACCAAGGGCTATCACTGCCTTGAATGCCTTATCGTTGTAGATCTGACCCAGTCCAGGGAACGCGAGGGCGCAGAGCATCGCCGTCCTCGGGTTCTTCCTCTTCTTCCAGGTCGAGCCCTCAATGTCGGACTCGCCCGTCTCTTTCGCTAGAAGTTCCTTGATATGGTCGGACGACCAGTCCTGCTCCTCAGCCCTCTTCGCCGTCGTATCGGCCGGTACCGTCAGGGTGAATGCGGGAAGACCGGGACCGGAAGCGGTCTCTCCGGCGAAGCATGCTGTTCCGGTGATCAGTGCCGCGAGGACCGTGAGCGGGATTATCAGCCTGCGAAGACTCAACCGGTTCTCCCTGTTGCTCCCCGGCGCGTTCGATCATCCGCGCGCCGGATAAAGATATGGCGGGAACGTGTGGGAATCGAACCCACCCCGGATGGTTTTAGCACCCGGCAGAAGGATTTGAAGTCCTCGGGGCCCACCAGAACCCATCCATTCCCACCCGATAAATGATAGTTAAATTCCGGGGCATTGTAAAGAAGCTCAATCGAGAAGTGCGATCGCCTCGATCTCGACCAGCGCGCCCAGGGGCAGCGCGCCGACTTCGAAGGCCGCCCTGGCCGGGGGATCCGACTCGAAATACCCGGCATAGATCCCGTTCATCGTCTTGAAGTCGTCCATCGACTGAAGCAGGACGGTCGCCTTGATTATCGAGTCCATGCTTCCGCCGGCCTCCTCTACGATTGCCTCCAGGTTCTCGAGGACCTGCGTGACCTGGGCCTCGAGGCCCTCGGCCATATTACCGGTGGCCGGATCGATACCGATCTGGCCAGAGATGAACAGCAAGTCTCCCGCCCTGACCGCCTGACTGTAAGGACCGACTGCGGCAGGAGCCTTGTCAGTGCTGATTATCCGTTTCATCGAATCAGCTCCCTTCTATTCGACTGTGACGCTTTTCGCGAGGTTGCGCGGCTGGTCGACGTGACAGCCCCGCATCACCGCAATATGATAGGCTATGAGTTGCAGCGGAATGACCGCGAGTATCGGGTAGAGGAAATCGAGAGTCCTCGGGATGAATATCACGTGATCGGCCATATCGATGATCTCGTCGTTCCCCTCGGTCGTTATCGCGATGATCTTGCCCTTCCTCGCCTTCACCTCGTTGATGTTGCCGACGATCTTCTGGTAGGCGGCGTCGCGCGGGCAGATGATAACGACGGGCATGTTCTCGTCGATGAGCGCGATCGGCCCGTGCTTCATCTCTGCGGCAGGGTACCCTTCGGCGTGCACATACGAGATCTCCTTGAGCTTCAGGGCTCCCTCGAGGGCAACGGGGTAGTTCGGTCCGCGTCCGAGGTACAGGAAATTGTCGTGCTTATGGTACTTCTCCGATATGTCCCTGATCGCATCGTTCGACTCAAGGATCTGGGCGATCTGGTCGGGAAGGGCCTTCATCGCGGCGATCATCTCCTGTCCCTCCGTCTGGGAGATGTTCCGTTGACGCCCGAACATCAGTGAGAGCAGCGAGAGGACCGATATCTGCGAAGTGAATGCTTTCGTCGAGGCCACTCCGATCTCGGGGCCGGCGTGGATGTAGACACCGGCATTAGATTCGCGCGCGATCGTGCTGCCGACTACGTTTACGATCCCCATGCAGCGCACACCGCATCTCTTCGCCTCACGCAGCGCGGCGAGGGTGTCTACCGTCTCGCCCGACTGGCTGATGGCAAAGACGACCGTACCCTTCTCGAGGACGGGATTGCGGTAACGGAACTCGCTCGCGTACTCGACCTCGACTGGGATGCGCACCTTTTCCTCGATCATGTACTCGCCGAGGAGTCCCGCGTGCCAACTCGTTCCGCACCCGAGAATCACCAACCGCTTCACCTCGTGCATCTCCTCCGCGGTCATGTCGAGGCCGCCGAGCTTGGCGCAGCCCGTTTCGACTATCAGCCTTCCCCTAATCGCGTTGCGGATCGTCTCGGGCTGCTCGAATATCTCCTTGAGCATGAAGTGGTCGAATCCGCCCTTCTCTATCTGTTCGAGGTCCCAGTCGACCTCCTGTATATGGTGCTCGACGTACTCGTTCTGGACCGTCATCGTCGTGAAGTGCTTCGGCGTAGCGACGACCATCTGCTGATCCTCGAGGTAGATCACCTGGCGGGTATGCTTGAGCAGGGCGGCGACGTCGCTCGCGATGATGTACTCATCGTCGCCTACACCGAAGACGACCGGTGAGCCGTTTCTCGCCGCGACTATCTTCTCCGGTTCTGAGGCGGAGACAACCAGGATGCCGTAGGTACCCTCGACCAACTCGAGCGCCCTCTGGACGGCGAACTCGAGATCGTCGCCGTTGTAGAACCTCTCGATCAGATGTGCGAGCACCTCGGTATCGGTATCCGACCTGAACTCGCACCCCTCGGCCAGAAGCGATTTCTTCAGCGTCAGGTAGTTCTCGATGATCCCGTTGTGCACGATGGCGATCCTCATGTCCGAGGAGTAATGCGGGTGGGCGTTGATCTTGTTCGGCTCGCCGTGCGTTGCCCATCTCGTGTGGGCTATCCCCAGGCTCCCCGAGAGGTCCTGATTCCCGATGATCCTCTCGAGCTCCTTTATCTTGCCGGGCATCTTCTCGGTGAAGAGCTCGCCGTCGCGGACGATGGCGATCCCCGCCGAGTCGTACCCCCTGTATTCGAGTCTCTTGAGCCCTTCGAGCAAAATATCCCCTACATTCTCACTCCTGCCGATATATCCGACTATTCCGCACATTTCAAACTCCCCCGATCAAGCGGGCATACCACCCCGCCGGGTGAAATCACGGCTTCCTACCATCCACCGTGTGTATTTTTTCGCCGGTTCCCCTACCGGCGCTTTTTCTCCTGCATTTATCCGCTCAAACTGAAGCGGCCGCCTCAGATGCTTTTATGACAAACTCTTCGGCAAGTCCGGCGGTCTCCGCCTCGGCTATTATCCGTACTACGGGCTCGGTGTTCGATCTTCTGACATGTACCCAGCCCTTATCCATATCAATTCTTATACCATCAAGGTCATTATAATTCCCGTCGAATGTATTCCTGAGCTTAGATGAAAGATCCTCGAACGACCCGTCGAATCGGATCTTCTCCTTCACGACGCTGTAATCGGGCAGTCCGGCGGTCAACTCCCCGACGGTCCTGCCGGAAGAGACGACGTGCTGGAGGATCAGCGCGATCCCCGTCATCGCATCCCTGCCACGGTGTACCTTCGGGTATATCACTCCTCCGTTCCCCTCTCCCCCTATCACGGCTCCCTTCTCCTTCATCACCTCTATCACGTTCGCCTCGCCGACCTTCGACCTGAACGTCTCCACCCCGTGCCTTGCGGCAACGTCGTCGATACGCCTCGTTGTCGAGAGATTGACGACGACCGGTCCCTTCTCGATCCCCAGCACGAAATCGGTCGCGAGCGAGAGTGTCAGCTCCTCGCTGAGCACTGTTCCGGAGCCATCTACAATTACAAGTCTGTCGGCATCGGGATCGCAGGCGAACCCGATGTCGGCGCCCGATTCCGGAACAGCCGCGGCGAGCGCGGTGAGGTTCACCGGGCGGGGCTCCGGGTCGTGCGGGAACGGAGAATCGACGTCTGTGTAGAGAGCGGTTACCCCGACTCCCAGCTCGTCGAGAAGCATCGGCACGATGCGGCTCCCCGCACCGTTGACGCAGTCGATCGCCGCCTTGAGGCCGGCATCCGCGATGACGTCGCGGTCTATGCAGTCGAGCGACAGTATCTTATCTACGTGATTGCGGTCGGCCCCGTCGTAGATTTCGTACGAGCCGTATCTCCCGGCGGGTTCGTAGAGTCCGCCGTCGCCCTCGACCAGTTCCCTGATGCAGGCAACGGCCACCGAGTCTATGAACTCGCCCCGGCCGTTGAGGAGCTTCAGCGCGTTCCACTCCTCGCCGTTATGGCTCGCCGTGATGACGATCCCGCCGTCGGCGCCGAGGTGCCCTACCATCAGTTCAACGGTCGGGGTGGCGGCGATGCCGACGTCGACGACATCGATTCCAAGGAACCTCAGGGCCGCCGAAGCGGCCGCGGCGAGGGCTGGTCCCGAGGCGCGAGAATCCCGCCCGATCACGACGCGTTTTCCGCCGAGCCACGCTGCATAGGCGGCGGCGAAGCGCGCAGCGACCTCGGGATTCATGTCGTCGCCGAGAAGTCCCCTCACGCCTGAGACGCTTACCATCAGTGAATCGGGTATCCGCAAATCTCCCCCTCGGGTATCCGGCAGCTTTCAGCCCCTTACACGACTGACGTTATCCGATATGAGCACGAGTGTCAACCACCGGGGCCGGGCCCGTCCCCCGTGTGAAAAAAAGGGCGGGAGAATTCCATTCCCCGCCCTTCGTTGTCGAAACAGACGACCTTCGGCTTACTGCTTCTTGTCTGCGAGCAGGTGCTCAACGACCGAAGGATCGGCCAGGGTCGTGGTGTCGCCGACGTCCTCGCTGCCGGCCGCGATGCTCTTGAGGATACGGCGCATGATCTTGCCGCTCCTCGTCTTGGGCAGCGCTTCGGTGAAGTGGATGACATCCGGCTTCGCGATCGGGCCGATCTCCTTGGCTACGTGGGCGGCGAGCGCCTTCTTCAGCTCATCGTTGCCCTCGAGACCGGCAGTCAGGGTCACGAAGGCGTAGAGGCCTTGGCCCTTGATCTCATGCGGCATCGGAACGACAGCCGCCTCGGCGACGGTTTCGTGGCTCACGAGAGCGCTCTCGACTTCCATCGTGCCGATTCTGTGACCGGAGACGTTGATTACGTCGTCCACGCGGCCCATGATCCAGAAGCATCCCTCCTCGTCCTCGCGGGAGCCGTCACCGGTGAAGTAGATACCCGGATACTTTGAGAAGTAGGTCTCCCTGAAGCGCGCATCGTCACCCCACACGGTGCGGAGCATCGCGGGCCACGGCTTCTGTATGGTCAGGTATCCGCCCTCGTTCGGCTCGCAGGGCGTGCCGTCCTCGCGGAGCACCTTCGGGAAGATGCCGGGGAACGGACGGGTCGCCGAACCGGGCTTGGTCTCCCAGGCACCCGGCAGCGGGGTGATGAGAATCCCGCCGGTCTCGGTCTGCCACCAGGTATCGACGATCGGGCAGCGCTCGCCGCCGATGACCTTGTGGTACCACATCCAGGCCTCGGGGTTGATCGGCTCGCCGACCGTGCCGAGGAGGCGCAGGCTCGAGAGGTCGTGCTTGGCCGGCCACTCGTCGCCGTGGCGCATGATCGCCCTGATGGCAGTCGGGGCGGTATAGAAGATGTTGACCTTGTACTTCTCGATGACATCCCAGAAACGGTCCGGTCCCGGATAGCTTGGAACGCCCTCAAACATGAGGCTCGTCGCTCCGAGCGAGAGCGGGCCGTAGACGATGTACGAATGCCCGGTGATCCAGCCGATGTCGGCGGTGCACCAGTAGGTGTCCTCATCCTTGACGTCGAATACGAGTTTCATGGTCATCGTCGCGAAGAGCAGGTATCCGCCCGTCGTGTGGACGACGCCCTTGGGCTTGCCGGTCGTGCCGCTCGTGTAGAGGATGAACGATACGTCCTCGGCGTCCATCTCCTCGCAGGGGCAGTCGGCCGAGGCGTCGGCCATCTCATCATGCCACCAGATGTCGCGGCCTTCGGTCCAGTCTATGTCCTTGCCGGTCCTCTTGACGACGATGCAGTGCTTGACCGTGGGCGAACCAGTGAGCGCCTCGTCGGCGTTCTTCTTCAGCGAGATGGTCTTGCCGCTGCGGAACGAGCCGTCGGAGGTGATAAGCATCTTCGCCTCGGCGTCGTTGTTTCTGTCCTTTAATGACGCGGCGCTGAATCCGCCGAACACGATCGAGTGGATTGCGCCGATACGGACACAGGCGAGCATGGCGATGGCCAGCTCGGGGATCATCGGAAGATACAGGCAGACGCGGTCGCCCTTCTTGATGCCGTATTTCTTCAGGACGTTGGCAAACTTGCTGACCTCGTCCTTCAGCTCGGAGTAGGTGAAGGTCTTCGAATCGCCCTCGGGCTCGCCTTCCCAGATGATGGCGGCCTTGTCGCCCTTGCCCTCATCGATATGACGGTCGAGACAGTTGTATGCGATGTTGAGCTTTCCGCCGGTGAACCACTTCGCGGCAGGCATCTCGCCCTCGAGCACATTGTCCCACTTCTTGTACCAGGTGAGATACTTCTCGGCCTGCTCGCCCCAGTATCCCTCGAAATCTTCCTCGGCCTTCTTGACCATGGCCGCATACTCGTCGAGACTCTTGATGTGAGCCTTCTCGACAAATTCCGCCGACGGCGGGAATTTCCGCTTCTCGTCGAGCATGGAAGTTATCGACTTCTTCTCGTCTGCCATCTGTAACCTCCTGTAGGTTCAGCGTTTGGGTAAACAAACTTTAACTTTTCCAGAATATCGGAAAAATACGAACTGGAAGGGGCATAATACCCGCACCCGCTCCTCCTGTCAACCCCAAATAAAGCGAGAAAATCATGAGCGTGCAAGCGGTTTCAGAGCGTTTCGGACCGTTTTCAGGACTTTTTTCAATTTATCGTCAGGGAGGGCTCAAGACGACTTGACATGGAGGGCCCGAAGTCGTACCTATTTATAGAGATTTCAGTGTTTTAACGGCCCTTCAGCCCATCCGGAGGCGGATCGATGGATTTCGTGAAGAACTCACTGGGGCGCAGAGTCCCGACCATGGTCAACAAAGTGGAGAAGAAGCCCTTCAAACAAGCGTTCGATCCCGATTACAGCGACCTTTACGCGGGGCGGCCCGGCCGCTCGAAGATGCGTTGCGGCAGGAGCAAGGTGACCACACTCGACGAGGTAGTCTCGATCCTGCAGGACGGCGACTGGATCTCGTATCCGCACTACTACCGCCTCGGCGACCACTGCCTCGAGATGATCGTCGCGAAGCTCCGCGAGAAGGGCCTGAAGGACATTCACCTCCTCGGCAACGCCTTCTTCGACAACTGCGTCCCCTGGCTCCCCGAGGCGATAGCCGACGGGACGATCGCGGGGATAAACGGAAGCTGCTACCGCAAGATGGGCGAGCACCTGATGGCAGGCGATTTCCTCCCCTGGATCGTTACCGGTTACGGCCACGGCAACAGGGTCAGGCGCTTCCACACGGGCGAGGCAAAGATCAAGGTCGCATTCGGCCCGGTTCCGATAGCCGACCAGTGGGGAAACGCCAACGGCCTGATGGGCGACCCGTCCTCGTGGGTCGGCCCGCTCGGCCTCTTCCTCGCCGACACCCTGTGGGCGGAAAACGTATGCCTGCTCGCCGGCGAGGTGAGCGAAATATATCTCTTCCCCCGCTCCCTTTCGATGGTCGACGTCGACTATGTCGTGAAGGTCGATAATCCCGGCGATGCTTCCGGAGTCGGCTCGGGCACTCTCGACATCGACAAGATCAGGGCGAACAAGTTCAACTCGCAGATAGCCGGGCAGGTGCTCAAGGTAATGGACGCGGCCGAGGTAATCTTCGACGGATTCAACTTCCAGGTCGGGTCGGGCGCCGGACTGATCGTGCTCGACGAGATCAAGAAGATCCTCATCGAGAAGAAGATCCAGTCGGGATTCGCGATCGGCGGCTGCACTTCGCTGCACGTCGAGATGCTCCAGGAGGACCTGATACGCAATCTCCTCCACGGCCAATGCTTCGAGCCGTCGGAGAGGGTCATAAAGTCGATGCTCTACGACCACAACCACTATGAGATATCAACAGGCGAATACGATGACATGGCGAACAGGGAAAATGCGGTGAACATGCTCGCTGTCTCGGTACTTTCAACGCTCGAGATGGATGTCAACTTCAACGTCAACAGCATCTGCGCGGGCGGACGGATAATAGGCGGCATCGGTGGCGCCCAGGGAGTGGCCGCCGGCTCCGAGCTAACTATCATGTTCCTCCCGCTGGCGACCGGCAAGAAAGAGAACGGCAAGGGATTCCCCAGGATCGTCGATAGTGTCTACACCGTATCGATACCGGGCGAGTGCATCGACGTCGCAGTGACAGAGAAATACGTCGCCTTCAACCCGAAATCGACGTCGAAGTACATGGACGCGCTGAGTAACAACGCGGCGGCTAGCGGCCTGAAGATCGTCTCGATGGAGGAGCTGCACGAACTCTCGAAGAAGGCGGCAGCAGAGTTCGGCAAGACGCCACCGCGTCCCGAGCTGACCGACGAGCCGGTCGAGGTCGTCGAATGGAGAGACGGAACGATCCTCGACACGATATTCAAACCGGCGCCTAAGTAAGCACAGCACTTAATCTGAAAGAATGCGGGCGCATTTACTATGAAGAAAATGGACCTTCTCTGTTATTATGTGTCTCTCTTGAGTAAATAGATTTTCAGGGAACCCGCTTGTATATAGATCCGAGACTCTGCAGCCGGGTTTTTCATGGATCAAACGACTCTATGAATCCAGGGCTTCATAATTCACGTGACTCCATGGATCACAGGACCTCATGGATCAAAGTACTGTTCCATGTGCTTTTCCCCGAAAGCTCTTTTGGCCTCCAGCCGGTTATGCCTCGCGCATAACAGCCTCAGGTTGGATGGTGAGTTGTCCCCGCCCCTTGCGAACGGGACTATGTGGTCTATCTGAAGGTCCCGCGTCGAACCGCACCGTTTTCCTCCTGGCGCGACAAACGTACACCGCCCCTTGTCTCTGGCGTAGACCTCATCCCGTACTGCCCGGGGGATATGACGGGAGGCTTCCCGCTTCTGCGAACGCTTCGGTTGCGGCTGCTTTGACTGTGACGGTTTTGTCTGCTTCTGAGAGGATCTTAGATGCTTCTGTGAGCTTTTCTGCCCTTTTTGTCCGTCTTTCCGCTTCTCGCGCTCGGCCTTCCTCCTGATCCTGCCCTCGGGGCTGTGACGTTCGATGTACTCGTCCATCAGGATATCGAAGAGCTCCTCAAACTCGAGTTTTGCGTGATACTTCGTAGAGAGCAGAGAGCGTATCCGCTCGAGCTTCTCGAGAAACTGCGGATCTACCCCGAACTCTACCCTGAACCTCTGCTCGAGGACCATACGGCGCTCCGTCCCGGGCCCCTCTCCGCTGTCCGGGCCGCTCGCGCCGCCGGCAGCGCTGCCGCTGCCGCAA
>JAUWCL010000048.1 GCA_030609325.1 Candidatus Krumholzibacteriota bacterium
CTGCGGGCCGAACAGGTCCGGCTTGCCGTCTGGACCGAGGAAATGGACATTGCAGTGGAAGTAGACACGCTCCTCGCCCGTGCCGAGCGTGTCGAGGCCGCCGGCGTTGGGCGACCAGCAGGTCACTACGACCGAATCGCCGGGATCGATCACCGGGTCGGAGCCCGGCCTGATGTCGTTTGCCATGTCGGCCCGGATAAAGCTCTCGATGTCATCGGTCGAAGGGAAGTTGTCCTGGAAGAGGTTCATCGCGCGGTACTGCCACTGCGGGCCCTTCGTCGAGTAACGGTATACCCTTACGTTGTCGAAGTAGGGCGACGGCGTGTGCTCGGCGCAGTCGGCATATACGCCGTAGAAGACATCGCAGTAGTCTTTCACCCAGAATCCCACCTGAATCGAGTCGGTTTCGCCGACATCGACGAACATATCGAGCCAGGCCGTCCGGATCCAGTAATCCTTCAAAGCACCGGCCTGCATGCTGATATCCTGCCACGGTCCGGGGCAGCCGTTAACTATCTCGCGGACCATCCAGTTGTAGTAGACGGCATTTGAATGCGGGAGATCCTGGTAGACCGTGAATTTCATCCTGATGCCCCCGAGATCACCCTCGACGCCGGCAGGGATATCGGCGTCCTGCACCTCGTCCCGCCCGGTCGAGTATCTTGTGAGGTCTATGACCGGCGAGCAGACCATCTCATGCTGGCACGGAGCTTCCACGCCCCCTGCTCCCTTGCAGAACGGGGTGGTGAAGAGCCCGGGGCAGGGGGGATACGGCTCCGTCGAGCCCTCGAAGAAGATGATCTGTGTCGTATTGTTCCTTCCGCACGGATCCTCGTCGCAGTCTCCGAGGCTGGCGTTGAGCCCCGAGTACATCCCGTACGGTTCCTTGACGCCGGCGGACCAGATCCCCGCTCTCCTGGCACCGATATCCGCCGATTCGAAATCCTCGAAATTTATCACGCCGCCGACGTCGGCGATCGTGATGCTGTCGATGATGCAGGCGCCGTCGGTCGCATGAAGCCCGTCCTCGTCGCTCCACGCCCCGTCCGAGACGAAATGGAACCTCAGCTTCGTAGCCGCCTGAGCCGGCATGATCGTATGCACGGCGACGGTGTCGACGACACCGTCTATCGCGGCGATCTCGGTCCAGTTTCCATAGCTGGCGTCGTACTCGATCAGGGTCCGGTCGTACTGCTCCTCAGAATCGAACCGTCCGTGATAGGAGAGGGTCAGGGTCCCGGTGAAAGGGATCGGATCGGACTGCAGCCACTGGTCCCACGAGTTCCCGTATCCCGGGGCGCTGTTCCAGCCGCACATGTAGAAGTCATCGCCCGGCCGGACGCCGCACCACATCGACTGCGTCCCTTCTATAGGCTCGAGGAATCCCCTTTCGCCTCCGCCGAGCCCGATGAAGTTGTCGACGTGGAAGAAGGTGTCGGGCTGCGCAGTCCAGTCGCCCCGCGACCAGCCCTGCCAGTCCATCGTCTCGAAGTCGTAGCATGCGAGGTGATATGTGTCGACGGCCGCCGAGAGCCTGAACGCGTCGGGGCCCTCCGGCAGCATCTCCTCATACATGTACGGCTCCCAGGGAAGCCAGCGCACGGGCGGCCTGACTTCGGGCTCCCTCGAACAGAGCTCCGCCGGCAATGCGGCGGATACAATACATACTGCCAGAACGATTATATGGAATCTGAATATACGCATCTTTCCCCCCTTGTGATGATGCGTGCCGACCGCGCAAGCGCCCCCATACGCCGCACGCACGCTACCGGTATTACAGAGTTCGTGTCGATCGGTATCGGGCGGAGCGGGCGTCCCCGCCGGCGATGAAGCGGCGTCGATATCCCATGTCGGAGATTGCCTTGGGGCAGGGGGGTAACATCGGCACAAGGCAGGAGGCGGAGGTTCGAATCAGCGGCGCCTCCCCTGTGCCGGCGCGCCCTGGCAGGCTCCGGCACTGATAATCGGGCCACTATGCTGTTTATACCATAAATCGGGTTATTTTTCAACGGGATTTGCCGTTGTTTGGAAGTGTCTTCTTATAAGTTATTTCAAGCGGGAATCGTTTTCGTTTTCGACTTTTACCATTTCTTCGGCTATACTCCTTTCTCACCCGCCTTTAACCTTGACAATGGCGTCTGCTGAGCCCTTTATTGATTGGGCTCACCGCGAAGGAGGAATAGCCATGACAAAGCCGGAATTACGGAAAATGACGAAAAAGGACCTCCTCGCGCTCGCGAAGAAGAAGAGGATTTCGGTATCCGAATCTATGCTCAAGGCCGATATCGTCGATACGGTATACGGCAGGCTCTCCAGCGGCACGGGGAAGATCAGTAACAATGTTAAATCGAAAAGAGTAACTAAGCCCAAAGCTAAAGCGAAAGTAAAAGCAAAGGCGAAGACAAAGGCGAAGACAAAGGCGAAGGCAAAGACGAAGGCAAAGACGAAGGCAAAGACGAAAGCAAAGACGAAGACAAAGGCGAAGGCAAAGACGAAGGCAAAGACGAAGGCAAAGACGAAGACAAAGGCGAAGGCAAAGACGAAGACAAAGGCGAAAGCCAAGGCTAAAGCGAAGCCGAAGGCCAGGGTTAAGACGAAGGCTAAAAAGAAAGTAAAAGCCAAAGTCAAGACCGCCAAACGCGCCCCCGCCCCCAGACAAGGATGGGACAACGGCCGCACGATCCGCCAGAAGGCCGTGGCGGGCAAGTACGAGCTGACCGCAGGGCCCGTCACGATGCCGCCGGTCGAATCGATGGAGATCCCCGCCGATTACGGCGTGACGCGCATAGTCGCCATGGCGAAGGACCCGAGCTGGATCTTCTCCTACTGGGAGATCACCGCCGATCGCTTTATGCAACTCGAGAAGAAGTTCGGGGCCGAGTGGACGAAATGCACGATGGCGCTGAGAGTCTACGACCGCGGCGCGAAGGACCACCTCGACATCGGGATCGGGTACGAGGCCCGCGCCTGGTACATCAACGTCACCGGCGGCGGCCGCTACCAGGTCGCGATCGGCGTCCTCACCCCCGGCGGCAGGTTCGTCAAGATCGCCGAGTCGGCCACAGTCGAGACGCCGCGCGGACGGGCCAGCGACCGGATCGACGAGCAGTGGCTCATCCCCGACGACGTATACGACAGGATATTCGCCGCCTCCGGCGGGTACGAGGTCACAGCCGGCGGTTCGGCCGAGATGCACAAGATGCTCGAGGCACGGCTCGAGGAGCAGCTCGCATCCGAGGCAGTATCGAGCTTCGGCAGCGGCGAGCTCATGCCCGAGGAGAAGGAGCGCGGCTTCAGGCTCCGCGTGGCGACCGAGCTTATTCTATACGGCGCCACCGAGCCCGACGCCCGTGTCACGATCCAGGGCAAGGTCGTCAAACTCCGCCGCGACGGGACGTTCACGGCTAGGTTTGCCCTGCCCGACGGGGCGATCGACATACCGGTCACCGCCGTATCGGGCGACAGGGTCGAGGAGCGCACCATAGATACCGACGTCAAAAAGAAATCCAGGGTGAAAGAACCGGTCATCAGATGAAGGAAGGCAGCAAGGGGTACCTGGCGCTCGTCCTCCACGCCCACCTGCCCTACGTGAGACATCCCGAGTACGATGACTTCCTCGAGGAGGACTGGTTCTTCGAGGCGCTTACTGAGACATACATCCCGCTCATCGAGATATTCAACAGGTTCGAGGAAGAGGGCGTCGACTACCGTATCACGATGTCGCTCACCCCTTCCCTCCTCTCGATGATGGCCGACCCGCTCCTCCAGTACCGCTACCTGCGGCACCTCAACAGGCTGATCGACCTCGCCGGCCGCGAGATCGAACGCACCCGCTGGATGCCGGAGTTCCACGAGCTCGCGCTGATGTACCACTGGAAGTTCACCAGGGCGAGGCAGATCTTCCTCGATCGGTACGACAGCAACCTCATCTCTGCGTTCAGGCACCACCAGGACGCCGGGAAGATCGAGATCATCACCTGCGGCGCGACGCACGGCTTCCTGCCCCTGATGCCGAACGATAAGGCGGTCAGGGCGCAGATCATGATCGCCGCCGACCATTACGAGAAACATCTCGGCCGCAGGCCGCGCGGGATCTGGCTCGCCGAGTGCGGGTACAGGCCCGGCGTCGACAAGATCATCAGGGACGCGGGCATCAGATACTTTTTCACCGACACGCACGGGATACTCTACGGCGAGCCGCGCCCGAGATACGGGGTCTTCGCCCCCGTTTACTGCCCGGGCACCGCAGTGGCCGCCTTCGGGCGCGACCGCGAGTCGTCGAAGCAGGTCTGGAGCGCGAAGGAAGGGTACCCCGGCGATCACTTCTACAGGGATTTCTACCGCGACATCGGATTCGACCTCGACTACGACTACATAAGGCCGTTCCTCCACGCCGACGGAAACAGGATCCACACGGGAATCAAGTACCACCGCATCACCGGCACCGGGGACGAGAAGGAGGTCTACAGGCCGTCGATCGCGAGGGAGAAGGCCGCAGAGCACGCGGGGAACTTCATGTTCAACCGCGAGAAGCAGGTCGAGCACCTCGCCGGGCTTCTCGGGACGAAGCCGATCATCGTCTCGCCGTATGACGCCGAACTGTTCGGACACTGGTGGTACGAGGGTCCGGACTGGATCGAGTTCCTCATGCGAAAGATCCACTTCGATCAGGATACGGTCGATACGATCACCCCCTCCGAGTATCTCGACCTCCACCCCAAGCTGCAGGCGGTGCAGCCGTCGATGTCGTCGTGGGGTTACAAGGGGTACAACGAGGTCTGGCTCGAGGGGAGCAACGACTGGATATACCCGCACCTCCACATCATGTCAGACCGCATGGTAGAGCTCGCCGGCCGGTTCCCGCACGCCGACGGGCTGTTGCGCCGGGCGCTGGACCAGGCGGCGCGCGAGCTTCTTCTTGCACAGAGCAGTGACTGGGCGTTTATAATGAAGACCGGGACGATGGTCGAATACGCCCACAAGAGGACGAAGGACCATATCGGGCGTTTCGACCGTCTCTATCACGACATGCTCGCCTCGAAGATAAACGAAAAATGGCTCGGTGAGGTCGAAAACAGGGACAATATATTCCCCGACATCGACTACCGCGTCTATACATGACGGGTCGCCCGATGAAGAAAAAGAATCAGCAGCGGTTCCTGATCATTCATGGACATTTCTACCAGCCTCCCCGCGAGAATCCCTGGACGGAGAGGATCGACCGGCAGGAGAGCGCCTCTCCCTATCACGACTGGAACAAGCGGATAGCGGCCGAATGCTACCTCCCCAACGCGAGGTCTCGCAGGCTCGACGGGTACGGCCGGATCCTCACGCTCGTCAACAACTACGAGCACATCAGCTTCAACTTCGGCCCCACCCTCCTCGCCTGGGTCGAGAAGCATCACCCGGAGCTCTACCACCAGATCGTCGAGGCGGACGCGCTGTCGGCCGGGCGGCGTGGCGGCCACGGCAACGCGATCGCCCAGGTCTACAACCACATCATCATGCCGCTGGCGAGCCTCCGCGACCAGGAGACGCAGATACGCTGGGGAGTGCACGATTTCCGGCGCCGCTTCGGCCGCGAGCCTGCGGGGATATGGCTCGCCGAGACGGCGATCAACGAGACGACCCTCGAGCTGCTGATAGATTTCGGGTTCCGGTTCATCATCCTTTCCCCCTTCCAGGCCGGCAGGATCAGGCCGCTCGCCGGCGGAAAATGGCTCGACGTCTCCACGGGGAACGTCCTCACGGGGATGCCGTACCGCTGCTTCGGCGCGCGGAAGAAGAGGAGCAGAAAGAGGTTCATCGACATATTCTTCTACGACGCGCAGCTCTCGACCGATGTTAGCTTCAATCACCTCTGCCGCAGCGGCGACACTTTCGCCGACTCCGTAGCGGCCGCATACAAGCGGACGGGCGGCGACCTCGTCACGATCGCGACGGACGGAGAGATATACGGCCACCACGAGCCTTTCGCCGACATGGCACTGGCATACCTGATCGAAAAGGCCGCGCGGGAGCGCGGTATCGAGATGACGAACTTCCCCGCCTATCTCGACTCCCACGAGCCTGCGTTCGAGGTACAGATCAAACAGGGACAGAAAGGCGAGGGCACCGCATGGTCGTGCTCGCACGGAGTCGGCCGGTGGAAGGAGAACTGCGGGTGCAGCACCGGCGCGCCGGAGGGCTGGAACCAGGAGTGGCGCTCGCCGCTGCGCAAGGGGCTCGACGAGCTTCGCGACGCGCTCGCCGCACGGTTCGGGGAAGAGGGCGGCGGCATCCTGGCCGACCCGTGGAAGGCGCGCGACGAATATATAGAAATCATAGAGAACAGATCCTCTGAGGCTGCGGCCGGATTCGTGCGGGAGCGGGAGGCGAGGGAGCTGCCGGACGGCGATGTCGCGCGGGGCGTGTCGCTTCTCGAGGCCCAGCGCAACGCCCTGCTGATGTATACGTCGTGCGGTTGGTTCTTCAACGACATCTCGGGGATCGAGACGACCCAGCTGATGAAGTACGCCGCGAGGGCGGCGGAGCTCACCGGCGGAAACGATGCGGAGAAGCTCGAATCGATCCTCCTGGCCGAGCTCGAGAAGGCCGTGAGCAACGTCGAGACCAGCGGCACCGGAGCCGACCTGTACAGGCAGGAAAAGAAATACTCCTCTGTAGACGGCAGCTTCCTCGCCGGGCAGTTCGTCCTCACAAAACACCTCGAATGCCCGGACGCCTCCCCCGAGGCTTTCGGATACGAGTTCGAGATGGTGGAGGAGGATTCTACAGAGTTCGACGACGAGTCGATCCGCACAGGGCTGTTCGGGATGACCTCTCCCTTCTCGCTGGAGAGCCGGCTCTTCGCCTACGCCCTCATCCTGGGGCCTCCCGCGAAGGTCATCTGCATGATCAGGGAGGCGGCGGGGCCGCAGAAGTACGATCATCTGCGCGCGCGGCTCGATGGACTCCCCGAAGAGTCGGACAGGAAAGATATCATCAGGAAATTCGGCGGGCTCTTCGGCGGGCACGTCTTCGCGATGCGCGACCTCTTCCCCGAGGACAGGGAGGAGATCCTCTACAAGCTCGCCGCCAGGCAGATCGACGGCCTCGAGGAGCGGCTCGAGCAGCTCTACCTCGAGGACCGCGACATGCTGAGGCTGTTCAGCGAGACCAGCATCACCGCGCCGGCCGTGATCCGGGTGCCTGCCGAGACGGTCCTCTCGCGGCGCCTCGCCCGCGAGCTGGGGAGCTGGGAGAGGAAGCTCGATACGGCCGGCCTCGAGGGCGTCAAGGCCGTGCTGTCCGAGGCCGATTTCTACGGCGTCTCCCTCGACAAGTCCGAAATCTCCCGGTTGTTCACCGAGCTCCTTATCGAGGCGCTGGGCGACCAGAGAGACGGGATCGACGAGGACGTTGTTCGTACGCTGGCCGAATTCGTAAATTTCATCGACGACGCCGGCGTCGGGCTGGAGGACCACGGGATACAGAACGTCATATTCGACATCCTCACCGGGCCGCTCGACGAGGCGGTCGGCAGGATGGAAAAGCTCGAGCCGGAAAGCGGAAAAGAGCTGGGCGGCGTCAGGAAGATGCTCGCCCTGGCTAAGAGATTCAATTTCAACGTCGACCCCCTCGAGGAACGGATTCCGATCAGATGATGGACAGGAAAAGCGCGGAAAAGAGGATCGGAGAGCTCAAAGAGCAGATCGAAAGGCACGACCGCCTCTACTATATCGACAACAACCCGCAGATATCGGATGCCGCCTACGACGAGCTGCTGAGGGAGCTGGAGGAGTTCGAAGAGGCCTTTCCCGACTTTGCGGCCGACGATTCTCCAACGAAACGGGTCGGCGCTCCGCCGAGATCCTCCCTCCCGCCCGCCCGGCACCTGATGCCGATGCTCAGCCTCGACTCGACGACGAGCGCCGACGAGGCGAGGGCGTTCGACGAACGCCTGAGGAAGGCGCTCGAGAAAGACCGGATCGCGTACACCGCCGAGCCGAAGTTCGACGGCATCTCGCTCGAGCTGGTCTACGAGAACGGCGTCCTGACCCGCGCCGCCACCCGCGGCGACGGGACGACCGGTGAGGACGTGACTCCCAATGTCCGCACGATACGAAGCGTTCCCCTGCGTCTGTCGGACGATCCGGTACCGTCGCTTGTGTCGGTGCGCGGCGAGGCGTTCCTGCCCCTCGACAGGTTCAGGGAGCTCAACAGGAGGATGACCGAGCGGGGCGAGCCGGGGTTCGCCAACCCGAGAAACGCCGCCGCCGGCGCCCTGCGCCAGCTCGATTCGAGGATCACCGCATCGAGACCGCTGACATTCTTCGCCTACGAAATCATGAAAATAGAGGGAGCCCCGGACCCCCCTACGCACTCGGAGGAACTCGACCTTCTTTCTGATTTCGGTTTCGTCATCGACAATCACTGGAAAACCTGCGACGGGATCGAGGAGGCGATCGATTTCCATGCCGTGCTGGCGGAAGCGAGGGAGGCCCTGCCATTCGAGATAGACGGAGTCGTCATCGAGGTAGATTCGAAGCGCGACCGCGATGCGGTCGGCGCCCGCTCGCGCTCTCCGCGTTGGGCGCTCGCGCTGAAGTTCGAGCCGCGCCGTGAGATCACCGACGTCGAAGACATCGCGGTCGGGGTCGGCCGCACCGGCAAGCTCACCCCGGTCGCCCTGCTCAAGCCGGTCGACGTCGGCGGAGTCACGGTGAGCCGCGCGACGCTCCACAACGCGCGCGATCTAGAGCGCAAGGACGTACGCATCGGCGACCGAGTGAGAATAAAGCGGGCCGGCGACGTCATCCCCGCCGTCATTGAGAGAATAGAAGTTGCAGGGCAGAAGAGAAGCGGGCCCTTCTCGATGCCCTCAGCATGTCCCGTATGCGGGTCACCGGTCGAAGCCGAGGGCGCAAACCATTACTGCACCGGCGGCCTCTCCTGCCCCGCCCAGCTGAAGAGAAGGATAATGCACTTCGCCTCGAAGGGGGCCTTCGACATAGAGGGGCTCGGTGAAAAGACGGTCGAATCGATGGTCGACCTGGAAATGCTCGGCAGCGTCGCCGACCTCTTCCGCCTCAATCGCGACAAGCTCCTCGAGCTCGAGGGATTCGCCGAGAAGTCTGCGGACAACCTGCTCGAGGCGATCGAGCGCTCGAAGGATATCGCGCTCCCGCGATTCGTCTACGCTCTGGGCATAAGGAACGTCGGAGAGCATGTCGCCGGGCTGCTCGCACTGCATTACGGGTCGCTCGAGGCGATCGCCGCCGCGCCGGCGGAAGAACTGATATCGATCCGCGAGATAGGGCCCGAGGTGGCAGCAAGCGTCACCGGATTCTTCTCGAACGAGAGGAACAGGAAGACGGTCGACGATCTCCTCGTCCAGGGCGTCGCGCCGAAGCCGCCCGAGAGGACGGCGGCCGACCTTCCTCTTGCGGGGAAGGCCTTCGTCTTTACCGGCGCCCTGGAGGGAATAACTCGCAGCGAGGCGAAAAGCCGGGTGCAGGCTCTCGGCGGGAGGGTCAGCTCGAGCGTCAGCGCAAAGACGGACTACGTAGTCGCCGGAAGCGATCCCGGCTCCAAACACGAAAAGGCGCTCAGGCTGGGCGTGATCGTTCTTTCGATCGATGAATTCCTGTCCCTCGTCGAGGGCGATTGAAATTCTGAAAAGCCCAGTATTTTAAGTGCTTTTCTTGTCGATAAGGCAATGGTCCGAGAAAGAGGGGAAGCGATTTTAGAGGTCGTTTCCCCTCTTTCTCTCTCTGCTTCGGACTGCCCGGATGATCCTGAAAATATCTTCCAGAAATAGAGATTTTTCGAAGATTTCCGAAGATTTCCCTTGACGCGATTTTCAGCCCCTATCCGCGAAAGTCCGTGACCCGCCCTGATTTGCGTGCTGTGCGAACCTCAGGGCCCATTCCTGCGCGCTTATCGAATATTCCGACTTCAACCTTGCCTCGGCCCGAGTTCTCGCCGTATACGCGATCTGAGAGCCTGCCGAAAACCCGTGCTATAATACTCCCTGAGGGGGCAGATAAGACTTCTAACCAGAGGTAGTGACGATGACGACGATGAAGAAGCCCTGCGACCAGTCTGGCATCCCCGGCAGCAGGACCCTTGCCGGCATCTCCGACAACGAGCTTATAGGCAGGACCAGAAGGTTCTCTGAGGTAGAGAGAGAGACTGTCCTCTCGATACTCTCCTGTCTGATCGAGATAGACAGGCGAAGGCTCTACCTGCCCCGCGGGTACAGCTCTCTCTTTGAGTTCTGCGTAAAACACCTGGGATACTCAGAGTCCACAGCCGGCAGGAGGATCGGCATAGCCAG
>JAUWCL010000024.1 GCA_030609325.1 Candidatus Krumholzibacteriota bacterium
ACAGGTGTTTTTACCGGATGACAAGATTGAGAGTTATAAAAACCTGATAGAACCGCTTTTTGGGAAGGAAAGTATTTTATCGTTGAAAATCAGATCCCAGGGAACATTGCACTTGTAGAAGTAGCAGGTTGTCACAACCGCTGATCAATATTCATCGTATAAACGAAAGGATGAATTATGAGGTTATTGGTCGTAATCATGGCTGCAGCGATAATGATCATCTCGTGCGCCACCGGTTCCGGTAATAATTATCAAGTCCGACCGGTGCCGTTTACGGATGTAAGTATTGACGACGATTTCTGGGCGCCGCGAATGGAAACCAATCGCAAGGTGACAATCCCCTATGATTTCAAAAAGTGCGAGGAAACGGGACGTATTGACAACTTCGCCCGGGCCGGCGGATTGATGGATGGGGAATTTATTGGAATCCGTTACAACGATTCGGATGTTTACAAGGTTATCGAAGGTGCTTCGTACTCGTTGAGCCTTCATCCCGATCCGGAACTGGAAAAATATCTGGACGGTCTGATAGCAAAGATTGCCGCCGCCCAGGAAGATGATGGATATTTATATACAACACGCACAATCGATCCTGATAATCCAGCTCGGGCGGCGGGAGACAAGCGCTGGTCATACCTGATAAGCAGTCATGAACTCTACAATGTGGGGCACATGTACGAAGCGGCAGTGGCTTACTATCAAGCAACCGGCAAGCGTTCGCTGCTGGATGTTGCGATCAGGAACGCCGATCTTATCGATAGTGTTTTCGGACCCGGTAAAAAACACGATCCACCAGGTCATCAGGAAATAGAAATCGGCCTCGTCAAACTCTACAAGGTAACCGGTGACGATAAATACTTGAGGCTGGCAAAGTTTTTTCTTGATCAGCGCGGCACGTATATCGGCCGCGAGCCGTATATCGCTTATGACAACGCTGAATATACCCAGGATCACAAACCGGTTATCGAGCAGGATGAAGCCGTTGGCCATGCTGTCCGGGCCGGTTATCTGTATTCCGGCATGGCGGACGTTGCGGCATTGACCGGAGATGTCGATTATGTAAATGCGATCGATCGAATCTGGGAAAATGTTGTATCGAAGAAATTGTACATCACAGGTGGTATCGGCGCGCGCCATAAAGGTGAAGCATTTGGCGATAATTATGAATTACCAAATCGAACGGCCTATAATGAAACATGTGCAGCCATTGCAAATATGATGTGGAATCATCGGCTGTTTTTACTCCATGGCGACGCAAAATACATCGATGTTCTGGAAAGAACGCTTTATAACGGGTTCCTTTCGGGAGTATCCATGAACGGGGATGAATTCTTCTATCCCAATCCTCTGGAGTCGGTCGGGAATCACAAGCGCAGCCCCTGGTTCAATTGTGCATGCTGTCCAGTAAACGTTGTCCGTTTTTTGCCTTCACTTCCGGGTTATGTTTATTGTCTGCGGGATGATATCGTATACATCAACCTTTTCATCAAGGGTAATGCATCAATTAAAATAGAAGGCAATAATGTGCGAATCGAGCAGGAGTCGCAGTATCCATGGGACGGTAGTGTGAAAGTAACGGTCAATCCGGAGCGTTCAATGAAATTTGCCGTTTATGTGCGAATTCCAGGCTGGGCACGGGAACGGCCTGTGCCGGGTGATCTGTACCGGTACATGAATAAAAGCGATGAAAAAGCATCCATGAGGGTTAACGGTGATGCGGTTGATCTTGACGTGGATCAAGGCTTTGCCCGAATCCAGCGTACCTGGAAGAAAGGTGATGTGATCGAACTGGATCTGCCCATGCCGATCAGGAAGGTATTGTGTAATGAAAATGTGGAGGGAAACAGGGGTAGATTTGCACTGGAACGCGGTCCGATCGTTTACTGCGCGGAATGGCCGGATAACGGTGGTAACGTGCTTAATCTGCTGTTGAATAAAAACACCGGTTTGAGCGCCGAATACAAACAGGATTTACTTAACGGCGTGACTGTAATCAGCGGCAATGCCGCCGGTTTCTATCGTAAAAAAGATGGAAAGTCCGTTGAGATGAGAAAGCAGAGCTTCATCGCTATTCCCTACTATTCCTGGGCGCATCGGGGCCAGGGGGAAATGACAGTCTGGCTGCCTTTTGAAGAATCCGTCGCAAAGCCCCTGGCACCTCCAACTCCTGCTTCCACAGCTCGGGCCAGCGCATCACATGCCTGGCAAACCGATAGTGAAAAGGCGTTGAACGACGGAATCGATCCTGCCGATTCCAACGATCAATCGATCCCCCGTTTCACCTGGTGGGATCATAAAGGCACCGGGGAATGGGTGCAGTTTGATTTCCAGGACACACAGAAGATCTCCTCTGCCTCTGTCTATTGGTTCGATGATACCGGTGAAGGTGAATGCAGGGTGCCGGAAACGTGGAAATTGCTGTACAAAGTCGGCGATGAATGGAAGGAAGTGTCCAGCGCCGGCGGGTATGGAACAGAGAAAGACAGGTACAACAAGGTTGCCTTCGATTCCGTTGAAACGACAGGATTACGCATTGAGGTTCAACTCGAGCCCGGGTTTTCCGGCGGTATACTGGAGTGGCGGGTGGATTGAGCCGAATGACAGATTCAAGACAGGTTCGACGCTGAAGGCTATTATAGGCAACACCGGCTGGCTGGCGGTGCTCCGGTTGCTTACTTGAATCATTTCACCTCAAAGGCCAAAGTCGCAGTGTAGCTGAGTTTATCGCATTTATCCTCAAGTTCATCGGGAGCCGGGATTACTACTCTTGCCTTGAGCATCCAGGGTCCATGGTGAAGGATCCTTATCTTCGCCTTACCTTCACTATCGGTCATCGTTGCAAAAGCAAAGTCATCGCCGGTAGAAAACCCGGCGTATGTTCCATACACCGTGCAGAATCTTGCCGGTCTGCCTTTGAACAGCACTTGAACCGGCAGGTAATCTCCGACTTTCAAGCCGGACGTATTCTCCAGTTGAATAATCTCCAGGGTATGCCCGACAGGTTCACCGGATACCTCGCTGGAGACCCCCACGGTGATAAGCGCCTTGGCATACTGCTCAAAACGGCGGCTCATGATTACCCGGCTCAGTCCTGTCTTGGGTGCCCCTTTATGATGCATTTCACCCTTTTCCATGTACATCGTGTAAAATCCGGGGTTCAGAGAAGCAGAAACGATGTATGTTCCCTTTTCAGAGAAAGTCAGCTCTGTGGCCAGAAAACCGCCCTGGCCGGGCTGCAATCGCTTGATTTCGCCTTTTGGTGTAATCAAATTGAATTCGCCAAGCTCCTCTGCCGATAGAAAATCAGACACCGGGTAGTCGTGTCCCCAGCCAAAATAGACCTTTGTTCTCGATCCATACTCTGAAGAATAGAATTCCGGATAATAATCCGTGGCATTCAGCCACAGAGCATGTGGCGACGCCACGTTTGAAAGGCTTAAACAAAAGGCTGCTGACAGAACCAGTACAAGGTGCATTTTTCTCATTTATGCACACCCCCATTTCTTAACCGGGATCGTCATTAAATTCCGATCCTGTTCAAATGCAATTAAGCAAAAGATTGAGTATTCCCCCTACAGTCAGTGCGGAAACGACCATGATAGCCGCGGATTTGATCATATCCACAACACCCAGCTCCCTGGTCATTACCGCGAAGGTCGCAACACAGGGGAAATACATCGCAAGGACAACACATGCCACAATAAGCTGATTCAGTGTCAAACCGAGTGGAGAGAGCATCCCCACGGCAACGTCTTTACGCAGGAACCCGATGATCAATGCGCCCACTGCATCTTTGGGAAGTCCGAGGATCCCGGTCACGACCGGGGCCGTGAACCTGCCGATGAACTGGATGATCCGAAGTGAATAGAGGATATTTACGACAAGGACTCCCAGAAGTACAAAAGGAACAGCTTCCTGTAAAAACCACCTTATTCTCATCCACAATTTTTTCAGCAACGCCCTGAAATAGGGAATGCGATAAGGCGGAATCTCTACAAATATCTCCGGGCTTTCTCCCTTTAGAACCAGGTTCAATAATATCCCCAGGACCAGCCAAACGAGGAACAAAGTTCCAAAGACCAGGCCCAGCCCCCTGGCCCCATGCTTGCCGACAAGTCCCACGATCATTGCTATCTGTGCCAGGCAGGGGACCGCTATGGCCATAAGCGTGGCGGTGATAAACTTTTCTCTCCTCGTTTCGAGCACCCTGGTAGCCAGGGCGCCGGGGACATTGCAGCCGATACCCAGCATCATCGGGATTATGGCCAGACCGTGCAGTCCCAACCTGTGCATTATATTATCAACGAGAACCCCGAGGCGCGGAAGATAGCCCGAATCCTCCGCGAAACTCAATACCAGGTAGAAAGCAACGACATAAGGAAGAACCATGGCAAGCGGGACAAACAGCCCTGTGGTCAAAAGCCCCAGGGATTCCACAAAATCGATCTCTCCATCCACCAATCTTCCAATCAGAATGTCGTGAATAAAACCCCCTGAGCCCAGAACGACAGAAAGTCTCATCACCACCGGCGCCCACAATTTGTCAAACAGAGGTTCAAAAAGATAGCCGATGAGACCTTCACCGATGAATCTGATAATCGTAAACATCAGATATATAAGAATCAGTGCAATGGGGATACCCGTTACAGGCTGTAACGAGGCATCGCTCAGCCTTTCCAAAAGCGTGTGATGGCGATGTGTGACCCGTTGCACCTGTTCGACGATTTTGCCCACTTCATGCCATCGATCGACCGGGTGTTTATAATTCCCAACTTTCGCCTCGGGAAATCTTGTCACCAATTTCTTGATTCCCTCGCCGCTTATTGCGCACGTCGGAACGACCGGCACGCCAAGGATTGTCTCGAGTTCCTCTTTTTCTATCGAGATTCCGATATGCCTGGCCTCATCCGAGAGATTAAGAGCAACGATCAAAGGAATATTCCGCTCGAGTAACTGAAGGGTGAGATTGAGATTCCTTTCCAGGTTGGTAGCATCCACAACATTGATTACCAGGTCTCTCCGTCCACTGTCAGTGACGGATTCGAGCAGCATTTCCACAGCTACCTCTTCAGCTTTTGAGGTCGGTTCGAGTGTGTAGGTTCCAGGCACATCGATGACTTCGGCCTTTTCATCGCCGAGTTTCATGTACCCTTTGGTGAACTCAACCGTAGTTCCCGGATAGTTGGAAGCAATAACGTGTGCTCCTGTAAGCCTGGAAAACACAACGCTTTTGCCGACATTAGGATTGCCCATCAAGAGCACTCTTCGGATTGTCCCGGAACTGCCATTCTTCATGTCTTCACAATGACCTTTCTCGCTATGCCGAAGCCAAGGGCAATCTGGGTATTGCCCAGTTGAATAGTGATAGGACCCCTCATGAGCTGTGATGAAACCTTGGTTATCGGAACACCTGGTCTCACACCAAGAGCTTCCAACCTTCCGGTCACACCATGCCCCCCGAGAATTTCATGAACAACTCCGCTTTCCCCACTGTTCATTTGAGTTAAATTTGTGCTCTTGGCGACCAACACACACCCTCTATAAGCCAGGATAAAAAATCACTTCTTGCACCTGCTGCAGTACCCGTAGATCTCATATTTACTGTCTTTTATCTTGAAATTGTGTTTCTTTGCTACTTCCTCCTGAAGTTTCTCGATTCTGTCATTTGTAAATTCAATGATCCTGCCGCATTTAATGCAGATCAGATGATCGTGATGCTTTCCTCTATGCACCAGCTCGAATCGCGTGACCTCCCCGCTGAATTGGCGTTCCTCTGCCAGGCCCGCCTCCACGAGTAACTTCAATGTTCGGTAGACAGTTGAGTAACCAATTCGCTTATCTTCCCTTTGAGCTACGCGGTAAAGGTCTTCAACGCTGTAATGCTGGTCCGCCTGCAGAAACAGTTCAACGACAACTTCCCTCTGGCGGGTTATTTTAAGCCCTCTACTGCGAAGATAGTCTCGAAAGCGCTTGTTCATCACATCTTGCCGTTACTGCTTATCTGTACAAGATCACCTTATTTGTAGAAACCTCATGATCTGCGCATGATTTCTTGTCGTGTTGAAACTGAATTTCAGGTTCAATTAATATAGTATCGATCCGCTTTCCTGTCAACTATTCATTTTCCTAGATCCAAAGTAGTTTTTTCTTGTAATAAAGAGCCCGGGTTCAGAACCCGGGCTCTTTGTTTATAGCGGGATGTCGCGGAGCGCTATTTGCCCGCCATCCAGTCGGCGTATTCCTTGACCGCTTTCCACTGGCCCTCTCCGTGGAGCTCCGCCTCCTCGAAGACCTTGTGGGCCTGGCCGCTGCCGAGGTAGTGGCCCTTGCGGAAGGCATGGACCGTCCTGCGGCGCCCTTCCTCCGAGGTGACCCAGCGCATCATCGTCGGGAGGGTCAGCCCGGTCATCCCCATCGCCTCGAGCGCGCACTCCTCGGGGTAGATCTCGTGCTGCTGTTCGATCGGCAGCATGTCGAAGAGCTCGGCGCTGGAGACGTAGAAGATGTTCATGTTGAGGTCGGCCTCGATGATCCTCGGGAGGACCTCATCGACGAACGTGTTGGTGATGCCGCTTCCCTGCAGAACAAGTGTGCCGTGGTACGGCTTCTTCGTTCGGTCGCCCCTGCGCATCGCGTAGATGCCCGTCACTGCTGCCGTCGCCGGCGGGAGGCCGAGGGCTGCGCGATCGAAGATCTTCTCGTTCGGACGCGTCACGAACGGAGCGATGACCGCCGGCCTCTTCTTCAGGGCCGTTATGAGCATCGGGTAGACCTCCTGCGGATCCCACGGCGTAAGCGTGATCAGGATGCCCTGCGGGAAGTTCTCCTGCAGTAGCTGCAGCGCCTGGGGATCGGCGTGGGTCGGTCCGTCCTCGCCCGTCTTCAGTCCGGCGTGGGCGCAGACGAGCAGCCAGGGGTTGAACGGCTCGCCGTTGTACGCGTACTTCATCTGCTGGCCGATGCCGTGGAGCCTCGCCGTGATGTGCTGGAGCGCTGCGATGAACGCGCCGTACGACGATCCGGCCCCGATGTGTGAGCCGTAGGTCGAAAGACCCGCCATGATCCCGCCTATCGCGTCTTCGCAGATCCCCCCGATCGAAAGGAGTCTCGAGCCCGGATTCGATACGGCGTTGTAGAATCCCTCGGGAAAACCGTCGCCCGCCTTGTTGATGCTCGTCGAGCCGATCAGGTCGGCAGAGGCGACTAGTATCGCGCCGTTCGTCTTTTTGTTCAGGTAGTTGAGGGCCTCGCCGAGCGCTGCGCGCAGTGTCTGCGAGCTTCCCTGCGCGTAGGTGCACTCGGCAGGGATCTCTTCGGCGGAGATGTCGCCGGCGTAGATGGCGCTGATATCGGGCGCGCCGTCGCGTTTTTTCCTCGCGACTTTTGTGAGATTCTCGTCCGCTTCCTTCAGGCGGTCGCCGAAGAAGGCGGAGATCCCGTTGTCCGCCTTGAGGATCTTCCTGATCGTAACGAGGTAGTCGAAGAAATTGCTCTCGATGCTCGTCGGAGTCTTGTCGCCGCACCAGGCGGGGAACTCGACTCCGAACCTCTTTTCGAGAGGCACGAGCGTCTTGCGGAATTCCTCGGAGCAGAAGTCGTGGCCCGCGCCGTGCGACTTCCTGCCCTCGATCCCGTACTGCCACCCCTTGATCGTGCGGTAGACGATCGCGGTCGGCTGCTCGTTCAGGTTGTCCATCGCGTACTTCTGCGCGGCGAGGACCTGGCGGATGTCCTTGCCGTCCTCGACGGCGATGACGTTCCAGTCGTGGAGGTAGCAGAACTCGGCCGGCGTCCACTGTACATACTCGCCAGGCTCGGCGCCGTCGCGGCAGACATGGTTCGAATCGATCGACGCCTGGTTCCAGTCGATGTGCATCATGATGTTCCACATCTGCGCCGTTGCTGCCGCGGCCATCGCCTCGGCGACCCTGCCCGGCGTCATGCCGCCTTCGCCCTCGATAAGGTGGATGAACGGAGCGTCCTTGCCGAAGGTGTCCATCGCGCCGAATCCCAGGCCGAAGCTCGTCGGTACTCCTACGCCCGAGGCGCCGGTGGAGAGCTTGACGAACGGGGTAAGCGGGGTCGGGTGCCCGTCGAGGGGCTTGGCATTGTATTTTTTGAACAGGGGGGTCTCCTGCGTCGGGTTGCGGCGGAAGCCGAGAAGGTCCTCGAGCCTCAGCTGTCTCTCTGGGCCGGGGAGCATTTCGGGGTGCGAGATGTGGCAGCACTCGTTCCTCAGCGCCCACATCGCGTAGAGCCCCATTGCCTTGTGACCGGCGGCGTAAGAGATGATGTCCGCTTCCCTGCACTCGGGATCGCCCATGCGGTAGTTCATCATCGAGAACAGGACTCCCTCGACCATCCTTCCCGAGGAGATGCTGCCGCCGGGATGCCCCGACTTCGGGACGAAGTTGTAGAGGATGCCGCACAGCGTCCTGTAGATGAGGTCGTAATCGTCGAACATCTTCGCCCACTCGTCGGAAACGACGCCCTCGGCCTCCTTCGGGCCGATCTCGGCGTAGTATCCCCGCCTGGGAGCGAAGCCGAACTTTTTACTTGAAGACAAGTCGGAGCCTCCTGTTCTGCGGTTTTCCGGCCGGCGTCCGAAAAGGCTTGCCGGCGACACAGGGATTAAAATATAAACGGGGAGTAACTATATATCATACGGCTCGCCGTTGTCAACACCACCCCGCGAGGAGATGGATTTGACGAACGAAAGCACCGGAGCGGACAGTATATTTTTCGACCATTTCAGCATTGCCACGGGTGATTCCGACATCGACATGCTCAGGGCGATCGTTTCGAGCTACGCGCAGGTCCCGTACGAGAACGTCACGAAGATCATCCGCAAGTTCAACGAGCCCGACCCCGCCCTGCGTCTCCGCGGGCCGGAGGAAGTCATGCGGGGATTCGTCGAGGACCATACGGGAGGGACCTGCTTCTCCCTGACGTGGTGCCTCGGGTCGATACTTTCCTCGGCGGGGTTCAGGTGCTATCCGGCGATGGCAGACATGAAGAGGCGCAATGTCCACTGCGCCCTCGTGGTCCGTATCGGCGTGAGAAAGTACCTCGTCGATCCAGGGTATCTTCTCGGCGACCCGGTAGAGCTGACCGGCAGACCCGTCACTGTTCCCACCTCGTTCGGGAAGGTAGAGATACGGTCGAGGGGGGCAGCGAGCTACGACCTGTTCACCGTGGCGGGAGGCGAGAAGAGCTGGCGCTACAGGCTGAGGACTACGCCCGTCTCGAAAGCGAATTTCTTAAGGCACTGGCAGGCCTCGTTCTCCCTGCCTATGATGAACTCGCTGCAGCTGACGAAGCTGACACCCGGCGGGCACCTCTACATACGCGACTACCACCTGAGGCTGCGCCGCGAGGACACGAAGATAAACGAGAACATCCGCGCCGATCTAGAGAAGCGCATAGAGGCGGAGTTCGGCATCCCGGGGGATATCACCGCCGAGGCGCGGAGACTGATAGAAAGGATGAAGGAAGGATGGCGCATCCAAAAGCAGGCAGACCGGGCGAGGGCGCGCCGGTAAAGTATTTCGCCGCGCTCCTTCTCTCGAGCGGCGTCGATACGCAGGGAGTGCTCGACGGCGGCCTGGGCGACATCCTCGGCGAGGCCGACTTCATCGGGCCGCCGCGGCCGTTCGACATGACCGACTACTACGAGGACGAGATGGGACCGGGCCTCAGCAGGGTGATCGTATCCTTCTCGAGGCTGGGGGAAGCGCCGGACCTGGTAGACGTAAAACTGTCTGCCGACCGGCTCGAGGAGAAACTGTCGGGCGCAGCCGGCCGCACGGTCAACATCGATCCGGGGTACAGCGATTACTTCAAGGTCGTCCTTGCCTCTTTCAAGGAGGGGCCTCAGAAGATATACCTCGGCCGCGGAGTCTACGCCGATCCCGTGCTGATGTTCGAGGACGGCGGGTGGAGGATCCTCCCGTGGTCGTTCCCAGATTTCCGCGAGGGGCTCTACATGGAGGAGTTCGGGGAGATAAGGCGCATCTACAGGGAGCAGCGCCGCGGGGGATGAACACTTGCCTGCCCCCCCTCCCGGCCGTTATAATCGCTGATAATCACCCGGGAGAACGCTTTTGACACGGATCACCCTCACAGGCGACCAGTACGTACTCTTCCTCCTCTTCCTGAGGTTGGGTATCATGGCGAGCATCGCCGGTGTGCTCGTCACCTCGAACTACTTCAAGAGGCTTATATTCATACAGACGAGGACGCGGAGGGAAGACTGGTGGTTCGCCCTGATATTCGGGGCGATAATCACGGCGGGGACCGCCGTGAGGGTGATGGTCGGTTACGACGGGGTCGACATCACGATGCCGGGAGTTTTCCTCATCGGCCTTCTCTGCGGGACCGCGCCGGGAGTGATGGCGGGCCTGCTCGTCTCTGTCCCCGCCGTGCTGGGCGGCGAATGGCTCACGCCATTTTATCTTGCAGCCTGTGCCGCGGCGGGCGGTGCGATCGGCATGAGGCCCGAGAGGAGCGAGGAGATCTGGGGATTCACGCCCTTCTTCTACAGGGGGCTCTCCCGCTCGCTGAAAGTTTTCAGGAAAGAGCGGCGGTTCGACGCGAGCGCGATGGTATTCGTCGCTGTGCTCGCCCTCGACGTCTCGAGGACGATCGTTGCGGGTTACGCCGGGAAGCGGATCCTCTTCGCCTTCACGCCCGACCATTACTGGATGAACATTCTCGTATGGTTTTCCACCCTCGCGTGCGTTGGTATCCCGCTCAAGATATGGAACAACACGAGGGTCGAGATGCTCCTCGAGGAGCAGAGGGCCGTGGCGGCACAGGCGAAGTTCGATGCGCTGAGGCGCCAGATCAATCCCCACTTCTTCTTTAACACCCTCAATACCGCGACCTCGTGCATATGGTCGGAGCCGGACAAGACGAGATGGATACTCGTCAAGCTCGCCGGCATCCTGAGAAAGCTCCTCCACGGCACGGAAGATTTCGTTCCGCTGAGCAGCGAGCTCGAGTTCATCGACGATTATCTCAGCCTCGAGCAGGCGAGGTTCGGACCCGAGAGGATCATGGTCGAAAAGGAGATCGATCCGAGGGCGCTCGATGTCCCCGTTCCGTCGATGCTCCTCCAGCCGCTCGTCGAGAACGCAGTCAGGCACGGGATATCGGGCCGCGTCGACGGCGGGACTATCCGCATCGAGGCGGAGAGCGACGGAGAGAAGATCCTCATCGTTGTGAGGGACGACGGCGAGGGTTTCTCCGGCGAGGCAGGCGAGGGTATCGGGCTGAGGAACGTGCGCGAGAGGCTGGCGGTTGCATACGGCCTTGCGCAGTCGATGACGATAGAGTCGGTCCCCGGCGAGGGTACCGAGATAAGGATAGAGCTTCCCGTCGAAAGGGGGCGGCAGGTTGAGTGAGACTCTGAAGGTGCTGATAGTCGATGACGAGCGGCCGGCGAGAA
This sequence comes from Candidatus Krumholzibacteriota bacterium, assembly GCA_030609325.1. GTDB lineage: Bacteria > Krumholzibacteriota > Krumholzibacteriia > Krumholzibacteriales > Krumholzibacteriaceae > JAUWCL01. Next base: position 11,450 of record JAUWCL010000024.1, read on the forward strand.
AGGACCTGACGAGGATCCTCGGCAAGATCGAGGGGTTCGTGAAGGTCGGGGAGGCGAGCGATGGTCTCAAGGCGGTCGAGATGATCCGCACCGGCGCCCCCGACATCGTCCTGCTCGACATCCAGATGCCCGGCCTCGACGGGTTCCAGGTCCTCGGCAGGCTGGGAGAGACGGGCGACATCCCCCCCGTGATCTTCATCACGGCGTACGACCAGTACGCGATGCGCGCCTTCAACGTCCACGCCGTTGACTACATCCTCAAGCCTGTCGACGAGGACAGGCTCCGAGAGGCCCTCATCCGGGCCAGGGAGAGAGCGGCGGGAACGGCCCCGCGCCAGAATCTCGACGAGCTGCTCCGCAGCGTCGGGGCGCTCGCGCAGAGGGTGCCTGTCAGGCGTGGAAGCGGCGTCGTAATGGTCGATGTTCAGGAGATCCTCTACGCCTGTGTCTCCGACGGAGAGGTCTCGATCGTAACGGACGATCTTGAGGGTATCTCCTCGCGCCGGTCCCTCGACGAACTGCAGTCCGAGCTGCCGGCCGGGATGTTCATGAGGGTCCACAGGGCCTACCTCGCCAACGTCTACAGGATCCACGAGATCATCCCCTGGGAGAGCAACTCGTTCAGGATTCGGATGGGGAGCGACGAGGGGCCCGTCATACCTGTCAGCCGCGCAAACGCCCGCGAACTCAAGAGGCGGTTACATCTGTGATGCCGCGACCTTGCTCAGGTTCACTTTTAAACCTGTCCGGCTATTGAGGGGAAAAGTTCCTGAAGGACTGACATGAACTCTTCAATCTGATAATCGTTCCGATAGTAAGGACTTTCCCTTAAGCGGATCATACCCATACCTTCTGGATCAGCAAAATATTCCAAGACCAGCTTTCCTGCCTCCATTACATAAGGATGGGTATTATGCTTAACTATCAAATCAGGAGCAGAGCTCCATTCCTCTTCGGTTGTTGTTGCAATAATCGAATATAAATCCAGGGCATGGTATCGACCGAATTCCTTGTCTTCATCGTTGAACCTATCCTTGAAAGCAAAGAGCTTCATCATTGAATACGTGTATGGATGTGGTAAAAATACCTCTGTCTTCCAAAACTCGCCGGAACTCAGTTTTCCCTCCAGCGGCACAGATATAATGCCCTCCTCTAAGGTAGGTGCCTCGTCCACAGGGTGAGCGTGGATGCCCATGGAAGGGTCAGGCCGCGCGCGGCGAGAGTCCACCTTTACACTTGTAGATAAAAAACTGGCCTTCGGGCCGGTAAGGAAGTCTATCTTAACGCCCCCCTTATCTGAGCCTTCTGGTCCGGGTTTTACAAACTGGTATTTTTCAGCACCGGGAACAACCTCGTATCCCAGTTTAGCAAGGGCTTCTGCCAGGGGTTTTAATCTGGTCGATTCAATAAGGAGTTCCGGACATAGAAACAAGTCGAGGTCGATAGTGGAGCGTGGCTCTGGATATGCCACAAGTCGCGTGCGAAGATGGTTGCGCCGCACATAATCGACCTTGAGATAAATGCCAAATCCCCCACCAATAATGAGTTTGATGTCAGAGCCATCTATCGCAAAGACTAAATCCAACAGCGATGTCTGGAGGTTAGGCATAGTAATCATGGATACGCCTTCTGAAGATTGTCAAAGATGTACGATTTCACCTGGGTTGCGGTCTCCCGGTCACGTTTGTCGCCAGCCATCAACTCCAGGTACACCTGGACAGGGGAAGCCCACCAGAAGCAGTCCTCATACCGACCGCCAAAGTAAACCGTTTCATCCGCTGTCTCAATAAGTTCGAGGTTTGGGAAATGACGATCCTCACTACCGGATAATCTTTGAAGCAAAGCGTCTATGCGGGGACAATATATTGATAAAAGATCTCCCCGTTGCATCAAGGCATATCGATTAACAGATGACATGCCCGTAGCCACAATGGGTAAGCTTAAAGCCTGCGATTCATTGCTTAACGATTCCAGGATATTCGTGAAATCTGCTGGAACCTTAAAACTAATCCGTTTCTTGATTTCTGGCGGTGTATAGTTCTCACCCAATTTTTGTAGCAGCTTGTCTGGTTGTAGCAGGCTGATGCCCTCTTTACGCGATATGATCAGGTCTTCTTCCAATGTTTTCAGTGCCTTCGAAACCGTGGAGAGACTCATGGCTTTCTTGTTCGAGTAGTTCACAAGTAGATTTCGTCGGTTGATTTCTTCGTTGATATTCTGGACGGTTTCGTATCGAGAGCGAAAGAGGAAGATCCGGCCCACCATGGAACTGTTCTTTCGATAGATATTCTTGATCGATGCAGAGGAGGTAAAGCGATTCTTTCCACCGGTGCGGTATATTGAAAATGCTCTGGGTGCTATCACCACACCATTACCGCACAGATCGATACCGCTGATCTCTTCTCGCTCCAACTCCTGCAATTGTTGTTCATTGAGGAAGGGTACGAACAGCATTGGCAGGTAGTTCATGGGGAGTGCTGTTGCTTTAAGCCGGTTGATTCCGGCTTGAAAAGCTTTAGGCGTCGAGAGCGATTTGCACTCGAGGACGAATATTGCTCTGCTATCACCCCAGGACACCTCGAGCAGCGCATCAGCACTGAGGTTTCCCGCTGTATTCGGCTCATATTTCATCACACGAAAAGAGAGTGGAGGTAGAGATACCTCTCCCCTTTGCAACTGTTTCAACATCTCTTTTTCTGCAGGCATTTTCCTGTTAACTCCCATATTCCTGTTCAAGAAAATAGCATTATTCAGGAAATTAAGCAAGCATCATTCCACAAAACACTCCCAATCACTATTATAACCTCATATTTGTCCCGGTGTTGAAAGTTTCTACTTAATATGGATCTTCCAGCCCATGGGCTATAGCGATGAAGCAATCCTCATGGGATATAAAAAAATACAGCGAGGGACCGGGATCTCTCCCGGCCCCCCGCTTTCCCTGTCTGCTGCCGGTCGGCCTTCTGTCGTCATCTCCTGTATTCGCGGCCGTTGTAGTAGGTCACCCTGTGATTGCGTTTGCCGTAGAGCCTCGCATGCCTCCGTTCCTCGCGGAGGAACCGGTTCCAGCTCTTCTGGTTCATCGCAGCGCGGACGACCGGACGGGGTACGTGCAGCCAGCGTCCGATCTCGACCCAGCGGTAGCCGTGGCGCCTGAGCCGGAGCAGTTTTCCGAACGGTACGCCAGTGTACCAGGTCAGGCGGCGCGCGATCATGCGGTCACGTCTGGTAATCTCGTAGCGCATGTACCTGCGGGCCGGGAGGCGCCTGTCCGAGTGGATATAGTAGTAACCGGAGGGATTGTTGCCTACACGTACGCTCACGTTGGGCGTATGCACGACCGCACTGATGCGGATCTCAGCCCGGGCGTCCTGTGCGATGCCGATCCCGACGACCATGGTCAGGGCGGTAAGGGTCAGCAGGCTCATCAGCGTCTTCTTCATGAGACACCTCCTGTTACAGCCACCCGAATCGGTGACTCGGTCATATGGTATTGCATACGGTGTTCCTGAATCGGACATGTATCGTAATTAGCTATAATACTATGAGTTGCGGAGATGTGGCTAGCCCCGGACACGATACCGGACTGGACTAACCGTGGGATGAGATGTCCTGATCAGAGGACACTCCAGGGGCCGGGAGCGTTCCAGATACATCGGAAGGGCTGATGATCCGCAAGAACGGTTACGACGGGTCTGAGGAAGGCTTCGATGGATGCGACGGTCTCGCTGAAGATCTCGGGGGCATCATTCAGCCCGGCCTTGTTGATGTATCCCATTGAATGTTCTTGTCGCTGTCCTCCGCGAATGAAGGATCAAAGACCGTCTGGTCCGCACTGACAGACGTCTTCCGGTTCCTGAATGTTTTCTCGACTGCTTCCGCCAGTGTTTCACCCTTGAAATCGAAGGTGTTCGACAGCATCCAGATATCGTAGAAATCCTTCATGCGGCTGTTCGGAACGTCGAGCTTTACCATGGCATGGAATTTCTCAGCGATAGTGCTTTCCATTGTATAGCCCTTCAGCTTCGCCCGCGGGAAATCGAGAAGCCCGGGATATTCGATTTTGCATGGGCACGGAACGATCACATCCCCGAATCCAATATCCATCTGGATGGAAATGCATGCATTCCCCAGGTTTCCCCGGAGCCTGACACGTACGCCTTCGTACCCGGCAGTCTCTGCGATCCTGGCTGCCGTCACCGAGTTTGCGTCGAACGACATACCGGCTGGAACGACGGGCATATTGCAGATATCCTTTGCGGCGGAGGCAATCGCGCCGAGGCTGTTGTCGATCATTCCGAGGCAGTCGATATCCATGGTGGGGCGTGACGCGGATCCACTCCACACCGGGAGCATCAAGGCCCCCTTTAGGATGAACCTGTTCGCATGGGGGCTTTTAGACAGTCTGTAGATAAATCTCTCTATTGCGAATTTCTGTAGGAGTTCGTTGAAAGGGCGGTATGTTTCCCTGGCCGTGTTGAGGAGGCGTTGATGCACTGATGCGGCGATGTCCCTGATTTCCCGATGCATTACAGAACTGCCTCGAGATAGGGGCGGATGATCTTCTCTACCCGGCAGATCGATGAACAGCGCATGATGTCGTTCACCCTGACGTCTCCGCGATTGCGATAAGCGCGGATTGCTTCTACTGCCGTATCGAGGCCGATCCTGTTGCGGAATTTGAAGCAGTCGGCGAGTGTCTTTTCCGGACTGTAGATACGCACGCCGACTCCGTCGAGCTCGTGAATCTCCACGCCCTCCATAAATGCTTCGCCGGAGAAACGATACGTCCGGACCGGCGGGTAATCGAGCCTTGGTTCCTCGGCGCCGCGTGGAAGTGCCACATGAACTTCGTGCGGTATCTGTGTGGTGAGCTCATGGAACGACAGCGCAGAGATGAGGCATATCACGCCAGCAGGGATCCGGATCGAGACAGTCACCAGATCGGGATTGCCCAGCGGGCTGCTGTCGGCAAGCCGGTATACTCCGCGGCTCACCTTCACCAGGATCCCCGAGTCCCTCATGGTATAAAGGGTGTCGGGGTGGATGCCCTCGCTAAGGACCTGGCTCGTGCGGAGCATGCCGCCATGCTTTCTGAAGACGGCCTCGGCCCGGCCAAATCTGGTGCTGCCGGTATTCCTGTCTTTCATCACCATGATAATAACACCTACACATGTATACAACTGTAGGTAATTATATCATTATGGTGAATGTTGTCAAGGGGCATCATCCGGGATGTTCATGAAGCGCGATAAATTTCCCGATTCCGTTCGGCCCCTTTATAGTGCATTTCACCCATAAAATTCGACCGTTCGCTGTTTTTGGCTTGCAGCAACCTCGTATCGCCGTAGGATTTACTCTGTCTTATAACGGGGCTGTAATACGAATACGACATCTTTGCTTCTCTGATATGGCGCGGCCCGTCATCGGGCTGGCAAGTGTGCGGAAGGAATATCGAATGGGAATCACTCTCGGAATAGATGTCGGAACCGTCAGCACGAAGTGCGCCCTTTTCGGGGCGGGCGAGCGGCTCAGGGAGATCGCCGCCTCGGGCGACGCCGTCAGCAGCGTCTTCGACTACGCGCCCGAGCCCGGCAAGGCCGTGGCCGTCTCCGGATATCGCCGTATCCAGGGCAGGCCGATCGACGTGGTGGTCGAGCAGGTCCGCGGCATTACCGGACTGCTAGAGCCGGGCGAGCTGAAGAGTGTGATAATCACAGGATCATCCGGCAAGCTCGTCGGCGAGCTGCTGGGCATCCCGGTCGAGAACGAGTTCAAGGCGGCAGCCACCGGCATCGGGATGATATATCCAGACGTCGAGAACATATTCGAGATGGGCGGGGAGAACTCGAAGTTCATCCGCGTCTCGTGCGAGGATGCTGTTACGGGGATCGTCGACTACGAGACGAACGGCGACTGCGCCGCCGGCACCGGGTCGTTCATGGACCAGCAGTCGAGCCGCCTGCGCTTCGGGATAGAGGAGGTCGGCGACCTCGTCCTCTCGACCGAGCGCAGCCCGAAGATCGCCGGCCGCTGCAGCGTGTTCGCCAAGTCCGACATGATCCACGCCCAGCAGAAGGGGTACAAACCCGAAGAGGTCCTCAAGGGGCTCTGCGAGGCGGTGGCGAGGAACTTCAAGAGCAATATCGTCAAGGGGAAGGATGTGAAGGGGAAAACGGCCTTCATCGGCGGCGTTGCCATGAACAAGGGCGTCGCGAGCGCGGTGCGCGAGGTCTTCGAGCTCGGCGAGGACGACTTCTTCGTCCCCGAGGAAGGGGTCTATGCAGGAGCCATAGGCGCGGCGTTCATCGCCTCGGGAAACGGCGACGGTTTCGACGAGGAAGAGTTTCTCCGCGTTCTTGAGAGCGGCGGGAAATCGGCCGGCAGATCGTTTCCGTCGTGGAAGGCCCTCACCCGAGACAAGGTCAGCTTTCTGCGCGACCGCGTGAAGGAATACTCGTTCGAGGGCAGGACCCTGCCCATCGACGCCTACCTCGGGATAGACGTCGGCTCTGTCAGCACCAACCTTGTCCTCGTCGACGACAACGGCGACGTGGTAAAGGAGATCTACCTGCGCACGCAGGCGCGCCCGATAGAGGTCGTCACCAACGGGCTCCACGAGATCCGCGACGATGTCGGCGACAGGGTATGCATCAGGGGCGTCGGGACGACGGGCTCGGGAAGGGAACTCATAGGCGAGCTGACAGGCGCCGACACGATAAACGACGAGATCACCGCCCACAAGACCGGTGCTACCTTCATCGGCGACAGCCTGCTCCAGAGGAAGGTCGACACGATATTCGAAATCGGCGGGCAGGATTCCAAATATATCAGGATAGACGACGGGATCGTCACCGACTTCACGATGAACGAGGCATGCGCCGCCGGCACCGGCTCGTTCCTCGAGGAGCAGGCCGAGAAGCTCGACATCAACATCATCGGCGAGTTCGCCGAAAGGGCGTTAGCCTCCGGGAAGCCCCTGCGTCTCGGCGAGAGGTGCACCGTCTACATGGAGCAGGACGTCTCGGCCTACATGAAGCGCGGGGCGGAAAAGGACGACATCATCGCCGGGCTGGCCTACTCTGTCGTGCAGAACTACCTCAACAGGGTCGTGCGCGGCCGCAGGATCGGCAACGTGATCTTCTTCCAGGGCGGCACCGCGTACAACGACGCCGTCGCCGCCGCATTCAGCGAGGTCGTCGGGCGCGAGATCATCGTACCGCCGCACAACGGCGGCATCGGCGCCGTCGGGGCCGCGCTGCTGGCTAAGGAGAAGGTCAAATCACTCGGCATCCAGACCTCGTTCCGCGGGTACGAGCTGGAAAACGTCGACTTCAGCATCCGCGAGTTCACATGCCGCGGGTGCACGAACTACTGCGACATCCAGGAGTTCACCGTCGAGGGGGAGCGCACCTACTGGGGAGACAAGTGCAGCGACAAGTACCGCAAGCGCGCCAAGGTGCCGAAGAAACCGGTCATCACCGACCTCATGGCGATTTACGACGAGCTGCTCGAGCGCGACTACCTTCCCGAGGCCGCCGCTGCGGCGGGGCTCGATCTGCCCGCCGGGACAGGCTCGTATCGGATAGGCTTCCCCCGGGCGATGTACTTCTTCGACCGTTACCCTTTCTGGAACACATACCTGCGTGCGATGGGGATCGAGGTCGTTACCTCAAAGGCGACGAACAAGAGGATCATTCACCAGGGGCTCGAGGCGGTCGTCGCCGAGCCGTGCTTCCCGATACAGGTGGCCCACGGCCATGTCGAGTCGCTCCTCGAGGAGGAGGGCCTCGACAGCATCCTCATACCGAACGTGATCGACGCGGAGACCGACATCCCCGAGGTCAACTCGTACGTCTGTCCGTGGGGACAGACACTGCCCTTCGTCGTAAGGAGCATGCCCTCGCTCCGCGGCCGCGAGGAGTTCATCTCGGCGCCGCTCGTCCACTTCCGCGAGGGCGAGAAGTACGTAGAGAAGGAGCTGCGCGGGTTCGCCGCGAAGTTCGGGATCGGCACGCGCCATCATAAAAAGGCAGTGAAGGCGGCTTACGGGGCGCAGAGGATGTTCCGCGAGGCGGTGCGCGAGAATGGGGCAAAGGCTCTCAAGACCCTCGACGAGACTGGCGAGCAGGGGATCATCATCGTAGGGCGCCCGTACAACATCGTAGACCGCGAGGTCAATCTCAACGTTCCCGGCAAGCTGAGGGACTACTACGGCGCAAACGTCATTCCGATCTTCTTCGTCGACATCGACGGGATCGGGATACGCGACCTCGGCCAGAACATGTTCTGGAACTACGGCAGGAAGATCCTCCAGGCCTCGCGATACGCGGCCCAGAGGGAGAACCTGCACATGATATACATTACGAACTTCAAGTGCGGCCCCGACTCGTACGTGAAGCACTTCACGGGCAGTGCGGCGGTCCGCCCCTATCTCACGCTTCAGTTTGACGCGCACGGCAACGACGCCGGCATAATGACGCGCTGCGAGGCATACCTCGACAGCAAAGGAGTCCTCAGATGGTGGAAAGCAAAGGAAACCCCCTCGCGGGAAGGACCCTCTACGTCCCGAGAATGTCTTCCGGAGGAGCAGAGGCCTTCTCTGCAGCCTTCAGGTACCTCGGGATAGAGACCCGGCCCACGCCGGAGGGTAACGAGAGGACATATGAGTTGGCCGGAAAGTGCACATCGGGCGACGAGTGCCTCCCCGCGCGCGTCACGATCGGCAATTTCCTCCGTGTGATCGAGCAGCCCGGGTTCGACCCGTCGAAGACGGCGTTCTTCCTGCCTACGGCCGGCGGCCCGTGCCGGTTCGGGCAGTACGCGCCGTTTGCGCGGCAGGTCATGGACGAGATGGGCCACGGAGAGGTCCTGATCGTCTCGCCGACCAGCGCCGACGGATACGCGAGCCTCGGCGAGAGCGCCGGCGATCTCCTCAAGCTCGGCTGGTGGGGGCTCGTGGCGAGCGACGCCTTCCGCAAGATACTCCACATCTACAGGCCGTACGAGACAGAGCCGGGCACCGCAGACAAGGCGCACGCGAAATCCCTGAAACTGTTCTGCGACGCCCTGGCCGACCGGTCCGAGTCCCTCGACAGGAAGCTTGATTCGCTCGTCGGCGTGATGGAGGAGGCGAGAGATATCTTCCGCGCCGTACCGGCCGATTTCGGGAAGGATGTGATGCTCGTCGGAGTGGTCGGCGAGATCTTCTGTCGTCTCAGCACCTTCAGCAACGAGGACCTGATCAGGCGCCTCGAGCCGTTCGGGGCCCAGGCGTGGCTCTCGGACATCACCGAGTGGGTCCACTACACCGACAGCGACAACATCAGGAACCTCAAGAGGCTGGGTAAGGTCTTCACGACCGGAATGCTCGGCGCGCTGATCAAGCGGCGCGTCCAGCACGGATACGAGAAGAAGCTGCTCGCCCCGCTGCAGGGCGAGTTCGTCGGCGTCGAGGAGCCCCGCAGCGTGGGCGAGGTCCTCGACCTTGCCGCGCCTTACCTCCCCGTGGCGGGCTCGCTCGGCGAGATGGTCCTGAGCGTCGGCAAATCGATATACATGTACGGGAAGGGCGCGGACGGCATCATCGACATCAGCCCGTTCACCTGCATGAACGGGATCATCTCCGAGTCGATCTACCCGAGGTTAAGCGCCGACCACGATAACATCCCCATCAGGAACTTCTACTTCGACGGGACGCAGACCGACCTCGAGAACGATCTCGGGATTTTCATGGAACTCGTCCGCAATTACCACCGTAAGAAAACAAGGAAGCGGATCAGGCGAAAGGTGGCCTGACGCCTCGCTTTTCGTTATCTTTCAATGTCCCGGCGGCCGCAGGGGCCGGCCGGGAATGCCTGTTTCACCACATTGGAGGAGAGATGAGGAGAATCATTCCGGCGGCTGCCGTAGCGGCTGCCGTCCTGCTCGTCCTTTCCGCCGGGGCGGCCCCCGCGGCCGCCGGCGAAAAGATCGAGGTGGCGATCGACGCCACCGTGGAGACCCTCGACAACGGCCTCAAGGTGATCCTCGTCGAGGACCACTCCGTTCCGGTCATCAGCTACCAGACATTCTTCCGCGTGGGGGCGCGCAACGAACGCGCAGGCATCACGGGGATCTCGCATTTCATGGAACACATGATGTTCAACGGCGCCGACAAGTACGGCCCGAAGGAGTTCGACGCCGTCCTCGAGGCGAACGGCGGCTATTCCAACGCTTTTACCTCGGCCGATATGACAGCATACTATGAGGACATCTCGAGCGACGGTCTCGAGCTCTGCATCGACCTCGACTCGGACAGGATGAAGTCGCTCAAGCTCGATCCGAAGTTCATCGTCAGCGAGATGGACGTCGTCAAGGAGGAGCGCCGCCTGAGGATCGACAACTCGGTTCAGGGGCAGATGCGGGAGGACCTCGACGCCCTCGCGTTCAAGGCCCATTCGTACAAATGGCCCGTCATCGGCTGGATGTCCGATCTCGAGGCGATCGACCGCGATGACTGCGTCGAGTACTTCAGGACGTTCTACGCCCCCAACAACGCGATCCTCATAGTCGCCGGCGACTTCGACACGAAGAAGGCGATGAAGCTGATACACGAATACTACGACGACATACCGGCCCGGGAGCCGTCGCAGGCTGTCCGTACGGTCGAGCCGGAGCAGATGGGCGAGCGCCGTGGAGAGGTTCACAGGAAGGCGGAGCTGCCCGCCGTGATGATCTCCTATCATACCCCCGACATCGCGAGCGGCGATATCTACGCGCTCGACGTCCTCCAGAAGATCCTCACCGGCGGCCGCAGCTCCAGGCTCTACCGCAAGCTCGTCCGCGAGACCGGGGCCGCGATGTCGGTGCGTGCCTCCTTCCCGTGGAGGATCGATCCGTACCTCTTCTCGTTCAACATCAAGATGAAGCCGGGTCGCGAGACGGCGGAGGCCGAGGAGGCCGTCTACGCCGCGCTGATCGACATCGCGGAGAACGGCGTCCTCGATGAGGAGCTCTCGCGGGCGAAGAATGTTCTCGAGGCCGATTTCGTGAGGAGCATGCAGAAGGTCAACGGCAGGGCGAGCAAGATCGGCAGGTACGAGATCCTCTTCGGCGACTACCGCGAGATCATGAATGTGCCGGGCCGCTACAGGGCCGTGACGAACGACGAAGTGCGCGGGGCGGCGAAGAAATATTTCTCGAGCAGGAACAGGACCGTGGTGACACTGGTGCCCGAGGCATAGGAGGATCATGCTATGAGACGGATATTATCAGTGCTGATCGCGGCGGCCGTGATCGCCGCCTCCGTGCCCGCTGTGTCGGGCACCAGGGACGTCAAGCTCCCCGACTACGAGGAGCACGTCATGAAAAACGGCCTGAAGGTCTTCGTCGTCGAGACGAGCGAGGTCCCGCTCGTGACGATGAGGCTCCTCATCCCCGCCGGCTCGTGCAGCGACGGGCCGGGCAGCGAGGGTCTGGCCGGCATGACCGCCAGGCTCCTGCTCAAGGGCGCCGGCGGCAAGGGCGCCGACGAGATCTCCTCGTCGGTCGAGGGAGTCGGCGGCAGGCTCGACGCCTGGGCCGGACGTGACTACGCCGTTATTACGGGCGATTTTCTCTCCCGCGACGTCGAGCTCGGTCTCGATCATCTCGCCCGCGTCGTGACAAAGCCTGATTTCCTCGCCGAAGAGTTCGAGCGCGAGAAGTCGATCGTCCTTGCAGAGGCGATGAGTGTGAAGGAGAACCCCTGCTCGCTCGCGAACAGGGAGTTCCTCAGGCTCCTTCTCGCCCCGCATCCGTACGGCAACCCGGTCGACGGCTACCCGTCGAGCGTAAGGGAGATGACGCGCGATGACGTCGTCGGTTTCCACAGAAGCCGCTATGTGCCCGGGGGTGCCGTGCTCGCCGTCGTCGGCGACGTCGACGCCGGAAAGGCCAGGAAGCTCATAGAGGAGAAATTCGGCGGATGGAAGGGCTCACCTCCCGCGGACAGCCGTGTCGCCGCCCTCGAGAAGCGGCCGGCGAAGACCCGCAGGGTGATCGTCATCGACAAGCCCGACCTCACGCAGAGCCAGATCAGGATCGGGAATATCGCCGTCGGCAGGGACACGCCCGACCATTTCGAACTGACAGTCGCGAACAGCGTGCTCGGCGGAGGATTCACCTCGAGATTGATGGACGAGATCAGGGTCAACAGGGGCCTTTCGTACGGCGCGAGTAGCGGGCTCGGTCAGTATCGCTACGGCGGCTTCTTCGGCGTCTACACCTATACGAAGAACGCCACCCTGCGAGAGACGATCGACGTCGCCCTCGAGCAGATCATGCTGATCCGCGACGAGAAGGTGGGCGAGGAGGAGCTCGCAGGGTGCAGGCGCTACATATCGGGTCTCTTCCCTTTCGACATAGAGACGAACTCCGACATCGCACAGTGGATGACCGACCTCGAGTTCTATAGTCTCGGCGGTGATTTCATCGAGAAGTACCGCAGCAGGATAGGGGCCGTCTCATCAGACGGCGTCATGCGCGTAGCGAGGGAGCATTTCGGCTGCGACGGGAACCTCATCGTCGTGATAACGAACTACGAGGAGACGAAGGACCAACTCGAGGGCCTCGGCGAGACAGAGGTCATATCGATAAAGGAGATAGAGTAATCAGCGGGGGAGCAGCCCCATCAGATCTATCTGGCGCCTGAGCCCTTCCTCGAGGAAGACAGGCGAGAAGCCGAGGTCGGCCGCGGCGGCCGAATGGTCGAAGACCTTGTCCTCGAGCAGGCGCAACACCTGCGCCGGCCTGACGGGCGTCGACGGGAGTATTCTCTCAGCGATCCTGAGGACGGCCACGGAGGCACGGAGCGGGACGGGGAACATCTTGACCCCGGTGCCCAGCAATCCCGCGATCATCTTGACGATCTCCCGGAGCGTGTGGACGCTCCTGCCGGAGATCTCGTAACTTTTCCCGGCCGCTGCCGGAGATATCAGCGCCGCTGTGATACATGAGGCGAGATCGAAAGCCGAGACTGGCTGGAACAGCGACTTTCCTCCGCCGGGCATGGGGATCACACTCCTGCGCGATATGTAGGTGATCAGCTTCGACATGTTCCGGTCGAGAGGCGTGCCGTAGATCATCGTCGGCCGCAGTATCGTCCAGGGGATTCCCGAGGAGGTCACGATCTTCTCTGAGGCCTCGATCCTGGACACCTCGTCCCGGTAGCGCGAAAAGATCCCAGTCGAGCTGACCGCGACGATGCTCCTCGCCCCGGGGCATCCCTTCAGTATCGCTTCCGAATGATATATCGACGAGATGTTGACTAACGACCGGTCGCCGTCCCACAAGCGGGCTGTCGAATCGGCGTCGCGGGCGTTTCCATCGACAGTCCTGACGGGCCAGGCGGAGAGATCGCCGAGCGGGTCGCCGGGCAGCGTCAGGCATACGACGTCGGCGTCGCGGGCGAGCGGAGACCGGAAGAGATCGTCGAGGAAGGCACGGCCAGTGTTACCCGAAGCGCCGGTTATGAACAGTCTCATCTGCATAGCTGTATCAGGGGCAGGCCCGCTGACAAAGCGTCAGCCGGCCGTCACGGTCTTGACATCGAACTCGGGCGGGTCGAGCATCGTCTTCTTGACGGTGCAGAGGTCGACGGTGTGGAGAAGCGCCTTCCTGTACTTATCGGGGAAGTCGGCGGGCAGTTCGATCTCGATCGTGATCCTCGTCACTTTGTGCGTCTCCGGATCGCGCTCGTCGCTCTGGATGACCTTGATATTGCTGACCGGGATACCTCTCTTCTCGCAGAAGTACACGACGTAGATGCCCGCGCATGAAGCGAGCGAGGTGAGGAAGAGGGTAAAAGGCGCCGGGGCCGTTCCATCGCCGCCGGACATGACCGACTGGTCGGTCAGGACGGTGTGACTTCCTGCCTGAGCGCTGGTCAGTTTGTTTCCCGGGAAAGTAACCGTGATCTCCATCTTCGTCTCCTTGATAGAAAAGAAAAATGCCTGAGGGGGGAGTCGAACCCCCACGAGGTTACCCTCACTGCGCCCTGAACGCAGCGCGTCTACCAGTTCCACCACTCAGGCATCTTCTTTGCAGGTAAGTACAATAATTAACGCCGGATAGTTTGTCAAGACCGCCCTGATGGCGGAGATACTTGCACAATCGGGCGTATGGGCGTAGTATATCGCCAGTATTATTGTCAGTGGCCTGAAAAGAGGAGGAAACGATGACCAGATTGTCCGTGGCGCTTCTGTGCGTGCTGTTTCTGGCAGGATGCGCACAGGAGTATACAAAGGAGATCGATCTCTCGACCGACACGGCGGAGGACGCCGATTACACAAGCTCCGACCTGCTACTGATATCCGACGAGATGATCACTTCGATAATGACCAACGGGTTCCACCACCAGTACGCCGCCGCGCACAACGGCCAGAGGCCGGTCATGATCCTCGCCAGAGCACTCGAGAACAACACCGACGAGCACATCGACACGAGGATGATACTCGACAAGATCCGTACCGCCCTGATCAAGGACGGAGTCGCTCAGTTCGTCGACGACAAGGCTTTCGATCAGGCCCTCGACCAGCTCAACATGCAGGCCACAGATCTCTACGATGATACGAAGGCCGCGAAGCTCGGCCGTTTCGTCGGAGCGCACTACATCATGCGAGGATCGATCGGCAACATCCGCAAGATGGACGGCAGGGAGACGAGGAACTACTTCCTCATCACGATGACGATCGTCGACATCGAGACCCTCCTGATCACCTGGATCGACGAGGTCGAGTATAAGCGGGCCAGCACTAAGGGCTCGGTGCGCTGGTAGTTTACGAAAGCCGACGATATGATCAGGAAAGCCGTCATCACGGCCCTCGCGGTCCTCGCAGTTGTGCCGGGCTGCACTACTTATACCGCCCGTATGAACGATACCGGCGTCTACTACTATGACGGCGAGTACGACCGCGCGATGGACGAGCTCGACGAGCTGGTCCTCTCCTCATCGAACGAGGACTGCTGCCTCTTCATGCTCGAGAGAGGCAAGGTGCGTCTCGCCGCCGGCATGTACGACTCGGCGATCGTCGACATGCAGGGGGCAGAGCGGCGCTTCGACGAGATCGAGGGGACGGCCTCGGTCGGGGAGATGCTCTCCACCTCGATCGTCAGCGAGGGAAGCAAGGAGTACCACCCCGAACCGCACGAGAAGATCCTCCTCAACACATACCTGCTCCTCTCGTACTGGGAGTCGGGCGACCGCGGGGGCGCCTACGTAGAGAGGAACCGCGTGGTGAGGCGCCTGAGGGAGTATGTCGGCAATTTCACGGCCAAAGATGATCCGCCTCTCGACGTGCCGTTCGCGCGGTATGTCACGGCCGTCCTCTACGAGAACGAGGGGATGCTCGACGACGCGAGGATCGAATACGACAGGATCGCGAAGATCTATCCGGATGCCGTGCCCTGGACCCCCAACTCCCACCTGACCGAGATCGCCGTCCTCGCCGAGATGGGGAGGGCGCCGGTGAAGGTCTCGCGTGAGATCAGGGGGTACTTCGAGAAGGTGAACGGCAGGACCTTCGGCTGTTTCAATCTCCCCGGAAGCGCCGGGCAGCAGGTCTATCCGGTAACGTCGTCCTTTCTCCCGGGCGACGCCGGGTTGGGGACCGTCTTCACCTTCGCCTTTCCCGAGTACGTCCGACTGCCGAGGGTCGCCGCCTACTGCCGGCCCGTCATCGACGGGGTCGAGGCGGGCACGGCCGTAACCCTCGACGATCTCGAAGAAACGGCGATGGAGGAGTTCAGGAGGGACATCGGGACGATCCTGCTCAAATCAGCGATGCGGACCTATCTGCAGCTCCTCGCGCAGAACAAGCTCGACGGCGACGCGGGGAAGATCGCCGCAGTCGTGGCGAAGGTTTTCTCCGCCGTCGAACGGGCCGATACGAGGTCGTGGCAGACGCTGCCGGCGGAGATCGCCGTCTTCAGGATGGAGGTCGAGCCTGGATCCCACGAGGTATCGTTGAGATACTACGACGCAAGCGACAGGCTCGTCGGTGAATCTGCAGGCCGGCAGGTGTGGGTGGGTAAAGGAAAGAAGCAGATCGCCTGGATGCCGGGCCCTCCGTAAGCCGTCACATCTCCTCGAGCATCGTCTTCGAGGAATCCGAATAGATCCCCCCCAGGGCCGCGGTCCTCTCGAAATACTTTCTCGCATCCTTTTTATTTCCCTCGGAGAGATGCATCAGGCCGAGGTACCACGCGTACGTCTCGTTCTGCGGCTCCACCTCGGCCGCGCTCGTAACGAAGAGGATCCCCTTGAGTGGATATCCCCGGTAGAACTCGGATAGGCCGAGGATCAGCTCGAGGTTGCGGGGCACGCCGCCGAACCTGCCCTCGCTTATGCCGGAATGGATGAAGAACCGCGCCCGGGAGAGGAGGCGCGCCGACTCCTTGTAGTCCCTCTTTTCGAACGCCTCGGTCGCGCCGGCGATGATCGAGTCTATCTCGGCGAAGCCGACGGACGATATTCCGGCCGGGGTGGGGGGGCTGACCTCGACGCCGCTGCCCCGGTCACCGTCTGCCCCGAAGAACAGGAGGGCGGCGATGACGGCCAGCGCTGCCAGGGGGACTCCCCAGGACAGCGCGCGGAATGCGGGATGGTATCGTTTCTGCGCGTTATCGCCTGTCATCTTATGCCTTGCGAACGGTTATTCTCTCTGGTACTTTTCGCCTGACCGAGTCTGGCCGAAAAAAGGCGGCCCGTCAACGATGTTGTGTGTCGTTTTCGCCGTTTTCGCCCGAATGAGCGAACGGCGGGCTCGGCGGCGGTGTATCAACGACATGAAGATAGTAACTACGAACAGGAAGGCAAGGCGGGATTACGAGATCCTCGAGACGATGGAGGCGGGTATCGTCCTGTGGGGGACCGAGGTGAAAAGCCTCCGCGCCGGCGGCGCCCATCTGAAGGACGCGTACGCCGCCGTCGAGAGGGAGGAGCTCTTCCTGTACAATGCCCACATCAGCCCCTACGAGCAGGGGAACAGATTCAACCACGAGCCGACAAGGACGAGAAAGCTCCTCATGCACGCGAGGGAGATCAGGCGGCTTCTTGGAAAGATTCAGGAGAAGGGGCTTACCCTCATCCCGCTGAAGCTCTATTTCAACGACGCGGGGAAGGTCAAGGTAGAGCTGGGACTGGCGAAGGGCCGCCGCGCCTATGACAAGAGGCGCGAGATAGCCGAGCGCGACGCGAAGAGGGAGATGCAGAGAGCGCTGAAAGACGAGGAGCGCAAGTAGAGGTTATGAAGCGACACATACTGACGATATCGGCACTGGTGATGATCGCGGCGGTCCTGGCGGTCGCCGCGCGGGCGAACGATCCCGAGACGGTCGACCCCGACCGCACGCTCGGAGTGGTCTACGGCGACGAACGGGCGACCGAGGACGTTCCCCTCTACCGTCTCGCCAGGCCGAGCGAGGAGCTCTTCATCTCGGCCTACGACCTCGCGAGGATATTCAGGGCGACGAGATACTGGAACACGGACGCGAGGAAGCTCGTCCTGCGCATCGAGAGCCATTCATTCATGCTCACGATCGACACCCGCGTGGTAGTCGTCGACGACGAGCCGGTCCTGATGAGGATCCCCGTCGCGTACGCGAACGGCTCTGTGATGATACCGCTCGAGTTCGTATCGAACATCCTCGCACCGATGACTCTCGAAGAGGTCGAGCTCGACGAGGAGAGGCTCGTGCTGACGATCGGCTCGCCCCGCTACAATATCACGTCGGTTGATTTCGAAGAGGGCACGAGGGCCGTCATGACCCTTACCGAGGAACTTCTCTACCATGTGGACAGCGAGACGCCCGGCCTGCTGAGGCTGAAGGTCTACGGCGGGAGGCTCAACGCGCTGAAGATAAACGCCACGGAGGGCCTCGGTCTCTTCAACCGCGTCAGGGCCGAGCAGACCGAGCACGACTCGTACCTCTTCTTCGATGTCGAGAAAACGGCGGAGAGCTTCCGAGTCGAGTTCATCGGCCCGGGCCGATCCGGGGGCGACGAGAGGAAGCTCGTGATCCACCTTGAGAAAGGCGAACTGCCAGAGATACCGGAGGTCGACTTCGCCGGCCGCAGGATGACCGAGATCCTCGACGACTCCCGGAGGAGGGGCAGGCGCGACATCGTAAGGGTCGCGATCGACGCCGGTCACGGAGGCATCGACAAGGGCAAGGTCGGCCCCACCGGGCTGATGGAGAAGGAAGTGAACCTCGATATCGCGATGAGGCTGCGCGACCTTCTCGTGAGCGATTACGACATGGAAGTAGTCATGACGCGGACCGAGGACGTCCTCATCCCCCTGATGAGGAGGGCCGAGATCGCCAACTCGGAGAGGGCCGATATATTCGTCAGCCTCCACTGCAACGGCTGGTTCCATCCCGACGCGAGCGGCTACGAGACATTCTTCCTCTCGCAGGCGAAGACCGAGGAGGCGGCGAGGCTTGCCATGGAGGAGAACGCATCGATACAGTTCGAGGGAGCGGGCGTGAGCCCCGAGGAGCTCGATGACCTCGGGTTCATGCTGTGGGACATGGTGCAGAACGAGTTCGTCACCGAGAGCAGCGAGCTCGCCGAGCTAATCCAGAGAGAACTCGGGGAGGTCATCAACATACGGAACAGGGGCGTGAAGCAGGCCGGCCTGATTGTTCTGAAGGGATGCAGGATGCCGGCCGTGCTGGTCGAGGCGGCCTTCCTCTCCAATCCCGGCGAGGAGAGGCTGCTGGCCGACAAGCGGTTCCGCGAGGAGGTCGCCCGCGGGATCGCAGAGGCGATAAGGAAATACCGCGCCAGGTACTCAGGAGCCGGCGCCCGGGAGATACGGGGCATCGAGTAGGCGCACGGCTGGAAGGCCGCGCGAAGGGGTGAGAGTCACGGATCTCGGCAGAAAGATAGTGGTCGCGATCATCGTTCTGGCCGTAGTGATCGTCACGATCTACGCGGTAAGGCGGTGGACCGCGGGCGAGGATGAGGCGCCCCCCGGGATCCAGGAGGTCGCCGAGGAGACGAGGAGCGTAACGCTCTATTTCGCGGGGCGCGACGCCGATGGCCTCGTGGCCGAGACACGGGAGATCCCCGTCAGGGAGGGGATCGAGAGCGAGGCGAAGGCCGTCATGGCCGCCCTGCTCGCCGGGCCTGAGGACAGGGACGGGATCTCCGCGATACCGGCCGGGACGAGGATCCTCCAGGTCTTCTGGGTCGAGGAGACCGGGACGCTCTGCCTCGACTTCAACAGGGGGATAACGACCGGCGACGGCAGCACGGGCGAGTATTACACGATTACCACGATAATCAGGACGATAGGCGCGAACTTCCCGCAGGCGGGCAGGCTCCAGTTCCTCGTCGAGGGATACCCCGTCGAGACCCTCGCGGGACACTACGGCGTCAGCAAGCCTCTCGACATCAGGAAATGGAGGTAGCCCGGCGTCAGCCCGGCGCCGGCAGCGATAGATGGACGGCAGCAG
Source organism: Candidatus Krumholzibacteriota bacterium (assembly GCA_030609325.1). Taxonomy (GTDB): domain Bacteria; phylum Krumholzibacteriota; class Krumholzibacteriia; order Krumholzibacteriales; family Krumholzibacteriaceae; genus JAUWCL01. The sequence continues at coordinate 30,932 of JAUWCL010000024.1, forward strand.
GGACAGGCCGATTGGCGTATTCGACTCGGGGGTCGGCGGGCTTACCGTCGTCAGGGAGCTGATCGAAAGACTCCCGGGCGAGGACATCGTCTATTTCGGCGATACGGCGAGGGTGCCCTACGGCACGAAGAGCGCCGAGACTGTGATGAAGTTCGCCCGCGAGGACCTCGGATTCCTCAAGAGCAGGGACGTCAAGCTCATAGTCATTGCCTGCAACACGGCATCCTCGGTCGCCATCCCCCGGCTGGCAGACGAGGAGGAGATCCCCGTCATCGGAGTGCTCCTTCCCGGGGCGAGGGGCGCTGCCGCGGCGACACGCAACCGCCGCATAGCCGTCATCGGCACGACCGCGACTGTCAACTCGGGGGCCTACGAGAAGGCACTCAACGATATATACGACGGGCTCGAGATCATGTCGCACCCTTGCCCTCTTTTCGTCTCCCTCGCCGAGGAAGGCTGGGTCGACGACGAGGTGGCCTTCATGATCGCGAGGCGCTATCTCGAGCCTCTCACAGGATTCGGGGCCGACACGCTCGTGCTCGGCTGCACGCATTACCCGCTGCTCAAGGGCGTCATCTCGAGGGTGATGGGCGACGGCGTCGTCCTCGTCGATTCAGCGACGGAGACGGCGGCTGACGTGGAGGAGACGCTCGCTTCGGCCGGCCTCCTCTCGGGCCGCAACTCGGGGGGAAGGATAGAGGTATTCCTCAGCGACATCCCCTACAGGTTCAGGGAGATCGGCGAGAGATTTCTCGGGAGGCCGATCGAGAGCGTAGAGCAGGTGACCGGCCCGGGCGGCGAAGAAAGCGAGGAACAATGCCGAGGCATGGCGGCAGGAAGAGCGGCGAGCTCAGACAGATAAAGATCAAAAGGAAGTTCATCAGCAGTGCCGACGACTCGGTCCTCTTCGAGATGGGACGAACGAGGGTGCTCTGCACGGCTACCGTCGAGGACACGGTTCCGCCCTTTCTCAGGGGCACCGGCAGGGGCTGGATAACGGCCGAGTACAGCATGCTCCCCCGCTCGAGCCCGCGGCGGATTCCGCGCGAGTCGATCAAGGGAAGAGTGAAGGGGAGGACGCAGGAGATACAGAGGCTCATCGGACGCTCGATACGCGCCGGGGTCGATCTCGAGAAGATCGGCGAGAGGACGATAATCGTAGACTGCGATGTCCTCGAAGCGGATGGCGGCACGCGCACAGCATCGGTCAGCGGCGGCTTCATGGCGGTCGCCTCGGCCCTGCGCCGCCTCCGGATCGCGGCGGACGCGCTCGACAGCTTTGTCGCTGCGGTGAGCGTCGGGATCGTCGGCGGAAAAGTTACCCTCGATCTCGACTACGAGGAGGATTCGACCACCGAGGTCGACATGAACATAGTGATGAACGAGCGTGGAGAGCTGATAGAGATACAGGGGACGGCCGAGGACGGCACCTTCACCGAGGAGGACCTCACCAGGATGCTCCGGGCCGCCCGCACGGGGATCCGCGGGATCGTGAGGAAACAGAAGAAGGAACTCCGCTGGAAATGAGGATAGTGGTCGCCTCGCATAACGCCGGCAAGATCGCCGAGATCTCCGGTATCCTCTCCGGCTCGGGGATTGAGCTTGCCGGGCTCGACGATTTCGCCCCGTATCCCGAGCCCGAAGAGAACGGGGAGACCTTTCTCGAGAACGCGATGATAAAGGCCGGGGCGGCGCACGAGGCGACGGGGCTTCCCGCCCTCGCCGACGACTCCGGCATAGAGGTCGATTCCCTCAGCGGGGCGCCCGGTATCCGTTCGGCGAGGTACGGTGGAGAGGGGCTTGACGACCCGAAACGTTATACCAGGCTCCTCGAGGCGCTCGAGGGGACGCCCGATGAAGAGAGGACGGCGCGGTTCAGGTGCGTCATGGTCCTCTATCCGGCGCCGGGATCCAAAGACGACGCGCTGGTCACCGAGGGGATCCTCGAGGGACTCATCGCGCGGGAGCCGGCGGGAGAGAACGGCTTTGGCTACGACCCGGTATTCTACGTCCCGGAGGCGGGGAAGACAACGGCCGAGATGGAACCGGCCGAGAAGAACCGGGTCAGCCACAGGTACAGGGCGCTCGTCGAGATGAAGGCGATGCTCGAGCGCGGCGGGGAGTCTCTCGAATAATCGCTCGCCCTGCCGTGTAGGCCATCTGGCAGTACGAAGAAGAGTCTACGCAAACATAGTTCAAGGAGGAAGCGGTTTGCTCTCGATAGAGAATGTCACGAAGAGGTATGAAGGCCATACCGCCGTCGACGATTTCTCCCTCACGATAGAGCCGGGCGTGATATACGGCCTGCTCGGGCCGAACGGCGCGGGTAAGACGACGACGATCAGGATGGCTATGGGCATAATCCAGCCCGACGAGGGGAAGATAGAGATCTTCGGCGAGCCTTTAAGCGAGTCGCTCAAGGAGAGGATCGGGTACCTGCCCGAGGAGAGAGGGCTCTACCGCAAGATGAAGATCCTCGACCACATCATCTTTCTGGCGGAGATAAAGGGCCTCTCCTCGAAGACCGCTGCCGAGCGCGCCGGCCGCTGGCTCGAGCGCGTCGACCTGGCCGGCTGGGAGGACAAGCCCGTCGAGGCCCTGTCGAAGGGGATGCAGCAGAAGATCCAGTTCGTTTCGACGATAATCCATGAGCCGCAGATGGTCATCCTCGACGAGCCGTTCGCCGGGCTCGATCCGATCAACACCCAGCTTCTCAAGGACATCATCGTAGAGATGAAGGACGAGGGGTGCACGGTGATCCTCTCGACCCACCTGATGGAACAGGTCGAGAAGCTCTGCGAGAGGATATGCCTGATAAACAGGGGCAGGAAGGTCCTCGAAGGCGGCCTTGCCGACATCAAGATGAGGTTCAGCAAGAACGTCGTGTCGATGAGGTTCTCCGGCGACGCCCGTGAGCTCGAGGCCCATCCCGACGTCGAGAAGGTAAGCGAGTTCGGGCAGGACCTCTCGGTGACGCTCGCCGAGGGTGCCGATCCGGGCGTCATGCTGCGCCACGCGCTCGACGGGGGAAGGGTCGACAGGTTCGAGATCGGGGAGATGTCCCTGCACGACATATTCATTGCCCAGGTCAGGGAGGAGGGGGGTGAGCTCGATGAAGAAGATGCTGATAGTGGTCAGGCGTGAGTACCTCGACCGGGTAAAGAAGAAGAGCTTCCTCATCGGGACGATCCTCGGCCCCATCCTAATGGGCCTGCTGATATTCGCGCCGGCCCTGCTCTTCAAGCTCTCCCCGGAGACGCAGACGACCATCACCGTCATCGACCTGGCCGGCGACGTCTACGCCCAGATGGAAACGTCGCTCGCCGACACCCTCGACGACGGGACGCCGAAGTTCATCATCAGGGAGGTCGAGGTCGACGTGACAGGCCTCGAGGAGGCGAAACGGGTCCTGAACCTCGAGGTCGAGAACGACGCCATCGACGGTTACGTCGTCATCCCGGCCGACATCCCCGATGAGGGCAAGGCGGTCTTCTACGGGAAGCGCATCGGCGACATAAAGACCCTCGAGCGTATCGAGAGGGCGCTGAGCAACGTCGTCATCGGGATGAGGCTCTTCTCGAGGGGACTCGACTACAGCGAGGTAAAGGGGCTGGTCAAGGGCGTCGACCTCGAGACGATGCAGGTCACCGATAAGGGCGCCGAGAAGCGCGGAGGGTTCGATTTCATTTTCATGTCAAGCCTCCTCTTCATAATGATGCTCTACATGACGATCCTGATGTGGGGCGTCGCGGTCCAGAGATCGATCATCGAGGAGAAGAACAACCGCGTGATCGAGGTGCTCCTCTCCTCGCTCAGGCCCGAGGACCTGCTCTTCGGGAAGATTTTCGGAGTGGGGGCCGTCGGGCTGACCCAGTACGCCATCTGGGGGCTGTTCGGTACGATCATGACCGCATACGGCCTGACGATGGGCGGCCCCGTGGCCGAGCTCGCCGGGAACCTCTCTTTCGCGACCCTCGGCTTCTTCATCCTCTACTACGTGCTCGGCTTCCTCTTCTACGCGACGATGTTCGCCGGTATCGGCTCGGTGTGCAACACCGACCAGGAGGCCCAGCAGATGCAGACGCCGATCGTCCTCTGCCTCGTCTTCACGATCCTCGTCCCGATGATGGTCATCCAGAGGCCCGACAGCCTCTTCGCCACGGTAATCAGCCTGGTCCCCTTCTTCACCCCGATAGTGATGTTCATGAGGATCAATGTGCTGATGCCGCCCGCCTGGCAGATAGCGTTGAGCGTTGTTATAATGATCCTCGCCATCAGGTTCGCCGGGAAGCTGTCGGCCAGGATATTCCGGACGGGCATATTGATGTACGGAAAGAAACCCGACGCGAGGGAGATCCTCAAGTGGCTGAAGAGAGCGTGACAGGATTTGTCATAATTCTTGCTGGATTTACCGGGACTGAGCCCGTTTATTGAGCCTGAGATTCCAGTATTTACGGAGGGGAATGACGGGGAAGCGGAAACGCCAATGGAATGTGCCATCATCACCACCTACAGGTGCAACGCCAGGTGCCGCATGTGCAACGCCTGGAAGAATCCCTCGAAGGTGTCCGAGGAGTTCGACCCCGAGATCCTCAGGAAGATCCCCGGGGGGATGCAGCGCCTCAACATCACCGGCGGCGAGCCGATGCTCCGCGGCGACATACGCCGCATCGTCGAGATCCTCGATACGAAGACGAACCGTCTCGAGATAAGCACCAACGGCTGGTTCACAGACCGCATCGTGGACATTGCCCGTGAATTCCCGAAGATCACCGTCAGGGCCAGCGTTGAGGGCCTGCCGGCGCTGAACGACGAGCTGCGCGGCCTCGAGGACGGTTTCGACCGCGCGATGAGGACGATCCTGCGCCTCAAGCGGATGGGCGTGAAGGACATCGGGTTCGCCATGACTATCTCCGGCGAGAATTGCCGCGACCTCATAGATCTCTACACCCTCGTCGCGGCGATGGACGTCGAGTTCGCCAACGCCGTCGTCCACAACTCTTTCTACTTCTTCAAGCAGGACAACCTCCTCGAGGAGCATGGCGACGTCGAGGAGAAGATGAAGGAGTTCATCACGGTCCTGCTGAGGTCGCCGCGAGAATCGAAGAAGATGCGGGTCAAGGACTGGTTCCGCGCCTACCTCAACCTCGGGCTCCTGCACCACGTGCAGGGCAAGCCCCGCCCGATAGCGTGCAACGCCGGAACCGACACATTTTTCGTCGATCCCTGGGGGAAAGTCCTCGCCTGCAACGGCTCACGTGAGCCCTGGATCATGGGAGATCTCAACACGCAGTCGTTCGACGAGATCTGGAACAGCGAGCGGGCCGAAGAGGTCCGCAGGATGGTAAGGGAGTGCACGCAGCACTGCTGGATGACCGGCACCGCCGTCCCGGCTATGCGCAGGGAGCTGTGGAAGCCGATGCTATGGGTCCTTCGCAACAGGCTCCGCCTCATGAGTGGCGGCGAGGTCTGTTTTGACTGATCCTGCCGGAGCCCGCCGATGAAGATCGCGATCCTCGGAATAAAAGGAGTGCCCGGCCACCACGGCGTGGAGGTCGTCGTCGATTCTCTCCTTCCCCACCTGACAGCGATGGGACATGAGATCACCGTATACGGGTACGACAGTTACTGCGAGCCCTCCGGCGACTACCGCGGTGCCGTCGTGCTGCCGGTGAGGGGGAGCGGGCGCAGGAACATCGAGATGTTTTCCCACATGTGGCATTCCTCGATCGATACACGCAGGCATGACTACGACATCGTGCACATACACAGCGCCGACCCGTGCATACTCGCCCTGGTCCCCCGTGCGCGGCACGGGATCATGGCCACCTCGCACGGCCAGGCGTATATCCGGAAGAAATGGAACATGGCGGCGAGGTCGATGTCGAAGATCGCAGAGCGTTTCTTCATCCGCATCCCACGGATCAGGACATCCGTCTCGAAGCCGCTCGCCGATTACTACAATTCGAAATACGGGGCGGGCGTGAGGTACATTCCCAACGGGATCGTCTTCCGCGAAAAGCCGCCAGCTCACCTGCTCGAGAAATGGTCTCTGAGGGAAGGGGGTTACCTCTTCTGCTCGGCCGGCAGGATCGAGAGGACAAAGGGTCTGAGTACCCTCGTGGAGGCATACCGGAAGCTGGATCCGGGGATGCCCCTCGTCGTGGCGGGCGGCGGCTCCGCGACCGACGAGGCATATTTCGAGGAGCTCAAGCGGAACAGCCCGGAGGGGGTACGGTTCGTAGGATTCCTCACGGGCGATGAGTTCTTCGCCCTCTACGCCCATGCGAAGGTCTTCGTTTTCCCGTCGGAGTACGAGGCGATGTCGATGGCTCTGCTCGAGGGCCTCTCGTTCGGCACGCCGACTGTCTTCAGCGACATACCGGAGAACAGGGCGGTGGCGGACGGTATAGGATTTGCATTCCGGGTCTCCGACGCGGATTCGCTCGCGAAGCAGCTCGATTTCGTGCTCGGTCATCCCGACGAGGCGGCCCGGGCGGGGGAGAAAGCCGCGGCGCACGTACGGGCCGAGCACAGCTGGGAAGCCGCTGCGCGGCTGTACGACGCGATCTATAATGAGATGGCCGGCGATAAGGGACAGGGCCGGTCCGGCGGTTGGCAGGAACGAATGAGCGGCTGATGATCGAAAGGCTTGCAGAGATATACGCCGAGTTCAGGAAGCAGGGGGTCGAAGACCCTCTCCTCGAGACGCTCCGCTTCGCCGACCTTGTCTCGGGCGGGGCCCTGAGAAGGGCCGACCTCTCCATCCTCGGCGGGGAGCCCGATCTGGCCGATATCGCGAGGCAGAGGGCCGAGGGGAGGCCGCTCGAATACATCCTCGGAGTGGCCCCGTTCCTCGGGGAGATGCTCGAATGCCGTCAGGGCGCGCTTATCCCCCGTGAGGAGACTGAGCTACTGACCCTCACATGCCTCGGGTTCATCGAGAAACAGCAGGCGGCCGGCGTGCAGGTACCGAAGATCATCGAGCTCGGCACGGGCAGCGGCAACATCGCCGTCCTTCTCGCGCTGAGGACCGAGAACGCGGAGATCTACGCCTCGGACATCAGCGAGGAAGCGGTCGGAGTGGCGGCTGCCAATGTCGAGAAATGCGGGGTCACCGGCAGGGTGACCCTTCTGAGCGGCGACATGTTCGAGCCGTTCAGGGGAAAGGGGCTCGAGGGAGCGACAGACCTCGTAGTCTGTAACCCGCCGTACATCCCATCCACGTCTGTCGACAAGTTAGACAATCAGATTATCGATCACGAGCCGAGGGTGGCCCTCGACGCGGGCGCGTACGGGATGGACATTTTCAGGCGGCTGATTACGGGGGCTCCCGAGTTCCTCAGGCCGGGCGGGATGCTGGCCTTCGAGATCGGCGCGGGACAGGAGAAGTTTGTGTCGAGGCTATTCCGCAAGGCCGGAGAGGTGTACGGACCTGTCGAGCAGGTCGACGACGGCGCCGAGATACGGGTGCTCACCGTCATCCGAAGATTTTTCCCTAGAACTTGATGATCCCGTAGTCGACGCGGGCCTGCCAGAACTTGAACACGGTTCCGCCGCCGGGCATCGTGAACGCGTGGTACTCGAACTCGAAGCTCACTCCCGTGGTGAGGAGGAACCAGTAATCGAAGGCAATGCCGATCGAGCCTCCGGGACGGGTCTCGTTGCCGCTGATCCTGCCGACCGAGTTTCCTCCGAGTCTGGAGATCGTTTTGTAGACTCCGGCGCCCGCCTGGACGTTGACCTGCATCATCCGGTTGATCGAGAAGTAGTACCTTGCCTTTAACAGGACCGGGATGACGCTGAGCGTCTCGGTGAAGTCGCCGCCGCCTTTGTCCGGATCGGACGAAACCGTGTACTTGTAGTTGTGCACGATGTCGTAACCGGAAGAGATTCCGAGGCAGAGCTCGTTGGTGATCATCTTGCCGGCGAACATGTCGATCCCGAAGAATCCGTTCTGGGCGTCGTCCACCATCGCCTTGTTGTACGAACCGCCGATGTAGATGACCGCTTTACCGCTGTTCGCCTGACCGAGGACCGGTACGGCAAAGAGCATTACGGACATAGACAGTAACAGCATACGAGAGACAAATTTCCTCGATTTCAACTCAATCCTCCGATCAGAGCGGCAGATACTGATAGTATAAGATTTTTATAATAAAACGATGCCCTCCAGTCAAGCGGTTTTACCTCGACGGGCCGAGATGTACCGGGGCGCATTTTCTTTGATATCAAGGCACTATTTGGGTTACATTCGGAGTCCGGGCGGCCGGCAGGCCGCCTGGAAGTCCGTTCGAACGAGGAGGAGCTCCTTTGAGAGTGCTGATGGTCCAGACATTTCATTTCCGCCGCGGCGGGGATTCGACTCACATGTTCAACCTCAGCGAGCTTCTCGCGGAGAACGGCCACGAGGTCGTTCACTTCGCGATGAAGCACCCGCGGAACCTCCCCTCGCCCCATTCGGAGTATTTCTCGAGCGAGATCGACTTCCCCTCCCTCCTGGAAAGCTCCTCTCCGGCATCGGCGTGGAAGGTTCTCACGAAGTCTATGTACAACGGCGAGGCGAGGAGGAACATCGCCCGGCTGGCCGACGATACGAAACCCGATATCGCCCATTTCCACAACATCCACAGCCACCTGACGACGTCGATAATCGAGCCGCTGAGAAAGCGCGGGATCCCGATCGTCTGGACCTGCCACGATTTCAGGCTCGTCTGCCCCAACACCTCCTTTCTCAGCCGCGGCGAGGTGTGCGAGAGGTGCCTGCCGACGAGATACTGGAACGCTCCACTGCAGAGATGCAAGAAGGGGAGTTTCCCGGCGAGCGTGGTCGCGATGCTCACCTCGTGCTGGGACCGCATGACCGGCGTGCCGCGGCGCGTCGACAGGTTCATAACGCCGAGCCGCTTCCTTCGGGGGAAGCTGATCGAGGGACGGATAGACGGCGATAAAGTCACGGCGATCCCGAACTTTACCGACCTAGATATACAGACGCACGCCGAAGAGGGAGATTATTTCATATACACCGGCCGCCTCCTCCACGAGAAGGGGATCGACATACTGATCAGGGCTGCCGGCTCCCTCGAAGGGGCAAGGCTGCTTCTCGTCGGCGAGGGCCCTGTGGAATGCGAGTTGAAGAGGGAGGCGGAGAAGTACGGCAGCGGCCGTGTCGAGTTCACCGGCTTCCTCAGCGGAGAGGATTTCGAGAGGACCGTCGCCGGGGCCCGCTTTATCGTCCTGCCGTCGCGCTGGTATGAGAACCTCCCCTTCTCGATCATGGAGGCGATGGCGGCCGGCAAGCCTGTCGTAGCCACCGACATCGGCGGCATCCCGGAGATGGTAGACGACGGCGAGACGGGCCTGCTCTTCCCTGTCGGGGACGAGGAGGCGCTGCGCGGATGCCTCGCCCGCATGAACTCCGATCCGGAGCTGAGGCGCGAGATGGGACAGAAGGGCAGGGAAAAGGCCGAACGGCTCTACGGCAGGGGCAGGCATTACGAGAGCGTCATGGAAGTCTATGACGCGGTTCTTGCGGCGCGGCGCGGGAACTGACGGCCGGGCGCGGAAACCGGCGGTCTGGCGCGGACAGTAACAGGCGGGCTTGCCACCGCGCCTCAGATAGATATCTTTACCGGGGTCGGGGTGTGGCGCAGCCTGGTTAGCGCGCCTGCTTTGGGAGCAGGAAGTCGCCGGTTCGAATCCGGCCACCCCGACCATCTCTTTGCCTGTATATCAATAATTTTCCGGCATTAAGGTGAGTTGAAATTCCGCGCTAACTGTGATATACTGCATTCGGAATATCAGGCAAGGAGGGTATATCGGTTAATAGCTAACTAATCCCACTTACAATATGGAGGTCTCGATATGAAGCTGTGCGGAGCCATAGTCAGTGTGCTGTGTATCGGTTTGTGCCTGAACATTGTTTAAACTGATGCATCTGCTCAGGCGTGGCTGGCAGTCCTCGATGAATATCAACACTGGTTTTGCGATGGTTATGAAGATCAGTACGATGTATATGTTTGGGTATACCCCGATACAGCCGGAGTCGTATGCGCCGAATATCAGTTTATCCTTCCGGAATACATGATAGCCCTTTCCACAGAGATCAATCCCGCCCACTCTACTGTCTACGGAGCACTTGAGGGGCCGCCGGGAGTGACAATCTGCTTCCAGGACTGCAGAATGGAACCTGTCTGGACAGTAAAGTATCATTGTGCCATCAATGAGGGATGCTGCGCCCCATTCGAGATTATCGGGCATGAGGTCAGCGGCGACGCCCGAGTCACCACCTGCTCTGAGCCCGACTCGTATCAAAGTGCGATTGCCTGTTGGTACAATCCTTCCCCTTGCTGTACGTGTCCCGGTAACGAAGAATCCAGTTGGGGGGCTATTAAAAGTCAATACAAGTAAGGAGGGTCTGTAAACATATCATGGTGGCTACTACACTGGACCCCGGCCACTATGAACTCTTGCCCCACGTGCATACCCAGTTTCTGGGCATCGCGATCTGTCCCGACCCACATCCACTAGCAGAAGCCTATGTACACCACAGGATTAACTACAATAGTCCAACCGCAAACGAAGAGTCCAGCGGGGGAGCGATAAAGGATATGTACGGGGACGGGAATCATTGATCTGAGAGAGGCCGGCCTCGAGCCTTCCCGAGCCTGTATTTTCATACATGTATTACGTCGAGAGTGTCGAGACGAGGGTCGGCCCGCAGAGACAGAAGTTCAGCCTGAGGCAGGCCTTCCCGTGGTTCGGCACCCTCGGCGCGCGCGAAGCTGTCGCCGAGCAGGAGGCCTGGGCCGCCTACAGGCGTTTCCAGGCTGAGAAACTGAAGCTCGCTTTCGATGTGAGGAAGGCGTACAGCGAATATTATCTCCTCGGAAGGCGTATCGAGATCGCGATGTCAACGCTCGATCTGCTCCACGGTTGGGAGTCGATAGGCAGGACGAGGTTCGAGACGGGGCAGAGCGGGCGGACGACCCTCCTCGTAATCTTTATGTTCCGTGCGGGATAAGGGATTGCTATTATTTTCACCGGATTCTAACATTCTCTTAACAGTCAGCTCACGAAGGCGTATTACTAGTTAACCGGTAGTTCGCTTCTATCGGTTACCCTGCGGAAGGTGAGCCATGGCGCATGAACATATTCTCGTCGTCGACGACGAAGAGGACATCCAGGAACTGGTGAGGTACAACCTCGTCAGGAACGGCCTCGACGTGACGGTAGTCGGAACGGGCGAGGCGGCCGTCGACACTGCCAGGTCGAAGCTTCCCGACATGATCCTCCTCGACCTCATGCTGCCCGGGATCGACGGGCTCGAAGTCTGCAACATTCTGAAGCACGACCAGAAGACCTCGCATATCCCCATCGTGATGCTCACCGCACGCGGTGAGGAGGCCGACGTGGTGGCTGGGCTCGAGCTCGGAGCGGACGACTACATCACCAAGCCGTTCAGCCCCCGCGTGCTGGTCGCCAGGGTCAAGGCGGTCCTGAGGCGCAAGGCTGAGGCCCCATTAGACCGTGCCGCCGTCCTGAAAAGAAAGGATCTCGTCGTACATCCAGGCAGGCACGAGGCCCTCATCAAGGGTAAGCCCGTGGATCTCACATCGACCGAGTTCGAGATCCTCTATTACCTCGCCAGGCGCCCCGGTTGGGTCTTCACGAGGCACCAGATCATCGACGCCGCCAGGGGCGAGGAGTACCCGGTGACCGACAGGTCGGTCGATGTCCATATTGTCGGTCTGCGCAGGAAGCTCGGCCCGGTCGGAAAGCTCATCGAGACGGTCAGGGGCGTCGGATACAGGTTCAGGGAGAGTTAAATGCATCCGAAACGCCTCGTCTGGCACATATTCCCCTGGTACCTGATCATCATCATAGTCTCGCTGACCATCGTCACGGTCTACTCCACCCGTGCCGTAAAGGACTTCCACTTCACAACGACCTCGGACGACCTTGAAGCGAGGGCCGTTCTATTCGAAAAGACGATATCGGGAAAGATCGACGCCCCCTACTCCGTAGTGGACGGTCTGTGCAAGGAGCTCGGGTCGGCAACCGCTACGCGAATTACGGTCGTGCTGCCCGACGGAGGCGTCATAGGCGATTCCGACGGTAATCCCGGCGAGATGGAGAACCACGGCGACAGGCCCGAGTTCATCAGGGCTCTGGCCGGTATGGCCGGCTCTTCGGTCAGGTACAGCGATACGCTGAGGAAGAGGTTCATGTACGTCGCTGTCCCGGTCAGGGTCGATGGCAGGATAGTCGGGGCGGTGCGTGCTTCCATGCCGCTGACGGCCCTCGACGAGAGCCTCGGCGGCATGTACGTTAAAATAACGATATCGGGGCTGCTCGTCGCGATAGCGGCCGCCGTGCTCAGTATGCTCGTTGCCAGGCGAATCAGCCGCCCCGTCGAGGAGATCAAACGAGGCGTCGTCCATTTCGCGAACAACGACCTCAGCTACCGCCTTCCCGTCCACGAGCTCGAGGAGATAGGCGAGCTGGCCAAAGTCATCAACGCGATGGCCGGGCGCCTCGAGGACAGGATAGAGACGGTCGAGCGGCAGAGAAACGAGCAGGAGGCGGTCTTTGCCGGCATGGTCGAAGGCCTAATCGTGGTCGACGAGAACGAGAGGGTCGTCAGGATCAATCCCGCCGTATCATCGTTCCTCGGTGTCGATATCTCCGACGCTGAGGGCAGGACGATCCAGGAGGTAGTCCGCAATCCGTACCTCCAGAAGTTCGTCGCGAAGACGCTTGGCTCGGCGATCACGGTCGAGGAGGATTTCACTCTCAGGAACGGCAGGGGCGAGCTGTACGTCCAGGCCCATGGGGCCCAGCTCCTGAATCAGGACGGCAGTCTGAGAGGCGGCGTAATCGTCCTCAACAACGTCACGAGGCTGAGGAAGCTGGAGAACCTCAGGCGGGATTTCGTGGCGAACGTGTCACACGAGCTCAGGACCCCGATTACCTCGATAAAGGGATTCGTCGAGACTCTTCTCGACGGCGCCCTGCGTAATTCCGACGACGCAGCGCACTTTCTCGATATCATCGCCAGGCAGGCAGACAGGATGGATAACATCATCGAGGACCTGCTCCTTCTCTCCGGCATCGAGCGCGGGATCGAGAAGCGCGAGGTCAGGGTCGAGAAGGGAAAGATCATAGATGTAATCCGCGACGCCGTTGAGGTATGCGAGTACAAGGCGGAAAAAAAGAAGATCGGGATAAAGATCGACTGCGCCGCCGATCTCGAGGCGTCTGTCAACGAGCCTCTCCTCGAGCAGGCGGTGATCAATCTGCTCGACAACGCGATAAAGTACAGCGACGAGAAAGGCTCGGTCGAGATAACCGCTTCGCGGCATGCCGATAAGGTCGCGATAGAGGTACGGGACGAAGGGTGCGGTATAGACGAAGAGGATATCCCGAGATTGTTCGAGAGGTTCTACCGCGTCGACATGGCGAGGAGCCGCAAGCTCGGCGGAACGGGGCTCGGGCTTGCGATAGTGAAGCATATCATGCAGGCACACGGCGGTTCGGTCACCGTCGCGAGCACCCCCGGCGAGGGCTCCGCGTTCACGCTTCATCTGCCGAATAACCTGTAATAACAGGCGATACGACACTCACCACATTCTAACTTGTCCTTAATAATCCCCTAACAGCGCTGAATTACGTTTTCGCCATGACGGGAGACCGTCTGTGTCATCCCGAATTGAGCGAAACGGAAAAGATATGCAGAACGAACCAGAGACCGGCGCTGATATCACAACACACGAGCGAGCATGTGCCGACGACAAGGGGGTGGTCAAGAAACCTGGCAGACCGGCCGGGACCTTAGGTCCCGGAACCTTCGCAACGGGTCAGGCGGGCAAGGGCCCGCCGGAAATGGGAGAAAGGACATATGAAAAAGATAGTGATTCTCGCGATTCTCGCCGCCGTGCTCGCCTCGGGCGCCGCACAGGCGGGAGAGTGGTACGAAAAGGTAAAGCTGGGCGGAGATTTCAGGGACCGTTACGACGGCGTCTGGGATGAGACGAAGGATTACGACAGGCACAGGAACCGCATCCGCGCGCGACTGTCCCTCAAGGCGATTATTACGGATGATTTCACCTTTGTCAGTCGTTTCGTTACGGGAATCAACGATCCCGCTTCCACCAACCGGACGCTGACCGACGCCTTCACCACAAAGGGATACTGGCTCGACCTCGCCTGCTTCGATTTCCATCCTGTCAAGGTTCCCGGGCTTCACATCTACGGTGGAAAGATGAAGAATTCCTTCTACAAGCCGGGTAATAACCAGCTCGTCTGGGACGGCGACGTCACCCCGGAAGGTATTGCCGTGAATTTCGGCAGGAATGCCGGCGAGAAGGTCTCGTACTTCCTTGTCGGATCATGGTACTCGGTCATGGAAAGGAAGGCCGATCCGGACATTTACATGCTGGGAGCGCAGGGGGGGCTGAAGGTCAAGGCTTCCGAAAAGGTCTACGTCCTTTTCGTCGCCGACTACTTCGGTTACGAGAACATCAAGGGCTCTCCTGCTCTGTTCGATGGTGCATTCTTCGGTAATACCTCGGTCGACGACGACGGCACAGATGTCTATGCCAACGATTTCAGGATGGCCGAGGCCTTCGCTGAAATCGGCGGCAAGTCTGGTAAGACTTCCTGGGTCGCCTTCGGAGGCTATGTCAATAACACCGCCGCGGACAGCTTCAATACGGGGTGGATCGCCGGCCTGGGCTTCAAGAGCGGCAAGGGCCGCGGAGCCTGGAAGCTCGGCGGCTTCTACAAATGGGTCGAGACAGACGCAGTGATAGGTCTCTTCGCCGATTCCGATTTCGGCAGCGGCACTACTGACGTCAAGGGTTTTGCCATCTCGGGCGGCTACAGCCTTGCCGACAAGGTGGAGCTTGCCTCGACGCTGTTCATCAACAAGAGAGGTGTCGAGGAGGGGACCGACTATACCCGATTCTTCATCGATCTGAAGATGAAGTTCTAGTAAATACGTTTGATGGGCCTTAACGGTAATTTAACGATTCCTTAACAACAGCCTGACACAAGACCTGTAGATTTCGGGTAGAAGGCTAAGGGAGGTCAAGATGAAAGGTTCGAAGCTTATCGCAATGATATCGGTATTCGCTCTCGTTGGCTTGGTAGTCGCCCCCGGCTCGGCAGTAGCCGAGGAGAGGATCATCATCGACGGTTCTACGACCGTCGGCCCGATTGCCAAGGCGTTCGCCGAGTACTACATGTCGAAGAACAAGGACGTAAACATCACCGTGAGCGAGTCGGGCAGCGGCAACGGCGCCAAGAGCCTGATCAACGGGATGTGCCACGTCGCCGACATGTCCCGTTTCATGAAGGACAAGGAATTCGCCGCGGCGGTCAAGAAGGGCCGTACTCCCGTGGCGCACGTAGTCGCCATCGACGGCATCGTGATGGTCGTGCACCCCAGCAATCCGGTCAAGGGTTTCACCGTAGCGCAGGTACGTGACATCTACATGGGCAGGATCACGAACTGGAAGGACCTCGGCGGCCCTAACGTCGAGATAGTCATGATCAGCCGCGACACGAACAGCGGTACCTACGAGACCTTCGAGAAGCTTGTGATGAAGAAAAAGAAGATCTACGAGAAGGCCGAGTATGTCGGCAGCAACGGCGCCATCCGCCAGCGCGTGCAGAGCACGCCTGCCTCGATCGGCTATATCGGTCTCGGATTCGTCGACCGCAGCGTCAAGGCGCTCGAGATCGACGGTATCGTCCCCGACATGAACACGATCTCCTCGGGCATCTACCCGATCGCGAGGCCGCTGTTCATGTTCACCGACGGTTATCCGAAGCTCGGAACCCATCTCCATCGTTTCATCACGCTTCACCTTTCCCCCAGGGGCCAGGAGATCATCGAGGAGATCGGTTTCATTCCGGTGACGAGGTACTAGTCGAAAGGGATGCAAGGTCCATGCGGGGAACCGGCTGTTATGAACGACAGAATCTACGAACACACCGAATCTGATCTTCGCAGCCGGTTGCTTATGAGCAGGGGCACCCGGCGTCACAGGCGACTGGGTGCCCTTGCCGGTGATACCGTCCTGATCGTGATCGCGTCGAGCTCGCTGATCGCGCTTCTCTTTATCTTCTATTTCATCATCAAGGACGCCATTCCGTTTTTTCAAATCGAAGGGGTCAGGGAGTTCTTTACGAGTACGAGATGGTACCCATCCAGGGAAGACGCGGAGTTCGGAGCCCTGTCTATCCTGGTGGGAAGTACGCTCGTGACGACAGGGGCGGTTGTGGTGGCGGTGCCGATGGGCGTGCTGGCCGCGCTCTGTCTCAGTGATATCCTCCCCTTCTCGATGCGGCAGGTCGTCAAGCCGGTAATCGAGATGCTCGCCGCGATCCCCTCGGTCGTCTACGGGTTCTTCGCACTAGTCGTATTCGCGCCGCTTCTCCAGGAAAAGGGGGGGAGCCTGCTCTCCGTCGGGGCGCTGATAGTACTCGTCCCTGTTTCCATAATAGGAGTGGGTGTGGCGAGCGACCTCATAGGCGCGAGATTCAGCGAAGGATCGAGAGGGGTTGCAAGGATCGCGTCCGCCGCGGTCCTGTCCATAGCCGTCATCCTCGTATTGTACCAGCTCAACAGGTTCCTCGGCGGCCTCCGGATCGTCAGCGGCACGAACGCTCTCAACGCCTCGATAATCCTCGGAATCATGGCACTGCCCACAGTGGTCAGCGTCTCGGAGGACGCGCTAAACGCGGTCGGAAGGGAGCTCCGCGAGGGAAGCTACGCCCTCGGAGCCACGCGGGCGGAGACCCTTCTGCGTGTCGTCATACCGGCGGCAAAGAGCGGGATACTCGCGGCGGTGATTCTCGGCGTCATGCGGGCCGTCGGCGAGACGATGGTCGTCTGGATGGCTTCAGGCAATGCCGCCAGGATCCCGCAGCCGATATTCAACTACCTCGAGCCGATAAGGACCCTCACAGCAACGATCGCCGGAGATATGGGCGAAGCCGATCATGTGACCGGCTCGGCGAGGTATCACGTGCTCTTCGCGATGGCGTTCTGCCTGCTCGTCTTCGCGTTCGTATCAAATTTCGTCAGCGAGATGATCCTGAGAAGATCGAGAAAGCAGCTGGGCTGAGAAAGATGGAGCTGAAGACACGCAGGATGCTCGACCGGTCGTTTACCACTATAGGCGTATTCGCCATAGTGCTGATGGCCGTCTCTCTTGTGATACTTCTCCAGCCGATCGTCTGGCGGGGAGCGGGCGCCTTCATCTTCAGGGAGACGGTTGAGAACAGGAAGCTCAACCTCGAGCTCCTCGGCCGCGGAAGCCGGGCTAAGGTCGAAATCGAGATAACCGAGACTGAGGCTGCCAGGAAGCCCGTCTACGACATGATGGCGGCATTCGAGGCGGAGATGGAGGAGGGTGGCTCCGCCTTCAGGAAACAGTACGGGCGCGAGTACTCCGAGCTCCGCGACATGCTCTCCGAGCTGCTCGGTCCCCTTCCCGGCGAGAAAAACCCCGTCCTGATCCGTGCCCAGTATGGCCGGACACGCTGGGACAGGGCGCAGGTGAAGTTTCACCAGATACGTTACGTCGAGAAATACGATTACTCCGACCCGGACCGTATGGGAGTGAAGATAGAAAAACCGCGTTCCGCTCTGTTCGAGTCGACTTCGATCGAGCCGCTCTTCGGATATCTCGAGGAAAACATTGAGCAGATGATGCTCCCGAAGTTGACATTTTACTGGCGCTTTCTCTTCGATAGATCTTTCGATGCGCATTTCTTTGGAGGCATCTGGCCCGAGGTGCTCGGAACGTTCTATCTTGCCCTGGGCGCGATGCTCTTCGCCGTCCCTCTCGGGATAGTCACGGCGATCTACCTCGCCGAGTACGCCGGCGAGAGCAGGTTCGTGAGCCTCCTGAGGACATGCATCAGCTCGCTGGCCGGTGTGCCGAGCATCGTGTTCGGTCTCTTCGGGCTGGCGTTTTTCATAAACACGATGAAGATATCGAACGGAAAGAGTGTCCTCGCTGGCTCTCTGACCCTGGCCTTTCTCGTCCTCCCGACGGTCATACGCGCGTCCGAGGAAGCGATCCTCGCCGTTCCCCGCACGTATAAGGAGGCAGCGATGAGCCTCGGGGCGGGTAAATGGCATACGATAATCTCGGTGATACTTCCGGCCGCGCTCACGGGGATACTTACCAGCATAATCATCAGCCTCGGAAGGGCGGCGGGCGAGACGGCGCCGATCATATTTACCGCCGCCGTTAGTGTCGGAAGGCCGCTTGCCATCTGGCAGACGCTCAGTCAGCCCTCACCGGCGCTCTCGTGGAACATCTACAACCTGGCCACCGAACACGAAGCCGTCGACGAGATTCGTCACGTCCAGTACGGGATGGTGCTCACACTCGTCGCGATGGTCCTTCTGCTCAACCTGACGGCGATTATAATAAGAGCCCGCATATCGAAGAAATTGAGAGGCTGAAATAATATTTTATACCTATTGAAACAGCGATCGAGAGTCGAGAGTAATGCATGTTGTATCGGCGATCAATAATCGGGAGGAAATTTTGACGACAGCGGATGCAACGGACAGGCCTGCCGGAATCGCTCTCGGGATTATAGAATTCCGGAAGGATATGCAGCTGGAGAGGCGTCCGTTGATCGGATCGAATGGATTCTATGTCTATTACGGCGACAACGCCGCTGTGAAGAACGTTTCGTTCGATATTCCCGAGGGACTGGTCACGGCGATAATCGGACCGAGCGGGTGTGGCAAGAGCACTTTTCTGAGGGCGATCAACAGGATGAACGATCTCATTCCGGGCTGCCGCGTCGACGGCGAGCTGACCCTCGACGGGCAGAACCTCTACGCACCGCAGGTCGACGTCGTGTCTCTGAGGAAAATGGTCGGCATGGTCTTCCAGAAGCCGAATCCCTTCCCGAAGAGCATATTCGACAATGTCGCCTACGGACCGAAGATCCACGGGCTGACCGACCGGCGAAAGCTCGGCGAGATAGTAGAGCATAGTCTCAGGCAGGCGGCCCTCTGGAACGAAGTAAAGGACAGGCTTGGTGACAACGCCCTCGGTCTCTCGGGCGGGCAGCAGCAGAGACTGTGCCTGGCGCGGGCGGTCGCGGTGAACCCGAAGGTCCTGCTGATGGACGAGCCCGCCTCCGCCCTGGATCCGCGTTCCACCTCGAGAATCGAGGATCTCATATCGGAGCTGCGCGGCGAGTATACGATCGTGATTGTCACACACAACATGCAGCAGGCGGCGCGTGTCTCCGACCTGACTGCATTTTTATACGAGGGCAACCTGATTGAGTTCGGCGAGACGAAACAGATATTCACCAAACCTGGAGAGAAACAGACCGAGGATTATATAACCGGGAGATTCGGCTAAAGGAGCGAGGAAGTGTCCAAACACATACGCAGGGAGATCGCCACTTTGAAGAAGGAGATACTCGCGCTGGGAGCGGCGGTCGAGGAGATCCTGTACAAGGCGATGAAATCACTCGAGGAGAGAGACAAGGCTCTCGCGGAGCAGGTCATGGAGGAAGATACGGTCATCGACCAGATGGAGGTCGAGATCGAGGAGGACTGCCTCAAGGTCCTTGCCCTTCACCAGCCGGTGGCGATCGACCTGCGCCTCATCATAGCGATCCTGAAGATCAACACCGATCTCGAGAGGGTCGGCGACCTGGCGGTCAATATCGCCGAGCGGGCGGCTTTCCTCGCGACGAGAGAGAAGATCGACATCCCCCTGGATTTCATGAAGATGGCCGACATCTCGAAGGACATGCTCAAGAAGAGCCTCGACGCGCTGGTCTCGGAGGACTCGGCCCTCGCACACAAGGTCTGCGGGATGGACGATGCCGTCGACGCGATCAACCGCGAGATGTACATAACGATCCAGGAGGCGATCAGGAACGATCCGACCCGGATGGAGAGCCTGATTCACCTGCTGTCGGTCTCGAGGCATCTCGAGAGGGTCGCCGACCTGGCGACGAACATTGCGGAGGATGTCATCTACATGATCGAGGGCGAGATCGTCCGTCACAATGTGGAGAAGTACATGTAAAGGCAGAGTGCTATACGTAGTAGTGTACGGAGTAATATATGGACCGGTCAGAAACCCTGTCCTGGTCTCGACCCTGTGATGGCCGGAAGATCATACTGATCCAGACGGTAATGACATGAGAAAGAGGGGAAGCGATTTTAGAGGTCGTTTCCCCTCTTTCTCTTTCTCTTTCTCTCTCTGCTCCTGACTGCACGGATGATCCTGAAAATATCTTCCAGAAATAGCGATTTTTCGAAGATTTCCCTTGACGCGATTTTCAGCCCCTTTTCGCGAAAGTCCGTGGCCCGCCCTGATTTGCGCGCTGTGCGAACCTCAGGGCCCATTCCTGCGCGCCTATCGAATATTCCGGCTTCAACCTTGCCTCGGCCTGAGTTCTCGCCATATACGCGATCTGAGAGCCTGCCGAAAACCCGTGTTATAATACTCCCTGAGGGGGCAGATAAGACTTCTAACCAGAGGTAGTGACGATGACGACGATGAAGAAGCCCTGCAGCCAGTCTTGTGTATCCGGCATCAGGACCCTTGCCGGCATCTCCGACAATGAGCTTATCGGCAGGATCAGAAAGCTCTCCTTGAGAGAGAGAAAGACGGTGCTCTCGATACTCTCCTGTCTGATCGAGATAGACAGGCGAAGACTCTACCTGCCCCGCGGGTACAGCTCTCTCTTTGAGTTCTGCGTAAAACACCTGGGATACTCAGAGTCCACAGCCGGCAGGAGGATCAGCATAGCCAGATGCATCAGGGACTTTCCGAGAGTCTATCGCCTGCTCGCCTCAGGCAGAACGAACCTGACCAATGTGGCGAAGATAACCGGGATCATCACTCCCGGAAACGCCGAGAGGCTTCTTGCCGGTATCGAGGGCAGATCGGGCCGTGAGGTCGACCTGATA
>JAUWCL010000006.1 GCA_030609325.1 Candidatus Krumholzibacteriota bacterium
CAGAGAGGAGGAAGCATGAGCTTGAAACGCAGGGGCCTTACGATACCCGCGGCGGCCGTTCTCGCGGCGCTGCTGCTCGCCGCCGCGGCGTTTGCGGGCACGCTGGAGGACAAGGTCAACGAGTTCGAGCTGGACAACGGCATGAAATTCCTCGTTGTCGAGCGGCACGAGGCGCCGGTGGCCTTCATGGCCATCGTCTTCAACGTCGGCTCGGTGAACGAGTGGCCTAACGTCACGGGGATATCCCACCTGCTCGAGCACATGATGTTCAAGGGCACGGAGATGATGGGGACCTCCAATTACAGGAAGGAGATCCCGTACATCGAGAAGACCGACGAGCTTGGCGAGAAGACGATCGACCTCCGGAAGGCGATCGACGAGTGGCGCTTCGAAAAGTTCGAGGAGCTGCGCAAGGAGGTTCTTGCCGTCTTCACCGACGAGGAGAACGAGGAGGTCGGCACCGACAAGTACCGCCAGAACAGGCTCGTCGTGGAGAAGATAAGGGCGATGGAATCGCTGCCCGGCGATCTCGAATCGCAGAAGTACCTCATCGCGGAGGGCGAGAGGAACTACCTCGCGCTCTATCTCGAGTATCTCGAGACGTGGGGCGAGATAGTGAGGCTCGTCGATGAGCAGCGCAGCAAGTACACCGTGAACAACGAGCTGTGGGAGACCTACATGAACAACGGCTCCCGCATGCTCAATGCAGGCACGTCGAACGATTTCACCGTCTATTTCGTATATCTCCCGTCGAACAGGCTCGAGCTCTGGATGACGATGGAGTCCGACCGGATGGACACCCCCATCTTCAGGGAGTTCTGGATCGAGCGCGACGTCGTGATGGAGGAGCGCAGGCTCAGCGACAACGACCCGGACGACGTCCTCGACGAGGCGTTCAACTCGGTTGCCTTCACCGCCTGCCCGTACAAATGGCCTGTCCTCGGCTGGATGAGCGACGTGCGGACGATCGACCGCAGGGAGCTCGTCGAGTACCACACGAAGTTCTACGCGCCGAACAACGCCACGGCCTGCATCGTCGGTGACGTCGACATCGAGCAGGTCAGAAAGATGGCGAAGAAATATTTCGGTCCGATAAAGGCGCAGGAGCCCCCGAAGCCGGTTGAGACGCGCGAACCGGAGCAGAGGGGTGAGCGCCGTGTCGTTGTCGAGCACGACGCCAATCCGGCGCTCAAGATCGGCTGGCACAAGCCGGTATATCCCGATCCCGACGCGGTGGTCTTCGACGTGATCACGAGCGTCCTCTCGGGCGGGCGCACGACTCGCCTGTACAAGTCGATCTACGAGGAGCAGCAGCTCACCGCCAGGCCGCCTGCTGCTTACACCGGCCCGGGCGACCGCTACGACAACCTCATGATCGTCTCGGCGCAGCCGCGCCACCCGCACACCCTCGAGGATGTCGAGCAGGCGATATACGTCGAGATCGAGAAGCTCAAGACCGAGCCTGTCGAGGAGAGGGAGCTGCAGAGGATCAAGAACCAGATCGACGCCGACCAGGTGAGGCGCCTCGGCTCGAACCTCGGCATCGCCTTCACCATCCTGATGGGCGAGATATATATGGGCGATTACAAGGCGATGTTCCGCCACCTCGACATGATCAAGGAGGTCACGGCCGAAGACGTCATGAGGGTCTCGGAGAAGAACCTCACCGAACGGAACCGGACGGTAGGCTGGAGGATCCAGGTCGAGAAGGAGGAAGGGGAAGGGGAAGAGGGAAAGAGCGTAGAGGAAGAGAGGGAGAAACACCAGGCGGCGATGATGCAGTACATACAGTCGCTTGCACCGGACGAGCAGATGCAGATAGTCCAGAAGTTCCAGACGCTCAAGTCGGAGCAGGAGCAGAAGGAGTTCGCGATGGAACTGATCCAGCGCGCTAAAGACGCCGGATTCATCAAGGAAGAAAAGACGGAGGGCGAGTGATGAAACGCAGGATCCTGTTTACCTTGCTTGCGGCGGCTCTTGTGGCGGCCCTCGCTTCGCCGCTCTTCGCCGGGAAGCGCAAGCACCCGAGCAAGCTCAAGTATCCCCCCATCGAGATAACGTCGCCCGAGGTGATCGACGTGTCCCTCGGCAACGGGATGGAGGGATTCCTCATCGAGGACCATGAGGTCCCCGTGGTCGATATCGTGATACTTTTCCCGACATACTTTCCCGAGGAGGGCAAGTTTGGCCTGAACGGGATGGCCCAGTGGGTCATCCGGAACGGCGGCAGCGAGAACTGGTCGTCCGACAGGCTCAACGAGGAGCTCGAGTTCCTCGCGGCGAGCGTGGAGGTCTACGGGGGCAATCTCAGCACGAGCGTGGCGATAAACTGCCTCAAAAAGGACCTCGACGACGTTCTGGCCATAGCGGCCGACCTGATCAGGAACCCCGTCTTCCCCGAGGACAAGATCGAAAAGAAGCGGGGCGACATGCTCGAGGAGATCCGCCGAAAGAACGACCAGCCGAGGGCGATCGCCAGGCGCGAGTATTTCAAGCTGATCTACAAGGGCCATCCCTACGGCTGGGATACGACGGTGCCCTCGATCGAAGCGATCACGAGGGACGACCTCACGTCATTCCACGCGGCCTACTTCCATCCAAACAACGCTATCATAGGCATCAGCGGTGACGTCGAAAAGGACGAGATCGTATCGAAACTCGAGGATGTGTTTACAGGATGGGAACAAGCCGAGACGGTGATCCCGAAAGTGCCCGCCATGGATCCGGCTAGTGAGGAGAACTGGAACTATGCTTACAAGGACATCAGCCAGGCCTACATGATGCTCGGCCATCTCGGCATCAACGCAAACAACGAGGACCGCTGCGCGGTCAACATCATGAACTTCATCCTCGGCGGCGGCTCGTTCACCTCGTGGATCGTGACAGAGGTGCGCGAGAAGAAGGGGCTGGCCTATTCGTCAGGCTCGAGATTCGGCTCCGATGCCTTCACCCTCGGCGCCTTCTACGCATTCGCCCAGACGAAGGGCGAGGAGTACAGCAGGGCGATGCAGATCATGGTCGAGCAGATCGAGAAGATGCGTACCGAGGGCCCGGCGGAGGAAGAGTTCGGAAAGGCGATCGACTCGTACGTCAACAGCCAGGTATTCGACTACGATTCGAAGAGCGGGATGGTGCGCCGTCTCGTCAGGCTGAAATTCGAGGGCAGGCCGCTCGACACGCCTGAGAAGGACATGAAGCGATATGCGAACATGACGATCGAGGAAGTCAGGCTGGCGGCGGCCAGGTACCTTCATCCCGACAGGATGACGGTCTTCGTCGTCGGCGACAAAGATACGTTCGACCGGCCGCTAAGCGAGTTCGGAGAGGTCAACGTGATAGATATCGAGGAATAGACACGGCGGCAGGAGCCCCGGGGGTGATTCCCCGGGGCCGCCCGCCGCGGAGAGGGCAATGGACGATATTACAGCAGTAGTGCTCGGAGGAGGAAGGGGTACGAGGCTGTATCCCCTGACGAGAAACCGGTCGAAGCCTGCCGTTCCGCTCGCGGGAAACTACCGGCTCATCGACGTGCCGGTGAGCAACTGCATCAACTCGGAAATCAACAGGATATACGTCCTGACGCAGTTCAACTCCGCCTCGCTCAACCAGCACATCTCCAACACGTATCGCTTCGACACCTTCAGCCAGGGGTTTGTCGAGGTCCTCGCGGCAGAGCAGACCCTCTCGTCGTCCGACTGGTTCCAGGGGACGGCCGACGCGGTGCGTCAGGTCATGCCCCACCTCTCCAACTTCAAGGTGAGGGATGTGCTGATCCTCTCCGGCGACCACCTCTACAGGATGGATTACAGGGTCTTCGTCAGGCATCACAGGGAGAAAGGAGCCGACATAACAATCGCCGTGCATCCCGTGCCGCCTTCGAAGGCGCCCGACCTAGGTATACTCCACGCCGACGGAGAGGGCTGGATAACCGAGTTCATGGAGAAGCCGCGCGGCAGGAAGCTTGCCTCGATGCGGACCGATACGCGCTCGCTCGGTCTCGGCGCTGCCGAGGCCCGCAGGCGCCCGTACCTCGGCTCGATGGGGATCTACATTTTCCGGGCCGGAGCGCTCGCGGAATGTCTCGGAAAGGACTTGTCATCGATCGATTTCGCGAGGGAGATCATACCCGACGCGCTCAAGTCGATGAAGGTCAGCGCATACGTATTCGACGGCTACTGGGAAGATATCGGCACGATCCGCTCGTTCTACGCCGCCCATATGGAGCTTCTCGCTCCTGTCCCGAAGATGAACCTGTACGATGCCGACTTCCCGATATACACGCATCCCAGGTTTCTGCCCGGCTCGAAGATAAAGAAGTCCGAGATCATGCGCTCGATGATCAACGCGGGGTGCATAATCGACAGGGCGAGTATCAGACATTCGATAATCGGGCTTCGCGCGAGGATCGGAGACGGAGCGGTGGTCGAGGACTCATTCGTCTTCGGAGCCGATTTCTACGAGCTCGACAGGAACCGGAAGAAGGGGATGCCGCCTCCGATCGGCATCGGACCGGGATCGGTCATCCGCAGGGCCGTCATAGACAAGAACGTGAGGATAGGCAGGAACGTCGTTCTCGAGAACTCCGGGAAACTGAGAAAGTACGACGACCCGGAGGAAAGGTTCTTCGTGAGAGACGGGATCATCGTCGTGCCCAAGAACGCCGTCATCCCCGACCGCACAAGCTTCTGAGGCCCGGCTGAGGCGAACGACGTCCCTTTTTTACATCCGTCCACATCGCAATATTTTCGCTTTGGTATGCTTCCAAGAAACCAGATAATAATGATTCCAGACAAGCTCGACTATCGGGAATATTCTTATTAAACGCCTCTTGACCTTTATTAAGCATGACATTATTTTTATCCGCGCGGAGGGTATTTTACCTGGAAGGGAAGGTAAAAAATGGAGGACAAGTCGTTCAATGCTTTTGAAATGGCCCAGTCCCAGTTTGACGGTGTTGCAGACATACTGGGCCTTGATGAAGGATCCAAGGAGTTGCTGCGCTATAACCTGCGTGAATATCACATAAGCATTCCTGTCAGAATGGATGATGGGAGCGTCAAGGTATTCAGAGGCTTCAGGGTACAGCACAACGATGCACGAGGGCCCGCAAAAGGAGGTATCCGTTTCCATCCAATGGAAACAATCGATACCGTGCGCGCGCTGGCCATGTGGATGACATGGAAATGTGCCGTCGTAGATATCCCGCTTGGAGGTGCCAAGGGGGGAGTCATCTGCGATCCCCATAACCTGAGTTCGCGCGAGCAGGAGCTTATCTGCCGCGGCTGGGTGCGTCAACTTGCCCGGGATATGGGGCCGCTGAACGATATACCTGCACCGGACGTGATGACAAGTTCTCAGCATATGCTCTGGATGCTCGATGAATTCGAAATGCTTAATGGAGAGAAGGCCCCGGGATTCATCACGGGCAAACCGGTCGGCATGGGTGGATCGCTTGGACGTACCGAAGCAACCGGTTACGGAGTGATATTTACTATCCGTGAGGCATTGAAGGAGTTGAATATTCCTCCAGGTGATACTACTGCCAGTATACAGGGGTTTGGTAACGTAGCACAATACGCTATCGAGCTCTATAATCAGATATGGGGCAAGGTGGTCTGTGTATCCTGCTGGGATCAGCAGGAGCAGACTTCCTATTCATTCAAAAAGATGGACGGTATAGATCTTAAGGCCCTGCAGGAGATCACTGACCGATTCGGCGGCATAGATAAAGACAAAGCCAGAGGACTTGGATATGAAATCCTGCCGGGCGATGCCTGGATCGAACAGGAAGTCGACATCCTGATCCCTGCCGCTCTGGAAAACCAGGTGACCAGGAAAAACGCCGGGAAGATCAGTGACAAAGTCAAGATCATTGCTGAGGGCGCTAATGGGCCGACGACACCTGAAGCGGATAAGGTAATAGAGGAACGCGGGATTTTCCTGATCCCCGATCTCCTTGCCAATGCAGGTGGTGTTACATGCAGTTATTTCGAGCAGGTCCAAAGCAATATGAATTACTTCTGGGAAAAAGACGAGGTTCTCGGCAAACTGGATCTGAAAATGACATCCGCCTTTACTGCTGCCAGCAAACTGGCAAAGGACAAGAAACTTTACATGCGTGATGCGGCGTATGTAATCGCTATCGGGCGGGTAGCCCAAGCTTGCAGAGACAGAGGGTGGGTATAGTTTTCAATCTGGCGTTGACTCGGCCTTTCGATGAATCATAACCCCGACCGGCTTCAGCGCCTGTCGGGGTTTGTCTTATTGAAAAACCATTTGTTCAGGACCGAGGCTTCAAAGGATGAAAAGGAAAAAATACAGCCCGCATCAGAACTCGCTGCCCCGTTTTGACAGGCGCTTTTTCACGGGCAAGGACAGATTTACTTATATCGGATCTGGAGAGCTGGGCGGAAAGGCACATGGCCTGGCTGTGATAAAAGGTGTCCTTGAATCGAAACTCGGGGACAAATACTTGCCCGAGATATCGGTTGACATCCCCTCGCTTACGGTGATTACCACAGAATATTTCGATCTGTTCATGAAACAGAACGATCTCTTCGAGATCGCATATTCGGGGGAACGTGATGATGTGATCGCCCATATGTTCCAAAAAGCGGATCTTCCGGTGCAGCTTGTCGGTGACCTCAGGTCACTCGTCAACCAGGTACGTACTCCCCTTGCTATCCGTTCTTCAAGTATGCTCGAAGATGCGATGTTCGAACCTTTCGCCAGCGTATATGCCACAAAGATGGTTCCGAACAATCAACCCGATGCGGATTCCCGCTTCAGGATTCTTGACGAGGCCGTCAAATTCGTTTATGCCTCGACATTTTTCAAAGCGGCGAGCAATTACATGAAAGCAACATACCACACAACGAGAGATGAAAAGATGGCCGTGGTCATACAGGAAGTCATGGGAACCCGTTTCGGTGACCGCTTCTATCCTCATATATCAGGTGTGATTCGTTCATACAACTTCTACCCGACGGGAAATGCCGTTCCCGAGGATGGAGTCGTTGATCTTGCTCTCGGCCTCGGCAGGATGATCGTCGACGACGGCGTTTCCTGGTCATATTCACTTGCTTATCCCCGGACTGATCCTCCGTTCAAATCAACCGGAGAGATGTTGAAATACTCCCAGACGAAATTCTGGGGGATCAACATGGGGAAACCTCCTGCCTATGATCCGATAAAAGATATCGAGTACATGCAGAAATATAACCTTGGAGACAGCGAATACGATGGAACGCTCCGTCATCTGGCATCGACCTACGATCCGCAGAATGACAGGATTGATATCGGGACCGGGACCAAGGGACCGCGCATTATCTCATTCGCGCCTATCCTCAAAGCAAAAATTCTTCCTCTGAACGAACTGCTCAAGGATCTCCTGAAAACATGCGAGGATACACTGGGAACTATGCTGGAGATCGAATTTGCGATGCGCCTTGCCAGGGATAATTGTTCCCAGGCCGATTTTGGTTTTCTGCAGGTGAGGCCGATGGTTGTCTCTCGGGCCAATGTGGAACTATCTCAGGAAGATCTGAGCGGGGATGATGTTCTTCTGGCATCCGACAATGTTCTCGGAAACGGAACCATCGATGATATCAGGGATATAGTATATATTCTGCCCGATCGATTCGAAGTAAAGAACACCTGCCAGATTGCCAGGGAACTTGAAACACTGAACCGCTCACTCGTCGATGAAAAAAAACCATATCTACTTATAGGATTTGGACGATGGGGAACCACAGATCCACTCGGCGGGATCCCTGTTGATTTCGGCCAGATATCGGGAGCAAAAATCATTGTCGAATCCTCCATGCCTGATTATAATTTCGTCATGAGTCAGGGATCGCACTTCTTTCATAACGTTACAAGTTTCAAAATATTTTATTTTTCACTTTCTCAGGGGGGAAGATACAAAATCGACTGGAACTGGCTGGACAAGCAACAAACTGTCGAGGAAACACAAAGTGCCAGACACGTTGTTCTTTCAACCCCATTGCGTGTGAAAGTCGACGGAAGAAACGGAAGCGGGGTTATTCAACATGGATGATCATTTGGAAAAATCCGAGGATTTGCTTCGTTTCTTTCGTGAAAGGGAGAAGGAACTGGAGTGCCTCTACCAGATCGAAGGAATTCTTAAAGAACTAGGAACCGATCATGAGAAAGTGTACACCGGCATCATAGATGCGATTCCGTCCGGATGGCAGTATCCCGAGATCTGCCAGGCCAAGATCCGCATCGGTTCTGAAAAATATCATACTCCCGGCTTAATCGAAACACCGTGGAGACAACGGGCCGAGATAGCCATAAACGGGAAAAACATCGGTGAAATAAGCATATATTACAGCAAGAAAATGCCCGAAAAGGACGAAGGACCTTTTATTAAACAGGAGAAAAGACTCCTTGAAACGATTGCTGACAGGTTAGGCGGCTTTATTCACCAGAAACAGATGCATCAGGCTTTCCAGGGGAGTTTTGGTAATGAAGAGCAGACCGGTCTTGCGGAATGGCAGGCAATACTTAATCTCCTTCGTCACACTGACAAGAAGCTGTTTATCAGCATATCTCAGAGAATGCTCATTCATCTCTGTTGGAACGGAATATCGGCCGCCGAAAAGCTCAGGGATGAGTTCATCCAGGGTGGATCCGACATTTCGATCATTGCATCGACCGAGGATAACATGCCTCATCAGAGACAAGCTTTTAATATCTCCAAAGATATGAGTGATAAGATCTTCCAGGTCGCAGCAAATTATTACACAAGCGAACAGATCCAGGCATTTCTTCAGGATTGGATACAGGACGACAAACTAAAATTCATGGTTCACGCGACAAGCCGGAACGCATCGCTGTCTGAGGTAATCGATGCTATCCGCAGATACGCACAGGTTGCCCATGAAGGAATAGTATTATCATCTGCAAATAGAGTGGGTGTTGGTGTGGCGCTTATCAGGCGTATCTTCTCAAGCCAGTTGAACTATATAAATATCGCCAAGAAGTTTATTCATATAGAGGATTACTTCGACCTGATCGACAGGATTATCTATACCTCGGAAAGCCAGGGCAGGCTTGGAGGAAAATGTGCCGGGCTTTTTCTTGCCAAGAAGATACTGAAGAAATCCGTTGATTCCAGTGATCTGCTCAGGGAGATAAAGACACCCAAAAGCTGGTATATCACATCAGATGTCATACATGCCTTTCTTCGGTATAACAACCTCGACGATGTGGTGGAACAGAAATACAAGGATATCGATCAGGTGCGGCTCGAATATCCCAACGTGGTCCAGACACTTAAAAACTGCCACTTTCCACCTGAGGTCGTCCAGGGCCTTTCAATGCTGCTGGATGAATTTGAAGACAAGCCGCTGGTTATTCGCAGCTCAAGTCTGCTCGAAGACAGTTTCGGAGCTGCATTTTCCGGGAAGTACAAAAGCCTTTTTCTCGCAAACCAGGGGAGCAAGCAGGCGCGCCTTGATTCATTGATGGATGCCATTGCGGAAGTGTATGCTTCTACTTTCGGGCCTGATCCGATCGAATACAGGAGCGAACGCGGCCTGATCGACTTCAGCGAAGAGATGGGAATCATGATCCAGGAAGTCGTAGGCACACGGGTCGGTGATTATTTCTTTCCTGCATTCGCCGGCGTGGCATTCAGTAAAAACGAATTTCGCTGGTCTCCACGGATAAAACATGATGATGGCCTGATTCGCATCGTGCCCGGCCTGGGAACGCGGGCGGTCGACCGGACCAGTGACGATTACCCGATCCTGATTGCGCCGGGGCAGCCCGGACTTCGCGTCAACATCACCCCGGAGGAGATCGCCTATTACTCGCCGAAGAAAGCGGATGTTATCAACCTGAAAACTAATACCTTTGAGACAATAGCTGTGAAAGATCTGCTGAGAATGCACGGCGATGAAATGCCGCTTATTGATAAAATAACATCGGTGTACGATGGCCATCACCTCAGAAGGCCTATTGCCATGAACATCGATTTTGAGAAGGACGAACTCGCTGTAACATTCGAGGGGCTGATTAATGACTCGATCTTCATTCAGCAGGTGAAAGGGGTTATTAATCTGCTGGAAAACACCCTGGATACACCTGTTGACATAGAATTTGCTCATGACGGCAAAAACTTCTATCTCCTCCAGTGCAGGCCACAGAGTTACTCGGAATATAGAGCTCCTGCTCCCATACCGAAGGATACACATGAAGAAAAAATCATCTTCTCGGCAAACCGCTATATTTCAAACGGCCGCGTACAGGATATAACTCACATTGTATATGTCGACCCCCAGAAGTATAGCGAGCTCCCGGATAAGGAGTCGCTCGTCAAGGTCGGGCGGACGGTAGGAGCCCTCAACAAGCTTTTACCAAAACGCCAGTTCATCCTGATGGGCCCGGGGCGCTGGGGAAGCCGTGGAGACATCAAACTCGGTGTAAATGTTACTTATTCCGATATAAACAACACAGCCGTACTTATAGAGATCGCCAGAAAAAAAGGTAAGTATATGCCTGACCTTTCTTTCGGCACTCACTTTTTCCAGGATCTCGTGGAAGCAAGGATCCGATATCTGCCTTTATACCCGGATGACAAAGACATAATATTCAACGAACGTTTTCTAATGAGATCCACGAACATTCTGCCGGATGTCATTCCCGAATTCGCCTCGCTTGCCGATACTGTCCGGCTGATCGATATTCCTGAGGTAACCGGTGGCCAGGTCCTTCAAATATTGATGAACGCAGAATTAAACGAAGCGCTCGGCATTCTGACCGATCCCGCGTCCATCGGCGAATTGGTCGAGCATGAGCTCGTCAATCTATATGAATCCCAACCCGAAAATTATTGGATTTGGCGTCAAGAAATGGTAAAGCTGGTTGCTTCACAGGTGGATCCGGCTCGCTTCGGGGTTGAAGGTTTCTATGTATTCGGCAGCACGAAGAACGCTTCCGCCGGTATGGGCAGCGATATTGATATCTTGATTCACTTTCGCGGATCGGACGAGCAGCAAGAGAATCTTCTTCTGTGGCTGGAAGGCTGGAGCCTGTGCCTTGACGAGATAAATTACATCAAGACCGGATATAGAACGGGTGGGTTGATAGATGCACATATTGTGACAGATGAGGATATCAAGAACGAAACGAGTTATGCGATTAAGATAGGAGCTGTTACTGATGCAGCTCTTCGCCTTCCGATGAAGAACGGCAAATAACTATATCAATTCTCTCGCGGCGGAGTCAGGATCCTCTATAGTAAATCTTACCAATGCCAGCTCAGGGCCGTCATGAGCCGCTGAAATCATGACAGTACGACCGACCCGGTCCCGCCATAAGCCAGTAATCCTGGCCGATTCATGTATGTGGCCATGAAGAGTAAGATGCGGTTGCCCTGCCTTGATGAAGCGTTGAATGGCGACACTGCCTACATGTACGTCGAGGGGCACATGATCAACTGTTTTTCCGTCCAAAGCGGCACGGTCCAGATTGGACTTATATGGTGGTGAGTGAAACAAAAACACCGCATTGCGCAGATCATCCCTTCCAGCCAGTTCCTCCAGATCCTTCTGGATCGTCGAGTATCTAAGTTCATCCGGCGAAACGGGGAACGGATGCGCTCCTTCCTCGGGGGAAACGCAACCGGGATCAACATATCTCGACACGTCGTATCGCTCCCAGTCCTTCAATCTGAAGGGAGTGGGAGGAACGTAGGAATAACCGTATACTGTCCAGCGCCCCAGTTGTTTCTTCAGGTTATGACTGTATTCAAGCAATCCTGCTGATGAAGCCGTTATCAGAGAGCTTTCATCATATCGGCCATCATCATTCCCCAGGATTGTAAAAATACGTGGATATGCTTCCTTGAGCCTGCCGCGCAGATCCGCCAGTTTCTTCAACAGGTACTCGTTGATGAAGTCTTCAAAAACACCATCAGATAATCTGAACCCGGGCAGGATATCTCCACCAAGGAAAACGGCTTCCGGCCTTTCATCCTCTATCGCCTGGAATAATTTCGTATAACGATCGATTTTGCCGTGAAGATCCGAAACGAAAAAGCAGCTGGTTGTACTCATGCCGACAATCTATCCTCTTGTAAATCTACTGCGATGTTATCTCGATTAAATTCCATACAGATCCAGGCTGAAATATCTCTCGATGCTCCCCGGATTGACCGGATCGATCGCCCTCGTCTTCTGCGAGGGGGAGAAGCCGCAGTGGATGTATACCTCGCGCGCCGCCTCGAATTTTATGTCCGACCAGAGGAAGATCACGCCGCACCCGTTATCACGGCACCACGATACGACCGTCTCGATGAGCTTCCTGCCGAAGCCGCCGCCCCTCTGCGAAGGCAGCAGGTAAAGTCGGTGAAGCTCACACATCTCGGCATCCTCGCGTGTGACGCCGACGCATCCGGCGACGAGCCCGCCGTCTTCGAGGACCCAGAACTGACCTCCGCCGTCCTGGTATGTGGCGGGGATCGATGCGAGGTCGCGGTCGAACTCGCAGAAGTCCATCTTGTATCCGAGCGAATCGTACGAGGACCTGACTACATGAATGACGCCGGGGTGATCTTCGGGGAGATAAGGCCTGATGATCACGGGTCTCACCGGCCTCCAGGCCGGTACCGGTTGGTGATGGGGAGCCTGCGGGCGCGCCCGAAAGCCTTCGGGGTGATCTTGATGCCCGGGGGCCCCTGTCTCCGCTTGTACTCGTTCATGTCGATCATCCTGACCATCCTGTGTACCGTGACCCGGTCGATGCCGGTCCTGACGATCTCCTCGGGGGAGAGATTGCCCTCCACGTAGAGCTCTATGATGCGGTCGAGGACGGGATAGGGAGGGAGGGTGTCCTCGTCGGCCTGGTCGGGCCTCAGCTCGGCCGACGGCTTCCGCCTGATCGTCGAGGCCGGGATCAGCGCGCTCCCAGCAGCGCGGTTCCTGTAACGGCTCAGCGAGTAGACCATCGTCTTTGGGACGTCCTTTAGCACGGCGAATCCGCCGACCATGTCGCCGTAGAGGGTGCAGTAGCCGACGGCGACCTCGCTCTTGTTCCCCGTGGCGAGCACGAGCCACCCGAAACGGTTCGAGAGAGCCATCAGGATATTCCCCCTGATACGCGCCTGGATGTTTTCCTCAGTGACCCCTATCCCATTTTTCGGCACAGTCGGGTGGAGAAGGTGGCGGTAAGCCTCGAAGATCCCGGAGATCGGGTACTCGTAGAGGGCTATGCCGAGGTTTTCCGCGAGCCTCTTCGCGTCGCCGAGCGTTCCCCTCGAGGTGAATCCCGAGGGCATCGTGACGGCGTGGACGCGCTCCGGCCCGACGGCGTCGACAGACACCGCGGCGGTCAGGGCCGAGTCGATTCCTCCGCTGAGGCCTAGGACGACTCCCCTGAACCCGTTCTTGAGTATGTAATCTCTCGTTCCCATCACCAGGGCGCCGTATACTTCTTCGACGGGGTCTGGGTGGGGAGCCCTGCGCCTCCGGGGCAAGGGCGGGCGACTGCGTCGCGGAAGCGCGGGCAGGCTGATCATCTCGAGCGAAGCCGCGCAGCACGAATTGCCCGGCCCGGCCGGTCTCGTTCCCTTCCTGACGGGGATATCGGCGATTATCATCTCCTCGCTGAACAGGGCGGCCCTCGCGACGGTCTCTCCATGAGGCGAGCAGATTACGCTGCTCCCGTCGAAGAGGAGCTCATCCTGGCCTCCGAGGAGGTTGATATAGCAGAGCCAGACGCCGTTCTCGCGAGCCCTGCGCTGCATCAGCTTCTCCCTCTCGGGCCCCTTGCGGTGGTGGTAGGGGGACGCCGAGATGTTCACGACGATATCGGCGCCTCCTGTAGAGGCCTGGCAGCCGATCGGGCCGTTGTCGACCCGGACGTCCTCGCATATGTTGAGGCCGACCTTCGTGCCGGCGAAATCGAGGACAGTCGCGGCCGAGCCGCTGGTGAAGTACCTCTTCTCATCAAACACGCCGTAGTTCGAAAGGTTGATCTTGCGGTAGCGGGCCGCGACCTTTCCCCTGTAGAGGAGCCATGCGTCGTTGTACAGGGGGCCGCCGCGTTTCTTCGGCTTCTCGGGGCAGCCGACGATCACGGCGATCCCGCTCGCAGCCCGGGCGAGGGACTTCAGCTCCCTCTCGCAGTCCCCGAGGAAGACCGGCTTGAGCAGAAGGTCCTCGGGCGGGTACCCGCAGAGGACGAGCTCGGGGAAGGCGAGCAGCTGGACGCCTCGCCTCTTCGCCTCGCCGATCCATCTCCTTATCAGGGCGGCGTTTCCCTTAAGGTCTCCCACCGTGGGATTGACCTGGGCCAGCCCTATACGGACCTTGTTGTCTTCAGATCTCATATCAGCGACCTCTCCGGCCCATTGTAACACCCGCTGCGCCTGCTGGTGAAACAAAATCGCCTCCGGTGGCGCAACCGGAAATCACGGCACCGACGAGGGATAAGAAACACTGTATCCACCCATTTGCAGTTGACAGAAAAATATCGAATTCCTTATCGTTTATCCCTTGGAACAAAAAGATACACACATTCATTTCCCCTCTGTGTTAGGCTTGTTTATAGCAGAAAGACGGTAACAGGGCAGAAGAACAATCAGGGAAATTGAATAATGGATGAATTGAGATTCAAACAACTGACAGTTGGATTATTGGTTAAGCGTGAAGGTGGTATGTTCAGACCCAGCGGGTTGGGTGTATTTTATGACCCGACCAAAAAGAGAGAAAAGCCCAAATATAAATCAGCTTATGGAGAATATGAAGAAGAAACCATCTATGGTAAAAATAGCAGAATCGGCGGAAAGCATAAATATCCAAATGTCGATCCGATGACAGCGGCAGAGATATATTTCGAAGCAATGAACCTGGCAGGAATTAAAGCCGAAAAACCTGTTAAGCGGCAATTGAGGTTAGACCTTGAGGGTAATCTGGGTTATTTAGTGCGGTTCCCGACGGAAGATCTGGAGAGAGGGCGCTCAATATTTGAGTTCCTGTCGACAATGTATTATGACCATCGGAATATATTAACATCTTTCATATATCTTGATAAGGCAAAGAAGAATGATCCGGATCAGGCTACGGTTATAACTCTTGGACCCAATGTCAGGGCATTTCACACAGAACGGTTCCGTCCGATTTACATCGGAGGAACTCAACTGCTGGACAGTGTAGAAGTTGATAAATCAATGCTCGCACTCAATTATTATGGTGTTAAAAAGCAGCGGCTCAAACAATTTGCGGACAGGATTGAACCCAAATATCACATCTATTCCATGTCTTTTGAAGATCTGCCGGTCGATCAAGTTGCATACACACATTTTGTGATGTGGGATAACAAAGATTTGCCCAGGGGGTACAGGGCAAATTTATTAAGGAGAGGATTGATCGGATTTAAAGATAGAGACAGGGGTGAACTGGTTGCGTACAGTTTGTTCCCGGTGGAAATGGAGAAAAGACTTATTGAGTCACTGCAATTATTTCAAAAAATGTCTTTTGATCCGATTGGTTTGCTGCAGAGATGCATGGCCGTGAATAAACTTATTAAACAGGTTGTGAAAGCCGAGTATTACGCTGATCTTGCGTAGATGTGTCTTCTGAATATTTTTTCCACCGCGCTATTCTGACAGTTACAGTTAATATCTCCTGTCCATTGAAACACCCGCCGCGCCGGCCGGTGAAACAAAATCGCCTCCGGTGGCGTAACCGTATACAAAGGGTGACGGAAAGGAGATCCCGATGAAGAGATCCATGGTTCTGACGGCGGCCGCATTGCTTGTAGTGATGGTACCGTCATTCGCCCTGTCGGGCGGGAAGGTCCGGAAGGTCGAAAAGTCGTTCGACCTAAAAATGGGCGGAACCCTCGGTATCGATATCGAGGAAACGAAGGACTGGAAGAAGAAGCACGGACAGAAGATGAAGTACATCTACGGCACCGGCAAGGTCGGTGGCGGAAAGAACCTCATCAGGATCAGGACGATCAACGGCGATGTGCACATAAACGAGGAGTAGAGGCGCGGGCCGCCTCCTTGAGGGCGGCAAGGCCCCTGGCGACATTGTCCTCCATCTCCTTCACGGCATGCTGCTGCACGAGCGCGATTTTCATGTCATATCCCCCCTCTATGCGCTTCTCACGGTGTTAATACGCTTATTTTTCATAGTAGCACCGCATGCTCGACATTCAAATGTGAATTATTAGCGGAATCAGCGCAAGAGTCATTAATAATCATTGACAAGATTCGGAATAAGCCTTACTATGTTCAGCCTAAAAGAAGATATACCTAATAATTCAAGGAGAGCGCGTTGGCTGCAGAAGTCGTGGAAATGTGCCCTGTCGACAGGCAGATAGTCGAGATCCTGCAGGAGCAGGGCCGCATACCCAACGTGCAGCTCTCCGATCGGGTCGGCCTCAGCCCCCCCGCCGTCCTCAAGCGTGTCAGGAAGCTCGAGGAGAAGGGCGTCATAACGGGATACACGGCGCTGGTCGACAACAGGAAGGTTGGCATGGGGACCGTATCGTTCGTCGCCGTGTCGCTGAACCTCCATCAGAAGGACTCGATGGAGAACTTCCACATCTTCGTCGGGGAGTGCTCGAGCGTCCGCGAGTGCTATCACATCGCCGGCACAGACGATTATCTCCTCAAGGTCTACACGAGGGATATCGACGATTACGAGAACTTCCTGCTGCACTCGCTCACGAGGATCAAGGGAATCGATCGCGTCAAGACGATGTTCGTCCTCTCGACCCTCAAGCGCGAGACCGGAGTGCCGATCGAGGAAACGAGGTGCCCGGGCTATTCAGGGGGAGACAACGGCGGGAAACAGTATAACGGCAGAAAAGGAAACAGAAAGAACGGAAAGTCACAGCCAAAAGGAGGCGGAAATGGATGAGAAGAAAATGAGGTTCGATACTATCGCTGTCAAGGGAGGGTATCCCTGGGAAGAGCAGCTGCGGTACAACACGATGCCGCCGCCGCTGATCCAGAGCGCGGTATTCCCCTACGAGTCGGCCGAATGGGCCGCCGAACTCTACAGCTACAAGAGGGAAGGGTTTGCGTATGGGCGTATCAACAACCCGACATGTGACATCTTCGAGAAGAGGATGGCTCTTCTCGAGGGCTCCGAGGCTGCGCTCGGAACCGCTTCGGGCATGGCCGCCGTCTTCATGGTCGTCCACCACCTGCTCGTGTCGGGCGAGGAGATCGCCTCGTCGCAGAGGGTATACGGCGGGACGCAGCAGCTATTCGCCGAGTCGTTACCGAGGATGGGCATCAAGACAAACTGGGTCGTAGAGCCTGACAAGATCGAGGAGTGGGAGAAGGCGATCACCCCGAAGACGAAGCTGATGCACGTCGAGTCACCGAGCAACCCGAACCTCTTCGTCGCTGACATCCCGGCGCTCGCCGAGCTGGCGAAATCGAAGGGGATACCGCTGATGGTCGACAATACTATCTGTTCGCCCGCTCTGATGAGGCCGATGGAGATGGGAGCAGACATCATAATCCACTCGGCGACCAAGTATATCAGCGGCAACGGGACGAGCCTCTCCGGAATGATATGCGGCCGGAAGGAATTCATGGACCACATCAGGCGCATCGGCTACAGGAACATAGGTCCGTCGATCGCTCCGTTCAATGCGTGGCTCTGCCTGCTCGGCCTCGACAGCCTGTCGCTGCGGATGAAGAAGCATTCGGACAACGCGATGGTGATAGCGAAGTACCTCGAGAAGCACCCGAAGATCGAGTCTGTGAGCTACCCCGGCCTGCCGAGCCATGCCCAGCACGAGGTGGCGAAGAAGACGATGAGCGCATTCTCGTCTCTGATGAGCTTTAATGTAAAGGGCGGACTCGAAGCGACCAAGAAGGTGATCGACAACCTGCAGATCGCCATTCACACGACGCACCTCGGTTCGTCGCAGACCGTTGCGATCCAGCCGGCGGCGACGACCCACTGGCAGCTCGGACCAGAGGAGCGTGAGAAGGCGGGAGTGCCCGACAACATGATCAGGTATTCGGCGGGACTCGAGGACGAGAACGACCTGATGGAAGATCTCGACCAGGCGCTCAACGCGTAGGGCCGGTCGACAGGCTGAATGACAGAACGGACCCGAGGGAGGAAACGATGCAGAAACTCGCTTTCATAGGATTCGGTGTAGTCGGGCAGGGCCTGGCGGAGATCCTGCTGAAGAAGAAGGATGAGCTGAAGGACAGGTACGGTTTCGAGTACTCGGTCGTTGCGGTGAGCGATTTCAAGCTTGGATCGGCGCTCGACAACAGCGGCCTCGACCTGGGCAAGCTCCTCGAGCTCGCAGGCGACGGGAAGATCTCCGAGTATCCCGGGGCGACGACCGGACTCGACGCGCTCGAGACGATAAAGCAGTGCGACGCCGACACGGTGATCGAGGTCTCGTACACTGACATAAAGACAGGCGAGCCGGCGAACAGCCACTTCAGGGCGGCGCTCGAGGGCGGCAAGCACCTGATCACGACGAACAAGGGGCCGACGGCGCTCTTCTTCAGGGAGCTCGCCGAGCTGGCCGACAGCAAGGGCGTACAGTTCCGCTATGAGGGGACCGTAGTCGCCGGAACCCCGGTCCTCGATCTAGGCGAGTTCTGCCTCGCCGGAAACGAGATCACCGAGATCCGCGGCATCCTCAACGGCACGACGAACTTCATCCTGACCAACATGGAGGCCGGCAGGGCCTACGATGAGGTCCTCAAGGAGGCGCAGGGACTCGGATTCGCCGAGGCCGATCCGACGGCCGACGTGGAAGGATTCGACGCACTGGCCAAGGTCGTCATCCTGGCCAAGAGCGTGATGGGCGCCGACATCTCGACCGGGGACGTCGACAGGACGGGGATCACGCAGATCTCCCTCGAAGACATCGAGGCGGCGAAGGCGGACGGCAAGCGCTGGAAGCTCATAGGCAAGGTGACCCGCGACGGCGGCGGCGTGAAGGCGTCGGTAAAGCCGGAAAAGATCGCGCTGACCGATCCGCTCGCGGCGGTGGGCGGGGCGATGAACGCGCTGACATTCGTCACCGATCTTCTCGGCGAGGTGACCATCGTCGGCCCCGGAGCCGGAAAGGTCGAGACGGGATATTCGCTCCTGATAGACATGCTGGCTATAGACAGGATGGAATAGCAGGCACGGGCCGGCAGAGGGCGTCGGCGCGCCCCGGAAGGAATGGTGGTAACAGCATGAAGATGCTTATCGCAGGAAAATGGGTCGACGGCAAGAAGACTATAGAGGTCCGCGACCCGTTCGACGACTCGGTGATAGATACCGTCCCGAACGGAACGGCGGCGGATATCGACGCGGCGATCACAGCCGCCGGGGAAGGGTACAGGATCAGCCGCGACCTGCCCGTCCACGAGAGGGTCAGGATCCTGAGGAAGGCCGCCGACATCATCGACGACAACGCCGAGGAGTTCGCCGTCATCATCGCGAAAGAGGGAAGCAAGACGATCAGGGAGGCCCGCAAGGAGGTCTATCGCGCCGCCCAGACGATGATGATCTCGGCCGAGGAGGCCCGGAGGATAAACGGCGAGACGATCCCGTTCGATACGAACATCGGGTCTGAGAACAGGCTGGGGTACTACTTCAGGTTCCCGATCGGCATAATCGCCGCGATCACGCCGTTCAACGATCCGCTCAACCTCGTCGCTCATAAACTCGGCCCGGCGATCGCCGGCGGCAACTCTGTTGTACTCAAGCCGGCGACGGTCACCCCGCTGTCGGCCATCAAGCTCTGCGAGGCGCTGATGGAGGCAGGTCTGCCCGAGAACGTGCTCAACGTGGTGACGGGCTACGGTTCGAAGATAGGCGATCTCCTCGTGACCGATCCGCGGGTGAGGATGATAAGCTTCACCGGTGGCGTCGAGGCGGGGCGGGAGATAGCGAAGAAAGCCGGCCTGAAGAAGATCGGCATGGAGCTTGGCTCCAACACTCCGGTCATTGTCTGCGATGACTGCGACCTCGAGCAGGCTGTTGAGAACAGCGTGTCGGGCGCCTTCTGGGCTGCCGGGCAGAACTGCATAGGGGTCCAGCGCATCTACATCGAGGAGGGCATCTACAAGAAGTTCGAGACCCTCTTCGTCTCGCGCACGAGGCAGTACAAGACAGGACCCAAGCTCGACGAGGACTGCGATATGGGGCCCATGATCGCCGAAGGAGAGGCCAGGAGGATCGAGAAGTGGGTGAACGACGCCGTGTCGAAGGGCGCGAAGATACTCACCGGCGGCAAGCGCGACGGCGCGATATACGATCCGACTGTGCTGGCCGACGTACCGGAAGGGTGCAGGATCGACATAGACGAGGTCTTTGCCCCGACGGTGAATCTCTACCCGGTGAAGGATCTCGACGAGGCGATCGCCAGGGCCAACGCGGTCGATTTCGGCCTGCACGCAGGTATCTTCACGAAGGATATCGGCAAGGCGTTCAAGGCGATAAAGGAAATCGAGGTCGGCGGCATCATCATCAACGACTCGTCCGATTATCGCGTAGACCTGATGCCGTTCGGCGGCGTGAAGAACAGCGGTCTCGGGCGCGAGGGCATCAAGTTCGCTCTCCAGGAGATGACTGAGCCGCGCGTCGTCTGCTTCAATCTCTAGATTAAAGCCGTAAATAACGAGGGGGGAACGAGCGGGCAGGGGAGAGATTCCCTGCCTTTTTTCCAGTGCGCCCGGCAGGGCGCACTCACTTGTCCGACTCCTCGAAACGGCCCGCCGACATCATGCGGAAGTCGCGCAGCGTTGTGCGCGCCGTGATTGTATAACGCTTTATGAACAGGGGCGAATCGCCGGGGAAATTCGTGCCGGGCCAGAGACTGCAGATGCCGCTGAAGCCGGCTTCCCGGGCGATCGCGTCGCTGCGGGCCGAGCCGAACCCGAACGGCCAGGCGAGTGCCTTCGGCTTTTCTCCGAATAATTGCTCGATCAATGCGCGCGATTTGACGAGATCATCCCTGACCTCGCACCACTCATCGCTGATACCGCTCTTGGCCAGCACATCGAAGGTCGGATGAGGGGTCTTTCCGCGCTTGATTTTGTAGTGCATATCGTGGGTGTGGGACTGGATCGACATCACGCCGGAGCGCTGCATCTCCCGAAGCTCATCGATAGGAGAGAGCGAGAGCTCGTTCCACTCCTGCCCCATCTTCGAGGTGATGACGAACAGGGTCCCCTTCATCCTGTACTTCACCAGAAGCGGGTAGGCATATTTATAGACACTCCCGTCGCCGTCGTCGAAGGTGAGAGCGATGCACTTGCCCTCGAGCGGCTTCGTCCCTGCCATGTGGTCGATTACCTCGTCTATCGTCACGGAACGGTAGGCGTTCGCCTGGAGGTATTCCAGGTGCTTCTCGAATGTGCCGGCCGATATTGTCCATTCCTCGAGGGGAGGGAGCAGCGGGAGGTTCAGCAGTACGGCTCCGATCGCCCGTAGGGCTCGGCCGGGCGTGGCTCCCTCGCTGAAGTAGTGATAGGTGATTATCGGAACACCGTCACGCGCGGCATCGAAATCTGGAACCGGATCGCCGTAGCTCTCCCCGCAGCCGCTCGAGAGCGACAGCCCTGCGATCGAGACGAAGAGACAGAGCAACAGCCTCTTCTTCATGGCATATCCGGTTTTCATGAATTGTCACAACCTCAAGACGAGGAAAAGCTGTCCCAGCGTCCTGCCGTATCCCGCTTCTCCCGCGAGGCTGGAATTGGATGTGAAGAACTCGCCGCCCCATGTCACCCGCTCGTGCGCATTGTGTTCCGCCGCCGCTCTGAAGGAACCAACGGTGAAGAAATCCCCGCCTCCCTCCTTCTCTTCCGACACGCGGCCCTCGACGGTGAAGGTAAGCTTTCCCTTCACCCTGTACCGTATCTTCGCGGCCAGTCCGATGTTGTGGTACTCCTCCGGGCTGTAGTACCCGTTGTCTTCCCAGCGGGTGAAGGAGAAGCCCATATAGCCCGGCACGAGCGACAGCTCTACAGGCTTCTTCACAGCGAGCCATGAAAGGCTCGTTCCCCAGAGCGTGCGGTGATTGCCGTCCGAGTATCTTCTGAGATCGAAGAGTCCGCTCACGAGGAATCTGTCATTCGCGCGCACACCGACACCGAGGTTGCCGCCCTTTGCCGTAATACCGCGCATGACCGAAAGCGGGACCTCGACGAGCTGACGGAAGGCGCCGAGATCGAACCTGAGGCGCCAGTTCGGCGTCAAGGTGAGCCAGGTATCGAATGTGAAAGGATCGAAGTAGTCCGTTCTCTGGGGCCTGAGATCGAGGTTGATCGAGACATCCTCGTTGAATCGTTTGTAGAACCTTAAGGAGACGCTCTTGACTACGATATGGGGAAAGTCATCCTGCCGCATCGAGAGTCTGCCGGCGAAGATCCCGATCGAAGTCAGATCGTCGATGTAATAGGTCGCTCCAGTCTCGAAACGGTGCATGACCAGCTCGTCCGAGTCCTGCGAGATGCCGTAATCGAACCGTAGATTAGATGCCGATCCCCGGTCGATTCCCGCGAGAAGCTTCTGCGTCTCGGCATCGCTCTCTAATCCCTCGAACAGGTCGCGGGCCCTGTCGTTGCGCCCGAGCCACGCCTCCGCCCGGGCAAGTCCCAGGACCGCGTCACGATTGCCGGGGTGATCCGTAAGGATATTCGTGTAATGCTCTCTCGCCTCCCG
Source organism: Candidatus Krumholzibacteriota bacterium (assembly GCA_030609325.1). Lineage (GTDB taxonomy): Bacteria > Krumholzibacteriota > Krumholzibacteriia > Krumholzibacteriales > Krumholzibacteriaceae > JAUWCL01. Next base: position 22,689 of record JAUWCL010000006.1, read on the forward strand.
GTGTCGACCCTGCCAGTTGACCACTTGCGCGAGCCCGAGTCTGGCTTCGAAGTTTTCCGGCTCGGAATCCAGAACCTTCCGGTAGAGCCGTTCGGCTTCGCTGTTCCTGTCCATCCAGGAGACGACACGAGCCTCGCCGACACTGGCCTCGAGAGACTTCGGATACCTGCTCTGCACGCTTCTGTAGTATTCGAGCGATTCCTCGTGGCGGTCGGCCCATGAGAGAGCAAGGGCGTAGCCGAGAAGCCCCTCGGAATCCTCCGGATGATGAGCGATATAAGCTTCGAAATAGGGGAGCGCTTCGCCGGGCCTGTCGGCCCAGGTGTACTGAAAGCCGATCTCCTTGCCGAGACGGGGAACGAGCGAGGAGTCCAGGGCGCACGCCTTCTCGAATAGCGCTATCGCCTCGGAATGGCGGTCGGCCGCGGCGGCTTCACGGGCCTTGTAGATCAACTCGTCGGTATCCGCGCTTGCCGCAGGCGGGCCGCACGCAGCGGGTGAAGCTGATCCGGACGCGGCCGAGCTTCGAACCGGAAACAGTACGGCCATCAGCAGTATCAATATCGGTATCAGTTTCTTCAGCTTCATGATTCGGTAATATTCCTATTCATGGTCGTTCTCGATTGTCACTCCCTGACAGGCTGCCAACGGGTCAGCCGTCCGGCGAGAGGATTTCTCATCAGGCCCCTGGGCGAGTATGTGGCCGTTACAATCGCGAGCAGTATCCAGTAGATTATCGGATAGAAGACGGCGACTCCGTAATACCAGCCGAGCCTGCGGTCATAGTGCCTGTCGAGGAGCACACCGGTGAGGAGCTGCGACAGGCAGACGGTCGATATCAGCATTCCCCACCAGTTCGGTATCGGGCTCGCTCCCACCGGAGGGTATCCAACAGAGTAGGAGATGATCCAGAGCAGCGTAAGCAGGACGAATACGTAAGCCCAGAGTATCGACAATGTCGATTCGAGCATGACGGGCCAGAGTCTCCGGTGCTTCCAGGCAAGAGCCGTCACCCCGTGCCTCCGTAAAACCTGCGAGAGGCCTAGCGTCCATCTCCGCCGCTGCTTCCAGAGCCCTGGAATGGACTGCGGCACCCTCATCCAAACGAGGGCCCGCGCCTCGTAACGCACCTCGTAGTGCCTCAGGTGCAGCTTCCAGGTAAGGTCGATGTCCTCGGTCGCCATCTCGGGACTGTACTGCCCCACATCGATCAGGGCCGAGCGCCTGAACGCCCCGACGACCCCAGACATGGTCATTATCCTTCCCCATACGCGCTGCGCGCGTCTCTGAAGACTGATGATCGACGTGAACTCTATCGACTGGAGCTTGCCGAGAAGGGTCTTCCTGTTGGCGACCCTTGGGTTCCCCGTGACGGCTGCCACGCGAGGGAAGCGAAAGTGGGGCACCATGTACTTGAGGATATCTGGATCGGGACTCGCGTCCGCGTCTATGATGAGCAATAACTCTCCGTTCGTGCAGGGGATCGCGTCGTTGAGCGCCATCGCCTTGCCCTCGTTCACCAGCTTACGTATGAGCCGGACTTTCCCCCGGTTTACGTAGTGAGTAACGATTTCGGCCGTACGGTCGGTCGAGGCGTCGTCCAGTACGACAACCTCGTACTCGGGATAATCGATCGAGGTCGCGGCGCTGAGTGTGTTCTCGATGTTCCGCTCCTCGTTGTAGGCCGGGATGAGAACAGTGACGGAGGGATAGATATCGAGCTTGTAGAAAGCTCCCCCCTGTCTCCTCTCCCGCCTGAAGAAGTAGATCAGTGATGTTATGATCCACATCATGCTCGAGAAGATCGGATACCAGGCGAAGAAGATCAGGGCTATCAAATAGATCACCGAATGTTCAACCTGATCGAGTATCGTCAAGAGGTCCATCGCTAATCGCTCACTCGTTTATTCGATAAATATTCGAACCTGGCTGGGACAATTGCAAAAAGCAAGCCACGATAGACCTCAGCCGATGGATAAGTCCACAATATAGAGGTATAATCATCGGAAGCATCCGAGATCAAAGGAAACCCTTCTGAGAAAAAGGGCGTTTGCAGGCACCCTTTTTTATGCGTTGTTACAAACTCAAACGGTCAGCTCGACAGGTGCTCTGCCCTCTCGCCGGCCTTTGCCCGCCGGTAGATCTTTTTTCCGTCTTTGATGGTCACCTCTATCATATCGGCGCTCCTCAGAGAATCGAAATCCTCGCCTTCGATCGTATGGCCGATCTTGTCCTGATGATATGGAACTTCGGCGACCGGCCTGTTTCCGGTACGCCTGTCACTTCGGGAAATCCTCAGGTTGTGCACGATCCAGAGCGTCGTTATGATGACCACGACGGCGAGAAATATCGCCATCGCGATAAGGGAAATAATGGCTCCGGGCGACAGGCCCCGTTCGCCTACGACCCTCCAGTAGTAGGCGAAGAGGATCCAACCGACCACGGCGATAGCGATATGAAACGCAATACGCGGCGGAGATCCACCCTCCGGCTGCAATTGCTTGTTGTTCCGTTCAGGTTTCATGCTGCCCGACCTCGCGATGCTGTGGAAAACTACTGATAATCCCTGAAAATCAGTGCAAGAAGCAGACCACGAGCGGATCAGGCGGCTCGTTCTACCGTCGGAATACTTTACACATAAGGTGTCTCTCGCGGCTCCCCTGATAAATGGTCCGCAACTTTTTTTACATCCCATATGTTGGATGTCGTTGAGAGGCCTTGTTTCTGCCTCTTGTTTCGGGAGAAAATGAGGCAGAAGGGCTTTCGTGGCTTTAAAGGCCCAGGACGTCCGACATCTTGTAATAACCGGCCTGCTTGCCGGCGATGAACCTTATCGCGCGCAGCGTGCCCATCGCGAACGTCCTGCGCGAATGGGCCCTGTGTGTCAGCTCGACCCTCTCGCCCTCGCCGACGAAGATGACGGTGTGTTCACCGGTGACGTCGCCGCCGCGCAGCGAGTGCATGCCGATCTCTCCGGCGGGCCTCTCGCCGACCATCCCCTGCCTGCCGTGGATCACGTTCGCCCCGGCGCGCGCCTTCAATGCCGCCTCGGCCAGCCTTACAGCGGTGCCGCTCGGGGAATCCTTCTTCCTGTTGTGGTGGATCTCGGTGATCTCGATGTCGAATCCTGGTAGGGCCCTGGCGATATCCTCGGTGACCTTGAAGAGCAGATTGACTCCGAGCGACATGTTCGGGCTGATCAGCACGGGGATGCTTCCCGAGATCTCCCTCGCTCGGGTGATCTGCTGGTGCGACAGGCCGGTCGTTCCCGATATTGCCGGCACTCCTGCCACGGAGCAGGCCTCGAGTAATGCTGAAGTCGATTCGGGCAAGGTGAAGTCGACGGCGACATCTGCGCCGGCAAGTGCCGACATCAGATCGTCGGTTGTCTCGACCCCGCAGACGGTGTTCCCGATACCTTCGTGACCGGCGATCTCGACAGCACCCGCAAGGGTGAGATCGTCTGCTGCGTCGATCTCACTGGCGATGATGCCGCCCATCCGGCCGAGGACGCCGTTGATAACTACTTTAATCATTTCGTGCCCCTATCCCGGCGGGTTTGTCACCTCGAGCCCGTAATCGGTCAGCGAGGCCGCGAGCTTGACGAGATTTTCCGGAAGCATCCTGACCAGCGGCAGGCGGACGTTGCCGACGCCCATGCCGAGCATATTCATCGCTTCCTTCACCGGCATCGGATTGGTCTCGATGAACATCGACTGGCTGAGGGGGAGTATTTTATAATGCAGGGCGCGGGCCCCGGCGAGGTCCCCCTTCTCGAACGCCGATATCATCGCGAGCATGTCCTTCGGAACGATGTTCCCCACGACGCTCACCACGCCCGTTCCGCCTATCGTAAGTATCGGGAGGGTTATCGTGTCGTCTCCCGACAGGAGGTTTATCTTCCCCCCGCACAGCATGATGATCTCGGCCATCTGCTCGACCGAGCCGCTCGCCTCCTTGACGGCGACGATGAGGTCGTGCTGCGAAAGCCTGGCGACGGTGGCAGGCTTCATGTTCGTGCCGGTCCTGCCCGGGACGTTGTAGAGCATCAGCGGGAGCCGGCCGTCGTCGGCGAGCTTCATAAAATGCGCGTACAACCCTTCCTGCGTCGGTTTGTTGTAGTACGGAGTCACTACCATGGCGCCGTCCGCTCCGAGCTCCTTCGCCTTCTTGATATTTTCAACCGATTTGGACGTCGAATTGGTGCCGCATCCGGCCACTACCTTGAGCTTTCCCTCCGCTTCCTCGACGACGATCTCGATGATCCTGAAGTGCTCCTGCCAGGTGTACGTGGGATTCTCGCTGGTAGTAGCGCAGGGGACCAGTCCGTTAGTGCCAGCGTCGACATGAAACCGGACCAGCTCGCGGAGTTTCTCCTCGTTGAGGCTTCCGTCCTCCGCAAACGGTGTAACGAGAGCAATGTATAGACCATTGAGCATGAAACCCTCCTCCTTCATTCACAGCCCTGTCCGTGCAGTCGCGGGCGCCCGAAGGCGCCGCCGCCATGATGGGCATCACAGACTCTATTCCCACTCCATGGTCATGTCAAGGCTTACGGGGGACTTTCGGCACAAAACGGCTCCCGACGGATTTTTTTCTTGACGATAGTTTAATATTATAATATTATAATGACGCCATGAACAGAGAAAAGAAGGAAAGAAGGGGGGCGGCGGTGTCGCCGGGACCGCTCAGGGTAGACGAGATAGAGAAGTCGGCCGAGATCCTCAAATCTCTGGCCAATCCAGCGAGGCTTCTGATCGTCAACATCCTGGTCGGCGGCGAGAGGACCGTTTCCCGGCTCTGCGAACTTTCGGGCCTGAAGCAGTCAATGGTATCTCAGCAGTTGAAGAATCTCAGGCTGAACGATATTGTAGAGCGGAGAAAAGAGGGTTCGAGGGTCTATTACAGGCTCAAGGAAAAGAACGTGGTCAATATGCTGAAATGCCTCGGCAAATGCGGGGGTTCCCGCGGCTGACGGCAAGGAGGGAAAATGAGCGACAACGTACTTCATGTAAGCGAAGATGAATTCCAGGCACAGGTGCTCGATTCGGCCGTTCCGGTGGTCGTAGATTTCTGGGCGCCGTGGTGCGGTCCCTGTCATATGATCGCGCCGATCATCGAAGAGCTGGCCGGCGAGTACGAGGGAAAGGTCGCTTTCGCCAAGGTCAACACCGACGACGCGAGAAACGTCGCCATCAAGTACGGCATCATGGGGATCCCCACGCTCAAGATATTCAAGGGCGGCGAGGAGGTGGCCTCCATGTCGGGAGCGCTGCCTAAGGAACACCTCAAGCAGTGGATCGACGGGGCCGTATAGCAGAGTTCAAAGTACCATAAACGAAAAGCAGGCAGACGACGGGCCGCTGGAGATGTAGTTTTTGCATCGGGCGGACCGGTTGCCATATACTCCACCTGCGCGTAACGATTATCGGAGAGAATTATCAGGAGACAAGGAGACCGGGTTATGAAAGCGAACAGATGGATCATCGCCGCGGCGCTTGCCGCCGCGATCGCAGTCGGGTGTTCCCGGCAGGCCGACATCGGCGGCACGGGGCTGGTCCGTCTCGACGAAAGGGTCTATGCATGGATCGCGTCGGGGCCGTCATCGGCGGAGGGCCTCGGGGCGAACTCCGGGTTTATCGTGGGAGACGAATCGGTGCTCGTGGTCGATTCGAGATTCACGTACAACCACGCCAGGCAGCTCCTCGAGGCGATCCGCTCGGTCACCGACCTTCCCGTCAGGTATCTCGTCAATACGCACTATCATCCTGATCACGTCTGGGGGAACTCGATCTTCCGCGCCGAGGGCGCGATCATCCTCGCGAGACCGGAGACGAATATCGAGATGGAGAGGTTCAGCTCCGTCTACAGGGATTATTACAGGGACCGGAAGCCCGACGTCTTCGAGATGATAAAGGATGTAGAGCCGGCCTTTCCCGACTCTTTCGTTGCCGACGAGCTCTGTCTCGACCTTGGCGGGATCGAGGCGGTCGTGACGTATTTCGGCCCGTGCCACACGGCGGGAGACCTCGTGGTCGCCGTGCCCTCGAAGCGTATAGTCTTCACCGGGGGGCTGGTCAGCAACGGGTATCATCCCAACATGGGTGACCAGGGAGCCGATTTCGGGAACTGGCTCATCACGCTCGACAGGCTCGACGACACGCAGCCGAAAATCGTCGTGCCGGGGCAGGGTAGGGCCGGAGACGCCGGCATTATCGCACTCCAGAGAAGCTACATAGTCGACCTGACCGGGCTCATCGTCGACGCGATAAGAAGAGGGAAAACACTTTCCCGGTCGATACTGGAGATCAAGATCCCCGGGACCGAAGGATATCTCCAGGCGAACCTTCTCCCCTTCAACATCCAGGCGATATACCGCATGAAGGCCTTCGAAGTGGTCGCGCCGCGCGTCGAGATGGATATCCCGACCGGGTTCACCGTGAGCGACGCAGCCGGCGGGCCCGACGCCGGCATGGTCCAGTGGATCGTGCAGTCGGACGAGGGATACTTCGAGCTCGAGCTGAGCTGGCAGCCGACGAGCATGAACGAGGTGATCCTCGAAGATATCTACGACAGGATAGCCCGTTACGCCGGCTTGCAGGAGGGGCTGTACGATATGACGGTGGAGGGCTCGAGAAAGCTGATCGTCGGCGAGGAGGCCGTCCCAGCGGCGTACGGCAGCTGGGGCTACAGGCAGGGCACGGGGACGAGGGGCGAGGGGGCCTGGCTGTGGACGATGACGCTGATGGACGGGAAGGTCTATTCGATAAGGATGCTCACCAACGCCGGGAACGACCAGAAACTCGAGGAGCAGAACATCGCGATACTCGAGCAGGTAGTCTCGACATTCCGGAGGAAGGGCAGCGGCCGGTAGGCGTCACGCGCCGTGCTTCTTCAGCCTGCCCGAGTTGGCGAGGGCGAGCGTCATGATATCGACCGCGGGGAAGATGCCGAGGGCGCCCCGGTCGCATTCGGCCTCGCTGAAGGCGGCGGCCCCGTCGATACCGCAGAATTCAGACTTCAGTACGAACGGTACCGGGTGCCACGAGTGGCTCTTCATCGCGCAGGGCGTGGAGTGGTCGCCAGTGACGATCAGCACATCCGGCTCGAGGCCGAGCAGTATCGGCAGGTGTGCGTCGACTTCCTCTATGACTCCCTTCTTCCCTTCGAGGTCGCCGTCCTCACCGTACGAGTCGGTCTTCTTGATGTGTATGAAGATGAAATCGTGCTCTCCTCGCCTGAAGATCTCAGATGCCGTGTCGAATTCCTCTTTTACGGCAAATCCCGTATCGACGAGGGCCATCCCGCAGAGCCGGGCGACGCCGCGATAGAGCGGGTATGCCGCGACTGCGGCCGCTGAAAGACCGTACCTGTCCGAGAAGGGCTCGATGGCGGGCCTGCTCGATATACCCCTCATAAGTATGGTGTTCGCCTTCTCCTCGTCGGCGAGGATCGCGCCGGCCATCTCGATAAAGCGGGCGATGATCGAGGCGGTTCGCTCCGCCCCGGCGTTCATCGCGACAGGAGACAGGGGCTTCTTTCCCGTCACCTGGGGATCGGTTTCCTCGACATCGGGAGAGAGGCCTTCTCCCCTGAGGACCACGCCGAACCTGTATTCGCGTACGGGCATCACGATTATCTTGACTCCGTCGATCTCCTTTATCTTCTTTCCGAGCCTGGCGCAGATCCTCTCCCCCTCCTTGTGGGGAATCCTGCCCGCGCGCCTGTCGGCGAGGATTCCGTCGCCGTCGATCGTCGCGAAATTACCCCTTATTGCGATGTCGCCGGGGAGAAGGTCATACCCTGTCCCGGTCACTTCCACGACTCCCCTGCCCGCGTCGTTTTCAGGAGCGAGCGGGTCGTATCCGAAGAGGGCGAAATGCGCCGGTCCGCTGCCGGGCGTAATGCCCCGCGCCACAGGAAGGGACCTGCCGCACAGGCCTCCGGCGGCCAGCGCGTCGAGGTTGGGGGTGCGTGCCGCGTCGAGGGCTGTCTCGGGAAAGCCGGGTGTCCTTATCCCGCCGAGGCCGTCCATGACGAGGAGGATTATCTTCGAATCGTTCGCGCTGAGAAGATGGCGAAGCATCTCGTATCTCCTTTTCGAGCGACAGGGCGGCCGGCTGTCCCGGTCCGGACCGCAGGAATCCAGACTACAGCCGCCGGCCCGCAGTGTCAACCGTGCGATGAGGCGGCTGCCGGGCTCAATCGGTTTGGGAATGAGGCGGAAAGGTGTTACAATGCCGGCGTGAAGATATTCCGGATCAAATTCATGGAGGAATGATGGGATCGACGATGATACATGGCAGGCGTCTGGCGGCTTTCGCGGCCGTACTGGTGGTCGTGGCGGGGTGCGGGCGGAAATCCTCCGTCGTCCTCGAGCAGCCGTTGCGCGACGTGGTCAAGACGGAGAACAACTCGCAGACACTCATGGCCTGGGCCGATGCGGGGGCCAGAGCCGACATCCTGGTCCATATCGACGGGACCGACGACCTGGCGATATTTCCGACATCTCTCCACGAGACGATAAAGAACACCGCCGACCACCTCGAAAGGAGAAACTACGAGGTCGTCAACAGGATAGCGACGATTGTCGAGAATGGAGGGACGGTCAACATCGGCATGAAGGCCGGGATGTACGGGCGGGTCATCTGGGTCATCCCCTCCCCGGGCTCGGTGACCGATTTACCCCTCGAGAACTTCAAGAAGGTACTCATGATGAAGCGCGGCTTTCCCGCGCATGAGCTCGAGGACTTCGCGATATCGGGGAAGCATATCACGGGCACGATCGCGGGTGTGCCGCTCACGGTGACGAGCCTCGAGGACCTCGAAACAGCCGGCGAGATTGCGTTGCTCGACATCGACCTCTCGTATTTCGCCGGGCTGCAGGCCGTTTCGGCCGATTACCGGCCCGGGACCGCCGCGCTGCTCAATTTCCTCAGGGTCCTGAAACGCAAGAGGATCCCGGCCGTGATGGCCACTATCAACCGCGCCTCTATAAACCAGATGGCGCCGCTTGATATCAGGCATTACGCAGATATCATCGAGGAGACTCTCGCCGATCCCTCGCTTCTCGAAGGCCCCGTGCCGGAGAAGTACAACCTGATAATACAGGCCGAGAAGGCGCTGGCCGGAGGGCATTACGGGGAGGCCGCGGCCCTCTACGCGGACCTCGTCAAGGCCCACCCGTACGACGCGGGACTGCACTTCTCGCACGCGGTCGCCCTCGGATTTCTCGACAGGGGAGAGGAGTGCCGTGAGGCGATGGTCGGAGCGTACGGCATCGATTCGGCATACATGAGAGGATTCTTCCAGCTTGCGAGGGTCCTCGGGGCGAACGGCCGCATAAACGCGGGCGAGGCGCTGCTCGAGACCTCCGACCTGAAAAAGACACTCCCCGAGGTCGAGATGGATTACCAGAGGGGTCTCTTCTACATGCAGGCGGGCCTTTACCAGCAGGCCGTGGCGATACTCGTCGACGTGGCGGCTAAGAGGCCGAAGGATTTCGCTATCAGGACTGTCCTCTACCGGGCGTACGAGGAGCTCGGTGAGACGAAGAGGATGTACAGCATTCTGGAGGACCTCGTCCAGCTCGACAGGGACAGGGTGGTGCGCGACATGCCCTGGACTTTCAAGAAACTCGGCGATCTGGCATGGAATTTCCACCTCGATCTGGTCGCGGCGAGGTGGTACAAGCAGTATCTCGCCCTGGCCCCCGACGATCCCGACGCCGGAAAGATGCGCGAGCTCATCGAGACATGGGAGGGCAGGGACACGAAGCCGAAACGCGTAGAATAGGGCGCCCGGCAAGCGGCAGAGAGACATCATCGAAGGGAGGCCGGCCCGCAGCCGCTCCCTCTATCCTGTTCTCAGCTTCTACCGTGCAGTACCTTGAGTATCTCCTCGATCAGTCCGTCCTCGAGCGCTTCCCGGAGCCGGTTGAGAGAGAGGCGCAGCACATCCACGTCGCGCATCCTGATCTCGACCGTGCAGCTTCCGCCCTCGAGGTTCCCGGGAAGGTGGATCGATGTTCCGTGCGGAAGTTCCATCTCTTCTATCACACGGAGTATAAATGCGGTGTCTTCCTTCAGATGCGGATGTGTAAGGCTCCTGACGGCCTCATCGAGCGGCGTGCTGTCCGGTTCGTAATCCCCGGCGAATGTTCCGAAGGCATCCTCTCCGCGGTCGGCGAGGCGCAGCAGCCCGCGGACCGTTTCGCGCCTGGCGCTCCTGCTCAGCCCGCTTCCCGCGAGCAGGCGGGCCGCGGCCTCGATGTCGATGCCGGGATGCGCGCCGAGCTGCAGCAGGTCGCCGGGAGATATCCTTCCCTTGTGGATCGCTTCGCGAGTATCCCCGTCGAGCTCCGCCAGGCCGGCGAGCCTGCCGGCGAGATCGGCAGTGATGTTTCTGCCGAAAATGCCGGAGAGGTACGGAAGAAAATCCGGGAGACGTTCGCCCGCGATCGCGGACGTCCTTGCCGCGAGCGTGATCTTTTCAATCTCGGAGAGGGGGTCGCCGTGAAGCGACGACTCGAGCCATACGGGAAGGACCGCTGCCGGACCCTCTTCCCGCGCGTCGAATATGAAGGCCGGAATCTTTTCAAGACCCGCCTCGCGTGCTGCGGCGAGTCTCCTGAATCCCGAGACGACCTCGAGAGCCTCTCCGGTATCGGCGAGAATCGGCGGGGATATGATCCCGAGAGTCCCGATCGATCCGGCCAGCGCGGCGTCGGAGTCTCCGCTGCCCTCCTCGCCGGGCAGCCGCCACCTGAACCTGAACGCGGCCCCGTTGCCGAGCTCGAGGCCGGAGAGCTCGACGGCCCGGTATTCCATCTCGAACGGCGGGTTCATCATCTGTTTTCCGTCGTCTGGCGCCATTATCTCTCCATGTCGGGGGATAAGGGTCTGTCGTCTCCCGGGTATTGTATTGGACGCTCCGCCGCACTTTCAATATCGAAAATGAAGAAAGGACGGCGAATCACGATGTCGGGGGTGTAACAGTCAGATGCCTGTCAGCCGTTCGAGGATTGTTGATTTTAACCTTTTCCGGATGTATATTGACTGCCGTTATGAAAATGAAGAGAGCTATAGCGCAGGCCGCGGCCCTGGTCCTTCTGGGGACGGTCGCCGGGCTGGTCCACAACGGTTTCTCGGCCAACGGGATCGACCCGTTCCGGAAACTCGATGACGTTCCCGTTTACGATAATGGTGGAAAGCCTCTGGGGGAGACCAATCCGGAAACTCACGACGGGATCTGCTATGTCTCATTCAGGGAATTCCGCGAGATAGTCGATGCAGGGTATCCCATACTTGACGCCCGGACGTCCGACGAATACAAGTCCGGCCATATACCCGGAGCTATGCTCTGCGACTATTTCGAGATGGGACGGCACTTCGAGACGGTCCTTCCGCGCCTGAGCCCCGAGGAAAGGATAGTCATCTACTGCAGCGGGCCCCGATGCGACGACTCCGAGATGCTCGCACGCGAGCTCTACAACATGGGATACACGAAACTGTGCGTCTTCAGGGGAGGCCTGGAGGAATGGGATGAGGCCGGGCTGACACTCGAGTACGGACCGGAGGAAGCATGGGAATAAGCCGGCGGGCGGATACGGGCGACAGCGGACTTCCCGGTCTGCTTTTCGAGGTCTCCGGCGGTGCTGGACGCCGTCAGCTCCTTCTGCTCGCCTTCCGCGTAGTGCTGGCGGCGGTCTTCATCTACGCGGCCCTGCAGAAGGTCGGCAAACCCCTGCTCTTCGCAGATGAGATAGGGATGTACGGCATCGTCGGGCCGGGCTCCCTGCTCTACCTGATCGCGATAGTTCTCCCTTGGATCGAGATGCTCTGCGGCCTCGCCCTTTTCACGGGGATCTTCATAAGAGGCGCCGCGCTGATACTCGCCGCGATGAACCTCGTTTTTATCGTTGTCATCTCGTACAGGACTGTTGGTATAATGACCGCCGATGGGACTCCGCTCAGGCAGATCTACTTCGACTGCGGCTGCGGCTTCGGGCCCACGTACGCATGGAAGAAACTGATCGGGGACACGCTTTTACTCGTGTTCTCGGTTGCGGTACTATTTTCGCCGTCTTACCGGTTTATCGCCGGAAGAGGGAAGGGGTAGAAGATGGATGTCAGGAAGGGCTTTTCGGGAGCGCTGGTCGCTGTTTTCTGCGTGATCTCGATGTTTTCCGCAGCCGTTGCACAGGATGATGCGGCGGGCGCCTCAACATCGAGCTTCGAGCACGGCAATTTTGGCCTAGGAGTAATATTCGGCGAGCCGACCGGCCTGAGCTGCAAGATGTGGACGACGAAAAACACCGGATTCGACCTCGGGCTCGCCTGGTCATTCTCCGATAACGGGCATTTCCATATCCACGGCGATTACCTCTTCCACAACCTCGGCATCTTCGGCGTCAGCAAGGGTTCGCTGCCCGTGTACATCGGGATCGGCGGCAGGATAAGGTTCGACGATGATGATACGAGGGTCGGCGTGAGGTTTCCCATCGGCCTCGAGTACTTCTTCGACGAATGGCCGTTAGCAGTATTCGGCGAGGTCGTACCTATCCTCGATCTCGCGCCGTCCACCACAGGAGACATCAACGGCGGCCTCGGGATACGGTTCTATTTCTAGGGCCCCCCATTAATCATATGTAGAGAAAGATTCCTGGCCCGGTGAAACGAACCGGGTCTTTTCATGGTATTGAACGAAAAGCCGTTACAGATTCAGGAGTTACGATGAGCACCGAGAGGTGCGGCATATCGAGGGGCGGGCGGCTACCAGGTGATGCGCGGCTGCTGCAACAATCCCGAGGCGACCGCCGGGACTATCGTGAAGTACGGCGAGGAAATCGCCGTCTGGATTCAGCTCCCCGATGGAGAGACGTCGAGCGAGGACGAGATCAAGGCGTTCTGCAAGGGAAAGATCGTCCACTACAAGATTCCGCGGCACATCAAATTCGTCGATGAGTACCCACGGAGGATCCACGCCTCTCCGGTCTATTTGACGGAGGCCGGCTTCCTTTCCATGGCGCCTCGATATTTACCTGGGACGAAACGACATATATTCTCGACGAGCAGCTCGAAGAGCTGGCTGCCGTGGTTGTTGTAGCGATATTCCATTTCCAGGACATAGAGAGGCAGCATCTCGTCCCTCACGCCGTGATACTTGTGCAGGCGCTCCATGATGAAGTGCCTCGCTCCTGTGGGATGCGCCAGGTAGGTGCGGAAGCGGGGGAACCCCCGGCCGAAATCGGCAGGCCCATGCCAGATGCCGTCACAGAGCAGGGAATCGTGTCTGACATCCTTGTCAGTACAGATCAGATATCCTTGTTCGAGCTGATCGAGGATCTTTATCCGGTTGGCGGTCAGTATGGCCGTTGTCTCGCCCCCTCCCCCCTCCCTGGAGTAGAAGACGGGGATATGCCTTGACGCCCCGGGATTTCTCAGGAATTCCCTTCCGTGCGCTGTGGCCGCCGCTATCGATCTTCTGATCGCGGTTACCGCCTTCAATATCGTAGGATAGCTGATCTTCGTCTCGTTAGAGATCCTCGTCGCGGTCAGCTCCATCTCGAAGAACTTGATGATCCATAGCCAGGAACTCGGAGAAACGTGTATCTCGTTGAGCCACCTGCCGCTGTAGAGGGTGAAACGGTACCCGCATTCTGGACACCGTCTGCGGTTTCCGCCTTCAATCCTGCAGATCTCGTCGCATCCGCATCGCGGACAGACATTTCCTCCGAAAACCCTGCAGGTGCTCGCCAGATGTTGCAGCGAATTCTTATCGGATGCACCTATATCCCTGAAATTCAGGTTATCCATGATTCCGCCGTTCCGGAAAAGCAGCAGTTCTTTTCCTTTGTCTGGCCGATCACACCCTCCTGCCAATTCGCCTAGTTCCAGTTTAACTGTTTACAATAATATAGATTTAGTCAAGTACATTTTTCAATCTGCATAAAATAGGGCGACGAAGTGCCTGCGAGTAATGTCGTTCTATTTCTTCATTATATATAAGGTTAGGTAGATATCCCTATGTATGGTCCTCGGGGTTCGAATTATTGAAAGGTTTTATGCCACATTGAACATCATTATGCCATCGTGGATATTATATCATTTGAGCGCCCTATCGTGCGGTTCGGATATTTGCTGTTTAGATTATTTGACGCCCCGTTCTCATTATTGCATGAAATATTCAGGCCCTGGCACTGCAGCACGAGGAGCTTATAAAGAATCTGTCACGAGCAATCATTAAAGTGCTGGTAATATCACAAGATAAACCGAATATACCGCTCATGTTAAAACCCCGGGACTTATAAAATATGCAAGATAATCGTACGGTGTAACTATATAAAACTCATAGCATTTAAATTATAATATAAAGGAACTGGCACAAATCATCTTCCAATATATTTATGAGATGGTAAGAAACACGATTTGCTCTGAAGCGGCAATGGTAGCGAAGTAAAAACCGAAATCCAGTCAAGTCCTCTTTAAACATGAGAGACATCACGGATCCAGGAGAACTGGCACTTCGATTGCCTGAAGCCATATAAGGTAAAGAAAAAAACGAACATGTAAAGGAATAGTTACAAATAAGGTAAATAAATAAAGACAAGTGCAGCGGGGAAAATAGCACAGCACCTTTAGTAATTATAAAGTCGCGTTAGTGAACCGTCGCGGGCAAAGGAGATAATGGTGAAAGCAGACAGGTATATTGATCTTGTGTCCGGTTTGAACGGGCGGATCGATGAGGTGGAGGAAGACAGGGACATAAAGGATCACGGCACGATCGACAAGATCCTCTGCGATATATGCCTGCAGCTTCTTGAGAATTCGAGGGAGATCGGAAGGCTGTCGAGGAAGATCGAGAAGGGCCCTTCATCTATCGGGGACGAGGTGAAGATGGAGAGGATGATTGCCGGGACCAGGGTTGCGAGCGGAAAGGCGATGATGACGAGGAGGGAGAAGGACGTGATGGTACAGCTTCTCGGAGGCAAGACCAACAGGGAAATATCACGAGAGCTGCGTATAGACGAGAAAACGGTGAAAAACCATCTCTGGAAGATATACAGAAAGATGGGAGTGAACAATCGGACGCAGCTGCTGCACAAGATATTCTACGAATAGAGATCCGGGGACTACGGAGCCGTCGAGTTTTAAGACGATGAAATCAGGAGGGAAAATGAAATTCGAGGACGTGGAACTGGAAATGGAGCGCGAAGATAATGTCAATCCGGAAAGACTACACTGGAGAATCTGGTTTCTGCTGGTCTTTGTTACGGTTGTCAACGTGGCGGTTCTTATCACTGCCCAGCTTCTGCTGTACAGTGGACTCATAACGAACGACTGGCCCTGGCAAAAGACGCATCTGAGCCTGTTGTCAGTCCTTTCGCTGGCAATCATCGGATTTATCTTTTATCTGACAATACAGAAAAAGAAGATACTGGCCATGGAGAGGCAGATTCGGGATTTTCAACAGAGTAATAACAAGAGGATGAACCGGAATGCCGCGAGGTTCATCGCCATTTCGAATGTCAGCCGGAAGATGTGCGACGAGACCGATCCTCAGAGGATCTTCAAGTACATCACAAAGACATGCACGAAATTATTCCGCTGCGATCGCGCTTCCCTGATGATACTCGATGAAAAAGCGGGCGAGCTCGTGGTTCGTGCCGTAAGTCCGATTCGGGAGGATCATTTTTCCGGGGTACACCAGAAACTGGGAAAGGGGATCGCCGGCCGGGTGGCGGAATCCCGAAAGGCGCTTCTTCTGCGGCGTGATATGGATTTTTCAGAATACAGCGATCTTAAGGAAAAAATCGACAGATCGATTTCGGCTATGGTCGTTCCGATTGTACTGAGAGACGAGTTGGTCGGTGTCATCAATGTCAGCACGAACGATCCCGATGTGGAATATGAAGAGGATGACATAAACGCCCTCCAGGTATTCGCCGAGAACGCGGGGGCGTTCATCCGGCATTCGGAAAAGGCAGAATGGATGAGGAAGACCATCGAAAGGCTCGGGAATATCTCGAGAGAGGCCGGTTCGAGATATGGGTGTGTCGACGCCGGCCTGCCGGAGGCATGACGAGTATCGCCGTAAGCAGGTGTGCGGGTCCCGGCCTTTACCGGTGCTGACCGGTCCCTGCTGTCTGCCCCGTTTCGGCTATTCAGATCAATCCCGGCGGCCAAGGGTGATGCCGAGCGCCTCGGCCGTTCTGACGAGTTGCCCATCCGGATCGACCAGTTTCAGTTTCTTGACTGCCTGTTTGATTCTCCTGCAGACTATAGAGCGGCCCTGAAGGCAGACCATGTGTCCGAAATGTCCTTCAGCGATATGATTGACCGCCTCCACGCCGAACCTCGTTGCCAGGATGCGGTCATAGGTCGTAGGAGTTCCTCCCCTCTGGAGATGGCCCAGCACTGCGGTACGGGTCTCGATGCCGGTGCACATCCCGATCTGTTCAGCAGCCCGGTGGCCGATGCCTCCCAGCCTTCCGGGTAAACCGTCCGGCCCCGGCTCCTTCTCGTACATCTTCCTGCCGCCCCCGGGGAATGCTCCCTCAGCGACGACCACGATGCTGAACCTGCTGCCGGTCTTCTTTCTCTGGCTGATATGCCTGCAGACCTCGTTCATGTCGAACGGGATCTCGGGAATCAGTATGACGTCTGCGCCGCCGGCGATGCCCGACTCGAGCGCTATCCACCCGCATTCACGGCCCATGACCTCGAGGACGAGCACCCTGTGGTGACTCTCCGCCGTCGTGTGGAGCTTGTCGAGGGCTTCGG
The DNA here is from genome assembly GCA_030609325.1 of Candidatus Krumholzibacteriota bacterium. Taxonomy (GTDB): domain Bacteria; phylum Krumholzibacteriota; class Krumholzibacteriia; order Krumholzibacteriales; family Krumholzibacteriaceae; genus JAUWCL01. The sequence continues at coordinate 39,473 of JAUWCL010000006.1, forward strand.
TGGCGGTGGAAACGGCGCTGTTGTAACCGAAGGTCACGTCTGTGGCTCCCAGGTCGTTGTCGATCGTCTTGGGGATGCCCATGACGGGAACGCCCTTTTCGAACAACGCGTCCGCTATCTTCATCGTGCCGTCCCCGCCCACGGCGATCAGGACGTCGATCTTCAATTTTCGGATGTTAGTGAGAATCTTGTCGGTGACGTCCCTGAACACGATGCAGCCGTTCTCCTCGACGGGGTATCTTAGAGGATTGCCCCGGTTCGAGGTCCCGAGTATCGTTCCCCCGCGGACCTGAAGACCGCGAACATCTTTCGAGGTCAGCTTGCGCACATGCCCTCCTATGAGCCCGTCGTATCCGTCGAGGATGCCAGTTACATCCCAGCCGTACAGATTGACGGCGGCGCGGACGACCGCCCGGATAACGGCGTTGAGGCCCGGACAGTCTCCTCCGCCTGTAAGAATCGCTATGCGTTCTATCTTTTTCGGGTCCACCATCCTCGCCCCTGGAAGATTCTTCTTTGCGGTTTTTTTCGCCTTCATTCCGCTCTTCCCTTTCGGAGTCACAGGTAATCCATCCTCTGAATATCGATGTTCACCGCTGTATATCAGGAAGCTGTTGTCGCAACAGCGATTCATGAGACAGCACGAATTCTACACCAGTCAGGAAACAGTCTCAATGAATAGATAGAGCCTTCAAGGTCAAGGCGTCTGGAACGTTTCAAGACGTTCCGGTCGGGGCGAGGCCCTTGACCGGCATTGGTGAATCTGTTATCTTCGCCATGCTGGAGAAGAAATGCATTCGCCGGATCCCGGTAGTGCCGGGATTTTGGGGTAAGTCCATTACCTGGCGGATCGACGAATCTGGAGGTCAAGGGATGAAAAAGGCACTGATTATCTGTCTCGTATTGATGTTCGCCGCGTCGTTCGGATGCGGAAACAAGTCCCAGAACGATGAAAGCTCGGTAGGAACGGAGGCCGGCGTCGTGACGAAGGTCTCCCTGACCGACCCGGTCGACGGCAGCAAGATCGAAAACTTCGAGGAGGCGAAGTACTCCTACGTCTACAATCGCGTGGAGTACCGCTTCAACAGCAAGAAAAGCTACGAGGCGTTCAAGAAAGACCCCGAAAAGTACCTCTCGAAGTAAGGGGTCCCTCCCCGGGCGTCCGATTCGTGCAATTTGAGAGCCCGATAATGCATAAGACTAAAGTCCCTCCCTGCAGGGACTTTTTTTATACCCTCTGATTCCTCATGATCACCCGTTATTCCTTATCGTTCCCTGTCCTGTCGCCGTTCAGCCGTGTGGCCACATCTCCATTGTCGTTAAGCGGTTAAAAATCTGGGCGAGCGGTTCAGATATGGCGTGAACCGCTCAAGCTCCCGTCGGCTGTGCCAATTCCTTTACTGGAGGCACATACCTTGCGTTTGGGACTCGCCACGAAAACCGTTTTGCGACCGTTGGTGAACGTGTCGCGAGATTCCATCAAGCCTCCACCGTCATGATGTAGCAGCATCACCGCGTGCTCACTCCATTCAGACTGGAGGAAGAAAAGGAGGACAGTCAGATGAGAAGGAGTCTTTCGGTAGCGGTCCTTCTCCTCTTCGCCGCCGTCTCCGCCGGTTCCGTCCACGCCCAGGGCCCCGCCCTGAAGGGTGAGATGGCAGCTGCGAAGATCGTCGTCGACGAGGAAAAGGGCGAGATAGTTCTGTCGGCCGATAAAGTCTATCCGAACGACACGGTCGAGTACACGCTGAAGTACACGAACTCCGGCACTGCTACGGCGGCCGGTGTAGACCTTATCGGTCCCGTTCCGGTCGGAACGTTCTACATCGAGGAAACCGCAACCGACATCCCGGGACTCATGCCCATGTACAGCATCGATCAGGGCAAGACCTGGCACAAGGCCCCGGTGATCATCGAGGTGGCCCGCAGGGACGGAACGGTCGAGAAGAAAAAGGCCGACCCGAAGATGATCACGCACGTGAAATGGTCTCTGGCGGGGAACCTCGGCGTCGGGGAAGAGGTCATGGTCAGCTACCGCGTCCATGTGAAGTAGGCCCTGAGGATTCAGATGATTTCGGTTTCAAGCTCCCCGCGAGGGGACAGTTCCGTTCGAAGATGCTCTCCGTGCGGAGGGCGGAAGGATGGTGATAGGCATGACTTTCAAAAAGTCAGCCGGGCTGTTGACGGTCCTGGCGATCGCGCTCGTGCTCGTATCGTCGGCCGCTCACGCCCAGACACCTGCCGGTACGACGATCCGGAACCAGGCTTCGGCCACGTTCGAGGATCTCTCCGGCAACACTTACACGGCGACCTCTAACGAGGTCACCACGATCGTGCTCCCGGTATACGGGGTATCGGTCCTTCCGGACGGTACCGCTGCTGCGCCGGGAATGGTCGGAACGGCGATACCCGGACAGACGGTATACTACAGCTACAATCTCACAAATACGGGTAACGACAGCGACGACTTCGCGATCGAGCCCCTTATCGATCCGGCCACGACGATGACGCTCGGGCTGGGCGATATCGACATCTACCACGATGTCAACGGTAACGGAGTGCTCGATGGCGGCGAGCCCGTTATCTCAGCCGGCGGAGTCCCGGGCAACTTTGGTCCCGTGGCTGCCGGCACGATGGTACAACTCCTTGTCGAGTACCAGGTGCCCGCGCTGGCTGCGGCCGGCGAGGTCGCCTACGTGGGCGTCCAGGCCACTTCGGTCGGCGACGCCGCGCAGGTCGATACGGACAATTACCATCAGACCGATGTCGTGAGCGACGCCTCGTTGACCGCGACGATGACAGGCCTACCGGCCGCCATCGATCCGGGCAATGTGGCCACCTACACGGTGACCGGCCAGAATGTCGGCAACGATATCGCGAACGGCGTCACCGTCGCTTCGGTGGGCCTGACCGGCGTCCTTATATACGACATTCTCCCGACCGACCCTTCGACGGGCAACCCGCTGGCTCTCTCCGGCGCTCCCGCGGGCGCTCCCGCGGGCGGCACGGTACTATACCTGCCCGCCGGAAACCCGACGGTCGGTTCGCCCGAGACGTGGGCCTGGTCGGCCGCCGCCGCAGCCGGCGATATAGCTGTAGCCTATGTCTCCAACGGCGGCCTGGCTATCGGCCAGAACTACAACTTTACTTATGACGTGATCGTTCCTCTCGGAATGCCCGCTGGTATCATCAACAACGATGGCGCCGTTGCCTATATAGACAACAATGCCGGCACACCTGATCCGAACATCGTCACGACGAACAACACGCAGATCGATGTCAACATTCTTGCCAACGTCCTTGTCGGTCCGAACGGCGTGCCCGACGCGGGAACGCCTCCTCTGTATGACGACGACTCCCAGGCCGTCGCCAACGCCTACGCGAACCAGACGGTCGACTTCATCAACACGGTCAGGAACGACGGCAACGCCGCGGACGAGATCAACATCGTCCTCGACGCCGGTTCCTCGACCTTTCCCATGGGCTTCGGCATCCAGTTCTTCCGTATCGACGGGGCCACCCCCCTGAACGATACGGGCACTGACGGGATCCCCGATGTCGGCACGATCAATCCTGGAGCGACGCAGGACTTCATCGTCCGCATCACCGTTCCGGGCAACGCCGTTGCCGGCGGCCCCTACCTGGCCGTCGTGAACGCCGTTTCGGCGAATGACATCACCGAACTGAACATTACCACCGACGAGATCACGCAGGTCAACCCCGCATCGGTCGACATCGGCAACTACGACGGAGCGGTCGGCACCGACAACAACCCGGCGAACATCGATACCGATCCGGGCCTGTCGGTCGACTTCCCTCTCGACGTTATCAACATCGGCGGTTCGGCGGACAACTTCGGTCTGGCCTCGACGTTCCCCGCCGGCTGGACCGTGACCTTCTATCTCGACACCAACGGTAACGGCATCCTCGACAACCCCGAGCTCATCCCGATCGCCAACGTCGGGCCGGTAGTCGCGGGCGGCGAGGTCAACGTCATCGCACGTGTCGACGTTCCCGCCGGCGAGATACCCGGCGTGAACCCGGTCGCCTTCAGGGCCACATCGGCCAACAACAACCTGATCTTCGACGAGATCGCCAACACGGTGACCGTGCTCGGCGCGGCCTCCGTCACGATCACGCCCGACAGGAACGGCACAGGTACGGCCAACGGAACGGTCCGCTACCAGCATACCGTGACAAACACGGGCAACGTCGACGACACGTTCATGCTCAGCGCGCTCAGCTCGAACGCCTGGAGCTACACGTTCTTCGATCTGGCCAACAACCCGATCGCCTCGGTCACCCTCGTAGCCGGCGCCACCCAGGACGTCATCGTCCAGCTGTCGATTCCCGGCGGCGTGACCGTGGGCACGATCGAGACCGGTACGATCACCGTGACCGGAAACGGCACCGGAGCCACCGATTCGGCCACCGACGTCACGACGATCGTGGCCGGAAACCTCGTTCTGACCAAGTCGGCCAGCCCCGTGGGCAATCAGCTTCCCGGAACGGAACTGACCTACCGCACCGACTACGCGAACGTGGGTGTTGCGGCTCTGGCCAACATCGTCATCTATGATGCGATTCCGGCCTGGACCCAGTACAGGGTCGGCTCGGCGGCCAACGGTACGCTGGCGCCCGGGATCACCGCGATGACGATCGAGTTCTCCGATGACGGCGGAGGCTCGTGGGCCTATGGGCCTGTCGACGGCGGCGGCGGAGCCCCCGCCGGCTTCGACGCCAACGTGACCAATGTCCGGTGGACCCTCACCGGTACGCTGAGCGGCGGCGACAGCACGGCCGACGGTGTATCCCTCATAGTGAGGATCATCGCGGAGTAGCGGTACGAAGAAAATGGGCGGGAGGGGCCGCAGGGCCCCTCTCACCCTTCAGGTGCATGACCGATTCAGAGGCTGGTCCCCCAGGCGGGGCCGCCTCTGAATCAGTATAAGGCACATGCATGAAGATTAGCCGGCGAGGCGGCGCCGTGAAGAGAAGGAATTACATCACTGATTTTTCCACCGGGTCCACCGGCAGGGGGATACTCCTGTCCGCGTTGGCCATCGCCGCCCTTTTTGTCCTTTCCGCACCCGCATTCTCCCAGATCCCCCCGGCCGGCTCCGTGATCTCGAGCCGGTCATCCGCGTCGTACGTTGACAACGGCAACCACCTCACGATCCTCTCCAACGAGATTGCCTTCAGCGTGCTTCCGATGTTCGGACCGCTCCTGACGCCCGACGGGACGGCCGCTTCGCCGGCCGCCGTGGGCGCCGCGTTCAGCGGCGAGGCTGTATATTTCCCGTTCACCCTGACCAACGCCGGCAACTCCGACGACACGTTCAGCCTGACCGCGGTGACCGTTGCCCCGTCCGATTTCGTGCCTTTGGCGACTGCGGTATATCTCGACGGGAACGGTGACGGCGATGTCGATCCGGGCGATCAGCTGATCACCGAGGCGGGGCCTCTCGGACCGGACGAATCGGCATCCCTGGTCGTTGCCGTCACGCTTCCCGCAGGGCTGACTGGTGGTGAGACGACGCATCTCGATCTCGAGGCCCGATCAGCGGGCGATACCTCGCTCGTGGATTGCGGCAATGTCGTCAGGATTTTCGCACGCGACGAGGCGAGGGTCGACCTGACGCTTCAGTCCGATGTCGTGAACGTTATGCCCGGCGGCTTCGTGACATACACGATGACATACGTGAACAACGGCGAAAGAGCGGCGATTGATGTCGTCATCACCGGAATGATCGATACGCTTGGCATGGCGCTCGGGACCGAATACGTGCAGGGCACGGCGATCGCTTCGCTTCCGTGTGTCATCGAGTACCTCGACGATATCGGCACCTGGGGCAGCGTGGCTCCGCCGGCGGAAAGGGTCAAGGGCGTCCGCATGCGCCTTGATACCCTTCTTCCGGCCGAGCAGGGAACGCTTTCGCTGAGTGTCCGGGTAGACGACGACCGTCGGTGGGGAGACATCGTCAATTCCGCAACGGCGGATTTCGTCGGCGGAGACGGTCGGTCGTTCCGGTGGATATCGAACATCGTGACCGTGCGTGTCGGCAGGATAAGCGAGATATGGATCGGGCCCGAGGGAAATCCGCTGGCCCCGTCGGGAAGCCCCGAGGACAGGGTCATCCAGATTATCGACGGAATAGATTCGATCTGCGCGTTCCGTCACGAGATTTACAATGCGGGCAACTTTGTCGATACGATCAGCGTCGTGATCGCCGATTCCTTGCTCATCCCGCCCGACTGGCTGGTCGAGATCCTCGGTCCGGGCGATTCCCATCTGCCCAAGCTTTCTGCAAACACGTCCGTGATAGGGGCGATCGAAGTCGGCGGAAGCAGGTCGGTCTGCGTGAGGATTAAAGCGACCCCAGAGCAGCTCCGGAGCTTCCCCGGCAGAGAGCTCGCGTTCTCCCTGGAGGTTCACTCTCTCGTAGACGACACGTCGTGCGAAGCTGTTCAGGACGTTCTGCTGAAGGCCGACATGTCCCTTCTCTCGGTCGAGCAATCGATCCGCGAGCCGAACGCGATGATCGGCGACATCGTCAGCTTCATCGTCACCGTCGAAAACATGACCGAGGAGACGGTGATCGACAGCATCGTCCTCGTCGAGAATCTCCCATCCGGGCTGAAGTTCTCGAAGGGTTACGACCAGCCGGTCATCGAGAATAACAGGCTGATCTTCGATCTCGGCTCGCTCCCGCCGCGCACCAGGAAGGACGTGATCATCAGGGCAACCGTCACCGCCGGACAGGAGAAGGACGAACTCGTCTCGACTGCCTGGGTATACGGTGTATCGCAATACGGCGAGGAGACTGAGGACGGGCCGGCATATGCGTCTGTCCGGCTGTACGAGGGCGAGTTCACCCGCAGAGGGATCGTGCTGGGAAGCGTCTTCATCGACCGCGACGGCGACGGGATGAGAGACAAGGGCGAGGAAGGCATTCCCGGAGCGGCCGTCTTCTACGAGAAGGGCACATTCGCCGTTACGGATTCGAGCGGGCTCTGGTCGATCCCGGGCATCGAAGAGGGAAGGCATGTTTTCCGTGTAGATCCCAAGTCGCTGCCCGATTCGCTGGCGCCGGGTCCTGCCGGACATTTCGGAATGGGTATCGCGGGGCAGTATCTGATCGATTTCGCCCCGTCGGGCAACCGCCGCGTGGATTTCCCCCTCCAGGTGATCGAGATCGCCGGGGACGGGGACGCTTTCGCCGCCATCGAAGGCGACACGGCGGCGGTTACCCGACAGGGCTCCGCCGGTACCGCGACCGCTGCGATATCATCACAAACGGAGAGCAACGGCACGCGAGATGACGCGCGGTCAGGGCCGGCGGGGCCGGAGAGCACGGTCGACTCATCAGGTACGTACGACGCTCTCAATCTCCCGGGAACCCTATTCGCCGCGGGAAGCTCGGTGATGGAGGAGATCCCGCTGAGAGAAGTCGCCGCGCTGAGCCTGTGGGTGCGGGAGCATCCCGGCTGGAAGATCGAGATCTCGGGCCATTCGGACAGCACGCCGATCAGGACGGCCGATTATCCGTCGAACTTCGAGCTCTCCCTCGACAGGGCCCGCAGCGTATACCAGCTACTCAGGATGAACGGCATTCCCGAGGAGACGATGGACTACACCGGGTACGGCGAGAGGTTCCCCGTCGCGAGCAATGACACCGAGGAAGAAAGGTCGAAGAACAGGAGGGTCGAGATCAGCGCCGTTCCTCCAGAGGGTTACACGGGAGAGGATCCCGACATCCCCGCGGTCCTCGCGATGCCCGATACGACGGTGCCGAAGGAATTCGTGCTGGCCGACGACGCCGGCATATGTGCCGAGATCGTCAAGCCCGCCGAGGGAACGATATTCACCGACAGGGACGGGATCTCCGTCGAGGTCGTCGCCCCGCTCGTATCGACCGTGGAGCTCTATGTGAACAACGTTCCGGTCGGCAGGGAGAAGATCGGACAGAAACAGATCGACATCGGAGAAGGCACGCTGGGATTCATATTCTACGGAGTGAAGATCTCGCCGGGGCTGAACAACATCCTCGTCGTCTGCCGCTCCCACGGAGAGAAGAACGCCTGCGTGCGCCACGTCTATCTCGCCGGCAAGCCCTCGTCTGTCCTTGCCGAACACAGGGACGTCGAAGTCCCGGCCGACGGCAGGTCGAAACCCGAGCTGGTATTTCTTGTCGGCGACGAGCACGGTCTGCCCGCAAGGGACGGATTATTCCTCACTGTGACCGGACCCGACGACCTTATCGGAGAGCTCGATGCCAACCCGCAGCTCGTCGGCGTGCAGGTCGTGACGGCGGACGGCCGCGTCTCGCTCGAGCTGCCGCCCTCCGGATATTCGCGAAGGGAGAGGATCGCCGTCGCGCTCGAAGATATGACGGCAGAAAGCCGTCTCGAGTACATCTCGCCGATGAGGGACTGGTTCCTCTTCGGATTCGGAGAGGGAGATGTCGGATACAGCAGCCTCAAAGGGACCGGCTCGACGCACAGGACGTACGAGCGGTACCCCGACGGCCTCTACGCCGAGGGGAAACTCGCCTTCTATGGACAGGGCGAGGTGAGCACCGGTCACCTGCTGACGATGGCGATCGACACGAAGCCGATCGTCGAGGACAAGCTCCTCGACCGGGTCGAACCGGAGAAGTACTACCCGATATACGGTGACGCGAGCGAACTGAGATTCAACTCTTATTCGAAGCACGGTACCTACGCGAGGCTCGACCACCGCTCCTACTCGGCGATGGCTGGCGACTACAGGACCGAGTTCGGCACGATGGAGTTCACGAGATACGACAGGACCTTCTCGGGATTCAGGGGATGGATGCGCCGCGGCCGCTTCGACATGAGCGGTTTTATCACCTACAGTGACCAGGTCACCGTCCAGGATGAGATGAAGGCAAACGGGACGAGCGGCTTCTACTTCCTCAGCAAGTACCCGCTCCTCGAGAACAGCGAAAAGATACGTGTCGAGGTCCGCGACAGGTTCCGTCCGGAGGAGATCGTCCGCGTCGACTACTACAGCGTGAACAAGGATTACGACATCAACTACATGGACGGCTCGATCCTCTTCAAGCAGCCGATCCTCGCTTTCGACGAGGACTTCAACCCGCGGCACATCGTCGTCACTTACGAGTGCCGCTCGGCGGGCGACAACAATATCGTGGCGGGCATCCGGCCGACCGTAGAGCTCGCCGATTCGCTGATGATGGGAGTGACGGCCGTGATCGAGGATGAAGGCGTGGAGAACTACTCCCTCGTCGGCGTCGACCTGGCCGGCCATCTCTGGAAGGACCTCTTCGTAGAGGGCGAATACGCACACAGCGAGAAGTTCATCCTGGGCAGCGGAGATGCTTTCAGGCTCAAGCTCATGGGCCGGCACGACCGGATGCTGAAGTGGAACGCCTACTACCGCGACATAGACGAGAATTTCTTTAACCCCTCGTTCTCCGGCGGGAAGACCGAGCTGGGCAGCAGGAAGATCGGCGGCGACCTCGACTGGAGGATCGGCCGGGGATGGTCGCTCCTGTCGAATGGATTCGGGCACAGGTATGCCGAGCGTGACGAGACGAAGGGGTACTTCGATGTGAAAGGCAATTACAGGTCCGGCTCTCTCGACGGCAGTTTCGGGCTCGCGCACGCTTCATTCAGCGACACCAGGTCCGGATCATCCTCATCCGGGCTCTTCGTCGCCGTCGGGGGATACCGCAGCGACAGGACTAAGGCGGAGCTCCAGCTCGACAAGAACATCGCCGGGGAAGAGGTGCCGGACTATCCCGATCGTATCCAGGCGAAGCTCACGCAGAAGATCTGGAGATACATAGACGGGGTGCTGTCCTACGAGTACAGGTCGGGCAGCCGTTCGGGCTCGAGGCACCTCACGCAGCTCGGTATCGAGTCGCGTATAACGGAGAATCTCAGCGCATATTCCCGCTACCGCATGGAAGGGGCGATGAGCGGCGAAAGGTCGCAGGCGATGATCGGCATGAAGAACAAGTTCAGGCTCTCTCCCGGGCTGACGTCGACCCTTTCGGTCGAGAAGCTTTCCACGGTGAGCGGGCTCGACCTCGAGGACTTCACCGCATTCGTCACCGAGTGTCTCTACACGCCGCCAGAAAAGGATTACAAGATCAAGGGCGGATACGAGATCAGGCTCGAGAAGGAGAGGACGAAGCATCTCGTCGGGGTCGCCGCGCTCAAGCGCCTCAGTGAGACCTGGGCCGGCCTTGTCAAGGTCGATGCCTGGTTCTCCGACGAGGAGACGACGCTCGACCGGTCGAAGAGCGCCGGCAGGCTCGGGTTCTCCTACAGGCCGGGACACGGATCGTTGATTGTCCTCTCGATGGTAAAAGGTACTTACGAGAAGAACAGCCCGGCCCATCCGCTCGCGATCGACAAGGCGCTTACCGTGATGACCGAGGCGAACTACCATCTCGGCGACAGGTGGGAGCTCGAGGGCAAGGTCGCCGGCAGGTGGGTGCGGAACTCGTTCAGGTATCTCACGGTGAGCTCGTCGTCGTATCTGTACCAGACCCAGCTGATCAGGATGTTCGGCCGGGCCTGGGACGTGAGCGTCGCCGCGCGCGTCGTGCAGCAGATCGAGACGGGCACCCTGAGGTATGGCGGCGGGGTCCAGGTCGGCAGGGTCATCAGGGAGAATGTCTTGCTGGGAGCGGGATACGATTTCGGCGGCCACAGGGACGCCGATATGGAAGTCAACGAATTCACGAGAAACGGTTTTCACATAGGGATCAAGCTGAAGTTCGACGAGAAACTGCTCGGTTACTTCAACAGCAGCTCGGGAGATTGACATGACGACCGCTGAGTGCGGGAATGGAAAGATGATGAAACGCGGAAAGACGATAACGGGACTGAAGACGGCGGCACTGCTCGCTGCGGCGGCGCTGTTGGCCGCGGGAAGCGCCGGCGCGGCGGAGACGGTGATCGGCGGGGGATTCGAGGATGGATCGTTCGGAGGCTCGTGGGTACACGGGGCGGCCAGTCTGGGCGGGCCGCAGAATTCCTCCTGGGCCGACCACGCCGTCGTCCTCGACATGCCTTACACAGGTGCCTGGTCCGCGCTGCTCGGATTCAAGTACACGCCGGTTCACAAGAACCGTTACGGCTATATGTACCAGGAAGTGACTATCCCCGCCGGCGTATCGAGCGCTGTCTTCTTCTTCCGCTACAGGCAGCAGGGATTCGACGGCTCGGGACACGATCCGTTCCAGGCGACGATCCGCGACCAGTCGGATAATGTCCTTGCGACCATCGTGGACGTTTCCTTCAACGATATGAGCAGCCGCTTCAAGGACGGCGGCTGGGTGGACGTTACCTTCGACATGAGCGCGTATGCGGGGCAGACCGTCCGCCTCGACTTCCGGCAGCTCAACACGCAGGACAGCATGTTCGAGACGTGGACGTTCGTCGACGACGTCTCGCTCATATTCAGAATGTATGTGGACCTGACCGTCGACGGCGACGGCGACGACGTATTCGGAAATCCCGGCACAGGTTCCGGGGGAATATCTGTTTCCAGCGGCGTGGCGGGTGAGACGGTATCTTACCTCTTAGGCATCGAGAACGAAGGTCTCGATGTCGACTCCTACATAATATCCGCCTCACCCACCGCCGGCTGGAACGTGGTCATCAGATACGGAGGGGTAGACTATTCCTCGCCGTGGACGACGCCCGCGATCGACCCCGGAACGTTGATCACCGCGGAAGTGTTGATCGCCATACCCGCCGGCGAGCCGATCGGCAGCTGTTCGACGGTAATCGACGCAGTGTCCGCATCGTTCGGAAACAGGTTCGACAGCGTCACACTCGGAACGTACGTGGTCCTGGCAGATTTCATGCCCGATCTCGTCATAGACGGAGACGGCACGGGCGTGATCGATCCCTCCGGGGGCGGAGGCTATTCGACCGGAAGCGCTTTCCCCGGCGGTATGGTCGACTATGCGATAGAGCTGATCAACGCCGGGGCGATGCAGGACGACTTCACGATTAGTTTCGACACGGACGCGGAAGTCAGCGCCGTGGTCATCGACGGAGGGACGACCCATACCGGTTCCTTCACGACGGGTCCCGTCGCTCCGGGTGATTCGAGGACATATACGTTGAGGGTAACCGCGGGCGCAGCGACGCTCGGCGGGGATTACGACGGGCTGCTCTACGCCGTCTCCTCCGGCGATCCGCTCGGCCGGGACGGGGTCACCGCAGTGACCACGGTCCTCGCTCCCAAGCTCGATCTCGTGATCAACGGAAGCGGAGACGGGGTATACGATCCGACCGGATCGGGACTGGGCGGCACGAGCACACTGTCGGGGCTTCGAGGCACGACGGTCTATTTCCCCGTTACCGTCCAGAACGAGGGCGGTGTCGACGATGCCTTCACATTCAGCTGGACGAGGCCGTCGGGTGGATGGTCGGCCGTGATAAACGATGGGGCCACCGATCACGCACTGCCCTGGACGTCGCCGGTATTTTCGCATGGTGAGCAGAGGGATTACATGCTCGCCATCTCGGTACCCAATAACGTCTCATTCGATACGTGGACCTCGATCCTCGACGCGGTGTCGGTCAACGACGGCCGGATCGCCGAGAGCGTCACCGCCGTGATCATGGTAAATGACAAGATAGGCGTCGACGTGATAATCGACGGCAACGGCGATGGCTCGTACGGGGCGCTGGGTACCGGCCTCGGTGGATTCTCGTCTGCTGTAGCCGATCCCGGAGATACTGTCTCGTTCGCAATACTCGTTCAGAACGAGGGAGGCGGCAATGCCTTCGATTTCGAGTGGGCCTCGCCGGCCGGATGGACCGTTCTGCTCGACGGGCAGGCCTCTCCGATAACAGGGGCGGGCGAGGGGCTCTATACCCTCCAGGTGATAATACCGCTGACCAGCCCGGGGGGAGCCTTCGATATAATATTCGATGGGATGAAGAGCAACAAGCGCTACTACGTAGACAGCGTCACGGGCCGTGTGGTCGTAACGCCGCAGAGGATCGTCGATGCGGTCATAGACGGCGACGGCGCCGGCGTGATCGGAACGCCCGGCATGGGTGACGGCGGGCTATCCACCCGGCCGACCCTCGCCGGGCAGGTTGCGGCCTTCACTGTGGAGCTGCGGAACCAGGGGCCGGAAGACGAGAGCTACATCGTTTCGTGGGGCGGCATTGCCGGCTGGAGCGAGACGTTCGATGGAGCGGCAGGTCCGTACACGACTGGGATCATACCCTCAGATACGTCCGCGACATATACGTTCGAGGCCGCGGTTCCCCTGACGGCCCTTCCCGGAATCTACGACTATGTGATCGATGTTGTCTCGACGGTCGATCCCGCCAATACGGAGAGTGTCACGGCGAAGGTCGCCGTATACCTCCCGCCGGTCGTCGATCTCGTCAAGACTGTCGATCTTGCCTCTGCGATGCCGGGCGACATAGTGACCTACACGATTAATTACTCCAATCCGGGCACGGGGGATGTCGTCGAGATCGAGATTGTCGACCCGATATCCGCCGACGTCGACCTGGTTCTCGATGCCTTCGGGGCGGGCAGCGATATCGCCTGGACGAGAGACGGGACGACGGTCTATCTTACTGCCGATCCGACAGACGCCGACGAGGCTCTCTTCGACTCCGGCACGGGGATACTGCAGGTGATCTTCTCGAGGCAGGCTCCGTACACCCTCGCCGCCGGCGAGACGGGCGTCCTCGAATACCAGGTGAGTATCAGGTAGGCGGCTGCCGCCGGCCTGCTTCACTTCTCATATAGAAGACTGCATGTTGTGACTCCTGACAACGAGAGTCGGTATTCGTAAGATCCCGCCTGTCCCGCAGTTCCAGCGTTCCAGCGTATCATTGTCAATTTCAGCGATTTATGGTATAATCATATCATAGTATATGGATAATATATCTAATTACACGATCGGTACCTCGGTCGCCTTCCGGTATCCATCATCGTTTGGAGGGGTGATGACGATGAGACGTACCTTCGTTCTTTTTATTCTAGTTTCTACAATTCCATTCGCGGTTCTGGCCCAGGCCCCGGAGATCGGGCGGATCGCTCTCTACGCCGATTCGTTCAGAACGACGAACGAGGTCAACCTGCCCGCTCCTTACACGCTGTTCGATCTCTACATATTCTGCCAGCCAGGCGAGAACGGCATGAACTGCGCCGAGTTCGCGCTGGAATCTTCAACGGAATCCATGGTCATTTCGAATACCGATTGGCACCCTGGTCTGTCGGTCGTGCTCGGGGATCTGGGCTCGGGAGTAAGCGCGTGTTTCCTGGATTGTCAGACCGATTGGGTATGCATATCCAGGGTGACGATGCTCAACACGATAGCCGGACCGGCTTCCATAGACATAGTGAGGCACCCGATGTCAGGGTACTACCAGTTTGCCAGCTGTCTCGAGGGCAGTCCGATCGAGCCTGTCTTTATCGGCCCCCGCCTGTGCATTAATTCAGTATGTACACCCGATACCGATCCCCCCATACCTTTAAGTGTCGATGTCGAGGACGATATACACATCGCACTGCAATTTGATGAAAAGATCTTCGAACCGGATGCCGTGACTCTGGCCAGCTATCTTATCTACAGGACAGACGGGATATCGGATACCATACCTGTAAACTTTGCGTTGCTTGAAAGCGAGGAGGACAGGGTATGGATGGTACTCGGCGCGCCGCTTGCCGATGCTCCCTATACCCTGGAGATCATGGGGCTCAGGGATGTCGCGGGCAACGCTTCCGCCCCCGGGACAGGCATCGCATTCCGCGGATTTGATACGACTCCTCCCACAATCGAGTACGTCTACGCTCCGGACAACTACACTGCCATGCTGGTCTTTTCCGAACCTGTCACCCAGGCCTCGGCTGAGGACATCTCAAACTATTCGTTCGGCTGTACGGGCCCGGGGTGTATCGTCGCGCCACAGCCTGTATCTGCAGAGCTGCAGCCGGACGGCAGAAGCGTAGCGGTGACCCTTGATTCTCCGATGGCACAGGATGCGGTCTACCTGGTCATAATCGAGGGCATTACCGATCTCGCGGGTCATGTACTGGTCGGGGCCGTCGTGGCTCATTTCACGCCGCCTGACTTATTCCTGCCATATGTCACCGAGGTATCCATAGTGGCGGATACCTCGCTTGCGATCCTCTGGAACGAGACACTCGATCCTGTAACTGCCGGAGACCTTGTGAACTATTCTTTCTCCAAGGACGGACCGCCGGCCGAACCGATGACCCTGATATCCGCCGACCTTTTCGGCGGCATACGCCTGAGGCTGAATTTTGAGCCGGCGATCGACTCTGAAGCCGAATATACGCTCTTTGTCAGCGGAGTCATGGATACATCGATGAATGTGATGCTCCCTGATACCGTGCACATCATTCCGCTCGATACGATCCCTCCGGTCCTGGTCAGCGCGGAATGCATGGGGCTCCAGGATGTAGATCTGACCTTCAGCGAGCCTATAGATCCGTCGATGACGGGATCGGTAAGTTTTTTCCAAGTCTATCCTCTCGGAAATCCCGAGACACTCCTCGATATAAGCGGCATCTCGTGCCATCTCGACTGCTCGGTGGTCCGGCTCCATCTCGCGGAAAACCTGACTGCAGGGGCGGATTACACGGTCCGTGTAACTCATATCCGCGACCTTGCCGGAAATTCGATCCCATCCCAGCAGCTTGATTTCACCTGCTACGATGTATATCCCCCCGAAGTCATCGAGATATTCCTGTCCGATCTTACGCATGTCAACATCCGGTTCGACGAGGTGGTCAATGCCACGGCGGCGGAGACAACCAGCTATATCCTCTTTGAAACGGCGGATTCCACCGCTGTGGTCGACATTTCGTCTGTCGCACTTTACGACGGGGGAACCCGTGCGATGCTGATGACCGGTGCACCGCTGAGCATGGGAGAGATGTATACGCTGAAGATTGACGGTATCGGGGACATGGTCGGAAACATGATCGATCCCGATACCTCCTGGACATTTACTGCGGAAGATACCGTCGATCCGTCTCTTCTCAACCTCACTGTGACGAGCGACAGTATCGTTCATCTAGAGTTCGACGAGCCGCTCGATCCGGCTTCGGCCGAAGCTGTTGCGAACTACGCCGTTGTAGAAGCAGGCGACACTTCGGCCAGGCTGCCGCTGCAGTCGGCCACTCTCGACACCGCCGGTATGATCGTCGATCTGGAGATCGACGGGCAGGCCACGATCGGAACGTTATACGAGGTATGGATCATCGGCGTCACAGATATTGCTGGAAATGCGCTCTATGCTGCGTTCGGCGGATTCGAGTTTATCGACGACATCCCTCCGCGCCTGCTCTCCGCGGAAGGGGCCACGATCAGGAATGTCAACGTTCATTTCAACGAAGGAATCACGAGCGCTACCGCGAGAGATGAGAATAACTTTACGCTGCATCTTGCGGGCGATCCCATGTCTGAGATCGATATATTCCTGTCCGACCGGCTGCCCGACCAGATGTCGGTGAAGCTCGTCCTCGGCGAGGATATGTTGCAGCACGAGGACTATACCATAGAGGTGACCGGAATCATGGACCTTGCCGGACATATGATGGAGCCGGACTCGACGGACTTCCACTTCGTTGACGAAAGCCCGCCGGTGATCCTGAATGTGAATCTGGTGAATCCGACGAGGCTGTCGATCTGGTTCAGCGAACCGGTCGATTCGGTGACGGCCAGTGATACCGGCAATTATGCTGTCTACCTTTTCTCGGATGCGTCGCAGCAGATAACGGTGACTTCTGTCGACTGGATGACGGATGAGGTCAGGCTGGATCTCGCCACCGAGCCTCAGCCGAATGTTGAATACACGATAAGGATAGATGGGGTCGAGGACCGGTTCGGCAACGTCGCCACCGAGCTCTATGGAAGTTTCAGGTATTATGTCTACGTGCCGTCCACGAAGATATACCTTTACGCCGATGGATACAGGAATTCGCAGGAGGTGGAGACTGATTTTGCGTACCAGGCTTTCAGTATCTACATCTGGGTCGAGCCCGGTGGCAACGGGGTCTTCGCAGCTGAGTATTCTCTCAGCCAGCCGGAGACATATTTCCCGACCGTCGTAACACTCAATCCCGTCTATGTGTCGGTGGCGCTGGGAGATCCCTATGGCGGACACAGCGTTGCCCTGTCGATGTGCGCGCATGACTGGTTCTGGATCACCCGCATCGACTGCTTCTGCCTCAACCCGGGAGAGCAGGAGCTCGTATGGCCCCGGCCGCACCCCGATGTAGGAGCTATCCAGGTCGCTTCATGCTTGCCGGGACATCCGTTGGAGCCGGTGGTGGCGACCTATCCCCTGCTCATAAATGCGTCCTATATAGGCACTCTTCTGGACAGCTGGGCCGTATCCTTCAAGAGCGGCGGTATAGAGCTGACCTGGTCGATCCTCGAGACGCAGGAATCCCCTGAATTCGAGGTCTCGAGGACCCCGGAAGGTGTTGA
The DNA here is from genome assembly GCA_030609325.1 of Candidatus Krumholzibacteriota bacterium. Taxonomy (GTDB): domain Bacteria; phylum Krumholzibacteriota; class Krumholzibacteriia; order Krumholzibacteriales; family Krumholzibacteriaceae; genus JAUWCL01. The sequence continues at coordinate 56,977 of JAUWCL010000006.1, forward strand.
AGAAGCATGGCGGCAGCTGCCGGGCGGGCTGATCCGCAGCGACGGCCTGAAATACACGATAGTCGACAGCGACATCGAATTCGGCCAGTCGTACAGGTACCGCGTCGAAGTCGTTGGTTATGACGGTCGAAAGATCCTCTTCGAGACCGGCGCGGTCTCGACTCCGGTCATGCCGCTCACGCTCCGGCAGAACAGCCCCAATCCATTCAATCCATCGACCAGTATCGGTTTCTTCCTCCCGCAGCCGGGGCATGTCCGCCTGGAAATATTCGACGTCAACGGGAGACTTGTCAACGTTCTCGTCGACGGCCACTATGTGAGCGGCGAGCATTCGGTTGACTGGGACGGGCAGGACGGCGGCGGCTCCCGGGTCACGTCGGGAGTCTATTTCTACAGGTTGATCGCGGGGAAGGAGAGCCTGTCGCGCAAGATGGTGCTTCTCAAGTGACGTATCTCTTTTGAGTAAATAGATTTTCAGGAAACCCGGTTGTATAGAGATCCGAGATCCAGCAGCCGGGTTTTTCATGGATCAAACGGCTTCAAGGATCACAGTACTGTTCCATGTGCTTTTCCCCGAAAGCTCTTTTGGCCTCCAGGCGGTTATGCTTCGCGCATATTCGTAGAGAGCAGAGAGCGTATCCGCTCGAGCTTCTCGAGAAATCCTGGATCTACCCCGAACTCTACCCTGAACCTCTGCTCAAGGACCATACGGCGCTCAGTCCCGGGCCCTTCTCCGCTGTCCGGGCCGCTCGCGCCGCCGGCAGCGCTGCCGCTGCCGCAAGAGTTGGGGAATTTCCCACTCCCATCAATGGGAGTGGGAATTTCCCCACTTTTGGTCTGACTGCCGGCCTCTCCATAAGTTCCGACTCTGGTATCATCTACGGGTACCTGGATCTCGGTCATAACATACACCGGCTGGACCTTGTCCCTGATCGAGCTCTTCGGCCTGTGCCTTGATAATATCAAGTCGACCTCACGGCCCGATCTGCCCTCGATCCCGGCAAGAAGCCTCTCGGCGTTTCCGGGAGTGATGATCCCGGTTATCTTCGCCACATTGGTCAGGTTCGTTCTGCCTGAGGCTCGCACAGCGCGTAAATCAGTGCGGGTCACGGACTTTCGGGAAAAGGGGCTGAAAATCGCGTAAAGGGAAATCTTCGGAAATCTTCGAAAAATCGTATTTTCTGGAAGATTTTTTCAGGATCATTCAGGCAGGCCGGAGCAGAGAGAGAAAGAGAAAGAGGGGAAGCGACCTCTGAAATCGCTCCCCCTCTTTCTCATGTCATTACCATCTGGATCAGTATGATCATGACCGGTACGATTAGGATACTGATGCAGGCGGCGGCTATACCGATCCGACGGTTTCACTCACCGCATCGATCACGTACTCGACCTCTTCGTCGGTCAGCTTCGGGTAGAGCGGGAGGCTGATAGTCCGCGCGCCGATCTCTTCGGCCACGGGGAACATCCCGTCCTCGAACCCGAACCTCTCGCGGTAGTAGGTCATCTGGTGGATCGGGACGAAGTTGATAGAGACGCTGACGCCGCGCTTCTGGAGGCCGTTCATCACGGCATCCCTCCTGGCCGGGTCGACGAGGATCGTCAGCAGGTGATAGGCATGCTCCGCCTCGGGTCTTGTCGTATGGAGCTCGATCCCGTCCATCGCGGAGAAGGCCTCTGTATATCGCTCGAAGATCTCACGGCGCCGCTCGCCGTAATCGCCGATTTTTTTGAGCTGCTCGATCAGTATTGCTGCGTGGATGCTGTCCATGTTGTATTTCCAGCCGAACATCCCGATGTCGTACTTCTCGTAGTTGCTCGTGTACCTGTCTACGGCGAGCTGGTTGAACCCGTGCAGCCGCAGCATGTTGAGCAGTTCGTACTGTTTCTCGTCGCGGACCGTTATTGCGCCGCCCTCTCCCGAGGTGATGTTCTTCGTCGCGTAGAAGCTGAAAGCAGCGTACTCGCCGTAGTGCCCCGGCGCCTTCCCGTTCCATTTCGCCTCGATCGAGTGTGCCGCGTCCTCGACGATGAAGAGACCGTGCCTGTCTGCCACCGCCCTGAGCGCGTCCATGTCGCACATCTGCCCGTAGAGGTGAACGGGCATGATCGCCTTCGTGTGTTCTGTCACCGCCGCCTCGACCGCCTCGGGATCGATGTTGCCCGTCCCGCGGTCGACGTCGACGAGCACGGGGGTCGCGCCGGTCATCAGCGCGGCGTTGGGGGTTCCTATGAATGTCAGGGTGGTCGTGATTACCTCGTCCCCCGGCTGCACGCCGCCGGCGAGCAGGGCAAGCTGCATCGCCGCGGTGCAGCTTGTCACCGCTACCGTGTGCGGCAGATCGAGGTATCCGGCCAGGTCGTTCTCGAATTCGTAGACAGTCTCACCTGTTGTTATGAACAGGGATTCGAGAACTTCGCGGAGGCGCTGCAGCTCTTCCTCTTCGATGCCGTGCCTGAAAAACTCGATCTTTTTCAATTCGTGCTCCCTTTCTCTTTCTCTGACGATGTCTGTCTGTCCCCGGCGGCCGGGCGCCTCCATGCGACGTCCTCCCGCCTGTCCGGATCGACATGGACGAGGATCTTCTCGATATCTTCGAATTTCGTCGTCACCATTTTCACCACACGGTCTATTATATCATGCGCTTCTGCAACGGTCATGCCGGGATCGACGACAATGTGCAGCTCCATCCGTATCCGTCTGGCGTAATACCTCGCCATGATATCGTGACACTGCCGTACGCCGGGCACCCGCTCTACGGTGAGCCTGACCGCATTGATGAGCTCTGCCGGTGGAGCCGTATCGACGATCTTTCGTAACGCGCTCCAGAGGATCTCCGCCGCTACGCGCGCGATAAAGAACGAGACAAAGAGAGCGGCGTACGAATCAAGGACCCGGAGCCTGGGTACGAAGGATGCGACCGACACTCCGCCGAGCGTGACGATCGATGACCACGCGTCGGAGCGGTGGTGCCACGCGTTTGCCATAAGCGCCTCGCTACCGACCTTTCTCCCGATCCTGACGGTGACCTTGTAGAGCAATTCCTTTGCAACGACCGATACAGCCGCGATAATTATGGTAAAGCGGTGCGGCGCCGCTACGTCGCCCCTGTATATGGCGAGCGCCGCCTCGTAGCCGATCTTTATCGCCACTGCGAGAAGGAGCGCGCCGACCCCGATCGCTGCGAGTGTCTCGATCTTACCGTGCCCGTACGGGTGCTCCTCGTCCTTCCCCTTCCCCAGGAAGTGAAGTCCGATCAGCACGATGAAATCGGACATGAGATCGGAAATCGAATGGACGGCGTCGGCGATCAGCGCGCGGCTGCGGCCGGCCAGCCCGCCCCACAGCTTCAGCGCGATCAGGACGGCGTTTACGCCCATCCCCACCCAGGTGATCCTGCGTCCCTCCTCGAGGTCGTGGTGGTGATCGTGGTCGTGTGAGTGCCCGCCCATTCTCTCTCCGTATGCCCCCGATAATGCAGGACCGCCCTTCGGAGGCGGTCCGTTGCTTATGATCTCAGCGAATCGATTCTACAGACCGTACTAGCGGAGGTAAACCATCTTTCTCGTCTGCCTGAATTTTCCCGCCTTTATCCGAGCGAAGTAGACGCCGGACGTGACCGCCCTGCCGGCGTTGTCCCTGCCGTTCCATTCGGTGACGTGCCTGCCGGACGAACGCGCCGTGCCCGATTCGAGAGTGCGGATCAGCCTTCCGCCTGTGTCGTATATATGGAGGTCGACGATGCCGGCCTCGGCCAGCGTGTAGGAGATGTTCGTCACGCCGTTAAACGGATTGGGGTAGTTCTGTTCGAGCGCCGTGACATAGACGGGCGTCTCGTCCTCTTCTTCCTCGTCCCCGCCGACCGCGGTCTGATCCTTGATGGAGAAGTATCCCTCGCTGATTCCCTCGCTCGTGTTGAGCGCCGCGTCGTACGCGACGATCTTTACTACGCAAGAGTCGGCGTCCATCACCGGGATCTCCCAATCGCAGATCGAGTCGTTCGGCTCGTTGCTGAAGAGGAGTGTATAATCGGCGCCGGCGTCGACCGAAAGCCAGATGCTGACCGAGTCGACCACGTTGTTGTCGGTCGCGATCCACTGGATTGCCAGCATGTGGCCCACGTAGAACCTCTGCGTACCGTTCGGGTGGACTACATGCACGACCGGATCGATCTCGTCGCCCGAGGTGCAGTCCCCGGTGAGGTTAGACCAGCCGCCGCTGTACCCCGCCGCGTTGATGGCGGCTATACGGTAGTACATGCAGTCGTAGTATATATCATGATCGAACGTCGTCTGGGACGCGGGCACTGTGGTGTGCCACGTGGTATCCCCGGGAACGAAATCCGACAGCGGCGAGCCGTAGATGTGGTAGAGCTCCGCCTCGCCTGGAGGCAGACCGGTCCACGAGAGGTGGTATGTCTGCCCGTCAATGGCTGTCGCGAGAAGGTCCTGCACGAAGGTCGGGGCGGCGAAATCGGCATCCGGGCCGCCGTGAGCGCCCAGGTCGGCCCTCGAGCCGTCGGGGTCTCCAGGCCCGGCCGGGTCGCCCCTGTCGATCGCGCCGGAATGCGCCCCGAGATGGTAGTCGAATGCCGCCGTGTCGGCGTAGTGCGGGTCGCTGACGACGTTTGTCTCGTCGGGCGTCACGAGGAAGTAGTCTTCGGGTGAGTTGCCGAATGCGCTGTTGTATCTCATGTCGATGTTCGTCAGGCTGCTCGCCTGGAACCCGTGGCCGCTGCCGAACGTGAAGAGGTTGTTCTTCACCGTCAGCGGTTCCATCGTCCCGAGCATCACGTTGCCGCCCCCGTAAACCGCGGAGTTGCGGTCGAACGTGCTCTGGTCGATCCCTCCCCAGGCGCTGTCGGCGTAGAGGCCGCCTCCGATAATAGACGATTCGTTGAGAGCGAGGATCGCGTTGTCGATGTCGATCGCGGCCCACCTGTGGTAGATCCCGCCGCCCATCGAGCCGGCGGCGTTACCCGACACGAAGGTTCCCGAGACGGTGAGGCCGGCCCTCTCCGTGCAGATACCGCCCCCGCAGGAGATGCACGCATTCGACGAGATCGTGTCGCCGTCAAGCGCGACCGAGCCGAACATCGCATAGATCCCGCCGCCGTGCGCGTAGCCCGAGCAGTTTTCGATCACGTTGCCCGACATTGCGATGTCCGAGTGGAGCGCGAATATCCCGCCGCCCTTCTTCGTCCCGCCGTACTCGGCGAAGGGGAAGGCGCCGCTGATCGCGTTGCCCGTGATCTCGGCCGACGCCTGATAGAGGTAGATCCCTCCGCCGCTCTGGGCGACGCAGTTCGTAATCGTGTTGCCCGCGATCGTCGCCGCGCCGTTATAGCAGGAGATCGCACCGCCCCCGCTGAACTGGGTGCCGTTCGTGTATCCGCAATTCGTTATCGTGTTGTTCGTTATCGATGGAGAGGCGTTGTATGCGAATACCCCGCCGCCGTAGATCCCGTTATCGGGGAGCAGTGCGCTCTTGCCCGATCCGCCGGTGAGAGTGAATCCGTCTATCCCGCAGAAGCCGGTGACGTTCATGAACGAGACGATGCTGCCGAGGCTCTGGATCGTCGTGATGTTCACCGACGGATCCCGCGACGAGAATCCCGCGTCCCACCCGCCGAGGAGCAAAACCGCCGATTCGACAGTGACGTTCGAGTAATATGTCGCGGCCGCTACCATGATCGAGTCGCCGTCCCAGGCGGCGTCGACCGCGTCCTGGATATCGAGGGCCGCCCATGGCGGCAGCGTGTACGGATATATGTTGCCGCCGGTGGAGGAGACGTATACGTACGGCTTGCCGACGATCCTGAAGTCGCTCTCGCTCGTGTCGTACCCTCCTACTTCGCCGTCGAAATACGCGACGACCTTGATCCTCATCGTGCGGACGGGCCATTCGGGAACGGTCCATATGTAGTTCACAGCCGTGCCGGGCAGGCCGCTGACGAGCGTCGAGTCGTAACTCGCGCCGCCGTTGAGGCTGGCCAGAACGCTGATCGAGTCGGGCGCCTCGCGCGATGTCGTCCAGGTGATCTCGAACTCCTCGCCTACGTCGAACTCCTCTCCGCCGTCCGGATCGGTCAGGTCTACGAAGACGACGCTGGGGATGTAATAGATCGTGTAGACGCCGCCCTCGGCGATGCCGCATACGCCGTATCTTATGTAGGCGTACCCACCGATGCCCCAGTCCGGGCCCCAGCTGTTCTTGACGATCCAGGCACCCGCGCCGCCGCAAGCCGAGTCGTCCCAGCCGACGATGAGCATCGCATGGTTCGGCGTGTAGTCGTAATGTTCGTCCCAGCAACCGCCGGCGTACTGGTAGAAGGTGGCGTACACGTGAAAGGAGGTAGTGACGGGGCCATAGTCGTAGATCGCCTGCTTGATCTCCGTCGCGGAAGGGGATACCGCGACGTATCCTGAGATCTTCGCCAGCGGCTCGCAGGATGTCTGCGTGCAGGGATGGCCGTCGGACGCGGTGTAGGGTATGCATGCCTCGGCGACCGCCCCGTAAGTCCGGAAGACGGAATAGGCCGACTGCATCCAGCCGCCGCTGCAGTCCGCGCCGTTGGGATTGCAGTCGATTATCGCCTGCTCGGAGAGATCGAGTATCCGCGCGTCGTAGATCCTCGCGAACGATTCGAGCTGCGCGACCGCGGCGAATGCCCAGCACGAACCGCATCCGGCCTGGTTGGTGACGGGCGTGACTCCGTTGAGAGCGCGCCAGTCGAATACTGGAGGAACGTCGGCGCTTCCCTCGAATGTCATCAGCGGCAGAGGTGCGATGCCGTCGGCCGGCGCCGGTGAGGGCAGGAGCCCGAGGAGCTGCTTTCTCTCCTCGGCGGAAAGGGAGCCGGGCCAGGTCTTCCCGGCCGTCCAGCCGCCTCCCCTTTCGGCGATCTCGCGGTTTATCCTCGCAATTCGCTCATCCTGGGTCTCTTCGGCGTTCGAGACGGCGGGAAGAACGATGATCGACAGTAATATCGACAGGGAAAGAAGCAGGGCCGGCGGATTGCGATAGCGGTTTCTCATAGGAACGGATTCTCCTTGATGGCGGAACCACGGTGAGATGGCTGTGATGGAATATAATTCTCTGTCACTAAAATAAGAATATGAGATGCGGCCGACAAGCGATTTCTGGCTCTCCAGGGCCGCTGTCGGAGATCTCAGAAAAACGATTTCGATACTGGAATTACAGTACGCAATTGAATATATTTGTCAGGTATATTTATCGGACAATCATTTGGAGGTAGCGATCATGAAGGAAAAGGTAGCGGCGGTACTTGAGGAGATCAGGCCCAATCTGCAGGCCGACGGCGGAGATATCGAGCTGGTCGACGTGGTCGACGGAGTGGTTAGGGTAAGGCTCAAGGGTGCCTGCGCGGGCTGCCCGATGTCGCAGATGACCCTGACCCACGGCGTCGAGAAGGTCCTGAAGGACAGGATACCCGAGGTCGTGAGGGTCGAGGACGTCTCGATGTAGGCGCCGGGTTGACGCCAGTTAGGCGTCGGCATCACGAATATCCGCGATTTGTTCTACGGGGGCGCAAGCCCCTTTTTCTGGTGCGGTTACGCTCCATTCCGGCAAGCCTGTTCTCCCCGTTCGTTTTGTCATAATTCTTGCAAATCAGCCCCGTGGAAGTGACCGAAACCCGGGATTCGTCCGCACAGGAGTGCATCATGCGACGTATACGCGATTTTATCGGCATTTTTGCGAGGGTTTCAAACGCCCGCAGGAAGCGGCGCGGGCTCGGAAAGCTCGGCTTTACGCTGCTCGAGCTCTTTATCGTCATAGAGATCATAGGATTTCTGGCAACTATAGTACTTTCAAACTATTACCGATCGAAGAAGGCCGCTCAAGTGGCCGTATCGGTCCAGAATCTCAGGAACATCCAGGTGGCGCTGACCTCGTACTTCGCGATGAAGGAGGAGTTCCCCGCCACGCTGAACACTATCTGGCTCCAGTTCTACAACGGCCGGGTCATCGGCAACTTCGAGTATATTGGCGGTACGACGGCGGGCAACCAGGGCGGATGGGATTTCTTCGCCAGCAACAGCGATGACATCAGGTTCGGCGGCCCGGACAACCAGGGATACGCGATAAGGAGCACCAAGAACCTCCTGCCATACGCCCTTTATATCTACGGCGACGTGGCGACTGCGGCGAGGATCGTCCACTGACCTGGCGCCGAGACTGCCTGTAAGTCAAATCTCCGTGACAACAACCGCATTATGCGTATAATCGCCTTATGGATGATGAAAGGCGTTTCTTCGTGTTCGACGCCCACTGCGACACCGCCCTGAGGCTCGCCGGGGACAAGCCGGTCGATCTCGGGACGCCGCTTGCCGACGGGCATGTCGACCTCCCGAGGATGGAAGAGGGGGGAGTCGGCGCGCAGGTCTTTGCCTGCTGGGTCGATCCCGACCTGAACGTCGAGAGATGGATGCCCGACACGCTCGAGATGATCTCCGCAGTCCGCGGCCAGGCCGAGAAACATTCCGATCGCCTCGTCGTCGCCCTATCCGGCGCTGAGATCGCGGCGGTGAGAGATTCGGGCAGGATAGCGGAGGTGATCGGCGTCGAAGGGGGGCACGTCCTCGGGGGAAGCGTCGAGAGGCTCGAGGAGCTCCACGGCACCGGTGTGAGGTGCTTCACGCTGACCTGGATGAACACGAACGAGCTGGCCGACTCGAGCGATGGGGAGAGGAAATGGGAGGGGATCAGCCCGGCGGGCAGGGAGACTGTCGCCGCGATGAACCGGCTCGGCATGGTGATCGATCTCTCCCACGCCTCGGACGGGACATTCTTTGACGTGGTCGAGGCTTCCGCCGCCCCAGTGCTCGTCTCGCATTCGAGCGCCAGGGCGATCTGCGACATTCCCAGGAACATCAGCGACGAGATGCTCCGCGCCCTGGTGGAGAACGGCGGGGTGGCCTGCGTCAACTTTTTCCCCGCCTTCCTCGAAAAAGAGACTCACACAAAGGTCTTCGGGATCTGGGGGCGCTATCGCGAGGAGCGGAGCCGCCTCGCCGCCGAGTACGGCGGCGACCCGAAGCGCGTCGATGAGGAGATCGGAACGGGTTACATCGAGCGGATAAGGAAGATACCGATGCCCGGCATCGAGGCGGTAGCCGACCATGTCGAGCATATCGCCTCCGTCGCGGGGATCGCCCATACCGGTATCGGCTCAGATTTCGACGGCATAATGGCCGTTCCGCCCGGCCTCGAAGACGTCTCGAAGATGCAGGCGCTGGCGGCTGTCCTGGCGGCAAGGGGCTGGGAAGACGGAGATATCGCCTCGGTGATGGGAGAGAACCTCTTGCGGCTTTTCTCCACCGTATGCGGCTGATCGGGCGGCTCTGTGAATTTTCCATTGAGATAGGGGTAAACAACTATTTACACAAAATCATGAGTATTGCGGGCGGATTTGACTTTTCACCCCCTGGCCAAACAGAGGCAGCCAAGCCCTTTCTAATGATAAAAATTTCGAGGAATTTCGAAAAATACTTGACATCTGGGTTAAGTAATGTTAGAAATCTCTAAGATTTGAAGATGCAAATATTAACAAGCTGGGCCTTTGGAATAAATATGAGTGTAAAAAAAGAGAAAAGACTGACTTCGAGCATGGAAGACTATCTCGAGGCTATCGTGGTTCTTGAGAAAGAAAATGGTGTTGCCAGGGTTAAAGATATAAGCCGTATGCTTAATGTAAAGCCCCCGAGTGTTACATCCGCTATCATTAATCTTTCAGAGAAGGGCCTTGTCGAGCACGAGCTATACGGTTATGTGGAGCTAACTCTAGAGGGGAAGAAGGCGGCTCTAGATGTTCTAAGGAGACATAATGTTTTATTTTGTTTTTTAGCCGGGATTTTAAATGTAGATCCAAAGGTAGCTTTAGAAGATGCATGCAAGATGGAACATTCAGTAAGCCCCCAGACTTTGGAAAATTTAGAGAAGTTTATCGAGTTTGTCAAGGACAGTTCAAATCAAGGGAAGTCCGGGTTGTTAAAAAGCTTCACCCATTTTTTAAAAACTGGCAAACGGAAGAGGTTCAGTATAGGTGGAATAAAACAATGAATTTAAATATGGGGGTATTTTTTTCAATTCAAAGTTAGGGCTACCTAATATAGTTCTAGTCATATAACCATATCTGACATTGAGAGACATGCTGAAGTTGGAGGCCTCCTGCATGTTTGGCTTGAGTGTGAACCCAATGCGATGTTCGGTTTCTCATAATCTTTTCCAACATGATGAAAGGAGGTTGAGGTCATGAGAAAGATACTTGAACTAACGCTGGAGAGTGACAAGGTGTTGGGCAAAGAGATCAGGGAGAAGCCTGGGCATGATAAGTATGCAGGGACAGAGATTAGGCCTCAGTTAAACGAGAAGGGAATGCATGTCAGCAAATATTTTGAAGGATAATTGGCTTTCGGTCGTTTATAATGATGGCGAGAGGATTTTTCGTGCCGATTTAAAGCAAAAGGATATTCTGCGACGGCGCACTGGAGGAGGAGGTGGTCCCGCCCGGGTCATGGCTCCCTCTTCCCGCGCAAGCCATTTCCTGCAAATCGGTTGAAGAAATCTATAGATGGCCGCGAGACGCGTTTCCCGAGGGGGAGAGTGTCTCTCCGGTGCATATCCTGCCCGGAGACCCTTGCGGGGGATCCCATGATCGACCGGTCTGCAAGAAACGAAAGCAGGAAAATGAGAAGATTATCGAGGTCAATCCCCATCCCGGCGGGGATTTTCTGTGTTCTGCTTATCATCTTGATGATCTCGTCGCCCGCCGAGGCGGCGAGGAAAGGGAGGCTCGTCGGCAGGGTCAGGGATAATATCACTGGAAAGCCGATCCCCGGGGCGATCGTGGCCATACAGGGGACTACGATCAGCACGATGACCGACAAGGACGGGAAATTCAAGTTCGACCTCGAAGCCGGCAGGTACAGCATCACGATCTTCAAGGACGAGTACTTCAGCACGAATTACCAGGACATCAAGGTCGAAGCGGGCAAGATCACGACGTACGGGTGCGAGTGTGTCCCCGGCGACCCCACCCAGAACATCTTCTTCTCGATAGCCGGGATAAACGTCATCGACAAGCGCGAGCTCCTTCCCGAGCAGATAGAGACGACCCACGAGATCTCGAGCGCCGAGATCGAGCATCATCTCTCTACCAGCCTCGGGGACGTCCTCGAGCTGATCCCCGGCGTGGAGAGGACGGCGCCTCCGGGACTTTCGCGAAAGACGAACGTCGGACTGAGGGGAGCGGGCGACATCGGGTCAACCCAGGAGAAATCCCTGGCCCTCTTCGGCACGAAGGTCATGATAGACGACATTACGCTGTCGAACAACGCCAACCTGCAGTCGGGCACGGGCACCTCGTACGGCGCCACATCCACGTCAGCCGGCGGCCAGATCGACCTGAGGACGATCCCCGCCGACAACATCGAGAGCGTCGAGGTCGTCACCGGTGTTCCGTCGGTCGAATACGGCGACGTGACGACGGGCCTGGTGAAGGTCAAGACGAAGATGGGCCGCCAGCCTCACAGGCTGAAGATCAAATCGAACCCCGACACGAAAGAGGGGAACCTCAACGGAGGATTCATCGCCGCGGGGACGGGCATCTCGTACAACGCCAACATCGCCTATAGCGAGAGGGACATAAGACGCAAGGGGGACGAGTACTACCGCTACAGCGGCCGGCTCAATTTCAGGAACAAGATGCTCGGCGACAGGATGGATCTCCTCAACATGTTCGGATACAGGGGCGTCAGCGACGAGCAGAACGTGGACGTCAACGACCCCCTCTCGATCGAGACGTACAACAGGGACATGTCCATTACCTACGGGAACACGCTCGACTACAGGCCATCGGCCGATACGAAGATCGAGTGGAGGGGAAATATTAATTACACGAAACGGGACAGCTACCAGCAGAAGCTCGTCGGCGCCGACGTGCGTGTGCTCACCGACGAGACCGAGCCCGGCACATATCCCGGCTTTTTCGATGCAGGGGCCTACCTCTCGCAGATCTGGACGAAGGGGGAGGAGTGGAACGTCGGTGCGAGGCTGAATTTCCGCTGGAACTTCAGCACGTACAGGTTCGATCACGGGATGCTGTTCGGAGGCGAGTACACGTACGACAACAACACCGGTAAAGGCAAGATATTCAATCCGCTTTACCCGCCTTACGGCAACCCCGGTCAACGCCCCCTTCCTTTCGACTATTCCCCGGCGCTGAAGAATGCCGGCCTCTATTTCGAGGACGAGATCAAGGGATCGCTGAGGTTCCGTCCCTGGTCCCTCATCCTCGGCGCACGTTATGAGATGTATACGCCCGAAAGCGTCAACTGGGGCGGTCTGTTCAGTGGCGACGACTTCGTCGAGTCGAAGAACGGCTCCTATCTCAATCCCCGCATCAGGTTCAGGTACGAGTTGATGGACGACACGCGGATCCGCCTGAGCTGGGGACGCGGCTCGAAGATGCCGTCGATGACCAGAACCTACCAGGGCCCGATGTATATAGATATAGTCGAGGAGAATTTAACCCCCCCTATCGCTCCCGACACGATATCGATACCGCTTGTCTCGACATACGTCTTCGACTATGACAACACGTACCTCAAGGGCTATCAGAACGAGAAGGCCGAGGTCTCGCTCGATCAGAAATGGGGACCGCTTGCGCTTATCCTCACCGGATTCTACGACGAGGCGAATGAGATGCCCCGTCTGAAGAACGATCCGATCACCCTTTGCCGGTACTCGTGGAATGGATATCCCGATCCCGAATCGAGGACACAGATCGACACGATCTATACCGATAACGACTCGAGGCACGGCCACTACAGACACGTGGGCTTCTACAGGAAATACGGCCTCGAGTTTCAGTTCATCACGAAGAGAATAGAGAGTATCTCGACCGTTTTCCAGATCAACGGGTCGTACTACAAATCGTGGTCGGGAGCGAAGGGGACCTACATATCAAGTCCGAGGTATAACGACCACGAGGACCTGAACACGACGATATATCCGATATATCATCATACAGAGGGCTGGCGCAGGAAGATGATCGTCAACTATAAAGCCGACTGGTTCATTAAACGGCTGGGGATGTGGGTGACGTTCTTCGTGCAGCAGACCCTCTTCGAGGCGACGAAGAGCGTCGTCGATCCGATTCCCTCTGCCGCGGGGTACTACGACCCGCTCGCTGACAGAACGACGTATATAACGCCCGACAGGTCCAAGGAGCTCAAACTCGACCGGGTCTACGACGACTACGATCTCGCCGTAAGGACCAAGCCGAACGACAGGCTGCTGTTCAATCTGAACGTATCCAAATCGCTGGGCAGGGGGGCCGAGGTGTCGATGTTCATACATAACGTCTTCGACGATCCGGCGTACTATCTCGATGAGAAAGGTTATTACAAGTCGAGAAATCACGAGATCTTCTACGGGATCGAGTTCAGCGTGATGCTCGACAACCTGTTCAGGGGAGGGGGCGGATGATGAAAAAGATGATGACGAGAAAAATAATATCGTTTCTTCCCGCCGCGCTTCTTCTGACCGCCGGGTGCGGCGGCGAGAGGCCGTCGGCGCCCGACGGCGAGGGGATCATCAGCGTCGTTATCGTCGATACGACGGGTACACTCCCGGGCGCAGTGCCTGGAGAGGCGACCGTCGTGTCAGGCGCCGCCGTCAGCCTTCAGTCGAGGAGTCACGAATATGTCGAAGTTACCGAGTCGAATGACGGCGGAACGGCCGGGTTTTACGCTCTTCCCGCGGGCGACTACTCCCTCTTCGCAAGGAGAGAACTGCTCGGTGCGCAAAAGAAGGTCTTCACCGGCTTTACCGAGCTTCACGTTTCGGGGGCGGAGATGGTGACCGACACGATCTACGTCAGCACGGTGACGGTCAACTCCCTCATGATAAATGAGATATACTACTGCGGGGGCGATTACTCGAAGTACTACTTCTACGATCAGTTCGTCGAGCTCTACAATTCCTCGCAGGACACCCTCTATCTCGACGGCTGCATACTCACGAGAAACTTCCCGACGATCGACATCGACATCGAGGGAATCGACTATGTGCGGGCGCTCTACGCCTTCCAGTTCCCCGGCACCCCGGTCACCGGACGAGAGCATCCGATATATCCAGGACAGTATGTGGTCGTCGCCGCTGACGCGGTGGACCACTCGCGGTGGGCCGACGCTATCGATCTCTCCGGCGCCGACTGGGAGTTCTTCAACCCTCTGGGAAGCGATTACGACGTTCCCGGGATCCCGAACGTCACGAGCATCCATCCGGACAACAGCAGGGATTTCATGATCAATCTCGTCCACAACGCCGTTGTTTTCACGACGGGCGAGGAGTTCGCATACGAATCTTATATCAACAGCGCCGGATACGAGAGGATCCGGATAATACTCCCGCTGTACACGGTGATCGACGGCGTCGAATACGCTCCGAACTCCGACCGGACAAAAGAGCTCACAATGCGGGTAGACGCCGGATTCGCCGGGCTAGGGTGCACGAAATACAGCGGGCAGTCGACGGAGAGGCGCGAGATCGGATTCGACGTGAACAACTCGACATTCGATTTCATCCTGATTCCTTCGCCGACGCCGGGATATACGCACGTTCAGTAGGTACCATGAGAGCAAGAGCCGTCATAACAGCGCTGATCATACTTCTCGCACTGGCCTTTTCGTGCGGCAGGGAGCGGCCCTCGATGCCTGACGGGGAGAACAACCTGAGGCTCTACGCGGTCGACACGTCCGGGGTGTTCGGGGGCTGGACGGCGATCGAGGGGGCGACGATCAGGGTAAGCAGCTCGACCCACCAGTTCGCCGCCGTATACGAGACGGGGGACAGCGGATTCGCCGTCCTCGAAGGGCTCGCCGCCGGCACATACACGATCCAGGCGGAACTGATAAACGAGATGGAGGACTACTCTATCCTCGGCCAGAAGGAGCTCTCGGTCCTGTACGGCCCGCAGCTGACCGACACGGTCCTTATGGAATTCCGGAGTTTCGTTCCGCTGACGATAAACGAGATCTACTACTGCGGATGCAACAGGTCGAGATTTTATTGGTTCGACCAGTACATCGAGCTGTACAATTCCTCGCCCGACACGATCTGGCTCGACGGCTATCTCGTCTGCCGTAACACGAATATCCCCGACATCATCGATCCGGAGGCTGAGGATTACGCCCTGGCCTATTATGTCTACGCCTTCCCCGGGGAGACGGGGGTGACGCGAGAGTGCCCGATCGCTCCCGAGCAGTTCCTCGTCCTCGCCTGCGACGCCCTCGATCATACCGCCTATGGCGGGAGCTGGTGTGTCGATCTGTCCGGCGCCGACTGGGAGTTCTTCAACCCCCTTGGAAGCGATTACGACGTTCCGGGGGTCCCCAATCTCTCGCCTGTCTCCAATGAGGGAAACGATTTCTCGATGAACCTCTCCCACGCCGCCGTATATATCGCCACGGGCGAAGAGTGGGAGTACGGGTATCACTACGACGAGAACATCAATGATATAAAAGAATATATTCACATACCGCTCTGGACGATAGTCGACGGCGTCGAGTACGCGAGCAACACCGACTCGCAGAAATACATTACGATTCGCATGGACGCCGGACTGGCGGGAATCGGGATGGGCAAGTACAGCGCCCAGTCGGTGCAGCGCAGGCTCCTCGGCCTCGATTCGGACAACAGCACATTCGACTTCGAGATAGTCTTTCCGCCCTCTCCGGGCTGGCATTAGGGAATGTCGATGGAGGATAAAGTGAGATTGAATTCGGGCAGAACATTCCGTCCGGTATTGATGGTCTTCGCAGCGGCGATTGTCGTTCTTCAGCCGTTTCCGGCACTCGGAGACGGAATCAGGATCAGGTCCCTCGCCGACGCCCGGCTCGCACTCGAGGACCGGGACAACCGGATCAACCCTTACGATTTCGGGCGGAACCCCGCCTGGCTGCTGCAGGACTTCGA
Organism: Candidatus Krumholzibacteriota bacterium; assembly: GCA_030609325.1. Classification (GTDB taxonomy): domain Bacteria; phylum Krumholzibacteriota; class Krumholzibacteriia; order Krumholzibacteriales; family Krumholzibacteriaceae; genus JAUWCL01. Next base: position 72,977 of record JAUWCL010000006.1, read on the forward strand.
TTTTCGCTACCTGAGATTCATCGGCAGCCTCTACGAGGTATCGGGCGACCTGCGGCGCGACTTCGACCCTCACCTTGTCAATGATCTCTATGTAGGCGCCGAAGGCATCAAGCAGCTCAGCGACAGGCAGGCCGTCAGGGGATATATTGACTACCAGCGCCTGCGCGACCGCGAGGTGTACAGGAACCTCGAAAGCGACCAGTACAACGACCCCTTCTATCTCAACGACCAGACGACGGGGGATTTCGAATATTACGGCCCGAGGACCAGTATAGACTGGTCGATCAGGCTCGCAGACGGACTCTGCTTCGGCGCGGGGCTCGATTACAATATCAACACCGGCCTTAAGCAGACTTATACGAGGCCAGAGATCGTGCACAACTACTTCCAGGGGATCTTCGGGCTGACATGGGAGCCGGCCCGCAGGTGGGTCCTCGGCATCGCCTACAGGCCGGCGAGGCTGCAGAACAGGACGAAGTTCGCGAGGCCGGACGAGGGCTACGACAACGTGATCCAGGGATACGCCGGCGACGGGATATTCGAGGTTCGGTCGTTCAGCAGCTATACGATCACCGAGATCGAGATAAGCCATCATGTCGACCTGCAGGGATTCTATATCGGCGATGATCTAAAGGCCGGAGTGACGGCGAGGGGCGGAATCAGCGAGAACGATCTAAAGTACAACGCAACCCACCAGTATCCAAAGGGATACTGGAAGGAAGAGCTCATGGACGTCGATTTCCGTGCGAGGTACACGCCTTCGGGAAAACCGCTCGCGCTCGGCGTCAGCGCCAGGTACCTCAGCGACGACGGCTGGGGCATCAGGCCCGACTTCGAGGACGTTCTTCTCTACGACAATCCCTACTCGATGTATTCGGCCGGGATCGGGCTCGCGTACAGGTTCATGCCGATCGATGTCATGATCCTCGGCGAATACATCTATAAAAAGTACGATATCGAGGTGTACGACAACGGGGCGAGCCTCTACAGGAAAGCGGACCATACCTCGAACATCGGCCGCGTCGCCCTGGAGAAGAACATTTCCAACGTCTATTCGTTCAGGGCGGGCTACGAATACGTCGACTATCCGATAGACAGGTGGCTCAAGCTGCCGAGGAACATCGACACGTCGAGGATCACCGCAGGTTTCGATGCCTACGTGGGCGGATGGAACGTCGCCATGCACCTCGAGTACGGCCTCGGAAAGCAGAAGGAGTCCGACGCCGAACGGCAGCAGCTCGGCGCTGTCCTGTGGTTCACGAAGCACATCAACTGATAGTTGTAAGCATAATTTGACAGATGTGTTAAAATCGCTTGGTCTTATTGAGGTGTTCTGACAGAAATGAAAAGGAGGTGAATCTTTCGACAAGGCTAAATTCCCCTGTTACGTGGTATTGATGCAGCAGTTACAGGAGGTGGCTTACATGAGAATTATCAGCTGTTGTATCGCCCTGATGCTTCTCCTCACCGGGCCTGCCAGCGCCCAGTGGACGGTGGAGTACCAGAGAGAAAAGTTAGATACATACTACGGGATCGCATTCCCGTCCGCCAGCGTCGGCTACATCGTCGGCGGAGGGGGCATCATCCTGAAAACGACCGATGGCGGAAGCACATGGGTCGATCAGACCTTGCCGGTCCCCGATTCGTTTTTCGACGTATTCTTCCTCGATGAGAATACCGGCTGGGCCGTCGGCGACAACGGCGCGATCGTCTATACGATCAACGGCGGCACGAACTGGATCGAGCATTCGCAGAGCAAGGTCCTCACGACGGCGGATCTCAACACGGTCTACTTCGTGGACGATTACGGCTGGACCGGAGGCGACTCGGAGGACATCTTCCGCACGACGGACGGCGGAACGACCTGGTACCTCGTCGAGGCGCTCGGCAGCAACTCGGAGGTCGAGGGCATCAGCTTCGTCGACACCCTCGTCGGTTACGCGGCGGTCGACGGCGATGGCATCATCTATTCGACCGACGGCGGTCTCAACTGGACCGCTGCCAGCGTCAACCTCGGTCCCTATCCCTACACGAGGTTCGACATCGAAGAGATCTTCACGGTTGACGACACGCTTGCGGTGGCTACAGGCTGGGGCTCGCTGGTCGGTCCGCAGCCGACGATCATCGTCGTCTCCACCGATGCCGGACAGACATGGAACTGTCCCGACACCACCTATTCCTGGAACTCCTACACCTACGGGCACGGCATCAACATGTTCGATGACGGCGAGGTCGTCATCGTCGGTGGAGGATCGGGCTTCGCCGCCCCGAACATTCACAGCAGCATCGACCTGAGCACATGGTCGAGGGTGCAGGAATTCTACGGCGACGACCTGCGCGACTGCGCGGTCATTCCGGGTACGAACACGATCATGGCGGTCGGCGGCAACGGGACTATCGGCACGTCGACCGACAAGGGCCAGACATGGTCCTTCAACTTCGACCCGGACTTCGGATTCGCCGGTATCAAGGGGATGATGAATGTCGGGACGACGACATTTGCCGTCGGGACGAACGGCCTCTTCATGAAGAAAGAAGCGGCCGACGACTGGGAGGTCTCGCTGGCGGCGCCCCTGGGGTTCGCACCGATACTCCACGATGTCTGGTATCTAGACGGAGTCATCTGCGTCAGCGGCCAGTACGATTATCTCATAAAATCGGCTGATATGGGCGCGACCTGGACCCAGCTGTACCATTCGGCGTCGCTTTCCGACGCGATGTACAAGATGCACTGGTTCGACGCTCTCAACGGCCTGCTCGTCGGGGAGTACGCCGGCGACGACGCGATCTACACGACGGACGACGGCGGCGCGACACGGACGCTGATCTGGCATAACGTGAAGAGTTACCAGTTCAACAGCGTGCATTTCGCCCCCGGTCAGGGAAAATTCGGAGTCATCGGCGGCGACGACATCGGCCTGTACTACACGATAGACGGCGGACTGACATGGAACGCGGGCGTTCATGATGTCGCGACTGCCACGAATGACATCGAGGAAGTCTTCATGGTCAACAGCAAAGAGGTCTGGGCCGTGGGCGACAACGGTACCATCGTCAAGTCGACAGACGGCGGCGCGAACTGGTTCCAGCAGCCGTCGTGGACGACCACTATCGAGCTGATGGATCTCGACTTCAACCCGCTGAACGGACATGGCTGGATCTCGGGCAACGACCAGACGGCCCGCCACAGCAAGGACGGCGGCGCGACATGGATCGATCTCAGTCCGACGCTCGGGGCAGTCGGCGACGATATAGACTGCGTCTACCTGCAGAACGAGACGCACAAGCTGTACATCGGCACTGACCACTGCATGATCCAGTACTGGGACAGCTCGCCGACAGGCGACATGCCGAAAAGCCTGCCGTTCGTTCTCAACCAGAACTATCCCAACCCCTTCAATCCGTCGACGACGATCAGCTTCACGCTCGACAGGGACGGCTTCGTCTCGCTGAACGTCTACGACGTGGCCGGAAGGGTCGTTGCGACGATTCTGAACAAAACGATGACGGCCGGCAGTTACGATGTTGGATTCAATGCGAAAAGTCTCTCTTCGGGCGTCTACTTCTATAAGCTGAAGACGGCTGACCAGGAGATGACGAGGAAGATGATTCTTCTGCGGTAAAACCCGATACCGCGTGCATTGCGAGGGGGCGGTTCCTGCCCGCCCCCTCTTTCTCAAATCAAGGTGACAGAGGGCGACGGGCACATACATCCTGCGCATACCGAACCGATTCGTTGCATCCTGACAACCTGGAATCAAAAGGTTTTAAAGTAGTATAAATATATAAAAATAATAAGGCAGTAAACACTCAGTCGTCAGAACACTGAAGAGGAGGATTCCTGAGAATGAAATGGACGATTACAGTCTGGGCGCTCGCGCTGGCCGTCACGGCGGCCATGCTGCCCGTCGCCGCCGTGGCTGTTGACGGTCCCGGCGAGCCGCTGCGGCTGATGAGACGGCCCGACATCCACAACGGCACAATAGTCTTTGCTTGGCAGGGCGATCTCTGGTCGGTGCCCGAGGCAGGCGGCGTCGCGAGACGGCTCACGGTGCACGACGGCACCGAGAACTACCCGAAATTCTCGCCGGACGGTAGTCAGATCGCCTTCAACGGCACCTTCAACGGGAGAAGAGGATCCCTGTTGGTCATGCCTGCCTCCGGCGGAAGGCCGAAGCAGCTCACGTGGCATACGGACGGCGCCATACCCGTTGAATGGACTCCGGACGGCGGGAGCATAGTCTTTCGCTCGTCGCGCGAGTCGTTCGCCCGTTTCTTCCAGCAGTTCTTCGTCGTGCCCGCGGACGGCGGCTTGCCTGTCGACATGGGGATCGGAAAGGCGAGCTTCGGCAGCTTCTCGCCCGACGGCAAGAAAATAGCCTTCAACAGACACCCCGGCAGGTGGTGGTGGTGGAAGAGATACAAGGGCAGTCAGAACCTCGATGTCTGGATCTATGATCTGGAAGAGGAGACATACAGGCGCCTGACCGATTACGAGGGGAACGATTCCTGGCCGATGTGGGTCGGGAAGAGGATCTATTTCGTATCCGACCGCGATAACGACGTGAGAAATATCTACGCATACGATCTCGAAACAGACCGGGTACGGCAGGTGACCGAATTCGAAAAGCGCGGGATCACCTGGCCCTCGATGAGTGCTGACGGCAGCAGGATCGTCTTCGAGAGGGAAGCGAGACTCTACGTTCTCGACACGGAGACCGAGGAAGCCAGGGAGGTGGTTGTTTACGCGCCGAGCGACGATCGCGGCGACATGACGAGCTACATAAATCCACTGAAGTATCTGTCCGGATTCGATATCTCGCCGACCGGCAAGAGGATCGTCTTCGAGGCGAGGGGCGAGATCTATACCGCTCCGGCAAAGCACGGCGACGTGCGCAATATCACGAAATCTTCCGGCTCGCGCGATTCGGGTCCTTCCTGGTCCCCTGACGGGAAATGGATTGCCTACGTCTCGGACAGGACCGGAGACGACGAGATCTACCTCGTCGACCAGATGGGAAAGGAACCCGAGAAGCGCCTCACTGACACAGGGCATTTCAAGAAAGGCCTGATGTGGTCGCCGGAGAGCGACGGGCTGCTCTATTCGACCGAGGCGAACGAGCTTTGGTTGCTCAAAATCGATGGGGGGGACCCATTTCTCGTCAACAGAAACGAGCACAGGGATATTGCCACGTACAACTGGTCGCCAGACGGACGGTGGATCGCGTATGATTTCGCCAGAAGGAACAGGGCGAGGGACATCTACATATATGACACCAAAAAGAAGGAGCACCACCAGGTCACCAGCAACCTCGCCGACGACACGGAACCGTATTTCACGCCCGACGGGAAATACCTCCTTCTCATTTCCGACAGGCAGGGGGGCTTGAAGGCCCTGTGCAGGGTCAGCCTTCTCCCCGAGGAGGAAGAACCTTTCAGACACGAGGATGACGAGGAGAATGTCGACGGGGTAAACGGTGACGATGATGAGGACGACGAGGATGACGCGGACGACAATGGTGATGACGAGAAGAAAGGAAAGAAAGGAAAGAAAGAGAAGAAGAAGGTCAAGGTCAAGGTCGAGATCGATTTCGACGGTCTCGAGGGCCGCATGAGGCATGTCGGAAGGGTCAGATCGAGAAGCCTGCGAAACATCCAGGCGGCGGACAAGTACTATTACTACCTGGTCACCGGCAAGGTCAGGGTGATGTTCAGGCATATATACGATCTGTATGCCTTCAATACCGAGAAGCTGGAGACCGAGCTCGTGGCCTCGACGATAACAGCTTACGGGATATCGGCGAACGGAAAGAAGATCGGGTTATTCGACGGATCGGACTTCGAGATCCTGAAGGTCGGGTCCAAGGCTTCTTCCTCGAAGAGCAAGACCACGGCCTCCAAGGACAAGAAGGAGAGCGGAAAGCTCAATATCAAGCGCAAGGTAGTCATGGAGCTCGACCGCGAAGCTGAATGGCGTCAGATAATTCGCGAGGGATGGAGGGTCGTAAAGTACCATTTCTACGATTCGAACCTGCACGGAGTCGACTGGGACGATATCGGGGAGTATTACGAGGGCCTTCTGCCCTGGGTCAGGACACGCAGGGAGCTCAATATCCTGATGACCGAGATGGTGGGCGAGCTCAACGCCTCCCATCAGGGCGCCTCCGGCGGAGACACCGGCTCGGTACCGACAACGTCTCTGGCGTATATGGGTGCTAAGCTCGTTCTCGACGAAAAGAACGGGTATGCCCGCTTCGAGAAGATATACGAAGGGAACAGGTTCTCGAGGAAGGAGTTTTCTCCGCTCGACGCCGATTATATCAAGATAAAGGAAGGGGACTACCTTCTGGCGATAGACGGCAGCGAGCTGCAGCCGGGAGAGAATTTCAACAGGTATCTCGTTAGCAAGATGAGGAACAAGGTGAGAATCCTGACCAACGACAAGCCCTCGCTCAAGGGCGCTGTCGAGACCGCTTTCAAGCCTATGGGATACGACGGCACGCTGCGGTACAAGAGCTGGGTCGACGGGAACGAGAGGTATGTGGATGCGGAAAGCAGCGACCGGATAGGGTACATGCACCTGAAGGATATGAGTAGCAGCGGCTGGGTCGAATTCAGGGAGCAATTCGAAAGGTTCAAGTACAGGGATGCGATCATCATCGACGTGAGGTACAACGGAGGCGGGTACATCGACACGAGGATCATCGATTACCTCGAGCGCCGTCCCTATCACATCCAACGCTCGAGAGGCGAGTCGTCTATCACGAGACCGGAGGACGTCTTCACCGGCGAGGTCGTCGTCCTGATAAACGAGTACTCGTACTCGGACGCCGAGGTGTTTCCCAGCGCGGTCAAGGAGCGGGGGCTCGGGACCGTCATCGGCGTTCCGACGCTCGGGTTCGTTATCGCCGTTATGCCCCATTACCTGATCGACGGCGGATCGATCCGTAAAACCTTCGTCGGCATCTGGGAGGAAAGCACCGGTGCGCAGCTCGAGAGCCGCGGCGCCATCCCCGACATCTACGTCGAGAGTCCGCCCGAGATGGAGAAGATCGGGCGCGACATGCAGCTCGAGAAGGCGACGGAGTTCCTGATGGAGAAGATCGGGGACAAACCGCGCGATCACGAGGCGAAGGTAAAGATCGACGAGCGGTAAGCGATTTATCGAAAGCGATAATAGTGTGATGATAGAAGCCGGCAATCAGAGATTGCCGGCTTCTTATATATATGAGAGATTAACCTTGGATGTGGCACAGTGAACGGGGGAAGGTCACCGGTTCCAATATGCACTTCGCCGCAATCCTCGATTGAATGGAGTAGTTGCCTCGGCGCCTTTGCTTTGAATCGTCTCCGAACCGCCCCGCTGGAAAAGACCCTCGGGAGAATCATGCTTAATCTGTGGCCTGCGTTTTCCACATCACAACAGACAACAGACGGGGCTGATTTTTCTCGCGCCCGTAAAAGGAGGATATAATGAGGTTATTATCCCTGATGATGCTGTTTTCTTCTTTGATTATTTTATCCGGTTGCGCTAGTAATAAAATTCAAATGGATATCAAAAAAGATACATTCGGTAAAGCAGGGAATGGCCGGCAGGTCGACATATACACGTTAACCAATGCCAATGGCATACAGGTGCGCATCACCAATTACGGAGCTGTCGTACAATCGCTCATTGTTCCCGATCGCGATGGAAAATACGAAGACGTAGTGCTGGGATACGATAAATTGGAAGATTATCTGAAAGATTCGCCATATTTCGGGGCCATTGTGGGTCGTTATGGCAATCGTATTGCAAAGGGCAAGTTCACACTGGATGGAGTTGAATACACCCTGGCAACGAATAATGGCGCCAATCACCTGCATGGCGGACTAACGGGTTTGGACAAGGTGGTCTGGGATGCCAAACCAGTAAAGAAGGAAAACGAGGTTGGAGTAGAGCTGACCTGCCTTAGTAAGGATGGCGAAGAGGGTTATCCTGGAAATCTGCAATCGACGGTAGTCTATACTCTGAATAATGCCAACGAACTGCATATTGAATATACATCATCGACCGATAAAGCCACGCCGGTCAATCTGACGCACCATGGATATTTCAATCTTAGCGGTAATTGCAAAACAGATATTCTGAGCCATGAAATATGGATAAATGCCGATTATTTCACCCCTGTTGACGAAGGTTTAATCCCCACGGGTGAACTGCGTTCCGTGAAAGGAACCCCGATGAACCTTGCCATACCTGCGGTTATAGGCGCAGGAATAAATGAAGACGACAGGCAGTTAAAGTACGGATTGGGATATGATCACAACTGGGTCCTGAATGACGTGGACGGAACGATGAAATTACAGGCCTCGTTGTATGAACCCGTCAGCGGCAGGATGATGGAAGTCTACACGGTTGAACCGGGTTTGCAGTTCTATTCGGGCAATTTCCTGGACGGCAGCAACGTGGGTAAAAGCGGAAAAGAATATAAGCACCGCTACGGCCTGTGCCTGGAGACTCAGCATTATCCGGATTCACCGAACAAACCGGAATTCCCATCTACTGTTTTAAGGCCGGGAGAAACATATCACACGAAAACGATTTATAAATTTACGGTTAAATAGAAAAAGAGTACAAAGGCCGCGGTCGATTGTCATTCCACCGGCAAGATTACCGGGCAAAAAAAGGATGACAAAATGGATTTAAGCTTTTTCGATATCGCATTATTCCTGCTGTTTTTCATCATTGTTGTCGGCGTCAGTATGTATAAAAGCCGCAAGGAGGAAACCGGGGAGGATTTCTTCCTTGCTGGCCGCAGCCTGTTGTGGCCGATGATCGGGCTTTCTCTCATTGCCGCGAATATCTCCACGGAACAGATAGTTGGACAGGCCGGACAGGGAGCCGGTAGTGTGGGGTTCGCTGTGGCGAGTTATGAATGGATGGCTGCCATTACGCTTGTATTTGTCGCCTTCTTTTTTCTCCCTCGGTTTTTGCGCAGTGGTATCTATACGATGCCTGAATTCCTGGAATATCGCTATAATTCCGCGGCACGAGCTATTATGGCTTTTTATATGGTGGTTATTTACGTTGCCGTGACCATTTCCGCTGTGATTTATTCCGGAGCATTGACGCTTACCACGATATTCAACATGAATCTCATCAAGGCTGTATGGCTGATCGGCGGGATTGCCGCTATTTATTCCACCTGGGGCGGTCTCAAGGCCGTGGCCTGGGCGGATCTGTTTCAGGGGTCCGCGCTTATCATCGGGGGCATAATCACCGTCATTATAGGTTTTGTCGCAGTCGGCGGAGTGAATAATTTTTTCACTACGAATGCGGATCGGTTGCACATGATCCTGCCCGCGGATCATCCGGTATTGCCCTGGACGGCGCTGGTTATTGGACTCTGGATTCCCAATTTCTATTATTGGGGTCTCAATCAGTATATTACCCAACGGACCCTGGCGGCCAAAACACTGCGCCAGGGACAGTTGGGTGTCATTTTCGCGGCATTTCTTAAATTGACAATTCCCTTTATTGTGATATTTCCGGGAATTATGGCTTACCAGCTATATGGCGACCAGTTGGAAAATGCCGATGCGGCTTATCCGTTGCTTATCCGGAACCTCATACCCGGTGGAATGCGCGGATTAATTTTCGCCGCTATTGCCGGGGCGGTTATCAGCTCTCTGGCGTCCATGCTCAACTCCGCTTCGACTATCTTTACGATGGATTTGTATAAACGGCACTGGAAGAAGGATGCTTTACCCCATTCCCTGGTTACCACGGGACGCATCATGACCCTGGTTCTGGTTATCATCGGCTGTCTGATTGCGCCGCAATTGGGGAACCCCCGCTTTCGAGGGATATTCAATTACATTCAGGAATTTCAAGGCTTTGTGTCGCCCGGTATATTGGCTGCTTTTATCTTTGGAATGATCTTTAAACGGGCTCCTGGAATGGCGGGTGTTGCTGCGCTGACGGCTTCACCTGCGATTTACGGCATTTTACTATTTTTCTTTGCCGGTATTGCCTTTCTTAATCGAATGGCCATTACCTTTATATTGATCCTGATCATCATGGGCGTTTTTACCCTGTTTAAACCGATGGCCGGGCAAAGGGAAATGCCCATTCGTGAAGATTTTGATATGAAACCCAGCCGTTCTGTAATGTGGCTTGGCATTGTTGTGATTGCTGTCACCCTGTTGCTTTATGCTCTGTTCTGGTAGATATTAATGGATTTTGATATTGCAACACACCCGCACCGCAGGTTTAACCCGTTATCGGGAAGGTGGGTACTGGTGTCTCCACACCGGATGGAGAGACCCTGGCGGGGCAGGCATGAATCGAGCGAGAAATCCGAACAGCCGGGATATGATCCTGAATGCTATCTTTGTCCAGGAAACGAACGGGCAAGCGGTGAGCGAAACCCGCATTATAAAAGCACTTTCGTATTTGCAAATGATTACAGCGCTCTCCTGAGCGATGTTCCCGTTATCGAGCGCTCGAACAATGATCTATTCAAGATCGATGTGATTCAGGGCACGTGCCGGGTGATCTGCTTTTCACCCCGACATGATCTTTCGCTTCCCGAAATGCAGGTGAGCGAAATTCGCAGGGTTGTGGATTTGTGGATTGCCCAGCTCGCGGACCTTGGACAAACACACCGCTGGGTGCAGATATTTGAAAACAAGGGTGAGATGATGGGATGCTCCAACTCTCATCCTCATGGCCAGATCTGGGCGAGCTCGTTCCTTCCCGATGAAGTAAGCAACGAGGATCTGAATCAGAAGATATATTACGAACAGCATGATGAAGTGCTGATATTGAGTTGTCTCGAACGTGAATTGGAAGATGCAGAAAGGGTTGTCCTGGAGAATGATTCCTGGGTGGTCCTGGTCCCTTTCTGGGCCGTGTGGCCCTTTGAGTCAATACTGCTGCCGAAGAGACACGTACTGCGCCTGACGGAACTGAATGACCGGGAATGCGATCGGTTGGCTGAGATATTAAAAGAGTTCCTGACTCGTTATGACAATCTTTTCGAAGCACCATTTCCATATACAATGGGATGGCATGGGGCGCCTTCAGATGATGGCGATTATATTCACTGGCAACTGCATGCTCATTTCTATCCGCCGCTATTGCGGTCGGCGACCGTAAAGAAGTTCATGGTTGGTTATGAAATGCTGGCTGAAGCCCAGCGGGATATAACGCCCGAATGGGCGGCGAAGTGCTTGAGAGAAGTTTCATCGATCCATTACAAGGTCAGGATTTAAGCCATGACATTTGATTTGCAGGATTATAACGATCTGTTCAAAAAGATTTACGGTGAAGATGAGAATATGCTTTCAAGCCAGCGGAAACGTTATAAAAAGTTGATCAGGGAATACAGGCTTCGATTCAACGATAAAGACGTCCACCTCTTCAGCACGCCGGGCAGAACGGAAATCGGCGGCAATCACACCGACCATAACAACGGAAGGGTGCTGGCAGCCAGTGTCAATCTGGATTCAATTGCTGTTGCCGGAAAAAATGATAATAACAGGGTTATAATCTATTCAGGGGAATACAGTGAACCGTTTGAAGTTAATCTGGATTGCCTGGATGTTGTTCATGAGGAAAAGGAAACTACCAGTGCGCTCGTACGGGGAATAGCTTTCAGGCTGTCTGATCTGGGTCATGGGATCGGTGGATTCAATGCCTGTATAACGAGCGATGTTTCTATTGGATCCGGTCTCAGTTCCTCGGCATCGATCGAGGTATTGATCGGTACCATATTCAACAAGCTGTATAATAATGGCGAGGTCGGCGTCGAGACAATAGCGATAACAGGCCAGTATGCAGAGAATAACTATTTCGGCAAACCATGTGGACTTATGGATCAAATGGCCTGTGCAGTTGGAGGGATCATATCCATTGATTTTAAACATCCGTGCGCACCGGTTGTAAAAAAGATCGATTTCGATTTTGACGCCAGTAATTATCGTTTGCTGGTGGTTGATACGGGGAGTTCTCACGAGGATTTAACGGATGACTATAAAGCGGTACCTTCCGAGATGAAGGAAGTCGCATCAAAATTGGGTAAAAACACATGCCGTGACATCAACATGGATGAACTCCTGTTAAACATAAAAGATTTACGTGAAAGGGTGAGTGATAGGGCTCTGCTCCGGGCTTTTCATTTCATAAATGAAAATGAAAGGGTATTGGCTCAGGTAAAAGAACTGGAATCGGGAAATTTTATCGGATTCCTGGAATTAGTCCGGGATTCAGGCCGTTCTTCTTTCATGTGGTTGCAGAATGTTTACAGCATAAAAAAGATAGAAGAGCAGGGAGTTACTCTGGCATTGGCTTTAACGGAGCATTTTCTGGATGAAATAGACGGCGGAGCATGCCGCGTACACGGTGGCGGTTTCGCCGGAACGGTACAGGTGTTTTTACCGGATGACAAGATTGAGAGTTATAAAAACCTGATAGAACCGCTTTTTGGGAAGGAAAGTATTTTATCGTTGAAAATCAGATCCCAGGGAACATTGCACTTGTAGAAGTAGCAGGTTGTCACAACCGC
>JAUWCL010000045.1 GCA_030609325.1 Candidatus Krumholzibacteriota bacterium
AATCCTCAGGGCTATTGATAAGGGTGTATTTTGCGAGAATCTGGTGGATTGTATTCCGGGTTAATTTATCGATGTGATGGCTTAATGAATTCCTCAAAAAGACGGATTTCAGGGATGCTGAATTGCCGTGCAACTCGAGTAATCTATATTTATCGCAACTCTCCACAATATGTTTTAAATTTATATCAAGCAGTTCTTCAATAATATCCAAAACAACGGGAGCGTTATACATCGATAGTATATTCAGAAAGAATATTTGATCCTTGCTTAATCGGGATAATACGTCGTCTGCAATGTCATTATATTTGGTTGTAGAGTATTCCTTGTTGAGCAGTTTATGGTCGATAAAGTATGTTCTGTCGATCCGTGTAATAACCTTATTGATAACGAGATAATTTAAATAATCGAGGATGAACTGGGGGATGCCATTTGTTAGTGCGAGAACCCTGTTCAACTCATCATCTGTTAATAAATCATCCTGGAAGATATCTCTGCATAGCACCTTAAGTTCATGAAGACATAATCCTCGAATATTCAACCTGATTGCTTTCTCAGAAAGATTCTCAATTTGAGTATTCAATTCGTCGTCTCGGGGAATGTCAGATGAGCAAGAAAGTGCAATTTTAATCCTGGCCTTCAGGAATTCTATCTCATTGATCAGGTGCAACAGAAACTTCAATATGTCAGAACCTAGGCTCTCGATGTCTGGAAGAATGACCAATACGGGACGATTCGTTGAAAGCTTGTGGATATATTCTGCAATGTTGCTATAAATCACGCCGAGGTTATCAAGGTCACTCGTTGCTTCTGCCTTCTTCAGATTAGTCAGGAGATTATGGTGCTGTTTGACCAGTTTATCACTCTCACTTGGGCTGAGGTTGATAGACAGGATGTCAATAATATTCTGTAGGGAGAATCCATCCGATGGTACGTCGATGAAATTTAAAACAGCATAATTCAAGAGCTGTGCCTGGCTGATTGCGCTGGTCAGAAGTGATTTTTTCCCGGTTCCGACAGATCCGTCCAGAATCAACAGCCTGTTGTTAAAATCCGTGTCCTGTAAGAAAGTGTTCAATTCATCATCGATGTGTTTGCGATAAATATGGGAGCTTTCTATGACTATTCCATCGTTATACGAAGGTCTGGAGATTATCGACAGCTTTTGCATCGCTAATGAGATGGAATCCGGTCGTCTTGAGAGATCCGGGTCGGAAAGCTCCAGAATGTATGAAGTCAGGTTTCGAGCGTAGGATATACCGGCTTGTGAAAATATATTGTTTAGTTTATCGTATGTTCCCAGGAAGTAATCGTCTGATAATTCCCCAGCTATCGGTGTTGTCGAGTCTGTTAAACACTCGATGATAGTGTGCCCGAGAGCGTAAATATCACTCTTCGGGGAGTATTGTCGCGCTTCGAATATTTCAGGCGCTATGAATCTGGGAGTTCCGAAGATCCTGTCTTGATCAGCCCCGGATAAGGTGGAGAGACCGAAATCAAGCAGAATCGGAACGGAGCCGGCTTTATCTGCCATCAGAATATTTTCAGGCTTTATATCTCCATGAACGATATTCCGCCTCGAGAGATATTCAAGTGCGGATAATATATCCATTAAGATATCGTTCGATTGAGCAATTTCTGATTGTGACTTCAAGCGATCTTTAAGATTCGGACCGTGTATTAAATCCATCGTGAAATACGGATGTCCCGTTTCGCTTCGTCCGTAATCATATACTCTGATAAGATTTGGGTGGGACAATGTAGACAAGGTGGAGAATTCGTTCTCAAGGGATTCGGCAAGAGCAGGTTCAGTACTGTTAATATATTTTAACGCAAGCACATTTCCGGACTGGGAATCAGTTACTTTGAAGACAGATCCAATTGCCCCAGATCCTATTGATTCGAAGTTTTTGTAACGTGCCGGCAGCCCATAGTTATCAGTCATGAAATGGGATTTTAAGAGGTAACCCTGAAAAATCAATAAAAAAACCCTCTCAAGAGAGAGGGTTTCAAGCATTCAGGATGTTGTTTCTAAGATTAGCCGTGTGGCGAAATAGCGTAGTCGCTGAAGTGTTCAAGTTCTGCTACAACGTTACCGTTTTCTACCTGCCCACCGATATCTTCCCAGATTCCTGCATTCTCATTGTTCCAGAGAGTCGTATAGGAATCTTTATCCGAATCGATCATAGCCAGCGGCAGGGTCATGATAACGTTTTTGTTGAACTCGATGCCGTGGGGCCCTAACTCTACTATCGCCACCGGGTACCTGGGCATGTCGATGGTGATCTCGGTGTCCTCGTCGAGGGCTCCGGGCGGGAAGTACAAGCTGAAGTAACTGTTTGTAACTGTCCCGCCCGTTTCGGCTGAAATCACCATGGAGACGGAGGTCGATGAGCTCTGCATCATATCTCTACCGGAAGAACCCGCGGAGGTGGAGAGAACCTGGACGAATACGGGGTTCACGACACCGGGCGTAGTGTCATCCTGTGAGGGGGATACAGGAGAATAGGATCCACAGCCCATGGCAGCCAGTACGCTGAGGAAGGTTGAAACGGTGAGGAGTTTCTGGGCTATGGTTCGTCCTTTCATTTCTCCCACCTCCTTGGGTCTTCGGTTAAAAACTAAAACTTCTTTTCGTTCCTGAACCGGTATAAGGCAATGCGGGTGCCACGGGTCAAAAGCCGGCAGGGAGATGTCGTTGAGGAGTGGGACCTTTGCGTCAACTATTGTTGTCTTTCTGGATTCTCAGGCATGGAACATGTTGATATACAATCAACTACAGATGCCCACGGCAGGCTGCAAATCGCCTGGGAAAAGTGATTGCAGGCCGATTTAGATTGGCACGGAGCGTATGATCGAGAAAGCCGTTTGGGATTATTCCTGAACCTGGTGGGGGAGTTTTTCGGGGGTTCCGGGGATTGCGCCTGTAAGGGATAGTGTTTTCAATCTGTTACAGAAACCGGCTCATATTCGCCGTTTTTGATTTTTTCCTTAAGGTCCTGACTGTCTATTTCGTGTTTTTTCATCTTGTATCTCAGCGTTCCTCGTTCTACCCCGAGAAGGTGGGCTGCGCGGGTGACATTTCCCCCTGTCTTGAGCAGTGTCTCGAGGATCACAGCCTTCTCGACCTGGTCGAGACTGACTCCCTCCGGTGGAATGTCGATCCTTATAGTGCCGTTCTCTTTCTTCATGGGGCAGGTCGTTTCTTCGGCGCTGGTCTCCAGGGCGATGGGGAGATCGGCAGCGCATATCTCTCCGGTCGTATTGAGGAGGACAGCGCGCTCGATGAGATTTATCAGTTCCCTGATGTTTCCCGGCCATGAATACTGCTCGAGGAGCGGGAATGCGTCCTCGGAGAGCCCGACGTCACCCTTCTTGAGGCGGTTCGAGAACTTCTTCGCATAAGCCTCGGCGATCGGGCGGATATCCTCCCTGCGGCTGCGCAGGGGCGGTATCCTGATCTCCACGACGTTCAACCTGTAATAAAGGTCTGCTCTGAAGCGTTTTCCCTCTACGTCCTCCTTGATGTTCCTGTTGGTCGCCGAGATCACCCTGACGTCTACGGGAAGGAACTGGGTGCCGCTCACCCTCCTTATGGTCCTCGAATCGAGGAACTTGAGGAGCTTCGCCTGGAGGTTGAAGTGGATCTCGCCGATTTCATCGAGAAAGATCGATCCTCCGTTGGCGACCTCGAACAGTCCCATCTTCCGTTCCTTGGCGTCCGTGAAGGCGCCCTTCTCGTACCCGAAGAACTCGCTTTCTAGCAGCTTGGCGGGAATAGCCGCACAGTTGACCTCTATGAAGGGGCCGGACGATCGCGAGCTGATCTGGTGGATAGCGCTGGCGAGGGCTCCCTTGCCGGTGCCGTTATCGCCGGTGATCATGACCGAGGTGCAGTCGCTCTTGCCGACCTTGATCGCCAGGGCGATCACTTCCTGCATCGCATCGCTGACACCGATGATGTCATCGAATCCTTCCGGCTTCACGGTGTGCTCCCGTATGGCTTCATCGAGTTTACGCTTCCCGAGGCCGCCGGCGACCTGGCTGAGGATCAGGTGGAGATCCCTGCTCTCGTACGGCATATGGAGCTGGTGCCGCGCGCCGAGCCTCAGCGCAACGTTGTCCTCGTTTCTCAGACCTTCCGGTATAAGCAGAAGCAGTTGGGTGGTGGTATTGCGCCTGTGCCAGTCGATCAGCGCGTCGATATCCGGGGAGATATCCTGATCGCCCGGTCCGTTTGTGCCGGCAAATATCAGGACCGGCGGAGCAGACTTCTCTCTTTCCAGTATGAAATCGTTCACGCTGGAGAATGTCGACACATCCCATCCCGATTCGGCACAGTCGTTCGCTACTGTCCCGAGTACATAGGAGTTGGAGCATATTATGTCGAGTACAAGTGACATTTTTCAGGCTGCAGCTGTAGAGTCGGTATTTCAGGTGCACTGGTTCACACGGGTAATTGCAAGATACATGCCTTATTACGGGGAATCACGTCCTGTCGGGACATCGGTCGGGATTGAAAGGACAGGGCGCATCTGCTATCTTATAACCAATTGCATCTGTTGATTATCTGCGGCACGACCAGCCGCGTGATTATGTACGGCGAGCCCCTGGATCGAGGTTGATAATATGCGTAATATGGGAAAATCGTTCCCGAGAGCTATCGGATATGCCCTTCTTCTTGCGATTCCGGCATTCGTTCTTTCAGGCTGCAGCGACGATCAGGCAGCGGGAGGGAAGCAGGTCTCCATCACTTCCGTGACGCCGGCATCTGCGAGCGCCGGGGATAGCGTAACGGTCGAAGGAAAAGGCTTCAACTCCGATCCTGCTAAAAACCTGGTCGCTTTCTCCGCTACTGGATATTCGAATCCTGCGGCGAGCAGGGTTGCCGTTCCTGTCGAAGCGACACGCTCGAGCCTGAGAGTCGAGGTCCCGGAGGGTTCTTTCACAGGTGGAGTAAGGGTGGAGACGCCGTTTCCAATCGGCGGTGGTCCCTTCGATGTCGTGGCGCCCAGGATCCCCTCGAACTCGCTTGATTTCTCAGTCAGGCTGCTTCTCGGTGATGTAGCGAAGATCTTCTATTCCGATTCCGAATACGATCTGCCCGTATCGACGGGGCAGGTCGGCGAGGAGTACATCCTGATACTTTTTGACAGCGCCACTTTCCCGGACAGGAACATGACCTCCAACTACACCGTCGATAACGATACGCCCTGCTCATCGGCTCCTGCTGCTGACGGGCCGGGCGCTGGAGTGGATTCCAGTCCGGACTCGGACAGGATCGATTTCATGCTGCTCGCGGGGGCTGGAGAGGTCACGAGGTCGTTCGAGCGGAAGAAGAGGGAGGAAGTGCTCGGCCTTCTCCGCGGCGGAACCGTTAATATCGATGTCGACAATACTCCACCGACTATGCCTCAGCCTTCCGCGATGGAGCCGCAGGCACGTGAGTTCTATGTATTCAGCAATTTCAACGGCAGCACGATCGACCCGGACGATTTCACGCTCGTCACGGCTGACCTGAAATACGAGGGAGACCACACTCTCCTTTACGTAGACCAGATCACGCATTCCTCCTGCATCACCGATTCTGAGGCCTATGCCCTCGGACAGGAATTCGAGGAGCATATCTATCCGACCAACACCGCAAGCTTCGGTTCGGAATCGGACATCAACCATGACGGCAAGGTCGCCATACTCCTGACCCCGATAGTGAACGAACTGACGCCGCAGGGCGGCGCCTCGACCGGGCACATCGCCGGATTCTTCTTGCCGGGCGACCTGCTACCGACATACGTTCCAACCGGTGCATCGAACGGGATGGAGATATATTATTCGATGGTTCCCGACCCCGACGGGATATATGGGAACTATTATGACAAGGAGCGGGCGCTCGAAGTCATCAGAGGCGTTATCGCACACGAGTTCCAGCACATAATAATGTTCAACTACCGGGTCCTGATATTCGGCAACGGCTACAGCGGCGCTTACATGGCCGAGCTGTGGGTCGACGAGGGGCTTGCGCACATCGCCGAGGACCTCAATAATCACGACGAGAGCAATATACGCCGGGCGAACATGTTCTTCAACGACCCCGGCAACGTCACGCTGATCCACGGCGGAGACGATCTGGAGGAAAGGGGTGCGAGCTTCCTCTTCTTCAGGTACCTCGGGGACCGGTTCGGCGACGGTATCTTCCGCGATATCGTTCAGACGAAGAAGACCGGCACCGACAACATCGAGCATGTCACGGGCTGCGGTTTCAAGGAGCTCTTCGCCGATTGGGCGGCAACGATGTATTTCGAGAACAGGGGTGTAACGCCCGTCGATCCGAAGTATGCCTATACCTCGCTCGACCTCGCGGCCGATTTCGATCCGCTCAGGGTCAGGCCGGGCAATATCTGCGGGAGTCCGCTGACGGGCGAAGTAAAATCGTACGGACCGGATTTCATCCTTATGGAGTTCACCGGGGTCGATGTCTACGACCTGAATATTTCCAGCGCACTGTTCGGGAGTATGAATGCGATCCTTATCAGGATTCAGTAATATTCTGATCGCAGTGTTCCTGCTTACGGTGGCCTCGTGCGCCTCCGCGTTGAGTCTTCTCGACGGCTACGATGTTCGACTGACCTGCACGGGCATACCGGGAAAGAGCAGCGAGAGAGACGCCCGGGTCGAAAACTACGCGATTGTCCCGCCGGACGGGATGATCGCGGTGCTGGGCAGCATCGCGATCGCCGGTGAATCAATTATCTTGAATATCGATGGCGGGAGTTATAGACTCAACGGACCCTTGACGGCGGCGCTGGAGACTTTCGGCGACCACCGTACCTGGGTGTGGGGGACACCGGGCGGCGGTGATATTTTAAAGGTAAGCGGATACGAGGTCCTCGGACCGTAGGACAAGGGATTCGGCATATATCATAAATCCGGGTGTTTGCGAACGTCATACCTTACAGGAGGTGGGACATGACGAAGAACATGGGCGCGGTTGATCGCGTCATACGGATCCTTCTGGCGATTGTGATAGGGATCCTCTATTTCACCGACAAGATCACCGGCACGGCGGCGATCATCCTGGGCATCATCGCCATAATCTTCCTGCTTACCAGTTTTATGGGCACCTGCCCGCTCTACATTCCCTTCAAGTTGTCGACGAAGAAGAAGGAGAAGGAGCAGCCACTGCCGCCTATGTGAGCTTTTCCCGCAGGGAAACGAGGTGAGCGAGTGGATTATTGAGCGTCGTGTTGATAATCGGCGGGAGGTTCCGGTGTGCCGGCCGGATCCTGTCTGGCCTTGACCTCTTCGAGGTTCGTGTAACGGATGTAGCGCGATATCTCGAGCTGCGTGAAGAACATCGCGAGGCGGTCGTGGCACGGCTCGATCCTCTCGCCGAACTTGTCCCTGAGTATCTGTGCGATCACGCCGATGTTGCGCTCGCCGTCTATGCTCTCCCAGACCGCCGCCCCGATATCATCGAGCGTTATCCTGAAATACGGGCTCTTCATGCGCGACCCGACTAGCCGTTTCATGAATCCGCTATTGAACCTCGGGCCGAGCACGGTGACGATGCCGTCTTCTTCCTTCTCGGACTTGACGATCTGTTCGGGGACGAGCTCGAGGAGGTTGACGTCGGGCCCCCGTACTTTTTTCTTTCTGCCGAACATCGCTTCGCTTTCCGGTAGCTGGAGAAGAAGACCCCGGTGCCTCGCCGGCCCCGGGGTCGATCAGACGATTATCAGGACTATTCTGCTGCGCTCTTCGCGGGTGTGCGGATCAGAATCCACGCGAGCAACGCGAACACGGGCAGCGCCAGCCACGGGCTGCCGCCCTTGATGATCGAAGGCATGATACTCTCGCCTCCGCCGGCGACAACGGTGCCGGCTATGATGATCCCCATGAGCGCCTGGCCCGCGATCAGACCGGACGCCAGGAGAATTCCCGTGTTGGCGGCCTTCTCCTTGTTGAGTTTTCTCTTCTTTATGTACCCGTCGGCGATCCACTTGATGATCCCGCCGATGAAGATGGCGAAAGTCGTGTGGAAGGGCAGGTACATGCCGACCGCGATCAGCATTGGTGAGGGAGCGCCGATGAGGATCAGGGCGATCGCGAAGATCGCTCCCATGATCACGAGTGGCCAGGCCATCTGCCCGGTAATGATTCCCTGCGCGAGCATAGCCATCAGGCCGGCCTGCGGGGCGGGAAGATCGGTTCCGCCGATACCTCCCGTCGAGGCGTATCCCGTATGGAGCAGCTGGAGGACCAGGGCCATGACGAAAGCGGCCGCGATCACCCCGATGATGCAGCCGATCTCCATCACCTTCGGCGTGCCGCCGAGGATGTGTCCGGCCTTCAGGTCCTGTATGATGTCGCCCGCCACTCCGCTCGAGCAGCAGACCACGGCCGCCACGCCGAGCACGGCGGCCACGCCGAACGCTCCCTTAACGCCGACGACCACCATCAGGATAGCAGCCACGATCAGGGTCGACAGAGTCAGGCCCGAGATCGGGTTGTTGCTCGATCCGATCGTCCCTACGAGGAACCCGGCGACGGCGGCGAAGAGGAAGCCGGCTATCGTCATAACGATTGCCGATACAGCCGCTCCGATGATGCTGTCGCTGAAGTACCAGTAGAGGAAGAATATGGGGATGACCAGGGCGATGATACCGATCAGCGTGATCGAGTAAGGGATGTCCTTCTCGATGCGGCTCGTCTCGTCGCCTCCCTCACTGACCTTGCCGATCTGCTTGAGGTCCTTGAATGCTCTAGCCACGCCGGTACCGAGCGATTTGCGCATCTTGAAGAGCGTGTAGAACGCGCCGACGAGCATCGCGCCGACGGCCAGCGGGCGGACCTGGGAGTTCCAGACGGCGCCGGTCGTCTCGAGCCAGTCGGTGCCCGGCCCGAAGGTGCCGTTGATGAATATGAACAGCGGGGTCATCATCATGTGGCCGAACACTCCGCCGGCGAATACGATGGCGGCGAGTTTGGGGCCGATGATGTAGCCTACGCCGAGCATCGCCGGCGAGGCCTCGGGAGATTCGATGAAGATCCCGCCGGTCGGGTTCGATCCGGCCGTTATCGCCCTGAGGTCGCTTGTCATCAGCTTGAAGTTCCTCACCGTGGGCAGGACCCAGAAATGTTTTATGTATCCCTTCACCAGGAGGAAGCCGAAGTTGTTCTTGAGAAGCTCGAGAAGGGCCGCCAGGCCGATCATCCCGAACACGTACTTGGCGCCCGTCGCTCCTCCCTGGCCGGCCTTAACGATCTCCGAGCATGCGACGCTCTCGGGGAACGGGAGCGACTTGTCGTCGATCAGGACCCTTCTGAGGAAGATCACGAAAAAGACCCCGAGGATACCGCCGACGAGCATCAGGAAGGTGCTTTCCCAGTAGTGGATGTTTTCCCAGATCGGCGCGCCGGTCTCCGGGTTCTTGGCGATCAGGAACGCCGGGATCGTGAAGATCGCGCCGGCGACGACGGCCTCGCCGACCGCGGCCGTGGTACGGCAGGTGTTTTCCTCGAGGATAGTGCCTTTGAGCGGTTTGAGCACCGCCATGGCCATGACGGCCGCCGGGAACGTAGCCGCTACCGTCATGCCGGCCACGAGGCCGAGGTAGGCGTTTGCCGCACCAAGGATGATAGAGAGTATCGCGCCGAATATGATCGCCGGCAGCGTTAACTCCTTCATCTTCGTCTCGGCGGACACGTAAGGTTTAAAATCATCGGCCACAGAGTCCTCCTTTCCCTGATTCAGAAACGGATCAAGTCCACCTAGTCAAATATTTGACACCCGGTTATCCGGATTAAGGCATGGTATTCACAGGCTTCGGGCAAAGTCAAGGAAATCGTACTGTCAGAAATCTGACGGAAACCGGGTGTAGAGTACGGGGGTGTATCCGTCTAACTTTTATTGTGACAGCACTTTGCGTTGTCCGGTGTCGGGGGGTACGGGTTTTGCCATAAGCGAATGTGAGTAGAGTCGGAAGCCTGATACAGGGGAGAGTCGTTTGAAGAGGGTGATCGAGGAATACCTGGGCCTTCTCTGCAGTGCATGCGGTGCTTCGTCGGCGCGGCTGCGTTTCTATGCAGGAGAACCCGGCACGGGAGACCCCATTATCGATATGCGCGGAAGCGTCCATACAGAGCAGGGCATGGAGCTCGGGCTCAGGGAATCGACCGCGTTCGCCGAAGGCTTCGGGGTCTGGCGGATGGACGGGAGCGGTTACGGAAACGAGTGGCACCTTCGGCGTCGGATCGAGGGTATATCAGTTTCGCTCGACCTCGAGTTGAACGAGAGGGCCCCGTCGTTTGTCTCGAGAAGGCTGTCGGCCGCCGGAGAGTTCCTCGGGTTGCTTGAGCATCTCGTACCCCTGGTGGAAGTCCCGTTTCCCGGAACCGGAGTCTGTGGTGGGGCGGCGGCCGGAGGGGGCCGTCCTTTCGAGCCTCCGATCATCGGTATATCTCCGCAGATCGTCCGTCTAAGGGACGATATAAGGAAAATCGCTGCCGGGAAGATACACGTCCTGATATGCGGAGAGAGCGGGACTGGGAAGGAACTCGTCGCGAGGAACATACACTTGCTCGGTGCGAGGGGCGGCGGCCCGTTCGTCGCGGTCAACTGCATGGAGATGCCGGCAGGCCTGCTGCAGGGTGAGCTGTTCGGAAGCGTGAGAGGAGCGTTTACGGGAGCCGACCGCGACCGCGAGGGCCTGATCGAGGCGGCGGTCGGCGGCACCTTCTTCCTCGACGAGGTCGGAGAGCTCCCCGGCCATCTCCAGGCGGCCCTTCTGCGCGTCCTTCAGGAGAAGGAGGTACGCAGGCTCGGCGAGGGGAAGAGCAGGAAAGTCGACGTCCGTTTCGTATTCGCGACAAACCGTGACCTCGAGGAACTGGTCCGCACCGAGCGTTTCAGGGAGGACCTCTACTTCAGGATCAACGCGGTGAGACTTGGCGTGTCTCCGCTGAGGGAGAGGAAAGAAGACATCCCCGTCCTGACAGCGCGCTTCCTGAGGGGATCGGTCGACCGGATAAATGGTTGTTCCAGGTCGATCACGGCCGGAGCTCTGTCGAGGCTGGTCGGCTATCGGTGGCCGGGGAACGTGCGTGAGCTCGAGAACGAGATCGAGAGGGCGGTGACGATGAATCCTGATTCGGGGAGGATCACCGCCGCGATGCTCGAGATCCCCGAGAGCAGGGAGATGAGGTTATCCGTCCATGATTCCGGGTTCGAGGCGAGCACACTCCCCGAAGCGGTGATGAGGCTCGAGAGGAAGATGATCGTCAGGGCGCTCGAGGGTTTCGGCGGGAACAGGACGCACACGGCGAAGGCCCTGGGGATCACTCGTCAGGGCCTTCTCAAGAAACTCAAAAGAATGAATATCGATCCGAACCTCTACGGAAACAGGGTTAAGTCCGTCTGAGTATGCTCCGTCCCGATCACCTCAGCAGGACCGCCTTCCTCGTGAAGGTGAATCCGGAACTACTGTCCGATTATTCGTCGAACAGCGACTTGATGCCGCCCCACGTTGAGTTCTCCGTGGGGATGGTTACGTCGTGCGAGAACGCGGTGAAGCATTCGCCGCCGTCGTGAGTGCCGCTGTAGTCCTCGTCCGAGAAAGCCCAGATGTGGAGGCCGTAGCATCCATGCCACTGAATGAGCAGAGTCATCGTGTCGGAGTAGTTGTTTCCGTCAGGCGTCGGCGTGGTTACCGTCAGGTCGCCGGCGCTGTAAGTGTTTCCTATGGTCGGTATCCCGTTTACCATTATGGTGGGGAAGCAACTGGGAGGAACGAAATCGTCGAAGACTACGATGATGTTGACGTACGTCGTAGGAGTATTGTTGAATCCATCGATCACCAGCTCGAATTCCGTGTCGATAAAGACATATCCGTCGTCTCCGTCGGTCGACACCTCAAATCCCATAAGGCTGGGAGCCTGATAGATGCTGTGGCCGATCTCGTTTGAGCCCAATTCGAGCAGCACGTAACCGCCCCTGTCGTACTCGGCGTCGTAATACAAATCACCGGGTCCGACGGTGTAGTATTTCGTTATGTCGTAATGATACATGCACGGACAGGTCGGGTATACGATGAGGCAGGGATCAGGATCAGGATTAGCCGATGCGGCACTTGTAAGGGACAGGACAACGACAGCGACGAGAAACCAGTAGCTACGTTTCATTCTCTTCCCCCCAGCAAAGAAAAGAGTAGTATTATACATTCGGCACAGTCGTCATGCCGTTTAATGCATTGATATACTACCACAACGCAGGCTCGTTAACAATGATTATTGTCAAAATGCCATGACAGCACCGGCCGGCTAGAATGCCAGGATCGTTCCCAGGCTCAGGCCCCACGGATCCGTACCCGGCGCGGTGTTGAACTTATTCCACAGGCCGGTGCCCGTCATGATGTAGTCGGCGTTCTTTTTGTTGTACGTGACCGAGCCCGCCAGGTAGAAGAGAGCATTTTCGGTCAGATTGAAATCCGCGCTTCCGGCGAACATCGCATGGAGTGTTATGCCGTCCCAGTTTCAACGTGCCGAACGTTCCCGACAGACCGGCGAAAGTGTTCCGTGAGGCGAACCCGGTGCCCGAGATATCGAAATCGATTTTCGTCTCGATCTGCCAGATTGCCTTCAAACCCTCTCGAAGTCCGAGATGACCCTTGAATCCCAGTCGCGAATCGTTGCTCGAGATGTAGAATGAACCCTCTTTGCCGTTGTCGGCATAGTCTGCGGATAGAAGAGCCTTTCCATAGATGGTCAGATCGTTCTTCTCATCGGCCTCCGCGGCATTGAATGCAAGCGAAACAGCGACTATCGCAAGCAGGGTGGTGCGCATCAGGCGACCCCTTTCATGTGCCATGAAGGACGATACTTAACCGCGGACCCGTTATGGCCGGATGAACATAACGAAGAATCACCCCTCAGATAAGAATAAATGTATTCGCCCGGGTAATGGTTGTCCAGTTCAATAGCGTCATATATACTCCCGCTCGAATCTGTTTCAGCCGGATCACGATTCTGTCTGCACCGGTTCCGCCAGGTAGGCGGCCGGGCCGTACCGAAGGAGACGGATTGAACGGCATCGAGAGAAAGTCGTTCCTTGCCTGGTGGAGGGAAGAACTCTTCGCCGGGGTTCTCGGCGGATTCCTGCTGGCCCTTTCCTTTCCGCCGTATCCGACGCGCCTGCTGTCGCTCGTGGCGCTCGTCCCCCTGTTCAGGTATTTCCTGAAGGTGTTCCCATCATACGAGGAAGAAAAGGGCCGCCTGAAGAGGGGATTCGTCGTCGGGCATTTCTTCGGTATCACATTCTTCCTCGTCCTGCTCTTCTGGATCACCAATCTCATCCCCGAGTCGAGCGTCAATCTCAGGTGGGTCCTCATCCCGGGACTGATCCTGCTCGTGATCTACCTCGGGCTGTACACGGGGCTCTTCACACTCGCTCTGGCCGTCCTGCACGGCAGGATCGGAAGGAGGGCGTTGCTCGCAGCCCCGGCCTTCTGGGCACTTGCCGAGTATCTCAGGTCGAGCGGGGAGCTCGCCTTCTCCTGGGGGATAATCTCGGGAACGCTCCTGAAATATCCTGTCGCGGCGCAGGGTCTGTTCGCCACGGGTCCTTTCGGATTCGGCATGCTGATCGTCGCCGCCAATCTGCTCATCGCCTCGGCGCTTTTCGTCAGGGAACGGGGCAGAAGGGTGCAGGCCGCCATTATGCTCCTCCTTCTGATCGCCGGGACCGTCACGGGCGGGTATTTCAGGATCCGGCGGATCGACGGGGAGATCGCCGCGGTCGACCGGTCGGCCGATGTCGCTATCATCCAGCCCAACCTTGACCTGGGCAGGAAATGGCAGCCGGTCTACAGGGATACGATATTTACCGAGATCGAGGAGCTGACCGGCAAAGCCGCCGCGTTGGGGGCCGAACTGGTCATATTCCCCGAGACGGCCGCACCCGTCTCGATGAGCCACAGCAGAAAGTACAGGGAATGGATGAAGAGCATTGCACAGGACGCGGGCGTCGACGTCTACATAGGGTATGTAAGGCATATCAAGGAAGGAGAGAGGTGGCGCTCGTTCAATTCCTCCGGGATGTTCGACCACGGTGGCATCCTGTCGCAGCAGTACGACAAGATCAATCTCCTTCAGTTCGGGGAGAGGGTGCCGTTCAGCGGTTGGGTTCCCTTCCTCGAGAGGATGGATTTCGGGCAGGCGAACTTCAAGCGGGGAGAGGAGCAGACGATCTTCGAATCACCCGTGGGGAGGTTCGGCTCGCTGATATGTTTCGAGTCGACCTTCTCCGGCTACTCGAGGGATTACGTGGAGCTCGGGGCCGATTTTCTCGTCAACATCACGAACGACGGCTGGTTCGGGGGGGCAAGGGGCCCTCTCCAGCACAGCGAGTCGGCCGTTCAGAGGGCGATCGAGAACGGTGTGACGGTGCTGCGCGCGGCCAATACGGGTGTCTCGATGTTTATCGACCCTGCCGGGAGGGTCGTCGAGTCGATAGGCCTGGACAGGGAGGGGATACTCCTCGTTCCCGTCTACACCCTCTCGTCGCAGACCCCGTATGCGAGATATGGACAGAAGATATTCCTCGGGATGGCGATCCTGAACCTCGTTTTCACAGCCGCGTGGGCCTTCCTGTCCTCGCGGGATAAGTGATTGTCCTCTTGAATCGAACCTGCAGGATATGATCCCCGACAGGAAACGGACATAAAAAAGGAGCGCTCCTGAGAGCGCTCCTTCTGACGTTCAGGTTTCTTTCAGTCCGACGAAATCTACTGGTGCTTCTTCTTGATCGAGCCCCAGGAGCTTTCCTCGGTGGCAGCGGCGGCTTTGTCGACCGTGACTGGGCCGTCGATCGTGAGCATGTCGTCGTCTTCTTCCTCTTCACACTCGATCTCGTTGTAGTCGGCGAGGTCGTCCTTGATCGCCTCGGCGTCGGTCTTGAGGTCGCCTACCGGATTATTGCCGAGAGGATACATGCAGAGGAGATCGTCGCCGGCCGTGATCGCGCTCATGATGTAGTCATCCGCGCCGATAAGCACGTTGAGCTTGGCGGCCACGAGATGGTGGAACAGCTTGATCGTCATGTCGCCGTTCTCGGTCGACCAGTCGAAGATCTCGAGGAGCTGAGCCTTGGTGTAGTCGACGCAGCCGACGGTCAGACCGTCGACGGGCCACGCTTCCTCGTGGTTCTTCCAGTATCCCGGCGTGTAGGTGCATGTCTCGGGGACGCAGTCGCATGTGAAC
>JAUWCL010000032.1 GCA_030609325.1 Candidatus Krumholzibacteriota bacterium
GCACTATCAGGAACGCTACAATGGTGAACTGCAAGTTCAACCGGGACATAATGATCTGACAATTCCTCTGACCGACATAGAACATGGACCGACGCGACGACTGCTGGATTTATCATCGATTCAGGTGATTCACATTTTTGCTGTCAGACCGCGGCAGCCGCTGGTTCTATATTTTGACGATCTGTTTTTGGAGTAATTTTATCCATATTCCGTAGCGTCTACGCCGAAATCTTGACATTTTCAGGCGATTGGTGGTACATTTTCACTATCCGAGACGACGGCTGCGAGAGAGCGATGCGGCGGCGCCTCGGATGATGCGTTATCCGTCACAACCGGCGAACAGGAACCGGGTCCCGCATTTCAATGAACGCCCTTGATTCAAAAGATCTGAACCGCTTTCAGGCTCCAGTCTTTCGGGAGCTCGAGGTGTTGGAGGGCGATTTCAGGAAAGCCCTGAAGTCGGACCTGCCCCTGCTGCGGGAGATCTCGGCGGCGCTCGCCGAGGCGCCGGGCAAGCGCATACGTCCGAACATGCTCTTTCTCGCATCCCGGAGCACCGGCGGTTCGCCCGAGAAGGCGTCGGTCGCCGCACTGGCGGTCGAGCTGATCCACACCGCGACACTTCTTCACGACGATATCCTCGACGGCCACATGACCCGGCGCGGAAAGGCTACGGTCTACGCGAGATGGGGATCGGACGCAGCGATGATAATGGGCGATTTTCTTTACTCCCGGGCGTTTTCGTGTCTCGGTGAAGCCGGGCTGGATGACGTTATAGGGGTTCTTGCGAAGGTGACCAACCTGATGAGTATCGGCGAATTGATCCAGCTGCAGCACAGGAAGGACATCAACGTCAGCGAGGACGGTTACATGGAGCTGATCTATCGCAAGACCGCCTCGCTGTTCGCCGCGGCGAGCGAATGCGGCGCGCTGACCGGAAGCAGATCGGAGAGTCACAGGTCGGAGTTCGCCAGCTTCGGCGAGAACATCGGGCTCGCCTTCCAGATCACCGACGACCTGTTGGATTTCATCGCGGCCGACGTGGAAATCGGCAAGCCGGTAGCGAGCGATTTCACCGAGGGCAGGGTCACGCTTCCGTTCATATCGGCATTCCGCAACGCCCCCGAGAAGACCAGGGAGCGGGTCAGCGAGCTCTTCCACGGAGGTTTCGACGGCGACGAGCACTGGAACGAGGTCGTCTCGTTCGTAAGGAAATACGGCGGGATCGAGTACAGCCTGAGGAAAGCGCGCGAGCTGGGCGAGAAGGCCAAGAACGCCCTCAGCCCGGTATCTCCCTCGCTGGAGAGGGACGCGCTATGTTTCGCCGCCGATTACATCGTCCAGAGGATCAGCCCGTTCGCCGCGTGATCTTCCGTATCTTATCCCTGTAACGCAGGCCTGAAAGGGTGTATAATCCCGCCGATGATCTCCAGAAACGCGAGGGAAGCGCTCTTCTACGAAAAACTCGATGACGGCAGGGTCCGGTGCCGGCTTTGCCCGAACCTGTGTATCATCGCGGACGGCTCGTCCGGCCGCTGCATGGTGAGGAAGAACGAGTCGGGCAGGCTCCTGACGCTCTCATACGGCAACACGGTGACCGTGGCGAACGACCCGATAGAGAAGAAGCCCCTCTACCATTTCATGCCGGGGAGCCCGATCCTCTCGATCGGACCGAACGGGTGCACGCTCACCTGCGACCACTGTCAGAACTGGCAGATCTCACAGGAGCGGGCGCCGGTGAGATACATCTCCCCGGAGGATCTCGTCGAGCTTGCCGGGCTGGACGGATCGATCGGCGTCGCGTTCACATACACAGAGCCGCTGATCTGGTTCGAGTATCTCCTCGACGTGCTGCCCCTCCTCACCGACGCCGGCCTTAAATCGGTGCTCGTGACGAACGGCTACCTCAACGAGGAACCGGCGCGACAGATAATTCCGCTTGTCGACGCGTTCAACGTCGACCTGAAATCGTTCGACGACAGGTTCTACCGGCAGTACTGCGGGGGGAGCATCGAGCCGGTCAAGGCCTTCATAGGGCTCGCCGCGGAGCACGCGCACGTCGAGGTGACCTGTCTCGTCATACCGGGGCTGAACGACTCGAGAGAGGAGATCGGGAAGATGGCCCGCTGGCTGGCGTCCATCTCAAGGGAGATCCCGCTGCACCTTTCACGGTTCTTCCCGCGGTTCAGGATGGACGGTCGTCCGCCCACCCCGCAGGAAACGCTCGAGATGGCGTACGGGGCCGCGCGGGAATATCTTGATTATGTTTATGTCGGCAATATATTCATCGAAGGCACGGAGAACACCGTCTGCCCGTCATGCGGCACCGACGCGGTCCTCCGTTCCGGTTATTCGGCTGAACTCCGCGCCGCGGGAGGGAAGTGTCCCTCGTGCGGCCATCACATCAAGGGGGTCTGGAGTTAATTGAATAAGAGAGCGCCCGTGAAGAAGGTCCAGCCAAAGGCTCTTGCAAAGAGGATCATCAAGGCGATCTGGGACAAGAAGGCCGAGGACATCATCCTTCTCAACCTGAAGAAGATCTCCGGCGTCACCGATTATTTCGTGATCTGCACGGCGGGAAGCGATATCCACGCCAGGGTGCTCGCCGACGCCGTTTCGGATAAGTTCAAGGGGAAGAACCTGATACTGCACGTCGAGGGTTACGAGAGCGGCCGCTGGGTACTCATCGACTGTTTCGACGTCGTTCTGCACATATTCAGGGCTGACGCCAGGAAATACTACAACCTGGAGAAGCTCTGGGGCGACGCTCCGAGAGAGGAATTTCCCGATGGCATCCAGCGGTGAAAACATCTTTTCGGCCAGGGAAGCGGTCTCCGGCGCGATAGCTGCCGCTCTCGATAAGCTCGGTATCGGTGCGGACGCCGGATCGATCATGCTCGAACGGCCCAACGACCCCTCTCACGGCGACCTGAGCTGCAATATCGCCCTCGTGACGGCGAAGAAGATCGGCACCAATCCGAGGAAGCTCGCCGCCAGGCTGGTCGAAGGGCTCGAGCTCGACGAGGATTTCATCGACCGCGTGGAGATCGCCGGGCCGGGATTCATCAATTTCTCGTTCTCCGATAGATATCTCACCGGACAGATAGCCGCGATCAACGAGCTCGGCGATTCGTACGGGAGCTCGAATCTCGGCGGCGGCAGAAAGGTGCAGGTCGAGTTCGTATCGGCCAACCCCACGGGGCCGCTCGTGATCGTTTCGGCCCGCGCCGCCGCGATCGGCGCCGCGCTGGTCAACATACTGAAGAAGGCCGGATACGAAGTCGAGACGGAGTACTACCTCAACGACGCGGGGAGCCAGGTGCGGAAGCTCGGGGCCTCGACGATGACGAGGTTCAGGCAGAGGATCGGGGAGGACGTGCCTTTCCCCGAAGACGGTTATTCGGGCGAATACCTCGTCGACCTCGCCGCGGAGATCCCCGAGGGCGAGGGCCGTGCGTGGCTCGAAAAGGGCGGAGACGAGGCGGTCAAGGCGTTCGGCGACTATACGCTCGATCGGACGATTACGTGGATCAAGGGCGATCTCGAGGGATTCGGGGTCGAGTTCGACGCCTTCTTCAGGGAATCGGCACTGTACGTCGAGGGCGGAGAGATCGAGGATGTCCTCGCCCTCTACAGGGACAGGGGATCGGTATACGAGGAGGAAGGGGCGGTCTGGTTCCGCTCGACCGACTACGGAGACGAGAAGGACCGCGTCCTGGTGCGAAGCGACGGGACACCGACATATTTCCTCGCCGACGCTGCGTATCACCTCAACAAGTTCAGGCGCGGCTTTGACAGGGTCATCGACATATTCGGGCCCGACCACCACGGGCACATCGCCCGGCTCAAGGCCGCTTCGGCCGTGTTCGGGGCGCCGGACGACTGGCTCACCGTGCTTACCGTCCAGTGGGTCCGCCTCATGGAGGACGGCAGGCAGATCAAGATGTCGAAGCGCGGGGGCGAGTTCGAGACTCTGGCCGATCTCGTGACTGACGTCGGGGCGGACGCGTCGAAGTTCTTCTTCCTGATGAGGAAGATAAACGCCCATCTCGATTTCAACCTTACGCTCGCCCGAAAGGAGTCGGAAGAGAATCCCGTCTACTACGTGCAGTACGCGCACGCGAGAATATGCAGCGTCATCTCATACGCGCGCGGCGAGGGAGTGGAATCCCCGAAGGACAGCTCGTGCGTCGAGCTCCTGACCGAGCCCGAGGAGATGGAGCTGATCAGAAATCTCGTGATCTTCCCGCAGTTGATAGAGGGAGCGGCCGAGTCATACGAGCCTCACCGGCTCAGCACCTACGGGCAGCAGCTGGCGGGCTCGTTCCACAGGTTCTACCACATCTGCAGGATCGTCTCCGGCGACACGCGCCTCAGCGAGGCCAGGCTCCTCCTGGCCATCGCGACAAAGATCGTTCTCTCGGAGACTCTTCGTCTGCTGGGGATCTCGGCCCCCGAGCGGATGTAAATCGCACCGGAAAGTTATATGAAGGGAGTCGTTCGATGAGTCTGGTCATAGTCGGTTCGGTGGCATTCGATACTATCGAGACGCCCCGGGGCAGGGTCGACAGGGCGATCGGCGGATCTGCCGTATACTCGTCGATGATCGCCGGCAGCTTCTGCAGGCCTATGCTCGTCGGCGTCGTCGGGGAGGATTTCACCGGTGCACACAGGGCTGTCCTCGAGGCGAGGGGAGTCGACATCGAGGGACTCGAAACCGTCCCCGGCGGGAAGACCTTCTTCTGGGAGGGCCGCTACGGGAGCGATC
Organism: Candidatus Krumholzibacteriota bacterium; assembly: GCA_030609325.1. Lineage (GTDB taxonomy): Bacteria > Krumholzibacteriota > Krumholzibacteriia > Krumholzibacteriales > Krumholzibacteriaceae > JAUWCL01. The sequence goes on from JAUWCL010000032.1 coordinate 4,769, forward strand.
CGAACGAGCGCGACACTATCTTGACCGAGCTCAACGTCTTCGAGAGCTTCAGGCCGATTCTGCCGGAGAGCTATCTTCCCGCGGGTTTCCTTTTTCTCGGCAATATCGATCCTGACCTCCAGCTCTCGGTTCTCAAGCAGTTTCCGAAAAAGCCCGTGACCGGATGCGATACGATGAACTTCTGGATCGAGGGAAAGCCCGACGCCCTTCGCCGGGTCCTCGAGCGGGTCGACCTGATATTCATAAACGACAGCGAGGCGAGGCAGCTCAGCGGCGAATCGAATCTCCTCAGGGCGGCGAGTACGGTCCTCGCGATGGGGCCGAAGGTCGTCGTCATAAAGAAGGGCGAGCACGGGGCGCATCTCTTCGCGAAGGATTTCCAGTTCATCGCGTCGGCCTTCCCGCTCGAGGATGTCGTCGATCCGACCGGGGCGGGGGATACCTTCGCCGGCGGGTTCATGGGATACCTCGCGTCGGCGGGCAATATGAATCACGAGACATTAAAGAAAGCGATGATCTACGGGACCGTCTCGGCCAGCTTCACCTGCGAGAGATTCTCCGTGGAGAGGCTCGAGAACCTCGAAATCGACGAGATCAGAGGGCGTTATAACACCCTCTCGGACATCACGAGGTTCGACAGGGAATAACGGGGAATGCCCTTTCTGCGGCCTCTTTAAGGCCTCTTTAAGGCGAAAGCTTGAGTTTTCCAACCGTCTGTGGTATAATACATTAGTAATAGTCAATACCTGCGTGCCGGAGGGATTGCATGCGTGACGGATTCTCCGGGAGAGAGAACGTATATAGAGCCGAAGACCTGATCCTGAGACTGAGGGACGTCAGGTCATGCCGGATCATGACCGACGAGACCGGCGCGATCGCCGAGATCCACGTGGTCGCCTCTTCCGACAGGCCTCCCAAGATGATAGCGCGGGATGTCGAGACGGCGCTCAAGGCTGAGCTGGGCCTCCAGATTGATTACAGGAAGATCGGTGTGGTCCTGATGGATCCGGTCGGCAGGAGCGGAGAGGATGACCGGGAGCCGCCGCCCAGGGACAAGCCTTTCCTCGACACAGGCGGTGAGCCCGTATCGACAGATGGACTCGTCGACGAGCGCTTCACCGAAGTCATGCCCGAGGCTGTAATCGAACGGCAGGAACCCGCCACCACATCCGTCCCTGAACCAGTATCAGGGACTTTCGCCGAAGAGGAGACGCCGGACGGCACGGAGCCGGGTCTCGAGTTTCTGGAGGACAGCACCAGGATAGGATTCCTCGGGCTGAGCCTGTCGATGGAGGAAGACTCGATCAAGGCAGAGGTCAGACTGTCCAGCAACGGCCTCGAGGTCATCGGCTGCGTAGACGAGTGCTGCGTCGGCAGGCCGGTCTTTGAGACGATCGCCGGAGCCGCGGTGAAGGCCCTGGTGGAACTGCTTGACGAGGATTTCCATCTGTGTTTATCTGAAATCAGAGAGTTGGAAGTTACGGGCCGCAAGGCTCTTGTGGCGGTGGTCGACATGATCCGGGGACGCGACTCGAGCAGTTACTCCGGATGCGCGTTCGTCGGCCGCGATTCCGGCGAGGCAGCCGTCATGGCGGTCCTCGACGCGGTGAACAGGCCGTTCGGCAGATGGAAGTCAAGACGGGAAATCCATTACCGCATAAGATAGCGTTCATTGCTTTCCATCATTCATCCTATTTTTCCACCGGAACCGTAATTGCCGAAAATGGGCAGATATAACCATGCGGCTGTGCAAGTCATTGGCATAAATACTGCAGTACGGCGCACATACAGGCTGTCACATCCGGAGGGGAACACGGCTTCTACCTGACGCTCGGTCAGCAGGTCTGCCCGGATGGAAGAGCAAAGCAAGGCTGGTATCGGATTCAAGATATACTACACCCTGTACGTAGTTGCAGGGTTTCTCTGTCTTGCCTGGTTTACACGAAATCTGCCGATCGATCTGTGGCGTGACATAACCCTGTTCATAGTACTGATCATCATCGCCGACTCGGTCCAGATATCCCTGCCGAGGGGAGGGGCGTCGATCTACGCCTCCTCGCCGATCGACCTGGCCGGGATCATTCTCTTCGGGCCGGCGGTGATGGCCGTCTGCGAAGCGGTCTCCACTCTGGTCACCGAGGGGATATTCCAACGGCGGCCGATCATCAAGGTGCTTTTCAATATTCCGCTTCTCGTGATGACGGTCGGCGTCGCGGGCCTGGTCTACCAGTCTTTCGGCAGCCTGACCGATACGAATTCGCCGCTCTTTCTCGTTCCGCTCTTTGTCTCCGGCATGGTCTATTACCTTTTCAACACCTGGTCGGTCAGCGTGATCATCGCGCTCAGGAACTCGAAGAACCCGGTCCGTGTCTGGAAACAGAACTACATGTGGAACTTCTTCCACATCCTGGCCTTCCTGCCGGTCGGCGCCGTCATCGCGCTGCTCTACAGGAATTCGGGGGTGTGGACGATCGCTCTATTCATAATCCCGCTCTTCCTCGCCAGGTACTCGTTCCAGCTCTACCTCGACATGCGCGAGACGCATATCAACACCGTAGCGGCGCTGACATCGGCAATAGACGCTTCCGATCCGTTCACTCACGGACATTCGTTCCGGGTGTCGAGGTACGCGATGAGGATCGCCAGGGAGATGGGGATGACGTTGAAGGACCTCGAGACTCTCGAGTACGCCGCGCTCCTGCACGACATCGGCAAGATCGCGATCCAGAACGACGTTCTTCTCAAGGTCGGGCCGCTGACCGACGAGGAATGGGCTTCGCTCAGGGCCCATCCCGACATAGGGGCGGACATCGTCGAGCAGCTGAAGTTCCTCAAGGTCGCGGTCGAGGTGATCCGCTGCCACCATGAGCGTCCAGACGGGACGGGCTATCCGAGGGGCTTGAGAGAAGACGAGATCCCGATGCACGCCCACATCATCAATGTCGTCGACGCCTTCGACGCGATGACCTCGGACAGGCCGTACAGGAAGTCGCTCCCGATAGAAAGGGTCCTTGACGAGCTGCGCAGGTACAGGGGCACCCAGTTCCACTCGAAGGTGACCGACATCCTGCTGGACATGTATTACCGGGGGGATTTCACGCTCATAGTCGAGGCCGACGCCACCACTGAGATCTACAATTCTCTCATCGAGCACGTCCAGATCTGACCCCCCAAAGAGACCTTTGAACCCCGCCGCAGTTGCATTATAATACGCCCGTATACTGAGCCGCGCCGCACGGCCGAACGGCAGACAGAGTCTGCAGATCGGGTCTTTCGAGAAAGGTTTAAGGATTGAGCTCCAGATACAAGGATTCGGGAGTCGACATAGACGCCGCCGGCAGGGCCCTGAAGGGAATTGGCAAGATGGTCCGCGGAACGTTTCGCAAAGAGGTCCTCTCGCAGATCGGCAATTTCGGCGGCCTGTTCACGATGCCTGAAGGACTCAGGGAACCCGTGCTGGTGTCGAGCATCGACGGTGTCGGGACGAAGCTCAGGCTCGCCTTCATGACGGGCAGGCACGATACCGTCGGCGAGGACCTGGTCAACCACTGCGTCAACGACATTCTCGTCCAGGGGGCCGAGCCCCTCTTCTTCCTCGACTATTTCGGATGCGGGAAGCTCGAGGGAGGCGTCATAGAGGCGGTCGTGGTGGGGTTGGCGAGGGGATGCAGCACGAACGGTTGCGCGCTCATCGGCGGGGAGACGGCCGAGATGCCGGGATTTTACACCGAGGGCGAGTACGACCTGGCCGGCTGCATCGTCGGCGCGGTCGAACGCCGGGAGCTGATCACCGGTGAGAGGATAGAGGCCGGGGACGCGGTCTGGGCCTTCCCGTCGAGCGGGCTTCATACCAACGGATATTCGCTTGCGAGAAAGATCGTCTTCGAGGAGGCGGGACTCTCCGTGGACGACGAGATACCGGGCGCCGGCGGCACCGTCGCCGACCTGCTGCTGGAGGTTCACAGGAGCTACCTCCCCGAGGTCCGCTCCCTGAGGAAGGTCGTGGATGTCAGGGGGCTTGCCCATATTACGGGCGGCGGCCTGATCGACAACATCCCGAGGATCCTCCCGGAGGGACGAGGCATCGAAATCGACCTGTCCGCCTGGGAGACTCCTCCGCTGTTCAAGTACCTTGCCGAAAAGGGCGGCGTGGAGGATCTCGAGATGCACAGGGTCTTCAACATGGGCATCGGGATGGTCGCGATTGTCCCCGAGGCCGATTCCGGGCGGGTCCCGGAGGGCGACTATCGCTGGAAACCGCTCAGAATAGGCCGGGTATCCGAGGGGACGGGCGGCGTGGAACTGGTCTGACGGCCGTTATCCCGTCCGTACGGCAGTCCGGGCCGTTCGACGGTCCTTGACAGCCTCCATAACCGGTGATACGATGCGCGGACAGAATATTTTCCGTTTGTCTCGGAATGCGTATATTCTTATTATTGGCGTAAGTGCACTTGAAAATGAAGATTAAGGGAACGCCCAGAGGGAGGAGTTCGAGATGCTGAACGTCTCTACGAGAGATGAAGGTGGAGTCCTGATCATGGACCTCGAGGGCCAGATCGACGGCGGGCCTGAATCTGAGAAGATCCAGGAGATCATCAAGACCAATATGGAAAATGGGCAGAGGAAGTTTCTGCTCAACCTGAAGGAAGTCAAATGGCTCAATTCTCTCGGCGCGGGTATGCTGATCGCTTCGTACGCGTCGGCTAAGAGGGAAGAGGCAGCTCTCAAACTCCTGTCCGTTTCTGATCGCGTGGGCGTCGTTCTGAAGACCTGCGGGCTGATTCCGGAAGTGTTCGAGACATTCGAGGACGAGGCTGAGGCCGTCACCAGTTTCTGACCGGCACCCATGCAGCCGGAGCTTTAGCACAAAGGAAGACAGGATGAAGATCAAGAAGAAGGAAGTCGACGGGGTCACCGTTCTGAACCCGTCGGGCGAGATGTACGGCGGGCCGGAGAACATGAAGCTCGTCGACGTAGTGATGGAGCTGGCCGATGAAGGCATACTCGATCTCGTCATCAACCTCTCCAAGGTGAAGTGGATCTCGAGTACCGGTCTGGGGATCATGGTCTCCGCCAGGTCGAAGTTTGCGAAGAAGGGCGGTGTCATCAAGCTGGCGCATCCGAACGACAGGGTTCTGGGGATACTCCAGGTGACGCGGCTCAACCTGATATTCGACGTATATGACACCGAGAAGGAGGCTGTCGAAAGTCTTCAGAAGTGATCGGCGATTACGACGGGAACCGGCTGTCCGCGGAAGCGGCCCGTCCCGACAGGGACGGCCGGAATCACAACAGACAATGCGATGCCCGGCGCCGGTCGGGCATCTTCTTTTTCGGAGGTGGAATGTTGAGATATCCAAGGGGCGTGTCGCTCGCAGTATTGCTGATTGTCGCAGGAGTCGCCTTCGCCGCGGACGGCGGGGAGGTGCTCACCGTCGAGAGATTCATCTCGATGACGCGGTGCTCGGACCCGCAGATATCGCCCGACGGGAAGCAGGTTGCGTTTGTCGTCTCGGAACCCGACGTCGAGGCCAACAGGAACAGGACGCATATCTGGATCGCACCTCTCGACGACGGCGAGCCGAGGAGATTCGCCGCCGGCCGGGGGGCCGACTTCCATCCGAGATGGTCACCCGCCGGAGACAGGATCGCATTCGTGTCGACAAGAGGCGGCTCGTCGCAGATATGGATCATTCCCGCTGCCGGCGGAGAAGCGGTACAGCTGACCGACATCTCCACCGGCGCCCACGGTCCGGCATGGTCGCCCGACGGCGGCTCGCTGGCATTCTACTCGTTTGTCCATCCCGACTGCCCCGACGACTCGTGCAACGCGGCGAGAGAGGCTGAAACGCGCGACGGCCCGGTGAAAGCGAAGGTCATCGACCACCTTCTCTACAGGCACTGGGACACGTGGAAGGACGGCAGGAGGAACCATCTCTTCATCGTCGATGCGGAGTCGGGCGAGATACGGGACCTGACCGCGGGGATCGACAGGGACTTCCCGACCTTCCCCTGGGGTGGCTCGGGCGAGTACGCCTTCTCGCCCGACGGGAAGGAGATCTGCTGCGTTTCGAGGATGGGAGAGATGGAGGCGATATCGACAGACACCGAACTTTTCGTCATCGATCTCGAGTCGGGGGAGATGAAGCGTCTCGGCGGGAACCCCGCCGCGGACGAATCACCGGCGTACAGTCCCGACGGACGTTACCTCGCCTGGAGGGCGCAGGCCGTTCCGGGATTCGAGGCTGACAGGTGGCGTCTCATGCTGATGAACAGGAAGAACGGCGAGACGAAAGAGCTCACCCCGGATTTCGACAGGTGGGTGATGGAGTTCACCTGGGGGCCGAGATCGAAAAAGATATACTTCACGGCCGGCGACGATGGTCACAAGCCGCTCTTCAGCCTCGATGTGAAGAAGGGAAAGATCACAAAGCTCGTAGGCTGTTCGAACAACTCGTCGTTGCGGATCTCGCCTGACGGCAGGACGATCGTGTTCGCGAGGAGAAGCTTCGATTATCCCCACTCGATCTGGAAGACCGGCTCAAAGGGCGGAGATCCGGTGAGGATAAGCACGTATAACCAGCCCGTCCTGTCGAAGGTCGAGATCAACACGGCAGGAGATGTCAGGTACGAGGGGGCGGCCGGCGCGACGATCCAGGCCTTCCTGATCAAGCCGCCCGGATTCGATCCATCGCGGCGCTATCCGGCGATAATGCTTATCCACGGCGGCCCGCAGTCGGCCTTCATCGATTCGTGGTATACGAACTGGAATGTGCAGACCTTTGCCGCCGCCGGCTACGTGATATTCATCCCCAATTTCCACGGCAGTGACGGATTCGGCCAGGAGTTCGTCAACTCGATCAGCCGCGACTGGGGCGGAGAGTGTTACGAGGACATCATGAAGGGACTCGACTGGCTCGCCGCACGCGACTATGTCGATCCGGAGAGGATCGGGGCGGCCGGAGCCTCGTACGGCGGCTACATGGTCAACTGGATCGCCGGGCATACGGACCGGTTCGCCGCGCTCGTGTCGATGGCCGGCGCGTTCAACCTGGCCAGCAAGTACGGGGTCACCGAGGAGCTGTGGTTCCCCGAGTGGGACCTGGGCGGAACGCCATGGGACAACCCCGAGGATTACGAGAAGTGGAGCCCGCACAACTATGCCGCCGCGTTCGGCACGCCGACGCTCGTCATCCACGGCGAGCTCGATTTCAGGGTACCTGTCGGCGAGGGACTTCAGATGTTCACCGCCCTGCAGAGGCAGGGGGTGCCATCGAAGCTCGTCTATTTCCCCGACGAGGGGCACTGGGTCCTGAAGCCGAAAAACAACATCTTCTACTACGGGCAGTTCATCGAATGGATGGACCGTTACCTGAAGCAGGAGGATGATGAGGGCAGATAGTCTGGAAGCCGGCCGATGATCCGGTAGATCAGTCCGGTTCCAGACAGACGATCCATTCCGGGGTGGCGGCGATGCCGTACCTCTCCGAGTCGCCGCCGCTGAGCGAGAAGACCTCGTCGGGGTATTCGGCGACGAACTTCTCCGCGTCCGTGGTCCCCGTTGCGTCGAGGACTACGAGCCTGTTCATCCGCGTGTCGATGAGATAGAGATGGTCTCCGAAGACGGTGATGTCTCCCCACCGTCCGGCAAGCTGGTTGTTTCCCTCGAAATAGGCGTAGAAGTCGAACCACTTCGGGTCCTCGGTCCAGCCGGGCTTGATCCTGGCGACGCTTCTCGAGTTGCCGTTGCTGTCGATGGTGACATAGAGGAAGCCTTCCATATCGACGCACATCCCCCTCGGCGAGCCCACACCGGTATTGAGCTCGAATCTCACGCTGTTGGTCACGTCGCCCCTGCCGTCCCATTCGTTGTAGTAGATGTTATACAGCGGCCCGCTCCCGGTGGCGATGTAGAAATCGCGCGTTACGGGATCGACGCCGAGGTTCTCGTAGTTCATCAGGTAGGACTCGGCGATCTGCACGGCATTCCGGTCCGGGCAGCCGATCGTGTAGACGTTCGTATTGCCGACCATCAGCAAGACCCCGCCCATGTTCGGCTCGATCTCGCTGCCCGTGAGTATCGGCAGGCCGGCGTACTCCGTCAGGGCTTTTGTGTCCGGATCGACCTTGTATACCTTCTCGGAAGTAGTGACGAACAGCTCTCCCCGCGAGGAGAAATCGAGGTCCCTGAGGATATAGTCGGTTTCGAGCACCCTCGTCGTCGCCCCGGTTCCGGGATCGAAGTCGATCAGGACGGACCCGAGCCCGGTTATCATGGAGGACGAGGTCGTTGTTATGAAAACGTGCCCGGTCGGCCACTGGCAGGCGCCCTCGGGATCCTCTTCCGTACATCCCGGCGCTTCGGCGGTATGATTAAAGGTCGTGGAATCGCTTCCCGACTTGACTCCGACCGTCTGGCCGCCGTCGACAGAACCCAGCCTGAACAGTGCGGAGGCGTAGCCGTCCGTGTCAGTATACGCAGTCGGGGGATCGACCGCCGCTCCCGGATCCTCCGTGCTGAAGAAGACCGTTATCCCGTACTTTGGCTGGCCCGCGATATCGGTCACCCTTACGGTCATGGGCTTTGGCAGGACCGCGCCGGTCCTTTCGGTCTGGTGGTTGCCGTCCGTGATCCTGAGCCTCGTCAGGCCTTCGAGATCGTCGTCGGCAGGTTCGTCACTGCATGATGTCAGAATGATGGAGAACAGAAGCACAATGAAGAGGGTCGATACGGTCTTGAAAACAGTATTCATAACAGGACACCATCCATCGTCAGTATCCCCGGGGCATCGTTCATTCATCGAGACTCTATGAGAATCCGCCGATGGCGTCAACGACGATAAACAAAAACCTGTTTGAACGAAAGCCCCATCCTCTGTAAAGTCTGATGGACGGAAATGGAAGTCGTTATAAAGGAGGAAGCATGGAAATCAACGGATTTGCATATCCATGGATAGTGAAGCGCGACATGGACGGCTTCTTCGGCCTGGCCATAGACAATCTCATACAATTTCTTCTCATCGCGGCGCTCTGTCCGATTATCGCCGGCATCCCGGCGGAGTTTGTGTTCACGAGGATCATGCCCGGAGCAGCGCTGTCCGTCATAGTCGGCAATCTCTTCTATTCCTGGCAGGCGAGGAAGCTTGCGAAGAAAGAGAAAAGGACCGACGTGACGGCCCTTCCGTACGGGATCAACACGGTGAGCCTCTTCGCATACCTGATCTTCATCATGGGGCCTGTCTACAGGGAGACGGGAAGCTACGAGATGGCGTGGAAGGTCGGCCTGCTCGCCTGCTTAGGCAGCGGCATCATTGAATTGGCAGGCGCCTTCTGCGTCGACATCCTCCGCCGCATCACGCCGAGGGCAGCGCTGCTCTCGACGCTCGCGGGGATCGCCATCACGTTCATCTCGATGGATTTTGCGTTCCAGACATTCGAGAAGCCGCTGATAGCGATGCTGCCCCTTGCGATCATCCTCGTGCAGTACTTCTCGAGGGTAAGGTTCCCGTTCGGTATGCCCGGCGGGGCCGTCGCCCTTGCGGTGGGAACGGTCCTCGCCTGGGCGTTTGGATTGATGGACGGCGGAGCGGTCTCCGCGGCGGCGGCGGAAGTCGGATTCTACAGGCCGAGATTTGCCGGTGCCGATCTTCTCGAGGTCCTGAAAGGCCCCTACATGTGGAGATATTTCTCGATCATCATCCCTATGGCGCTGTTCAACGTCCTCGGATCCCTGCAGAACCTCGAGAGCGCCGAGGCGGCCGGAGACAGGTATGAGACGAGGCCCTCGCTGGCCGTCAACGGCATAGGGACCCTTATTGCTTCGATCTTCGGCTCGTGCTTTCCCACGACGATATACATCGGGCATCCCGGCTGGAAGGGGCTCGGCGCGAGGTCGGGATACTCGGTCCTGAACGGCATCTTCTTCGTCGTCGTCGTGCTGTTCGGGATGGTTCGGATGATAAACACGATCATCCCGATGGAGGCCGGTATCGCGATCGTTCTCTGGATCGGGATAGTCATCTCGGCGCAGGCGTTCCAGGCCACGCCGAAGAATCACGCGCCCGCAGTTGTAGTAGGCCTGTTCCCCGCCTTTGCCGCGTGGGGAGTGAATCTTCTGAAGCTGGGGTACCAGGGGGCAGGAACGACGATCTCGGAGCAGGCCGAGCGAGGTGTGCCGATAAACGGATTCTGGGGGATGCTCGCCCTCGAGCGCGGATTCATCTTCACATCGATGATAGTAGCCGCCATAAGCGTCTTTCTCATCGAGAGGGACTTCCGCAAGGCTTCGCTGTGGTCGGCAGCCGCGGCGATCATGGCATTTTTCGGGGTGGTCCACACCTACGAGTTCTCGGGGAACGAGACTGTCAGCGTCCTCGGCTGGAACGCGGGAGGGTCCTGGGCCTTCGGTTACTTCTGCTTCGCGGTGATCTTCATAGCGTTCCATATCTGGGAGAAAACCGTCAGGGCGCGCACCGGCAAGGGTCTCGAGATCCAGGAGCATTGAGATCGGGTAAGAGGGAGATTAAGGCTGGATGGATAAAAAAGGCGCGCCTGCCGTGCGGCAGGCGCGAGATAAGCAATTATGGCCGAATAGATGTCAGTACTTCAAGTAATCCTAAGATGTTAATCTTCCAGCAATCCCTCGGAACCTATTGCTAATCAGGAGACATTATAACATAATCGGCCTTTCCTGTCAAGAACTGTTATTATTAACGCGTTGATTGACAACGTGTTGCATCAGTCCGGGGATTTGCCGGAGTTGACAGATTCCGCAGGAACGTTTATAATCTGTTACTGACATTGAGCATACAGCGGCAGGGTCCGCGACCCGCGGGATCTTCGCCTGACGGCGGCATCCCGAGCCGCCGTAACTACTGAAAGGGGGGACACTTTCGTCTTCCCGTTTTTGTATTCAGGGGAGACCGGGAGTGCCGGATGTATGAATCCGGCCGTGCGGCACCTACTATATGCAGATATACAGGTCGCCTGTTTTTATCACATCTGATCCCGCGACGCGGGATCTCCTCGACGATATCCGCAGGATAGCTCCTTTTCCCGTACCGGTCCTGATAACCGGGGAATCAGGCACAGGTAAGGAAGTCGCCGCCAGGCTGATCCACGAATGGAGCGGCAGGAGCGGGGCGCCGTTCGTCCCGGTCAACTCCTCGACTCTCCGCGGGGAACTTTTCGAGAGCGCTCTCTTCGGCCATTCCAGGGGAGCCTTCACGGGAGCTGTGAGAAACAGGACGGGCCTGGCCGCGGCGGCCGTGGGAGGGACCCTTTTCCTCGACGAGATAGGCGAGACCGACAGCGGCGTGCAGGCGAGACTGCTGCGCTTCCTCGATTCGGGGGAGTACCTGCCTGTTGGTGAGACAATGGCCAGGAAATCGAACGCCAGGGTCATAGCGGCCACAAACCTGGATCTGCACGCAGAGATCTCGCGCGGCGCGTTCAGGGAGGATCTCTATTACAGGCTGTCGGCCGTGGTGTTCAGAATTCCTCCACTCAGGGAGAGAAGGGCCGATATCGTTCCGCTGACCGAATATTTCATCTCACGCCTCATCTCGGATTACGGCCTGGGTCCGCTGACAATATCGCCGCAGGCGCAGCGTGTCCTCGAGTCGTTCGACTGGCCGGGCAACGTACGGCAGCTCCAGAACGAGATCGTCTCCGCAGCCCTGCGGAAATGTTCGGGCAGGCTGGAGATAACGGACCTGCCCGGAGAACTCGTGTCGGGCTTTCTCGATCCCGCGCCCGGCCTTCCTGCCGGACTGGACGGGAAACTGAAAAGATTCGAGAGGGACGAGATACTGGGCGCTTTGAGGAGGGCCGGATCAAACTGCAGCCGAGCCGCCTTGATTCTCGGGCTGAAGAGGACCACACTTCTCTACAGGATGCGAAGACACGGGATCGCGCTTCGGGAGAAGCCCGATGATTCGGGATGACGGGAGTGATCCGGAACCGCCGGAGAGTGTTTGGAAAAGGGCGGGATCCTGCAGCACAAAACCGCATGAACCAACTTCATAGCATATCCGATTTTGATGTATCCAGCGTTACCCACGTGATGCCGTCTCCCATGACCGGCCTCTCACAACAGCTTCTCGATAATCCTGCGCTTCTGTTTCATTTGGCCGATTGCTGAATGGACAAACCTGACATTACCCTCTCTATCGATGATCACGAATGTCGGAATCGACAATATATTGTATGTCTTCTTGAATATGGACCGGTCGCCGATCCCGACCGGCCAGGTCATACCCCGTTTCTCGATGTACTCACCTGTGATCTCGATCTCCCTCTGCTCATTGAGTTCCTCTTCTATCTCACCCGTATCTATATCACGGTAATAACCCTGAAAAGAAGTGACTCCGACGGCCTTCAGTCCCTTGTCTCCATAATCAGCGAGTAGGGTCTTCACCTCTTCGAATCCTATGACGCATGGTATGCACCAGGTATTCCAGAAATCGAGCACCAGCACCTGTCCCTTGAAATCATCCAGCGACAGCGTTGAAGTTGAATCCGCATTATAGACATAAGTGAAGCCGATTTCTGGTGCCGGCTTGCCGACCATATCAACAATCGCCATCATTTGATCGCAGTTGGTTATATATAATGCGTAGGATTGAGGAATACGATCCTCAGCTCGCTCCGTGGAATCCGTATAGACAACCTGACTCTTATATCCCTCGAGACCCATCATGAGGCCCTGCTTCATTCTCCCTAGAACTTCCCTCAATACGTCGAGCCTGCCGGCCTCCTGACAAACATTCATGAGATCACCGGCCAACCTTAACGAGACACATAGCGTATCGAACGACCGCGAGTACAATTCGTCCAGATAGACCCGTATCGCATCATCGAGGCGGTTCATATCGTTATACCTGCCACCGAGATTCTCGACTTGTTCATAAAGGTAAAAAGCGTCGTCCGGGCTCGGTGGATAAAGTTCTCGGTATTTCGTCATGAGCTCTTCGGCACGCTCACCGTTACCCGTCTCGATCTCCACGGTGATCAAGCTCTCATACGCGCCCCTTGCCTTTCTGTCACTGCCCTCGCTTATGTGTCCCAATATCGCTTTCGCTGCTTCCGGGTTCCCCGACCAGAACAGGAGTGACCCATAGGTCAAGCTGTCTGATCTCGTGAGACTGTCGGTCCGCGCCTCATCGATCCAGGCCTTCGCGAGATTGTTCCGCTGCTCGTCGAACTGGTCGCGCGAGGTTACCTTACCTTCTCGCACAAGAGACATGACGCTGTCGCTGATGGCAGTATCGATCTCTGATGGAAACCTCTGATCCTTCTTCTCCTGGCTGCATCCGTGTGCTATCGATAAAAGGAGTGAGATTGCCAACAGAACGATAGCCGTTCGTTTCCCGGTCATTTTCTTGCTCCTCCTGAAGGTTGGAAGATTAAATGACACAGAATAATGCCTATTCCGAATTGAGACTGAGAGTTTGTGGAATGATACAATCACCGTAAAATAACCATTTTAATGGTCCTGCTGTCCTCACATGTATTCATCCTACAAAAGTAGATGCCGGAAGCGACTGTGCCACCTGCATCGTTACGGCCTTTCCAGTTCACAACATGTTTTCCTGCAGGGAGTTTATTATCCACCAATGCCTTAACAAGTTTACCTGTTACATCATATACCTTTAAAATAAAAGTACAGCAGCTGCATATACCGGGACCTTGCCAGCCCGGTCTCCCTGTTATAATCCTGCGACAGATCTGATCGTCTTGTGTCAATGCTTATTCCCTGGCTTGACCCTAGAGGCCCTGTGTTTAAATGAGGGTACTCTCCCGGTTCGGCAAGACGAACATTTGGTTCGTTAGCCGGGTCTGTGACCTTAAGATGACCATCTTTTAGAATGCTTGTGCAGTTGACACTGGCTGGATACAGAAGAATTCCTGTAGATATAAAAATGGCCAATAACAGAATAATCGCCGAGTTCAATGAGATTCTCATCTTGCGCCTCCAATATTATATTTGGTTGATCGATCCGAAGTGTACACTACCTGATTACCATGTCAAGATAAGTCCCTCTCATTAATCGCATTGCCCCTGATATCTCGCCCTCATACAACCAGTTTTAAATCAAAAGCAACTATTTCTCTCCTTGCATACATCCTGCCACAGCCCGGGTCAAAAAGTGTCTCAACTGTCTCAATGTGTCTCACTTCGCTTGTTATTTAATTAGAACGAGTTACAGTAGGAGTGTCTCACAGGGTGTATCACATGATACAACAGTGATACACATTTATCCACTTCTGGAACCGTCTGATTGTCGAGAATCTCTGTTGAGAATTTAAATCGATTCTCCGGTAATGTGTTAATTCAGGCAGAGTTACAAATCCATCACAAAACTGCCAATTACCAGAGAAGCATCCTGCGCACGTGAATGGTATCGATAGTGCAATAGAAACCGGTTGGACGCGTCCATGATTCGAGGCGTACTTCTTCAGAAGAGGGGATTTTTCATTGAAAGGGGGTGACCTTCTAACAAGCGCTTTCAGCAGTTGGCTGCTGTCATGCCGATTACAGGAGCACCCGGCTCGCCAGGCAGGGCCCGCAGCATAGTAAAGGCTTGTGATGCGATTCATTTGGAAAGAAGGACCTATAATGGGCCGAATTAGAAGTGTTCAACAGGGCCGGAAGGATAGTGAATCTGTATGGAAGAACCGTATTGAAGCCGTTCCGGAATGATTTGGACCGAAATTCCTTCCTGAGACTCTTCGAGGGCCTCAGGAACACAATCTGATTTATAACAGATTGAGGTAAAAGCAACTTTTATAACAATCGGGATCTGCTATTCCGATTATCAAGACGTTATTGGAATATGCATACGCAAACGATTCAACAGGTAAAGGAGAAAGATAATGTTCTATAGAAAGCATATAAGGAAAGCGATACTGGTATTAATTGCTATTTCATTTTTCAATTTCGTGTCATGTGCTGAAGAAGGTATTGTGAGTACAGACAAAAAGGAGGTTGCGTCAAATGGAATGATAGATACAGAAAACGAGATCGAAATATCAGTTGATCCAGAAATGGCTGGAATACTACATAATGAGATTTTATCAGAATTCAATAATAGACATACTATACTAAGCGGTTCCCTTGATATAGACACTTTCATAAGATATTACCAGGAATCAGTCAATGCAGTTTTTAAGAGAAATGGAATTCGAATTATTGTTACTGATGATGATATTCGTGCTGATTTATTAATGCTGCGTGAATTAACTGATAGTGGTGTTTTTAACTTCTTCTCACTTCCACGAGAAACGAAGATAGAACCACTCATTTCACATGGAATAGTTACAGGCAAATTGACAGAAACCGAATCTGAATATATCAGAAAACTATTTAAATCTTTAAAAAATGATGTTCTAATTTCAAAAGATAGTGCACAGGATCATTTATTAAGTTCTGAATATGAAAGAATAATCGAAGATATTGATAGAGATATGTTGGTTTCCATAGGATGCATTGCTAAGAGCACATCTGAATTCTGGGGTGAATATCTGGGCGATTCAATCGATGAAGGAAAATATGTATATAAAGATGATGAATACATATGGCGTACTTCGTGCGATTTATGTGGTGCGATAATGGGGGCTTGGGCGGGAGGACCCGGCGGCAGCATTATATTGGGGGGGGCTGCTTCATTAGCTTTTCATGTAGTATATAATTATGGGCCAAGTTGGTGGGATACGGTAAAAGGTTGGTTTTAGGAGGTATCATCTTGATTGTGGGAAGAAAATGACAAGGTTTTCTTCCTACTTTCGGGACACAACTAACAAGGAGTAGCTGATGCTTGGTGATTATAAAGAGGTAATAGGAATCATACTAGTACACGTAGTTATTTTTGCCATTTATAGAATTATCTCATGGAAATTCATCAAGCTGAGACCAAAAGGTGTATTTGGCCTATATTTAATACTCATGCCTGTATTCATGTTGAACGTAAGGTCAAGCTCAGGAGCTTCAGAGATTTATTCTGCAGTTATTACAGTTGTTGGAGTATTCATTTATTCTGCCTATGCAGGGAAAATCTTATGGCATTGATATTCACTGTGGTAGTGGGAGATACTGCCACTAAAAGAGAGATTCAAGGGCTGTGAGTTTCCTTCACTCGAAGACATATATATATCATTGAGGCAGACCGGCCGACTTCCCAGCCGTTAGTGAGAAGAAGTCGAGGCCCTCACGAACACGCACAATGTTATGTGCAATACAGGAGAAACGGAGAGGATATGAAATATAGCATAAAGTATGATCTATTATTCTTCCTGCAGTATTTGATTGTGATAATTCTGTGGTACTGGTTATTTAGAGATAATCAAGCAATCAGATTCATGGCGGGAATCGCAGTTGTTGGCTATTCATTGCTGATATTGGTCTGTCCACAATGGTTTCCGAATCGACCTGGCATTTCTGGTCGAATGTTTCCTGATAGGATAGATAATAAATTCAGAAAAACTACATCGTGGACAGGTATTCTGATGGGGCCAATCATCCTCAGCGGTTACAGGATAACGACACTAAGATCTGCGGGAATAATCGCGTTGTTGTTCATAATCGTGTCTTTACTGATTTATCTTTACTGGATAATAAACAGTGACAAGAACGAACGATCAGCAAACAAAAGATTTTGGGTTTTCGCGATTTCAATATTTTTGGTTTTCTGTGCTCTTAGCGTATGGTTTATCACAAAGGGTGACAAAGAGATCAAGCTGTTTTCCGAAACTTCTCCTTACCCTATGATGATATTCTATGCGCTGATGGGGACTTGGCATTATATAGTCATCAGAAAAAAGGAACGGCACTACACATAACAGAGCACTTGCGTACCCGCTTGTCTCCCCGGCCGCAGGGAGCATCCGGCGGCTGCAAGATCAAACAAGAACCGGCCCGGACTGTCTGCTCGTCGACGGGTTTGTATGTACACGAACTTCCTGCTCAGGAGCACCTCTGCGCCGGGCTCCAGGATTCTGTGGCCTTGCATCATAATAGTGATACCTTGGATGACCGGTCATGAAAAATGAAAAGAACTACGAGAAGGAGATAATCGAATCTTATGATAAAGGCGAGTGGGAATCCCACGAGGATTTCAGAGAGAAAAGAGCCGAGTACGCGGAATACGCCGCCGCCACATTCAAGAAGGACAAGATGATCAACATCAGGATCAGTGACAATGACCTGACCGGATTGAAGGTCAAGGCCCGCGAAGAGGGTATTCCCTACCCGACCCTCGTATCGAGTGTCCTCCACAAGTATGTCTCAGGAAGACTCGTTGAGCGATCCTGACCGCCCGCGTCACAGCTTGTAGCCGAATTTCCTGAGGATGTCGTGCCGCCAGGCCTTCCCCTCGTCGTCCTCGGTGCCCTTCGGCTTCTCCCCGTCGATGACTCCGAGGATCCCCCGTCCCAGCTTCGACTCGGCGACGATGACCTCCACGGAATTGGCCGTCGCGCAGAATATCCCGCAGATCTCGGGAATCTCCTTTACGGCGTTGAGGAGATTGATGGGGAACGCGTCCTTCATGAGCATGATGAAAGAGTGTCCCGCACCGATCGCGGCGGCGTTGCTCCTCGCCAGCTCGATCATCTCCTCGTCGTTGCCCGAGAAGCGAATCAGGCAGTCCCCCGAGGCCTCGCAGAAGGCTATTCCGAACTTGATCCCGGGAACGGCCGATACGGCGGTCTCGTGGAGATCTTCCACCGTCTTGATGAAATGTGACTGGCCGAGGATGAAGTTGATCTCCGACGGTTTCTCGATCTTTACCGTCTTCAGTTCCATGGTTACCATCCGGCGTAAAGGGTATAGAGGCTATTTCTTCTTACGGTTGTTCAGACCGTACTGGTTGATCTTATTATGAAGGTGCTGCCTCGTTACGGCGAGCAGTTCCGCAGCCCTTGTTATCTTGCCGCCCGTCTCTTCCAGCGCCTCCTTGATGAACTGTTTCTCGACCGACCGCATCTTTTCCTTCAGGGAGCCTCCCGTATCCTCGGCCCCGAGGACGCCGTCGCGGCCGAGCTGCGGAAAGTGGATGACCGAAAGGGTCCTGGAGTCCCCGCACAAAGCGAGAGCCCTCTCGATCGTGTTCTCCAGCTCCCTGACATTGCCGGGCCAGGGGTTGGTCAGTATCATCTTCATCGCGCCGGGTTCGATCTTGACATCGCCCTTGTTCATCTTGGCGGTGTACTTCTCGAGGAAGTGGAGGGTCAGGGGCAGTATGTCCTCCTGTCGCTCACCCAGTGGCGGGATCATGATAGGGACCACGTTGAGTCTGTAGTAGAGGTCCTGGCGGAACCTGCCGGCCTCGATGTCCTCCGAGAGGTCACGGTTCGTGGCGGCGATTACCCGCACGTCGACGTTGCGTACGGTGTTTTCCCCGACCCTTCTGATCTCGCCTTCCTGAAGTGCGCGAAGCAGCTTTACCTGAAGGGGCATCGGCATGTCCCCGATCTCGTCGAGGAAGAGGGTACCGCCGCTGGCGGTTTCGAACAGGCCGGGTTTGTCGCTGATCGCCCCGGTGAAGGATCCCTTCTTGTGGCCGAAGAGCTCGCTCTCGAGGAGCTCGGGCGACATGGCCCCGCAGTTGATCGTTATCAGCTGGTTCGTCTTGCGCGGTCCGTTGAAATGGATGGCTCTTGCGATGAGCTCCTTTCCGGTTCCCGTGGCGCCCGTGATCAGAATTGTCGTATCAAACGGGGCAATCTTCCTTATCGTGCTGAAGATCTCCTGCATCGGCTTGCTCTTACCGATGATATCGGAGAATTCGTACTTTTCGGACAGCACGGCCTTGAGCTCAAGGTTCTCCATCGCGAGATTTTCCCTCGAGAGGATCAGCTCGCCATGGAGCCGCGCGTTCTCGATAGCAATCGCCGCCTGGGCGGCAAATGCGGAGAATATCGGCATGTCTTCCTGGTCTATCTCGATGCTGAGCCTGCTGGCGTCCGTGTAGATAACACCGATCACCTGCTCGTCGAGGATAAGGGGAAGACAGACGGCAGTCTTGAGCTGGAGGTCGAGCACGCTCTCCTGGTCCTTGTATCTGCCGTTCTTGTCGACATCGGAGACGAAGAGGGGCTTGCCTTTCTCTGCGGCCTCTCTGATAATCGTGTGGCTGACCTCGAATTCGCTCTCCCCGAGATTTTGCTGCCTGCTGTCCCTGGCGATCCTGAACTCGAGCTCGCCGTCACTGTTCTCGAGCATGAGGAATCCGCGGTCCATGTCGGCAAGCTTGATCGTTGAATCGACGATGTTCGACAGGAGCTCGTTGAGGTTGAGAGTCGAATTCATTGCCTGGGTGATCTCCGCCAGCATCTCGAGTTTGCACACCAGGTGCCGGCTGTCAGCCAGCTGGACCGACAGGTTCCTGCTCTGCCGGACTGCTTCGGATCCCTCGAGGTCTTCGAGATCGCTTTCCGCGTCCGCGAAAAAATCCTTTGGCGCTTCCTTCTTCTTTGTGCTCATCTCACCGAACCTCCCCTTTGTTCGGTCCATTGTTCTTGGACCTGTCGTTCCAACAGGTTATACCGATCGCTTTCGCCGGTCCGGGCGATGCTGAATCGTGCTGTAAAAAACAGTTTACTGGCATTCATTTTCACCGCAAGTCGTGTGCCACCGTGGGACGAACGGGAACAATCGACGCAACTACTATTATGACAAATAGTTAAATCCAGTAAGGCAGGCCGCCGCAGGTGGTATGTTTCGTTGACACGGTACGTTATAGTAAACATTGTTTTACACCGCCTGTGGCTGGCATTGCTTAACTCAATGTAAAATCACAGGTTGTCATAGTGTAAACAAATTATAACATATGTAAACAATATTTTCCACTCGTGAGCGTAAAAATTTACATATCTGCAGGTTTCATTTACGGCTGAATCCCGGCCGACGACTGGCCGACGGCTGGGGGCCGACGGCCCTCTTGACTCGGTCACCTTGGGTATGATAGAATAACATAACAAGAAAGCGATTGTTTAAGGCGGTTTGATACAGGGTTATTTGCTCAGGTGATTGACATCCGGTCGCGATTGACAAAGCGACGGGAGAGATGCTTATGAGAAGCTGTATCATGCGCCTCTTTTCTTATTCAGTCCTGGCCCTTATAGCCGCCGTTCTGCTGCTTCCGCTCTCCGGGGCGGCGTATGCCAGGTCTCCCAAAGCCGGACATTATACAATCTTCGGTGAGATCGTCGGAGCGGATCCCGGAGAGGATCCACATCTGAAGATCGATCCTCAGGTCGATCCGGGGCTAATCCGGGATTTCGATAGAGGGGCATCTTCGGCCACGGCCGATGGTGTGGATACCGCGATAATGGGGGGACACCAGGCGACTGGCTGCAAGGCAGGGGCGGGGCGATCCCGCGTGAAAACTAAATTGTTGATTACGCTGCAGATCCTGTTCGGAACATTATTCAGATAGTCCAGGACCGACCGATACCATGCGTAAACGACACGAGACCGTGGAAAGGTATATATCCCAAGCGCAGGGCCACCAGGATACCGGTGCCCACCGGAGTGCGCTCGAATCGGCGAGGGCGGCCCTGTCCGCCATCGAGCGGGAACACGTGCCGTTCGAAATAGAAGCGCGTGCCCTTCTAATCGCCGCGAGGAACGCATACTATCTGAGCGGTTTCGACGAGAGCTCGATCTACCTCGACATGCTCGGCGAGCTCATCCGGGCCGTCGAGATCGATGCCGGCTGCGAGCGGTACGAAGCATCGGTTATCAGGGCGAATATCCTCAGGAGGCGCGGTGAGTACCGTGCCGCGCTCAAGGAGCTCAGTGACATCGACGAATCGGTCGAAGGCTGTCTGTCCGGGACGCTGACCGGAGAGAAGTACCTGATCGAAGGAGCTTGTCATTACTTCCTGAGGGATACCCGCCGTGCCAGGGAGATACTGGAAACGGCCCTCGGGCTGACGACCGGAGAATCTAGCTGGAAGCTCAGGGCAAGGGTGCTGACGATGATGGGGCTTGTCCTCAGGCGTCTTGGATTCATGAGAGAGGCCGCGGACGACCTTCGAAGGGCTGCCGCCACATGCTCGAAGAACAAGGACGAATACGGCCTTGCGGCCGCGCTGCTCAATCTCGGTATCACGCAATACCACGAGGGCGATGTCGATGCGGCCGAGAAGTCGTTCATAAAGGCGTCATCGCTTTTTGAGCGTGTCAACTGGTATGTCGGCAGGTGCAGATGCCTGATTGCCCTCGGAAACGCGGCGAGGCGGAGGAAAGATCTCGATGAAGCACTGGAGCTCTACTCGGATGCCGCCAGGCTCGCGAAGGAACAGTCGTACCGGCGAGAGATTGCCCTCTCCCTCTCGGGTATCGCATCGATTCACATCGGCCGGCAGGACTATGATTTGGCGAGGAACTGTCTGACGAAGGCGCTCGGGATCGTTTCCGAGATCGCGCCGGACGGCGATCTTGCCGCAGAGGTCACGAGGAAGCTCGGCGAACTCGAGATCGCGGAAGGCAACATCCACAAAGCTCTGGATCGCCTCGAAGAGGCCGAGAGTATTTCGAGCGGTCAGGACGCGTCAATGGAACTTGGACTCGTCTTCAGGGCGATGGGCAGGGCGGAGGCGGGCCGCGGCAATCTCGATGTCTCGAAGGTCTTGTTCGAGCGCTCGAAAAACCTGATCAGGGAATCGGGAAGCACGTACGAACTGGCGAGGACCTGCCTTATCTACGCCGAGACGCTGATGTTATCAGCAGACGCCGATCATCCCGCGGGTATCCCGGGAAGCGAACAGGCGGCAGAGTCCTGGAGCCTGCTCTGGGAAGCCCGCCATCTCTTCACCGGGATGAACGCGAAACACCTGATCGATCGCGTCGACCGTCTGCTCGGCAGGGAAGAACATGGCGGCATGATCTCAGCCCGGCCCGATGACTGTTCTGTCTCGGAATCAGAGTGGTTCGAATTGAGTTTCACGAACGATTACAAGATATGCGACGGTCTGGTCGCAGTGTCGCCGGCAATGCAGGATGTATGGGACAGGATCCAGTTCGCCGCTTCATACAAAGGTTCCGTTCTCTTGACCGGTGAGACCGGCACGGGTAAAGAGCTTGTCGCGAGGTTGATTCACAGTTCGAGCGAGAGAGCTTCAGGCCCATTCGTTGCGGTCAATTGCGCCGCGATACCGGACCATCTCTTCGAGAGCGAATTTTTCGGTCACAGGAAAGGATCGTTTACCGGGGCCGTGATCGACAGGCGGGGTTTCTTCGAGGGGGCCAGCGGAGGAACGCTGTTCCTCGACGAGGTAGGAGAGCTTTCGACGCTGCACCAGGCCAAGCTGCTCAGAGTGCTGCAGGAGGGGATGATCAGGAGGCTCGGCGAGAACGGTGAGCACGAGGTCGATATAAAGCTCATCTCGGCCACGAACCAGGACCTCGGGAGCAAGCTCGATGATTCCTCGCTGAGGGAGGACTTCTTCTTCAGGATCAACTCGGAGAGGATCCACATCCCGCCATTGCGGGACCGCCGGGAGGATATTATTCCGCTGATAAGCTGGCGGCTCTGTGAAAACGCTACCGGCGGTGCTCACAGCAGGACCGTACAGGTCGACCGGAACGTCGTGTCCCTCTTCCAGAAATATCACTGGCCCGGCAATGTCAGGGAGCTGATCTCGATGGTCGACAGGTTGAGCCACTTCGCCAACGATTCCCCGATAACGATTGAAATGCTGCCCGAGAGTATGAGAGGGGACTCTGCGGTACAGTCAGACTGGGATCCCCGTCAGACCGGCGGATGCAGCCGCCGCAGGCTCGAAAACGCCATGAACATCTGCAGGGGCAACAAGAGCGCCGCCGCACGATGGCTCGGGATCTCTAGAGGCAAGCTGTACAAGGAACTGAAGAATACGGGTCTGTACAGATACTACCGGCGCACTATATGACAGACTTCCCGCTCCGGCCCGTTTTAAATCATCCACATTCCCGCTTTCCCGATATGTTCATACTGTTCATACCGTGAACAATCTTGTCCTTTCAGGCAACCATCCCGATTACAACATCTTGTCCCTGTTTATGTCCGTCTGCCGGAAACAGCATGAACAATCAGTATGAAGACCGGACACATGACCCGACGGTCGATGGCCGCACCGCCCTCACCCGTATCATGAATCTAATCCAGCTGTTACAAGGACACGGTCGGCAGAAAACGTAAGAGGATCGGTGCCCGGCTCGCATGGCACGATTAGTGATATTGGTATGTGTATCAAACCGCGTCACAGTGACGCTTTCTGAAAGGCCGGACCAATAGGTAAGGTGTTTCAAATAAGAACCATCCATTTTCTACGGTGCCGCTCTGAGTCCCCCCATCGCGCAACCATACCGTAGATTGGGTGGTTCTTATTTTTTCTTTTTTCCGTTGCGCGACAGAAGGAGGCGATTCCGGTGGATCATTGATAGCCGTGCGGGGGGACGATTCACCTTTTTTCTGGAGGTTAACATGAAATCGAAAGGTTTTCTCTTCCTGCTGCTGTCAATCATCCTGGTCTTCGCCGTTTCGTGCGAGAGATCTCTCAATCCGTCCGAACCCGCTGATACTGAGACGCCACTCGAGGACAGGTTGGAGGTCTCCTACGATGAGACGCGAACCGAAGACGAAGTCGCTTCTTTCAGGAACACTCCCTTTCACTCGATCTTCTGCAAACTTCTCGAGGAGAGGGGCTATCACGTCTGGTTCGACGATGCGGCCCACTTCAAGGCTGTCGACCCGGCAACAGGAAAGATCGGACACATGACTCTTATTCCGTGCTCCGTACCGGGTGACGAGTCCAGGATCGCTATGATCAAGTACTTCCGCGGCGAGGACGGATACGCGGTTACGGCCGCCGAGTACTTTGAATACGAGGATTACCAGATTCCTCATCCGATCGACGAGAGGGCCGGTCTTTCCCTGCTTGATGAGGACGCAGGCCCCGATCTCAAACTCGATCTTCTCGAGCGGAGCGAGAGCAGCAAGCGCTACTGGCAGTGCGTCACGAACAGGTTCGTCTCCGGCTGCTCTGGATGCGCTACGATATGCTGGATGACCGGACCTGGATGGGGCGCCTGCACGGCCAAATGCTGTGCCGGTACTATGGTCGTTGCGCTGATCTCCTGCGCATTCACTGTCTACCTTGGGTGGTGAATAGTGAAAACGTCGAAACGATTCGTCTATTGCTACCTGTTCTGTTTTCTCCTGATCGTGACGGTCGATCTGCTCAGCTCCGGCGACATGCCGGGTGAGAGGATGTACCTTGTCCTGATGCCTCTGCTGGCCCTGTCGCTTTTCCTGTTCAGCGATTTCACGTCTGTGGGGATCATCAGGAGGATCAAGGGGTATCGATGGTCGATAATGGTCCTGTTGATCGGAATCGTGACCAGCCTGTTTGTGGACAATAAATTGTCCGCGGGCGGAGTGATCCTCATAACTTCTTTCATAGCACCGTTTCTGAGGATCAGGAAATATGCCGATCGGGACTAGGATTTAAGGTTTTTAACGAAGTCGAAGACCTGTTGCCTCAGCGGCACCCGGAGGTAGGAATATATCTGGTCCGAATCGTCGAACGCCTCTGTAATCTCCTTGAGGGTATTGATCGATTCCCTGCAGTACTTGACCGAGTTTGATATATCACCGACTTCTTTGTAATGCCGCGCGAGCTGGAATTGGATCTGCCAAGTCAACTCCCTGGTCCCGTATGCCCGGCAGGTGTCGATCGCCTCGAGCAGCGGGGCCAGGGTTCCAGGATCATCGTGACACTCGGAAAGTGCGATAACGTAACTGTACAGCGGCTTCAGGTACCCGCAATTCATCTCCCTGATTATCTTCGCCGCCCGCTTCGCGTATTTTCGAGCATTCTCATGATCATTCATGAATCGATGTGCCAGGGACAGCTTCAGCAGAGCATCGAGCGTGTCGTCCTTAGAATTGACTTCCTGAAATATATCCAGAGCCTTCAAGTAGTGCTTCGCCGACTCATTGAAATTCATGCTGTAATATTGATATTCACCACTGATTAATTCCTTATGGCCCATACTGTGTTTATTCCGGTTATGTTTAGCTAAGGCTTCGAGCTTATTTATCTGCTCTTCGAATTCACTTTTATAATGATCACCTAAATACAAGAATGAATGTGCACTGATCGAATAATAA
>JAUWCL010000037.1 GCA_030609325.1 Candidatus Krumholzibacteriota bacterium
GATGGTCAGTCGCCAGCAGAAGCATCGAGTTTTACTACAAGGGTGCAGGGCTCGATATCCTTGACGAGGAATTTGATGATGACGGCTCGATCAGGTTTTTCGCCACTGGCAGTGAAATCCTGAATTAGGAGCCAGAGAGCATAACGTAACGTTACGTTGGAGGAATGAAATGAATCACAAGCTGTATTTTCCGTGTCCCGTATGTAAGAGAGTGCTCCTGGTTGAGTACGCAAAGACTGGCAAGCCTTACTGCAAATGCAATGAGTGTGGGGTTCAGCTCTTTGTCAGAGGCAAACAGGGAATCACACGGTTTTACAGGCTGTTAGGAGAGTTGAAAATTCATGGTGACACAAGAGACTTGATTAATGCGGTGGATTACTTTAATGCTCTGAAGGTCCTCTTGGCAGATATCAGGGGAAAACAGCCGTTTTTCGGAGAAGATCCTGATCTGAATCTTCAGGAGATGGCGATTCTTCGGCAAATTGAGAAGGTAAAGGAAAACCTCAAGGAAGGGTAGTCCCGGCAATGGATAAAGCAGCAAGTTACGTCAGGGTTTCCAGCAAGGAACAGAAAGAACACGGTTACTCTCTTCAGGCTCAGAAGAAGCTGTTGAGTACTTACGCAAAGTCCAAAGGCTTGACGATTAGCAAAGAGTACGAGGAAGCGGAAACAGCAAAGAAGGCTGGGCGTACTCAGTTCAAGCAGATGATCAAATATCTGAAGGCAAATCCAAGTGTACAGCACATCCTGGTGGAAAAGACGTATCGTCTGTATAGAAATTTCAGGGACCTTGTTACGATCCACGACCTGGAGAGAAATATACATCTGGTCAAAGAGGGAACGATTATAGGCCCGGAGTCCAGGTCACACGACAAATTCATCCACGACATAAAAATCGTACTAGCCAAGAACTATATAGACAACCTGTCGGAAGAGACCAGCAAGGGGATGAGGGCTAAGGCAGAACTAGGTTTATGGCCTTCCTTTGCCCCTCTCGGATACATCAATAACAGGGAGACAAAAGGGATAGACGTTGATTTCCAGCGAGCTCCGATAATCAGGAATCTTTTCGAGGAATACGTCAGGGGCAAGATGAATCTGAGAGAGGGAGAGAAGTTTGTCTGGGAAAGAGGCTTGAGGACCAGGAAGGGAAACCTAGTCTCCAAATCGAATATCTACAAGATGCTAACCAATCCAATATATATAGGTGACTTCAAATGGGACGGAGTTTACTACAAGGGCAAGCATAACCCGATAGTAAGCCGGGATGTGTTCGAGAAGGTCCAGGGCATACTCAACGACAGGAGCAAGCCCAGGAAGAGGAATCACAAATTCGCCTTTAGGGGGCTGCTGAAATGCGGATCGTGTGGTCGTCCAATAACGGCAGAGATCCAGAAGGGTAAATACATCTACTACCATTGTACGAGGACGGGGCCAAAATGCACCGAGAAGGCCGTAAGAGAAGAAAAGCTAGCTGAAATGTTAGGAGAGCCATTAAAGAGGCTCAGAATCAGCGAGGAGCGTCTTGAGTGGATCATCCAGGCATTGAAGGAAAGCCATGAGGACAAAAAGAGATTCAAGGCCGAAGAGGTTGGAAAACTTGAAAAGGAATATCAGGGGCTAGGAAGGAAGATAGATCAACTCTACGAGGATAAGCTAAGCGGCTTGATCCCTGTTAACTTCTGGAAGAGTAAGTATCAGGAATATGTCAGTAGGCAGGAAAGAATCAATGAGAGGATCGAGGAACACAGGAATGCAGGGGAGGATTATCTGGAAAATGGCGTTCGCATATTAGAACTCGCACAAAAGGCATACTCTATATACGTTACGCAAGATTCGTGGGAAAAGAGGAAAATACTGGATTTGATACATTCGAACTCGGTCCTCAAGGGTGGTAAGGTATACATGGAATTGAGAAAAGCGTTTGATATGATTGCGGATGGAGTTGTCCAGGAAGAGAAGTTGAGAAGAGAAAAAGCCCCCGAAGAGGCCATAAATAATAATTGGCTCCTCAGGTAGGACTTGAACCTACAACCCTTCGGTTAACAGCCGAATGCTCTACCAATTGAGCTACTGAGGAGCACTTTAATCTTAAATTCTTACGGAGCCGCCGCTGGCGCCGCCGGGTAATAATAATAGTATCCGGCACCGTAGTTGTCAATAGGCCAAAAAAGCGTCGGGAAGCGGCAGCAATCTCTTTTACAAACGCTGATTAGCCCTGTTTTACCTGAGTAACTTAAGCAAATCTCCGGCCAGAAGCTCGACCGGCGACACGACGGGGATCTCGCGGGGAGGCAGGTCCTTTTTCTTCGCTTCAGTCACGAACCTGCGTTTCATCATGTCCATGAACTGGATCCTACACAGGGGGCACGCCGTCGCCACCACACCCGGTTCCGCATTCTCGACGGCGTCCATCTTCCGCTTCGCGATCGCCTCTGATTCATCCGGGTGAGTGAAGGTGAACATGCCTCCGCCGCCGCAGCAGACGTCGGCGTCCTTCATCCTGATATACTTCCAGCCGGGGAGGCTCTCCAGTATTATCTCGGGCTGCCAGTCGATCTTCTGGCCGCGGTTCAGGTGGCAGGGATGGTGATATGTGACGGTCGGCCTCGGATCGATGGGCTTATCATCGCTTCCCTGCGCTGCGGCTTTCTCCTGTTCCCCGTCCATATTCATGATCATGTTGTCGAATCCCCGGACCGCTTTCTCCATGCCGAACAGATCGACGATGAGCTCGTTAATATCGAAGATCCGGCCTTCGATATTTTTTCTGTACAGCTCTCCCGTCTCGAGGTACTCCTCCCGCGCCGAGCTCCCCTCACCCTTCCTCGTGAAGACCTCCGTAACCGGATCCCACGCTATTTCGAAAAATCCGTCCTCGTTCAGGTCAAAGAGGCGCGGAAACTCGTGTTTCAGCATCCTCCCGCCAGACGAGCATGAGGTCACGATCCAGTCGAACTCCTCTCGCGATATCCGTTCGACGGCCAGTGCCGCCGCTCTTCTCGCAGCCTCGATATCACCCGCGTAGAACGCCGGCGCCCCGCAGCAGACCTGGTCGAAAGGCGCTTGAACATCGATCCCGAGGATGTTCAGGACGAGGACGATCGCCTCTGCCTCCTCGGGAAAGAAATGATTTACCGTGTGGCCGACAAAGAAATAAGCACGCCTGCGTTCCGCGCGGTTTTTCATCCTCGTCTTGAGGACCATATCGATGAGGGCGGACGCGGTCGCCCGATCGAAACCGGCGTCGCCGATCGTCTCGCCGGTGAATCTGGCGGGATCGAGTAATATCCTGTCGAAGAACGAGGCGGGATAGAATTCCGATCCCTTCCGAAGGAAAGGCTTGTCCTTCGGGAGCGGGAAGAACCTCTGGCGCGGCCAGCCGAGCAGAGGATAGAAAATACTGAGCGGGCTCTTCCCCCCCGTCCCGTGCGGGGGACCCTTTCTCGACAATCCCAGCATTCTCATCATGCGGAAGAGATCGTTGTCCATCCCTTCGAGCATCCTCAGTGCGATCCGCTTCATGCGCGGGATCATGCCCCTTCGGGCCATCTCCGCCTTCGCGGCGAGGATGACTTCATCGGCCCTCATCCCCGAGGGACAGTTGTCCTCACATGCCATGCAGTGAAGGCAGAGGTCGAACGTCTTCCGGAGGTCTTCGTCGCTCAGCCGTTCGCCGCGGAAGAACGCCTCGGCGAGCTCGACCTTTCCGCGCGCGGAGGCCCATTCATCACCGAGTGCGCCCGCCACAGGACAGACGGCCTTGCACGCGCCGCACCTGTTGCAGAGCAGGAAATCGTCAGCCACATTTCTTTTGCGCTCTTCGCTTACCATCTCAGGATCCCCGCAGGATCGAACACCTTCTGTACCCTCGCCGTTATGCGCTCGAGCGGTCCTTCGTCCGGTTCTTCGTTTTCGATTGCGATGCCGGGATCATTCTCTCTGCCGGCCGGCTTCGGGATCATCCTCAGGGTCGCTTCGGTTATCATCCCGTACCTTCCGCCGCCGCCGAGCAGGCACCCTATCACCTCGTACCCCGTCACGTCCTTTACCGCCCTCGAGCCGAAATGGACCTTCTCCCCCGCTCCCGTGACGAGCTCGAGGGAGAGGATATACTCACGCAGGGAGCCGTATGTGTCCGAGACCGGCAGGACCGGCGCCTCCATCAGCAGGGCCGCGATCTTCATCTCCTTACCGATCGATCTGTCGTAATGGGGAAACCACAGCCCGGCCTTTTCCGCGGCTACAGCTATTTCTGATACCGGAGTCCCGCCCTTCGCCCTGATCAGCATGTCGGACGGGGATATCTCCACGATGCCGGAGATGTTCTCGAACGAGATTAAGACATCGACCCCGTCGGGTGCATTTTTCTCCAGATCCTTCTCGTCCCGGACCGTTTCTCGGCCTCCACGGTCGTCTTCAGTTACGGCCGCAGAGATTATTGCCGAGATGTCGCTCCCACCGGAGGCGAGCCTCGAGCACTCTGCAAGGAAACGCGCCGCTGCATCGGCGCTTACGGGTGTAAAAATCAACATTCTGTTCATCTTCGCAGTTTCCGTCAGACGAGGAAACTCAGGATCAGCGTGATACTCCCCACGCTGATCAGTGTGGACAAGAGAATTCCTATAGCTACAAGTCTCGGCCTGCAGTCGAACTCGGTAGCGTATACTACTGCATTGACCGCCGTCGGCATCGCCGACTGGACGAGCATCACATTCCTCAGCACCGGGTCGAGATCAAAGAATCTCAGGACGACCATGGCGATGCCCAGACCGCCGAAGATCTTTATCACTCCGCTCGTAATCCCCAGGGCCACGATTCGGCGCGAGCCGTCGCGCTCCTCCTCTTCAGCCTCGTCGTCGCTGTTATCCCCGGTGATTATCCTCTCCAGCTGCATTCCCAGGAGGAGCAGGCCGAGCGGTATCGCCGAGCGGCCGAGCAGGTCTATCATCTCCATGAAAGGCTCGGGCGGCAGAAGGTTCAGGTCGGCCAGCATCCTTCCCGCGATAAGCGCCCATATAAGGGGTACCTTGAATACCGTTGCCAGCGCGACCGTCGCCTTCTGCTTCCCGGAACTTGCCAGGAAGATCCCGAGGGTCGACTGGACGGTCGCCGAAGCGACTACGTAGAGGGCCGCCCACTTGAGCCCCTCCTCCCCGAAGGCGAGCATGCATACGGGGATACCGTAGAATCCGCTGTTCGTGAAGACACCGGCGAGCGACATCGCGTTGCGCTCTTCCCTGTCGCCTCCGGCCATCCTCCCGATCCCCTGGGTCAGCAGAAGCAGACCCGCGGAGAGGATGACCACGTATAAGAGGATCTCGAGGATAAGTCCGTTACCGGTCTCGCTGCGGGCCATAACGGAGAAGAGCAGGGCCGGACCGAGGATATAAAGCTGCGTCTTCGAGAAAGCGTGCTCGTACTTCCCCCCGAACCTTCTGAGAAAAAATCCCAGGAGGACAATAAAGATAATCGGCAGGATTACGTCGGTGATAACCACGTTGGCGCGACCCCCATATGCGGTCAGGACCGGATCAGGACTACGAAATGACTGTCAGGTTGAAAAGATAGCATTTCCCGGAGGTTTTATCCAAAAAGAAAGCCGCCCGTTGCCGGGCGGCTTTCACCAGATCCATACGGCAGGTGTGTTCGCTGAATCTATTCCTTCTTCTCTTCGGCGGGCGCCTCTCCGGCCCCGGCCTCCGCCGCGGCGACCTCTTCCTCGGCCTTCTTCGCAGCTTCCTCAGCGGCCTTCGCCTCTTCCTCGTCCTTCTTTGCTGCCTGTTCCGCCGCCCTCTTCGCGGCGATTACGGGGCTCTCGGGTATATCGACCTTGTGGAATGTCTTTCTCGAACTCTTCTTCTTTCCGCGGGGCTTGTCGTCCTTGCCGACAAGCTCGAGGATAGCGGTCTGCGCCGCGTCACCCTTGCGGATACCGGTCTTCAGGACACGCGTATAACCGCCCGGCCTCTCGGCATACCTCGGCGCGATATCGTCGAACAGCTTTCTGAGGACGGCGGGGTCCTTCACCGTCCTGGCGACGTGCCGCCTCGCGGCCAGATCGCCCTTCCTGGCGAAGGTGATCATCCTCTCAGCTACGCGCCTCGCCTCCTTGGCCTTCACGGTCGTAGTCGTGATCCTCTCCCTCTCGAAGAGAGAGGTGACCATGTTGCCCAGCATCGCCTTGCGGTGCGCGGCCGTCCTGCTGAGCTTCCTGTGGTCATTGTTGTGACGCATTGCTACTTCTCCTCTTCGTCCTTTTTATCCAAGACGTCGGCTTCGATGTCCATCCCGAGGTGAAGTCCCATGCCGTCGAGAATGTCCGCTATCTCCTTGAGGCTCTTGCGGCCGAAGTTGCGGTACTTGAGCATATCGCTCTCCGACTTCGTGATGAGCTCTCCAAGAGTCTTGAGATTCGCAGCCTTGAGACAGTTCGAAGACCTGACGGAAAGCTCGAGCTCCTCTACGCTTCTTTCGAGCAACTCCCTCATCTTCTCGGATTCCTCGTCGACCACCTCTTCGATCTCTTCGACCGGTTCCTCCTCGAAATGGATGAACAGAAGCATGTGATCCTTGAGGATCTTCGACGCATACCCGAGCGCATCCTCAGGAGTGACGCTTCCGTTCGTCGTGACATCCAGCACGAGCGAATCGTAATCGGTCCTCTGACCGACTCGCGTATTCTTCACCGTATAATTGACCTTGGTCACGGGGCTGAAATTCGAATCGATCGGGATGATACCGATCGCGTAATCCTCGAGAACGTGGTTCTCGGCGAGAACGTATCCCCTCCCGTGGCCGATGAGTATCTTTATCTTCAGCTTGACCTTCTCGGTGCACGTACAGATCAGCAGGTCCTTGTTGAGGATCTCGATCTCCGCGTCCTCTTTGATGTCTGCCCCGGTGATCTCACCCTTCTTGTGCGTCTCGATTGTGAGAAACCTCGGATCGTCGCAGTGCATGACGGGAATGAGCTG
Organism: Candidatus Krumholzibacteriota bacterium; assembly: GCA_030609325.1. GTDB lineage: Bacteria > Krumholzibacteriota > Krumholzibacteriia > Krumholzibacteriales > Krumholzibacteriaceae > JAUWCL01. The sequence continues at coordinate 6,978 of JAUWCL010000037.1, forward strand.
CTTGAGGTTAAGCACGATATCGGTCACGTCTTCCTTGACGCCTTTGATCGTGCTGAATTCATGCTGTACCCTCTCGATCTTGACCGCCGTCACGGCGGCGCCCTGTATCGAGGACAGGAGTGTCCTGCGAAGGGTGTTCCCGATCGTATTGCCGAAACCGCGCTCAAGCGGCTCCACCTTGAAGCTGGCAAATTTCGGGCCGGACGAAGCCTCGTCCATCACGATTTCTTTGGGCATCAAAAGATTGCGCCATTTCATCTAAGCAATCCTCCTTGTGCGGCAGGCCGGCCGCCGTTGCCAGATTACTTGGAGTAAAGCTCCACGATCAGGTTTTCCTCGACGGGGACCGGGATTATATCTCTTGTCGGTTCCTCGACGTAGGCCCCTTCCTTCTTGCCGACATCGACGGAGATATAGGGAACCGTTCCGCGGCTTCCATATCCCTTCAGCGTTTCCTCGATGACGAGAAGGTTCTTGCTCTTCTCCCTCGGGGCGACACGGTCGCCCACACTAAGCTGGTAAGATGGGATGTTGACCCTCTTGCCGTTTACCTCGAAATGATTGTGCAGAATCAACTGGCGCGCGGTCGCACGGGAGGGCGCAAAGCCCATCCTGTAGACCATGTTGTCCAGTCTCTGCTCGAGAAGCTTGAGCAGGTTCTCGCCCGTGACACCCTTGCGCTTCTCGGCTTCCTTGAAATAGTTGCGAAACTGGCGCTCAAGCAACTGATACATGCGCCGCAGCTTCTGCTTCTCCCTCAGCTGGATCCTGTAGTTGCTCCTCCTGCTGAATCTCGCGCGGCCGTGCTCACCGGGAGGATAGTTCCTCTTCTCGATTGCGCAGCGGTCGGAATAGCAACGGTCCCCCTTGAGGAACAGCTTGGTCCCCTCTCTCCTGCAGAGTTTGCATGCGGGACCCGTGTATCTCGCCATTTACGGTTACCTCCCCGGCCTGATCGAGCCGATCATCCTCATTATTATCCTCTGAAAAGTTAGATTCTCCTGCGTTTCTTCTGCCTCACACCGTTATGAGGGATGGGCGTACAGTCCTTGATCCCCGATACCTCAAGACCTGCGGCGCGCAGCGATCGTATCGCCGCTTCCCTGCCGGGACCGGGGCCCTTGATCCAGGCCTCGACCTTCTTCATCCCCATCGCGAGGACATCGCGCGCCACAGTCTGGGCCGCCTGCTGCGCGGCGAAGGGCGTGCTCTTCCTGGAGCCCTTGTAGCCGATCTTTCCGGGGCTGCACCACGAGACCACGGCGCCTTCACGGTCCGTTATCGTTATGATAGTGTTGTTGAACGTGGACTTCACATGGACGATGCCATACGCGTCCACTTTCTTCTGCTTTTTCTTTTTCGTCTTCTGCGGACGGGCCAATTGAAACCTCCCTAATAAATCCGTCAAGGTTCGGGCGCAGCCCGAATATGCGTTTCAGCCCTATTTTTTCCTCTTGGAACCCGGACGATTGCGGGGGCCCTTGCGGGTGCGGGCGTTCGTATGCGTCCGCTGACCGTGACAGGGCAGCCCGTGCCTGTGCCTGAGACCGCGGTAGCAGCCGATATCCATCAGCCGCTTGATATTCATCGTTCTCTCGGTCCTGAGTGAACCCTCGATAGTGTAATCGCGCTCGATGATCTCCCTGATCTTCGCAGTCTGCTCATCGGTCAGTTCCTTCGTCTTTGTCATCAAAGGTATCCTGGCCTTCTCGAGGATCTGGTGGGCACTCGTGCGGCCTATACCGAAGATATAGGTCAACGCGATCTCGATATGCTTGCTGTCGGGTATATCGACTCCGACTATTCGCGCCACAGGTTGTCTCCTTTCGTATTCCCTGTTACCTCTGCAGCCCCTATCCCTGTCGCTGCTTGTGCTTCGGGTTCTTGCAAATAACGCGCAGAACCCCCTTGCGCTTAACGATCTTGCAACTGGGGCACATCTTCTTTACTGAACTTCTGACCTTCATCTCTGTACTATCCTTTCCGGTCCTCATGCACGGCGTGTGCCGCGCCGCGGTCGGGGAATGGTTCTACCGGCCGTCCCGACATCCGGGCTCATTTATACCGGTAGGTGATCCTTCCCCTGCCCAGATCGTATGGACTCAGCTCCAGCGCGACCCTGTCACCCGGAAGAATCCTGATGAAATGCATCCTCATCTTCCCGGAAACGTGGGCGAGCACGATGTGCTTGTTCTCGAGCTCGACCCGGAACATCGCGTTGGGCAGCGCCTCGACGACCTTTCCCTCTACCGGTATGCCCTTCTGTTTGGCCATACAGCCTTTCCGTTTTACTGCCTGCCGCGGTCTGCGTGGACGAAGGTCACCGGGTCATGATCCGGGGACCGTTATCGGTGACCGCCACCGTATCTTCGAAGTGACAGGACAGCTTCCCGTCAACCGTAACAAAGGTCCATTTGTCTTCGAGCGTCAGTACGTCGTGCGTCCCGACGTTCACCATCGGCTCGATCGCAAGCACCATCCCCGCCTGGAGCTCCGGCCCCTTTCCGGGGGGGCCGAAGTTTGGGATCTGCGGCTCCTCGTGCATCCTCCGCCCTATCCCGTGCCCGACGAGCGCCCGGACAATCGAGTATCCATGGCTCTCCGCATGCTTCTGTATCGCATGCGAGATGTCGGAGAGGTGATTGCCCGCTCTCACCTGTTCGATGCCGCGATCGAGGGACTCGCTCGTGACCCTGATCAGGCAGGCCGTGTCTTCCGATATCTCTCCGACGGGATACGTCCTCGTCGCGTCGGAATAGAACTCCTCGAGGACGACTCCCATGTCTATTCCTACGATGTCTCCCTCTTCGAGGGAGCGCGGACCGGGAATGCCGTGAACAACCTGCTCGTTGATCGAGGCGCATATCGTCGCCGGGTATCCCTGATATCCCTTGAAAGCGGGGATACCGTCCCGCGACCTCATGAAATCCTCTGCAGCCGCGTCGAGCTCCGCGGTCGTCACGCCGGGCCGGATCATCTCCTCAAGGACGGAAAAGGTCTCCTTGAGCACTTCGCCACTTTTTCTCATCAACTCGAGTTCCGGCTCGGTCTTTATATTTATCATCTCATCACGCGGATTATCTCCGCGGTAATTGCATCGATGTCACCGGTCCCGTCGACCTCGGTGACGCCGGCCAACTTGCGGTAGAACTCCAGTACGGGCGTCGTCTGCTCCTCGTAGACCTTCAGACGTCTTCTCACCGTCTCTTCCCTGTCATCCGGCCTGGTGACGAGCTTGCCGCCGCATTTCCCGCATGTGCTCTCGTCGCCGTCAGGAAGCATCGACAGGTTGTAGACCTCCTTGCAGTCACTGCATACACGGCGGCTCGTGAGCCGGCCAATGATCTCCTCGTTATCGACGTCGATGAGAAGGACCATATCTATGGTCAGACACTTCTTCTCCAGCAGTTCCGCCAGCGCCTCGGCCTGCGGAAGCGTTCTGGGAAACCCGTCGAGGATCCAGCCGAGGCCCTCGAGAGCCTCGAACTGCTCCCTGATGAGGCCGAGCATGATCTCGTCCGGAACGAGCAGCCCCGCCTTCATGTACTCCTCGGCCTTTTTCCCCAGCTCTGTGCCGGCGGCGACGGCTTCCCTCAGCAGGTCTCCCGTCGAGAGATGCTTGAGATCGAGCCGGTCGGCGACCCGCATCGCCTGCGTGCCTTTGCCCGATCCGGGAGGGCCGTTGATTATTACATGCCTTGCGGCCATTACATTCACTCTTTCTACGGGGGCTTTCTAGCGCCTTCCGCGCAGGCGGCCCTTCTTCATGAATCCGTCGTAGTGCCTCATAAGAAGATGCGTCTCTATCTGCTGAAGCGTATCGAGCATCACACCGACGACGATCAGCAGACCAGTTCCGCCGAAATAGAACGGAAGACCCGCCCTCCTGTAGAGGATGTCGGGCAGGATCGCGATGAACGCGAGGAACAGCGCCCCGGGGAGCGTGACCCTCGAGAGGATCCTGTCGATGTAGTCGCTCGTCTTCCTTCCCGGCCTTATGCCGGGGATGAATCCACCGTACTTCTTCATGTTGTCGGCGAGGTCGACCGGGTTGAGGACGATCGCCGTGTAGAAGTACGTGAAGAAGATGATTATCAGCGCATATATGCTCATGTACAGCCATGTGCCCGGCGACATGTAGAGCTGGAACGTGTCCATGAATTCCATCTTGAAGAAAGATGCTATCGTCGTCGGGAAGACCATGATCGACTGGGCGAAGATGATGGGGATGACGCCCGCCGTGTTGACCCTCAGCGGGATATACTGGGAGCGCCCGCCGTAGACCTTGCGTCCGACGATCCTCTTGGCGTACTGGACCGGTATCCTCCTCTGGCCCTGCGTTATCAGGATCACGCTGGCCGTCACGCCCACGAGGATCACGAGGAAGATCAGCATTCTCAGCGGCGTGATCTGCCCGAGCTTCAGCGCCCTCCAGGAGCTGAGAAAATGGGTCGGATACTGAGCGACGATGCCGATCATGATGATCAGCGAGATCCCGTTTCCGATACCCCGCTCGGATATCTTCTCGCCGAGCCACATCACGAAGATCGTTCCCGCCGTCATCGTGATCATGGTGAGCAGCCTGAACGCCATCGGATTCATCGTGACGACCCGGATGCCGCCCGGCTGCATGTTCATGAGGAACACCGTGATGCCGACCGACTGCACCAGCGAGAGAGCGACCGTCCCGTACCTCGTGTACTGGGTGATCTTCTTGCGTCCCTCCTCGCCTTCCTTCGTAAGCTTCTCGAAATACGGGATGACCGCTTGGAGAAGCTGCATGATAATCGACGCGCTGATGTAGGGCATGATGCCGAGCGCGAAGATCGTCGCCCTGCTGAGGTTACCGCCGGCGAACAGGTCGTACAGCTGGAATATCGTCCCGCGCTGGCTCTCGAAAAAATGGCTCAGTGCGAGAGGGTTGATTCCCGGTGTCGTGATGTGTCCGCCGATCCGGTAGACCACAAGGAGGCCTATCGTAAAGAGAACGCGCTTCTTGAGCTCCGGAATACTGAATATATTCTGAAACTTCTTGAACATTACTGGCGCTTCTCCTCTTCAGGGACGGGAACGTTCTTTCCGGAAATGAGGGATACGCTGCCTCCCGCGTCCCGGATCGCTTTCGCCGCGCTTCTGCTGATGTGGTCCACCTCTACCTCCAGGGCGACTTTCAGCTCTCCGCGCCCGAGTACCTTTACCGGCTCCGAAGCCTTCTTGACGAGGCCGGCCTCGATGAGCACGCCTCTGTTTATCTTCGTTCCGCTCTCGAACCTCGCGAGGTCATCGAGGTTGACCACCTGATACTTCACCTTGAAGATATTGGTGAATCCCCTCTTCGGCAGGCGCCTCTGCAAGGGCATCTGCCCGCCCTCGAACCAGGGAGGGACACCTCCGCCGCTGCGCGAGTTCTGCCCCTTGTGGCCCCTCGTAGCGGTCTTGCCGTGCCCTGAACCGGGCCCGCACCCGACCCGCTTCCTCTTCTTGACGGCTCCCTTTGCCGGGCTGATCTCGTTAAGTTTCATCTCCGTCTGGCTCCTTTGTGCCGGTCTTCTTCGCTGTCTTCCTGCCGGCGGCCTTTACCACCGTATAGCCCTTCGAAGGGCTAGAGGCGGCGGGCACGTCCTTTTCCTCGATCTCTTCCCACTCGACCAGGTGGCGCACCTTGTGAAGCATGCCTCTGATCTGCGGGCTGTCGTTCTTATACAGCGTGGCGTAGTTCTTCGTGAACCCCAGAGAAGTCATCACGCGCTTGTGCCTCTTCTCCTGGGAACCGATGATGCTGCGCACCTGTGTAATCTTCAGTTTCTTGGCCATCTTGAATCCTCGTCCATTTCTCCCGACGGGAAGATCCGGCTGTCCGGCCTGCCGCGGAAGGCCATGCCGTCCGCAGGGCCGGTCCTGTCACCGGAAGCCCCTCGTTATTCGCCCTGCTGCGCGGCTTCCCCGGCAGGCTTCTCTTCGACGACGGGCGCGGCCTCGGCGGCCGGCTTGTCCTCGACATCAGTCTTTTTCGCGGCGGCCGGCTTGTCCTCGAGGGCGAAAAGCTTCCTCACTGATATGTTTCTTCTCTTCGCGACGTCCTTCGCGCTCTTGAGGCTCCTGATGCCGACCATAGTGGCCTTCACCATGTTGTGAGGGTTGTTCGAGCCGAGCGACTTGGTGAGGATGTCCTTCACTCCAGCCACCTCGAGCACGCTGCGGACGCCTCCGCCAGCGATGACACCCGTTCCCGGAGCCGCAGGCTTGAGGAGGACCCGCGCCGCGCCGAACCGTCCGATCGTCTTGTAGGGAATTGTCCCCCCGATCATCGGGATGGAAATCATGTCCCTGCGGGCCGCTTCGTTCGCCTTGCGGATGGCGTCACTGATCTCGTTCGCCTTCCCGAGACCGATGCCTACCTTGCCCATGCCATCGCCTACGGCAACCAGGGCATTGAAGCTGAAGCGGCGTCCGCCCTTGACCACCTTGGCCACGCGGTTGATGTTTACGGTCTGCTCGAGATACTCCGGACCGCTGTCATCGCGCCTGTCCCGCCGGTTGTCCCTTCGGGAGTCTCTTCTGTCTCTTCTGTTCAACTATCGCACCCCCGTGCGCGTTCAGCCCGCCTCATCGCGGACTGTATCGATTAGAATTCGAGTCCGTTCTTCCTGGCGCTTTCGGCCAGCGCCGCGACCCTCCCGTGATAGAGGAAGCCGCTTCTGTCGAATACGACCGTCTTTATTCCGAGACCGGCGGCCTTCTCGGCAATCGCCTTGCCGACCGCGCGCGAACGGCGCACCTTCAGCCCTTCGGGCTTTATGTCCTTCTTACCCTTCTTGTCCCTCTTGTCCCTCTTGTCCCTGCCGCCCTCGTCGCCCGCCCCGGCTGCCTCGACGGGCTCCGCGGCCGGCATCTCCATGCGCAGGCTCGACACCGACGCGAGCGTCCTGCCCGTATCGTCGTCGACCAGCTGCGCGTAGATATGATTGAGGGACCTGTAGACCGAGAGGCGCGGCCTGTCGCCGGTGCCGCAGATCTTCTTGCGCACCCTGGTACGCCTGCCCAGTCTCGCTTGTCTCTTATCGTACGCCTTGCTCATCTCTTCGTCCAACTCCTGTCATCGGCCGGGGCGCGCGGGCCGCTTCGCCGTACGACCCCGCCTCCGTCCATCAGTTGTAGCCCGGCTAGAAGCCGGCCCCGACTGCAGCCTTGCCGGCCTTGCGTCTCACCAGTTCGCCGACATAGCGAATACCCTTGCCCTTGTAAGGCTCGGGAGGCCTGAAGCCGCGTATCTCGGCGGCGGCCTGTCCGACCTTCTGCTTGTCTATACCCTTCACCGTGATCTTCTTCGGATCGGGGACCTCTATCTCGACGCCCTCGGCGGGCTCGTAGCGGACCGGGTGGGAGTAACCAAGGGCCATCACGAGCGCCTTGCCCTTGAGCTCGGCCCTGTACTCCACTCCCTCGATCTCGAGGTTCCGTGTAAAACCGGTCGAAACGCCCTCGACCATGTTGGCCACGAGGGTGCGGGTCAGACCGTGAAGGGACTTGTGCTGCTTTGACTCGGTCGGCCTCTTCACGAGGATGACGTCCGCCGACACCTCGACGATCATGTCGGGGTGAAGCGTCCTCTCAAGCTCGCCCTTCGGTCCCTTGACCTTGATATGGTTGTTCCTCAGATCGATCGCTATACCGGTCGAGACCGGTATCGGGTTTTTACCAACTCGTGACATTACTCTCTAAACCTCCGTATGCGCAGCGCTACCAGACGTGGCAGAGCACCTCGCCGCCCACCCCGTGCTTGCGGGCTTCCTTGTCGGTCATTACACCCTGCGATGTCGAAATGATGGCGGTGCCGAATCCACCCATGACCCTGGGAAGCCTGTCCCTCGTGACATACACCCTGCGGCTGGGCAAGCTGATCCTCCGGATGCCCTCTATGGCCGATTTGCGACCTTCGCTGTACTTGATGTACACGCGGATCGAGCCCTGCAGACCGTCGTCGATAAACTTGACGTTGCTTATGTATCCGCCCTCGAGCAATATCCGCGCGATCTGCGCCTTGATCTTCGACGCCGGGATGTCGGCATGGTCCTTGTTGGACCTGTACGCGTTTCTGATCCGGGTCAACATGTCGGCAATGGGATCGGTCATCATCTCTTCATTCACCTCGTTTGTCTCAAACCAACGGCACTACCAGCTTGCCTTGACGACGCCGGGGATCTTGCCCTCGAGCGCCAGCTCCCTGAAGCATATGCGGCAGATTCCGTATCTTCTGATGTACGCCCTGGCACGCCCGCACCGGCTGCACCTGTTGTACGTGCGGACCTTGAACTTGGGCGTCCTCTTAGCTTTCGCTATCAAACACTTCTTGGCCACGAAGCCTCCTTGGATCAGTTCCGGCGGAGAGGCATGCCGAGGAGCGTTATCAGCTCCCTTGCCTCTTCGTCAGTACCGGCAGTTGTTACGATCGTTATGTCCATCCCCATGATCTTCAGGATCTTGTCGTAATCGATCTCAGGGAATATTATCTGCTCCCTGACGCCGATCGAGTAGTTGCCCCGTCCGTCGAAACTCTTCGGGCTGAGCCCGCGGAAATCCCTGATACGCGGGATAGCCACGTTAACGAGCCTGTCGAAGAACTCCCACATGCGCTCTCCCCTGAGCGTGACGAAACAGCCCACGGGCACTCCCTCGCGGAGCTTGAAGCCCGCGATCGACTTGCGCGCCCTGGACACGACCGGGGCCTGCCCCGTGATCGCCGTCATCTCCCTGACTGCCGCCTCGAGGACCTTGGCGTCCTGGTTCGCCTCTCCGACGCCCATGTTGACTACGATCTTCTCGAAACACGGCACCTGCATGATATTCTTGTACCCGAACTTCTTCATAAGCTCGGGAACGGCCTTCTCTTCGTAAAGCTGCCTGACATTCGGTTTCTTATCTGCCATCTCTCTCACCGTCTAGAATCGGTTAACGTTAATCCTCGTCGCTCAGGGTCTCGTTGCACTTCTTGCAGCGCCGGACCTTGCGGCCGTCGGCCAGGCTCGAGTGCATCGTTCTCGTCGGCTTGCCGCACTTCGGGCAGATGAGAACGACGTTGGAGGCGCTTATCGACGCTTCCTTCTCGACGATACCGCCCTGGTCGGTCTGGCTCGTCTGCTTCGTGTGCCGCTTGATCATATTGACCTTTTCGACGATGACACGGTTCTTTTCGGGGAAGACCTTGAGGATCTTTCCCTCGGTTCCCTTCGCGTTACCCGCGACCACTCTTACTGTATCGTTCTTTTTGATCTTCATATCGAGTTTCCGTCCGGTATTCAGATAACCTCCGGCGCCAGGGAGACGATCTTCATGAATTTCTTCTCCCTCAGCTCCCTTGCCACCGGGCCGAAGATCCTCGTCCCGATCGGCTCTTTCTGCTCGTTGATCACTACGGCAGCGTTCTGGTCGAACCTTATATAACTGCCGTCTTTCCGCCTGACTTCCTTCCTCGTGCGCACTATGACGCACTTTACCAGCTGTCCCTTCTTGACGGCTCCGCCCGGCACCGCAACCCGTACGGAAGCGCTTATTATGTCTCCCAAGGATGCGTAGCGCCTTCGCGAGCCGCCGAGGACCTTGATACACCTGATGTTCTTGGCCCCCGAATTGTCGGCGACAACCAGATTTGTCTGCATCTTGATCATCGTCGTCTCCTACTGTGCCCTCTTGAGAATCTCGACTACGCGCCAGCGCTTCAGCTTGCTCAGCGGCCTCGTCGACATGACCCTCACCTTGTCACCGGTCCGACATTCGTTCTCGGCGTCGTGTGCCCAGATCTTCGACGTCTTCCTGACGATCTTCTTGTACATCGGGTGCTGGTAAGTCCGCTCGATGGATATCGTTACGGTCCTGTCCATCTTGTCACTCACGACCTGCCCGACAAGAACCTTTCTGGGCTTTCTTTCTTCCATCTCCACTCCTCGTTTTACCGGGCGTCCCGGGAGGCGATCAGCCTTCCTGTGCGCTGTCCGCTGCCGCCGCCTTCTCCGTGATTATGGTCTTCACCCTGGCGAGGTCACGTCTTACGACCCTCACCTGAAGGGGATTGTCCAGGCGCTTGATCGAGAGCTGTATCCGCAGTCGGGCCAGCTCCTCGGTCAGATCCTCTTCGCGGTTGATCAGTTCATCCAGTGTCAGTTCCTTGAGTTCAACAGCTTTCATCTCTTAAACCATCCGGTTGTCTAGCCGGCCACCTTTCCCGTCGCGACGCGGCGAACGAACTTTACCTTGATCGGAAGTTTCGCGGCGGCGAGCTCCATCGCTCTTTTTGCTTCCTTCTGCTCCACACCCGCGAGCTCGAACATGATACGGCCGGGCTTTACAACCGCAACCCAGTATTCGGGAGCGCCCTTGCCCTTGCCCATACGCGTCTCCGCCGGCTTGACGGTTACGGGCTTGTCGGGGAAAACGCGGATCCACAGCTTACCCTGTCTTTTGATATGACGCATGATGGCGACTCGTGCAGCCTCGATCTGCCTGTTGGTAATCCATGCGGGAGCCTCGGCCTGCAGCCCGAACTCGCCGAAGCTGATCTTCGAGCCGCGGTAGGCCGCACCCCGCATCCGGCCTCTCTGCATCTTGCGGAATTTTGTACGTTTCGGCATCAACATGGCTCAATCAACCTCTCTCGTTCAGCGACGGTCCTTCGAGTCGTCCATCACGGACTCACTGAGCTGGCGCCTGAAATCCTTGGGGAACACCTCTCCGAGGTAGATCCAGATCTTCACGCCGACCGTGCCGTATGTCGTAAAGGCCGTCGCCCTGGCATAATCGATGTCGGCGCGGAGGGTGTGCAGGGGAACTCGCCCGTCCATGTAACCTTCCGACCTCGACATCTCCGCCCCGCCGAGCCTTCCCGAACACTTGACCTTGATTCCAAGCGCTCCCATCCTCATCGCCGAACCGATCGCCTTCTTCATCGCCCGCCTGAAGGACACCCTCTGCTCGAGCTGTCCGGCGATATGCTCGGCCACTAGCTGCGCGTTGAGCTCGGGCTTCTTCACTTCCTTGATGTCGATATTGATTTCCCTGTTGGTGAGGTGGGCCAACTCCTCACTGAGGAAATCCACTTCGGCTCCCTTTCGTCCGATGACCATACCGGGTCTGGCCGTATAAATATGTATCTTGACCTTGTCGCCGCGGCGCTCCACCTCGATCTTCGACACGCCCGCACGCGCCAGGCGCTTCTTGACATAGCGCCTCAGCTTGATATCCTCTTCCAGCCATTCGGCCGTATGCTTCGAGGTGAACCATTTGCTGTCCCACGACCGGTTGATTCCAAGCCTCAATCCGACGGGATGTGTCTTCTGACCCAAGATATCCTCCTCGTTTCTTTCTTATTTTCCGGTCTCGAGCTCGCCGCGGTAGTCTACGACCACCGTGATACTGCTGCTGCGCTTACGGATACGGTAGGCGCGCCCCTGGGCTCTCGGCCTGATCCGGTACATCGTCCTGCCCTCGTTCACGAATATCTCCTTGATATTCATCTCGGCGGGCTCTACCGGATGCTCGAACTGTCCGGCCAGGTTGTGCATGGCCGAAACGACGACCTTCTCTATCGGGTGCGCAACGGCCTTGCTCGAGAATTTCAGTATCTCGAGAGCCTTCTCGACCGACAGTCCCCTTACGAGGTCGACGACAATCCTCGCCTTCCTCGCTGAGACTCTCACGTGCCGCGCTTTTGCGCGTGCTTCCATCTCCGCCTACCTCCGTTTATCCGCTATTGCTTTCTCTTTACCTTGCTCGTATGTCCCCGGTAGGTCCTGGTCGCGACGAACTCGCCGACCTTGTGACCGACCATGTTCTCGGTGATGAACACCGGAACGAACTTGTTTCCGCTGTGGACCGCCAGCGTGTGACCGACGAACTCGGGAGAGATGGTCGATCGCCTGGCCCAGGTCTTCACAACCCTTCTCTCGCCGGTCTCGTTCATCCCCTCGATCTTGCGGAGAAGCTTGTAATCGATATAGGGACCCTTTTTCAGTGATCTGGCCATCTATTACCTCTTCTTCTTGCGCCTGTGGACGATGTACTTGTCAGAGGGTTTCTTGCCTCTCGTCCTGTATCCCTTGGTCGGCTTGCCCCACGGGGTCACGGGATGACGGCCGCCGCTGCTGCGGCCCTCGCCGCCGCCGAGGGGATGATCGACCGGGTTCATGGCGACGCCCCTGACCTTCGGCCTCTTGCCGAGCCAGCGGGCCCTGCCTGCCTTTCCGATCGTGACGTTCTCGTGATCTATGTTGCTCACCTGGCCGACGGTTGCGTAGCACTCCCTGCGGACCATGCGAATCTCGCCGCTGGGCAGCCGCAGGGAGACGTAATTGCCCTCCTTGGCCATGAGCTGCGCGTATGCGCCGGCGCTGCGGACCATCTGACCGCCGCGGCCTGCGATCATCTCGATATTGTGCACGAACAGACCCGTCGGGATCTTTTCGAGCGGCAGGGAGTTCCCGGGATGGATATCGATATCGGGGCCCGATATCACCGTGTCCCCTTCCTTGATCCCGTGAGGCGCGAGGATATAGCGCTTCTCTCCGTCCGCATAGTGCAGGAGCGAGATGAAGGCCGATCGGTTAGGATCGTACTCGATCGAGGCGACCTTCGCGGGGACACCGTGCTTGTCGCGCTTGAAATCGATCCTGCGGTAACGGCGCTTGTGGCCGCCGCCCATTCTGCGCATCGTGATGCGCCCCTGATTGTTGCGTCCACCGGTCCTCTTGATCGGTTCGATGAGCGATTTCTCCGGCTCCTTCTTCGTGAGGCCGGAGTAATCGGTGACCGTCTTGTAACGCAGCGTCGGCGTCCTCGGTTTGTACTTCTTCAGAGCCATCGATCGGTTCCTTGTTTTTCTTTTTTCTTTTCCAACTTCCCGCCCGGCGGGAAGCCCTCGCTATTCTCTTGGCAGCCCCGTGTGAGGGGCTATTACAACGAGGTGAGATTATACCTGATCGAAAATATCGATATTCTCACCCTTGGCCAGTGTCACATAGGCCTTCTTGCGGTCGGAGCGATTCCCGGTGAAACGGCCGGCCCTCATGAACGTCGTCTTCGTCTTGCCGCGCAGTATGTTCGTGCGGACCTGCTTGACCGTCACGCCGAAGAGCTTCTCCACCGCCTGCTTGATCTCTCTCTTGTTCGCCCTGGGATCGACTTCGAAGACAAACTTGTTGTCCGCCTCCTTCAGTATCGCCGTACTCTCCGTAATCACGGGCTTGAAAATGATCTTCCGGATATCGACCATTACGCGAACACCTCCTCGATCTTCGCCAGAGCGTCCTTCGTAAAAAGCAGCGTATCGGTCTTCAGTATCTCGAGGGCGTTCATGTCGCTGGCGAGTATGAACTCGACGCCTTTGAGGTTCCTGGACGACCTGAACACGTTGTCGTCGAATCCCGCCGAGACGAAGAGCACCTTCCTGCCCGACAGCCCTGCGGCCTCGAGAAATCCGGCGAAGAGCCTGGTCTTCGGCGCATCCATCGAGACGTTCTCTACCACGACCACGCTTTCCTCGCCGCCCTTGTCGGCCAGGGCCGACTTCAGAGCGAGTCTCTTGACCTTCTTGGGTACGGAGAACCCGTAATCCCTCGGCTTCGGAGGGAAGACCACTCCACCGCCTCTCCAGATGGGAGAGGAACGCCTGCCCGCTCTCGCCCGGCCTGTCCCCTTCTGCCTGTAAGGCTTTGCGTTACTGAAACGGATCTCGCTGCGCTCCTTGGCCTTGGCCGATCCGATCCGCCTGTTGGCCTCGTACATGCGCACCGCGTCGTACAGCACCGCCCGGTTCACGGGACCGCCGAAGAGCGATTCGGGAAGGTCCACCTTGCCCTTCAGGTCACCGTTGAAATCATATAGATTCGCGCTTGCCATCTCTCTTCCTCATGCTCAGCCCTGCTTCGCGAACGTGGTGGTCAGCCTGAGGATCGTATTCCTCGAGCCGGGAACCGCGCCCTTGACGAGCAGGAGATTGTTTTCCGTGTCGACTTCGACGACCTTGAGATTCTTGACGTGATGCCTGGCATTGCCCATACGGCCGGGCATCTTCGTCCCCTTATGGACACGGCTCGGCCAGGCCGCCATTCCAATCGAACCGCCCCCCCTGTGCACCTTGTTCACACCGTGAGAGGCCTTGCCGCCCCCGAATCCGTAGCGTTTCACGACGCCCTGGAATCCCTTTCCCTTCGACTTGCCGGTAACGTCGATCGTTTCGGCATCCTTGAAGATGCTCACATCGATCAGCTGGCCGGGCTCGAAGGCCGACGGGTCGTCCACCCTGAATTCCTGGACGTGGCGATAAGGCGGAAGTCCGGCTTTCCGGAAATGCCCCATCTGCGGCAGGTTCGAGCGGGACTGTCCGACCTCTTTGAACGCGATCTGCACCGAGTTGTAGCCGTCGGTCTCCTCGGTCCTGACCTGCACCACAGGACACGGCCCCGCCTCGATCACCGACACGGGGATCACCGATCCCTTCTCGTCGAAGACCTGGCTCATCCCGATTTTCCTGCCGATCAACCCTATCATCTTATCCTCCGAATCAGACTTTGATCTCGATATCCACTCCGGCGGGGAGATCGAGCTTCTGCAGGGCGTCCACGGCTTTCGGAGTAACGTTGGTTATCCATATCAGCCTCTTGTGTACCCTTATCTCGAACTGCTCCCGCGCCTTCTTGTTCACATGCGGCGAACGGAGAACGGTATAGACAGTCCGCTTCGTCGGGAGGGGAATGGGGCCGGAAACCTCCGAACCAGTCCTCCGTGCGGTCTTTACTATCTCCTCGGCGCATCGGTCCAGCATCGAATGCTCGAATGCCTTCAGCTTGATCCTTATGTTCTGACCATCCACCGGGCAAACCTCCAACCCGCTATTCTATGATCTCGGTCACGACGCCCGCGCCGACGGTCCTGCCGCCCTCACGGATCGCAAACCGAAGTTCCTTCTGCATCGCTATCGGCGTGATCAGCTCGATGTAGAGCTCCACATCATCGCCGGGCATGACCA
>JAUWCL010000020.1 GCA_030609325.1 Candidatus Krumholzibacteriota bacterium
CTCAGGCAGAACGAACCTGACCAATGTGGCGAAGATAACCGGGATCATCACTCCCGGAAACGCCGAGAGGCTTCTTGCCGGTATCGAGGGCAGATCGGGCCGTGAGGTCGACCTGATAGTCAGCAGGCACAGACCGAAGAGCTCGATCAGGGACAAGGTCCAGCCGGTGTATGTTATGACCGAGATCCAGGTACCCGTCGATGACACAAGAGTCGGAACTTACGGAGAGGCCGGCAGTCAGGCCAAAAGTGGGGAAAATTCCACTCCCACCGGTGGGAGTGGGAAATTCCCCAACTCTTGCGGCAGCGGCAGCGCTGCCGGCGGCGCGAGCGGCCCGGACAGCGGAGAGGGGCCCGGGACGGAGCGCCGTATGGTCCTCGAGCAGAGGTTCAGGGTAGAGTTCGGGGTAGATCCGCAGTTTCTCGAGAAGCTCGAGCTGATACGCTCTCTGCTCTCTACGAAGCATCACGCAAAACTCGAGTTTGAGGAGCTCTTCGATATCCTGATGGACGAGTACATCGAACGTCACAGCCCCGAGGGCAGGATCAGGAGGAAGGCCGAGAGGAATGGACAAAAATCGCGTTCAAAGGGCAAGCAGGCCCCGCCTAAGAACGGGCAGAAGCCGCAGAAACGTCAGCAGATACTGCAGGGGAGTCAGCAGAACCAACCGAAGACCCGACAGAAATCGAAAAAATCCCGGTACATACCCAGATCTGTGCGCGATGAGGTCTACGCCAGAGACAGGGGGCGGTGTACGTTTGTGTCGCCCGGGGGAAAACGGTGCGGCTCGACGTGGGACCTCCAGATAGATCACATCATCCCCTTTGCCAGGGGCGGGGACAACTCGCCGGGTAACTTGAGATTATTATGCGCGAAGCATAACCGCCTGGAGGCCAAAAGAGCTTTCGGGGAAAAACACATGGAACAGTACTGTGATCCATGAGGTTCTGCGACTCATGAAGTCCTGTGATCTATGAAATCGCATGATCCCTGATATCCTGCGATCCTTGAAGCCGTTTGATCCATGAAAAACCCGGCTGCTGGATCTCGGATATCTCCAGGGCCGGGTTACACTTAAATCTATTTACTCAAAAGAGACACGTACTATCTCACCAGCATGAACTTTGCCCATCTGCCATGGAGTCTTGTCATGCCCCTCGCTGCGTGCATCGTTACTATCAGGAGCAAGACTCCGAGAAGGACCGTGAACGGCATGAACCAGTCGGGCGTCCAGTACTCCACGTTTCGTATCTGCATCACAGGCAGGTCGAACCAGTACTCGAGCACCGGCCTGAGGAGGAACGAAAGCGAGAAAGCGAGCAGCGTGACCGTCACGGTGAAGTGCATGATGCCGAAAATGAGCTGCATCACCATATATAGGATTGACGTCCACGTCCTCTTGTCCGTTAAGAGCGATACGAACTTCTCCCATATACCGAGGCCTTTTCGGGCTGCAACGGGCCTTCGCGGCATGCGTATACCGGAGAGGGCCTCTATGATCCTTCCTTCCACCAGCATCAGGCCCTGTACGGAAAGGAGAAAGAGCCCGAAAAAAGGGAGGCCGATGATCAGTACGGCGAGGCCGGCCGAAATCGACAGGCCCGTTATCGCCCATGTGAAGTAGATGATCCCCGTGACAAGGGAGAAGAGCATGTAGAACAAGGCGGCGTACGCCCTCGGGTCGACGAGCACGCCGAAGAACCTTGCCGCCGCGGACTTTTTACCGTTCGCTGTCCTGGGGGCAAGGACGGGGGTGGAGAACTTCTCGATCCTGCGGTAGGCGTCGGCAACCTCCTCGGGGGTTCCGTAATTTCCGATTATTCCGCGGACCAGCTCGTCTTCGAGGATTTCCGGTGACTCCAGCGACGACGCGTCGAGCGCGGAGCGGAGATGCTCCTCGGCGTCCCCAAGCGCATCGCGCACCGTGGCAGGGTCGGCGCCCGAGAGGGCTTTCTCGAGACTGTCGAGGTATTCGTTTATCATGTCAGACATCGTCTTTTCCTTTCAGTATATCGTCGACCAGGTCCTTCGTGTTCTGCCACGTGACCTTCCAGTCCTCGAGGATTTTTCCACCATCTTCGGTCAGGGAATAGTAGCGGCGTGGGGGGCCGGAGACCGACGGTTCGATCTCGCTCTCGAGTATCCCGCTCCTCTCCATCGAGCGGAGCACGGGGTAGAGGGCGCCCTGTCTGAAGAGATGCTTCTCCTCTGGCCGGCCGGACGCCGTCTCGATCTCCTTCGTTATTTGGTAGCCGTACATCGGGCGCCCGGACGCGAAGATGACCCCGAGCAGGATCAGTGCCGCCGTCCCCGATTTGAGCTCCTTCTCGAACTTCCTGTTCGCCGAGTCGGTATTCATCAATTCGTTCACCTCTCTTCGGCCGGATGCCGCCTGTCGGCGGTCCGGCCGGCTCCTGGCCGGGCGGTTCTGCCCGCCCAATAATGCTTACTTGAGCATACTGTTTGTTTAATACTATTATTAAATTCGTAATAGTCAAGGAGATTGTTTCAATTAATTATTAATTTCTTGTGGAACAATATGTTTTAACTTGCGTATCTGAAAGATGAATGTATATTCAAATGGCTGTTCATAATATGAATATAAATTCAAATTTTGAATGTGATTCGAGAAGGCTGAAAGGAGGCCGGAATTTGGATACCAACGAACAGGACCCCGGGCGCCTCTCGCGCCGGGAGCGGACCAGGCTGCAGCACCGGGAGGAGATTCTCTCGGCGGCAACCGAACTGTTCGCGAGGCACGGCTACGACGGGACGAGCATGCAGATGATCGCCGACCGGGCAGAGATATCCGTAGGTAAACTATATCTCCATTTCGAAGGGAAGGAGGACATCTATAGCGAGGTCTCCGAGTACCACGCCGGAAAGATCAGGCGGATGGCAGGCGAGGTGACAGATCCCTCGATGTCCCCGATCGACAGGATCCGCGCGAGGATCTTGGCGGTCATCAAATATCTCGACGAGCACGATGATTTTGTACGGTTCTATGTCAGCGAGATGGAAGGTAAGGGCAGGGAATGCTGCCCCAATGACGGGTCGAAGCACGCCGGACACATGGCAGAGTTCGGGAATCTGATCCGCGAAGCGATCGAGAGGGGAGATATCCCCGACGAGGATCCCGATTTGCTCACCGCCATAATACACGGGGCGGGTCACGCCATGATGACCGTCATCGTCGAGAAGGGCGACAAGCCGTACGGAATAGTAGCCGAGTACGTGGACAGGATGATACTGAAACCGCTGGAGGAGAGGAAAATTGAGGAAAAGAAAAAGGAGGGCGGCGTATGAGACGGGGTAGATCAGCGATGACTGCCGCTCTCGTCATACTGATATTATCGGCCGCGGCGCTTCAGCCGGTCTGCGCTTCGACTGTATCGTCGACCGCTTCGAAGATGGGTCCCGTGCTTGAGGCACAGGGTGCGTCAGGCGAGCGGGCCGTACTCTCGCTCGAGAGGGCGATAGAGCTCGGCCTTGCCAGCGACGAGGTGCTGAAGCAGGCCGGCGAGAGCATTCTCGGAGCCGAAGCGACGGTCAGGGAGGCGAAATCGGGCAGGATCCCGACAATCGATCTCTCCACCAGGTACGGAAGGAACATCCTCAAACCGGTGATGTTCCTTCCGTCAGACATGGGAGATGCCTTCGGTGGGATCACCAGGATAGTGATCGGTGAGGATAACGACGTCTCGGCCGCCGCCAACCTGACCTGGAACGCCTGGACCGGCGGAAGGGTCTCTTCGGCGATCGGGGCATCGAGCGCTATTGCCGAGGCGGTACGCAGCGGCGAGATCGCCGTCGCCGACTACGTCAAGTTTCAGATACGGGACGCCTACTACCTCGTTCTCCTCGCCGACGCGACCCTGAATATAAACGAGGCTGCCTTCGGGACGACACTCGAGGCGGTCAGGGTCGCCAGGGCGGGGCATGTGAACGGGACGATAAGCAGGTTTGGCCTGCTTCGCGCCGAGGTCGAGCTGGAGAACAGGGAGACGCCCCTGATCGTTGCACGCAACGACCTCGAGCGAGCGCTTTTTACCCTCAAACGTCGATGCGGGATCGATTCGCACGTCGAGCTGTCCCTTTCCGATTCGCTCGGATATGTCGACCAGCCCGAGGAGCTCGACCGCCTCATAGACCGTATGATGGGGAGCAATCCCGAGATTATCTCGGTCGAGCACCGGATCAGGGCCACCGAAATGAATGTCAAGCTAGAGAAGGCGGCCAGATGGCCCGGTCTCCAGATCGGAGCCAACTATATTGTGATGGGCCAGTGGTCGGACGACATATCGCCCGATAAGGACAACCTCGCCCATTCTTCCGCCATAACCGCGGCGCTCGTCTGGCCGATATTCGACGGACTCAGGTCGAAGGCGCGGATCGACCGCGCGAAGGCCGACCTGAGAATGGCCGAGGTCGAGCTCGGCCGCGTCTCGAAGGACAAGGAGCTGGCCGTCAGGGTGTCGAGACTGACGCTGGTCAACGCGATCGCCGCCCTTCAGGGGCGCTCGGATGCGGTTTCTCTTGCCGAGGAGGCTTACAGGCTGGCCGAGGTGAGGCTGCTCAACGGCCTGGCCACGCCACTCGAGAGGCTCGACGCCGAGCTGGCCATGACCACCGCAAGAGGACAGTACGCTCTGGCGCTGTATGCGGCGAACATCGCCGATGCAGCGCTCGAGCTGACGCTTGGAGGAAGCACCGCCGGGCGGTACCGTTCGGCGGCTCGAAAGGAGACAGGCGATGAGTAACGGAAACAGAAAGAAAGGCCGGGGACGGCTGACGGTGATCCTGATACTCGTCGCCGTCGTTGCGGCCTTCGCGATCAGGTTCTCGGTCCTGAGCAGGAAAGATCCGGTGGCGAGCATCCGCTCGATCCAGGAGGTCGAGGGTATCCCCGTCGAGGCTGTTCCCGCAGTGACGGGCGATCTCAAGGTCTGGAACACGATGGCCGGAACGGTGGAGGGCATAGTCCAGTACCCGATCGTGTCGACCAACTCGATCCAGGTGATGGATGTCCTCAGGCGCGAGGGCGATCACGTCAACAGGGGTGACGTCATCGTAAGGCTCGAGAAGACGTCCCCCAACCCGATGCTCCATTCGTACGCCCGCTCGAAGGCTCTCTACGACGATGCGCTGAGCGACGTGCGGAGGATGCGCGCGCTCTATGAGGAAGGCGCGATCTCAGCGCAGCAGCTCGACAAGGCCGAGATGGCGCTGAAGATAGCCGAGTCCGATCTCATCGACGCTCGCGCCGGGACCGATCTCGTTGCCGACCGTGAGGGAATCGTCACGAGTATCACCGTCAATCCGGGCGACATGGCCGATAACGGTTCGCCCGTCGCCTGGGTGGCGAGGACCGACACCGTGATAATCAAGTTCACCGCCGGCAGCAGGCAGGCAATGGTCCTGGAGAAGGGGCAGCGCGCCGTCTGGTTCTCCAGCGAGACGGGTGAGAGCGGCGAGGGCGAGATCTCGAGACTCGACCTCTCGGCCGACCCTGACACGCGCCTTCTCGCCGGGGACGCCCTTTTCGCGAATCCAGGCGACAGGCTCGTACCCGGGCTGCTCGTCTCGTTCAGGGTGCTGACCGGCGAGCGCCGCGGCGTCGTGAAGGTCCCCGTCGGCTGCCTGATCCAATATAACGGAGATTACAGTATATATATCGTCGAGGACGACGGGACCGGGAAGATGATCTCGAGGCTCCGCGCCGTCGAGACCGGCCTGCTGACAACCGACGAGGTCGAGATACTGAGCGGCATCGAGGCCGGCGAAAGTGTCGTTTTATTCGGCCAGACGAGGATCGAGGACGGCAGTCTTGTCAAGGTGATCAGCGATGGAGAGGGGGAGAGATGAACATCTTCCGTTTCTTCGTCAGGCGTCCCGTTCTGACGACGATGATTCTCGTCCTCTTCGTAGTGATGGGCGCCTACTCGTACCAGCGGCTCATCATCGAGATGATGCCGAACGTCGAGTTCCCCATAATCCTCGTGACCACGGTGTATCCGGGGGCGTCGCCGGCGGAGATAGAGAGCCAGGTGACGAAGAAGATAGAGGACGAGGTGGCGACGATCGCCAATGTCAAGAATCTCATGTCGTACTCGCAGGAGAATGTCTCGCTCGTCATCGTCGAGTTCGAGCTGGAGACGAGCGTCGATCTCGACGCGATCGACGTGAAGGACAAGGTCGACGCGATCCTTTTCAAGCTGCCCGACGGGGCGGAGAAGCCGGTCATCCAGAAGTTCGACATAGGCGCCTTCCCCGTGATGGAGTTCGCTGTCTCTGCGCCGAGGCCCCTGCATGAGGTCTACGAGATCGCCGATAAGGTGGTAAGGGAGCGGCTCAGCAGGATCGCCGGCGTCGGCGAAGTCGAGATCACCGGAAAGCGCGAGAGGGAAGTCCGCGTCGAGGTAGACCCCGAGCGGCTGCGCGCCTACGGGTTGACGCTGCTCGACGTGGTCGCATTCGTGAGGATGGAGAACATCAATATCCCCGCCGGCCACATCACCAGGGGTGCGACGGAGACGACGCTGCGCCTGATAGGTGAGTTCGACGATCCGCAGGAGATAGCCGAGATCAGGTTGCCGCTGCGGTCGGGGGGCAACATCCCCCTGTCCGAGGTCGCGGTGGTGCGCGACACGGTCGAGGAGCTGCGCGAGTCGTCGACATACAACGGCCGGCCGGTCATCGGCCTGTCTATCATAAAACGGTCCGACGGCAACACGGTCGAGGTGGCGAACGGTGTGCACGAGGCCCTCGAAGATCTCGAAGCGATTCTCGACAGCGATATAGAGGTCACGATAACGAGCGACTCGTCGACCTTCGTCTTCGATTCGGTCAACGACGTAATGTCGAACATCATGATCGGTATCGTCCTGACGTCGATTCTCCTCTTCCTCTTCCTCCATGACTGGAGGCAGACGGTGGTGGCGGTCATATCGATGCCCGTCTCGGTGATCGCGACATTCCTGCTGATAGAGAGATCGGGATTCTCGATCAACATCATGACCCTGATGGCGCTCGGGATCTCGATCGGGACGCTTGTTACCAACTCGATCATCGTGATCGAGAACATCACGCGGCATGTCAAGGCGGGCATGAATCCCTACGACGCGGCCGAGCACGGGACATCCGAGGTGGCCGTGGCGGTCCTTGCCTCTACGCTGACGAACATCGTTGTGTTCACTCCGATCGCCTTCATGAGCGGGATCATCGGGAGGTTTTTCCTGCAGTTCGGCTTGACCGTCGTATTCGCTACGGTATTCTCGCTGATAATCAGCTTCACAATGGTACCGATGCTCTCCGCAAGGCTGCTCAGGGCGAAGGCCGGCGAGCATCACGATGAGGGCCATCTCTGGACGAGATTCACCGAGGGCTGGGACAGGTGGTATGAGAATCTCACCTCGGGGTACAGGTCGGTGCTCGCGACATTCCTCGAGAGGCGCTGGATACCGATCGTGATGAGCGTCGTAATGTTCTTCTTCGCGATCTACCTGTTCTCCTTCGTAGGCGGCGAGTTCATGCCGGTTGTCGACCAGAACGTCGTGGTCATCAAACTCGAGCTTCCCGCCGGCACGAGTCTCGAGCGTACACAGGAGGTAGCCTCGAGGATCGAGGAGAGGATGTACGCGCATGAAGAGGTAATCGGCGTCATAACGAAGATCGGCGGCGGCCGGATGGGGGTCGAGAACGCCGAAATCATCCTCAGGCTTACAAAGGGAGACAAGCGCGACATCAGGATCACCGACTTCATGAACCTGATAAGGCGCGAGCTCGCCGATCTCCCCGACGCGGAGCTCTCCGTACTGACCGAGGCCGACGGGGGGCACGATTCGGATCTCCTTATAGAAGTGCTTTCGAACGATCAGAAGAAGCTCTCCCTCGTCGCCGGCAAGGTCTACGATATTGTGCGTGAGACCTATGGCCTCGTCGAGGCGCAGACGAGCGAGAAGGCCGGGAAACCGGAGATCGTCGCGCGTCCGCGGCGCCGCCAGCTCACCTGGCGCGGCCTCAATCCGATGACGGTCGGAAGGATCCTCAGGACTGCATACGAGGGCGAGGAGGCCGGTGTGTACAGGGAGTACGGCGAGGAATACGACATAAAGGTCAATTATGAAGAGCGCAGCCGGCAGGATCCGGCATACTTGCGCGATCTCCCGATAGGCATGCCCGGCGGCGGAACGGTCCCGCTTTCCGACGTGATGATCCTCGAGAACCGCACCGGCGAGTCGGAGATCAGGCACAGGGACAAGCAGAGGATGGTCGAGATCACGGCGAACATCGCGACGGGCAGCCTCAGCGAGGCCCGCGCGTTGATCGACGCAGAGATCGCGAAGCTCGAGATCCCTTCAGGGGTGAGGGTGAAATATGGCGGCATGGCCGAGATCCAGGACGAATCGTTTGCCTCGATCCGGACGGCGATGATACTCGCGATAGTCCTGATCTACGTCGTCATGGCGGCGATCCTCGAGAGCTTCGTCCACCCCGTCACGGTGATGATCACGCTGCCTCTCGGACTGATCGGCACGTCGTTCGGCCTGTTTTTCACCGGGCAGAGCATCAACATCATGTCACTGATGGCGATGGTCATGCTCGTGGGGATCGTGGTCAACAACGCGATCCTGCTGCTCGACTACACGAGGCAGCTGAGGGAGAAGGGGATGTTGGTCAAGGAGGCCCTGCTCGAGGCCTGCCCGACGAGGCTCCGTCCGATCATCATGGCGAACCTCGCCATCGCGGTGGGAATGATACCTCAGGCGATGTCGGGCGCCGGCGCCGAGTACAGGACGCCGATGGCCGTCGTGCAGATCGGCGGCGTGCTGATGTCGGCGCTTTTCACCCTGTTCGTCATCCCCGTGGCATACTCGATCATGGACAGGCTGACCCTCGCGGGCAGAGGGGTAAGGGCAGTGCGGAATGCCGAAACTCGCGCTGGTATGAAATAGCGAGTGATGGTATGATGTCGGGCGATGCGGGAGCGCCGCATCGCTGTCCGGCGGATGTGACAATAGCCGGCTGGTCCGGCCGTTGCATATGAATCGAAGGATCCAGGCGTAACGGTTGATAGAGACCGGCCGTCAGGGGCGGGCGATATGCCCGCCCCGTTTTTCCATGTGGGGGACGGGGCACCTGGAGCCGGGCTTCCGGCAGACGACTTTACTCTTTACGAAATCCGGACGAGTATCTAAACTGCTAACCGGTCTTTGCCGGACGATCGTTCAGTCCGGCACGCGGAGGGTTTCAGCACAGTGGCTCATTCGATCACCGAATATGTCAGACGCATATCGAAGCGTGATGCGGCCCTGCTCGTGATCGTTCTGCTGGCGCTGATCCTCAGGCTGTATATGGCCTTCACATGCACCGCCGCTCCCGATTTCAGCGACATGGAGACCTACAACAGGCTGGCGCTGCAGGGAGGAATCAGTGTTTCGCCTCCGCCTGGATATCCCCTCTTCCTCCGTGCGATATACGAGGTGTTCGGCCCGAGGAACTACCTCGCCGTGTTCATCGTCCAGGGGATCATCAGCGCGATAACGGCGGGACTCATCTTTCTCGCCGCCGAAAAAGCGGCCGGCACGAGAGCGGCAGTAATCGCCGCATCCATCGCCGCCGTCTATCCCAACTTCCTCGTCTATAACCTGACGACGATGAGCGAGACGCTGGGGCTGTTCTTCGCCGTCCTGATATTCTGCCTCCTCGTCTCAGATGCAGGGGACGGCGTCAAGGCCGTGGCCGGGGCGTTTCTCCTCGTGGCCGCATGCGCCGTCCGGCCGGTGTTGATCTATTTCTGGCCCGGCATGCTGACGGGCCTGAAGAAGCGGACCCTCTTCATCGTCGCGACGCTTCTGCTCGTATCGCCCTGGGTGATATACAGCGTCTCCGTGGGAAAGGTCACGAACAGGCCGGGACGGGCGTTCTACAAGACGTACAATCCGAAATCGAGTGGCAGGCAGTTCGTGAAATTCGCCGACACGCCGCTGTCGCGGACCGATCTTCCGAACAGAGTCTATTTCAGCGAGGCGTTCAGCTTCATGGCCCACAACAAATGGAAGACGATCGACATCATATACAACAAGGCCGCGATGATCTTCTCGAGGGGATGGGATCAGCACTTCATGCAGAGGGTCGTCGGTCGCGACAACAGGTGGGTGTTTCTGATGATCTATTCATTCGTCCCTGTCATGCTGCTCGGCATGGCGGGGATGATCACCGGCATAGATGGGAAAAACAGGATACTGGCTTATCTCCTTATCAGCTATCTCGCAGCCTTCGTATTCCTGGCGATCTTCAAGGTCAGGTACAGGCTGCTCGTCGAGCCGATCTTCATAATCTTCAGCGCGATCTTCGTCGACCGGGTAGTCCGGAATTCTCGGTCACCGCGGGGGCCGGCCGGCGGATCCGGGGCGGTGAGGGATGGATAATAAGAGGATCAGGGACCTGCTTCCTCCCGACTGGGATATACTGGCCGTTATCCTGTTTCTGGCGCTCGCCCTCAGGATGTGGTTCGCGATCTCGTATGACGCAACGCTGTTTGATCAGGCGGGTGAAGGGGTAAGGCTGCTTGGCGTGGTGCGCGGCGCACCGATCGATACGGCATCGCCTCCCCTGTACGTCGTTTTTCTTCGGATCTGTCTGGAGATATTCGGCCGGGGCGCGGCGAAAGCGGTGTTTGTGATCAAGGGGATCGCCGGAACGATCTCGATAGGGCTGATCTACTACATCGCCCTCGGGATATCGAACAGGACCACGGCCGTCATATCCGCAGCGATCTCCGCACTGTACATAAATTACATGATGGCGGGGCTGGCGTTATCGCCCAGGGTGTTCGGGATCCTCGCCATATTCGTCATAACGATCATTCTGATCAGGGAGAAGGATGGAAAACGGGGCAGCGGCCTGGCCGGAGCCTTTCTCGGGCTGGGAATCCTCGTCGATCCCTTCCTGCTATTTTATGTGCCGGGCTTTCTGCTCGTGTCGGAGCGGCGCTGGCTGTTTCTGGGCGTGCTCCTCGTGGTCGTCATGCCGTGGGCCGTGAGGAATTCGATCGTGGAGAGAGTTCCTGTGCCTGTCTACAGTCAGGCGGCGGTCGACCTCGATCTCGAGAAGTGGGTAATAAAGGATTTCAGAGACTTTTACCACGTCGTAAACAAGCTTTACTTAAACGGATCGATGCTGTGCTCCAGAGGAGCGGGATGGGTCGAAGCGGGCGGTTCCGGGACCAGTGAGAATATCCGCGACAGTTCTACCTTCGGAGCCTATCTTTATCTGCTGACGGCCCTCGCCGGGTTTTTCGGGCTGCTGAGATACCACTCGAGGGAACACCGGGCGCTGCTCTATCCCGCTCTCGTCTATCTGGGGCTTCTCGTCCTCTTCTCCACATGCAGGACGACCAACCGGCTTCTCGCCGAGCATATCGCAATATTCTACCTGGCAGTCCTGTTATACCGTATCGTCGGGCGATTACGGGCCCGCCGCGACAAAGTGTCATAAAACGATTGGACGGCGCGCCGCCGTTTGGATAATATCGGGCGTACCGCACCATGAACCGGAAGAGGCGTCATGTACAAGGACAGGACCGTAGCAGTCGTCATACCGGCCCTGAACGAGGAGCGGGCCATAGGCGAAGTGATCGATTCGATACCGCCGTTCGTCGATTCTGTCATCGTCGTCGACGACGGATCGTCCGATGATACCGCGGCTGTCGCACGGGAGAGGGGAGCCGAGGTGATAAGCCACGGTCGCAACAAGGGAGTCGGGGCGGCGTTCGAAACGGGCCGCCGCCGGGTGCTGGCCCTCCGTTCCGACATCATGGTCAACATGGACGGGGACGGCCAGTTCGATCCGTCCGACATCGTCAAGCTCGTCGGGCCCGTTGCCGACGGCGAGGCTGATTTCGTGACCGCTTCGCGCTTCAAGGATCCCGATCTCTACCCCGATATGAGCAGGACCAAGTTCCTCGGCAACAGGATGATGTCGCGCCTGATCAGCAGGCTGACCGGCCGCCGGTTCCACGACGTCTCGTGCGGGTTCAGGGCCTACTCGAGGGATGCCCTGCTGAGGCTTAACCTGTTCGGCGATTTCACATACACGCAGGAGGCCTTCCTCGAGTTCGCCTTCAAGGACGTGATGATCCTCGAAGTGCCCGTCGAGGTAAGGGGCAGGCGGGAGCACGGCCGCTCGAGGGTCGCCTCCAACCTCTTCAGGTACGCGTGGCAGACGATGAAGATCATCGTCAGGACGATGCGTGACTACAGGCCGCTGCGGCTTTTCGCCGGCGTTTCGGCCGTGCTTTTCGCGGCCGGCCTCATACCGGCGGTCTTCCTGGCGGTGCACTACGGCAGGACAGGCACATTCACTCCCCACAAGTGGGCGGGATTTCTCGCCGGCTTCCTCTTTATCCTCTCGGCGATGAGTTTTCTTCTCGGGTTCATCCTCGATATGTTCGCGAGGATGAGGGTCAACCAGGAGGAGATCCTGGCGATCCTCAGGAAGAGGGAATGATCATTTCTCGCCGCGCGCAGCGAGCGCGCTGAATATCCCGGCAAGAGACAGTTCGGCGGCGAGCATGACGAGCCGCAGGAGCAGGGCCGCGATTATTGCCGATTCCCTCGGGACCACGAGCGGCAGGACGAGCATCAGGATGCCCTCCCGGACGCCAAGGCCTCCCGGTGCGAAGACGGCGAGCATCCCGGCGAGCCCGGCGGTGTAGTATGCCCCCGTGACGGTGAGGTAACTCCCTGCGGGGACGGGGCCGAGCGAGAGGAGCAGGACATAAAGCCCGAGACCCTGCAGGAGCCCGGGTACTATATAGAGAGCGGTGAGTCCGAGCATCGAGATGGCGCCGGGGAGGTCCTCCGGCCTCTCCCTGCCCGTCAGCCTGAATACGGTCCCCGCGATCCTGTGCAGGACCGGCGGCGAGAGGAGCGCCAGGGTGACGGCGATTCCGGCCGGTGCGGTCCACTTGAGCCAGACCGGAAAGATCCCCGGGGCGGAGGCGATGCCGCCGAGCATCAGGATCAGGGCGGCCGAGAGAGCCGTTATGAGCTCCGTGCCGGTCGCCAGTGCAATCTTTTCGGGGGGCTGGGGCCTGTACGCCTCTATCCTTATGAGAGCCAGGCCGAGCTTCCCGGGGATGTACCTGCCGAGTACAGAGAGGAAGTAGGCCCTGCCCCCCCTCATGATGGGGGCGTGCAGTCCGAAAAAGGACGCGAGACGGGTCCAGGCGGCGAATCTGGCGAGGTAGCCCGCCGAGATGGCGAGAAATGCGAGCAGCACGGCCCCGGCCTCGATACGGCAAGCGTATCCGGAAAGCTTCCCCGCGTTGATTCCGACGAACCAGGCTACGGCGCCCAGTGTTACAGCGAAGAGGATCAATCTGTAGACCTTGCGCCGGGTGCCCGTATCTCTTTTCCGCTGATTCCGGTTTTTTTCCAATGCCCGCCTTTCGCTGTCTGCCGCCTCAGAAATTCAGGAATATCTTCTGACCGAGCATGTATATATAATGCAGAGGCCAGGGTAGTCTCAACAGCAGGGGACGCATCCTGCCCGAGAAGACCCTCCGGGCCAGCAGTATCATGAAGGCCGAAACGCAGTCGTTCCATCTCGCTGCGAACCTGCCCGATCCGTTTACCTTCACGCCGAAGATGCCCGAGAGCTTCTCGCGGCCGGCCGTACCGAACGTATGCCAGATGACGGCCCGCTTCTGGGCCTGCACAGCCAGTACTGGGGGCACCTCGGCCACCAGCGCGGCTCCTGAGGATACGAGGCGCTCGCCGGCAACCTCCCCCTCTCTCGACAGGGCCACGGCCATCGAGTGCTTTATCCGCCTCTTCTTCATCTCCGGCAGCCACGCGTCGCCGAAACTGATGTCGGAGTCCTTCCCGAAATGGTCCTCGCAGGAGAGGCACCGCCCCATGCAATCGACGTAGAGGTTCTGGAAGAGGCCGTAGCCGTGACTGAACGGGATCTTTCTGGTCGAACCGTCCCTCATGAGTAGCTCGGTCGCGCCCCTCCAGCGGCCTTTCCTGTACCAGAATCTGTCTATATCGCCCTTTCCGATCCCCTTGATGTCGAGAAAATCATCTATCAGGCGCCTGTGCGTAGCGTGTCCGCACCACAGCCCGACCTTCAGGACGAGCTCCCCCTCATGGGGCCGGCCGCTGCGGAGCCACTTTCTTATCCATGTCCACTGGCAGGGCAGCGCTACGGCGGCGAACCGTCCCCCCGTTTCTTTCAGGACGTTGATTATCCCCGCCGCGTGGTTGAAATCGCTGTAGATGCTCGTCCGGCAGTCGAGGACTTCCCCGGGAGTCCTGCAGAGTACTGTTTCGAAATCGAGACCGTTTCCGCCTGAAGATGTGCGGGCGGCGATCACGCCGTCTATTTCGCCTCTCTCGAGCAGGTCGATCAGGAGGGTCGACACGAGCCCTCCTGAAGCGGCCCCATCACACACTGAGGTGTCCGCGCTGTACCCCATCCAGGCCTTTCGAAGGTTTTCCTCATATATGCCCTCATACAGCCGGGAGGATATTCCCCCGGCGCGGATCTCGATCCCGGCCTCCTTCAGAAGGGCGGCCGTATATTCCAGCTGGGAGCGGGCCGATTCCCTGACAGCGGGGAGGGAGTCGGCGATCCGGCGGCTGATCTCCTCCCCATCGGAGAGTGTCTCCAGGACGGCCTCTGTGAGGCGGTCGAGGCTCAGTTCGGGCGTATCGACTACATACCGGCCCAGCTCGAACTTGTCCATGACCTCCCTGTACTTGTGGCTCCATGCCGGCACAACGCACGGGACATGAACGCAGAGGGCGGAGATCATCGCATGGAACCTGCAGGCGACGAAGCAGTCGAAGCGCGAGATCACGTTCCTCAGCCCGGCGGCGGAGAGCTCCCTGTCGATGAAAACGGCCCTGTCCCTGTTGCGCATACGCTCCAGTACGGCCGCGCATATATGGTAATCGTTGTTTCGCGACCGTTTCCCGGGGCCCAGCCAACTGTGGGCGATAAGGACGGCCCGGCCGCCTGTTTCCTCGATCGAACGATCGAGGACGCCGGCTATCAGCGCCACGGGGTCGATACCCGCCGACGTGAGGTTGTCGGCCAGAACCTGGCTCGGCGCCGCCCCGATCAAGGGGCCTTCACCGACGGGGACGTCGAAGGCGGGAGGGGTCTCTGCCGGCATGTGATCGCCGAAGATGAAGGCAAGATCCGCCGCAGGCCTGAAATTCGTTATCCCGGCATTTTCGAGCTGCCTGGCAGTCTCAGGCCCGCGGGCGAAGACCATCCGGCACCTTTTCAGTATGAAACGGGCCGTATTCCTGTTGAAACGGTTCTCGAGGGGCCCTATGGCCTGTGAAAGCCTTATTACGGGGGTGCTGCAGAGCATTCCGGGCAGGCTGCAGGCCGCATTATAGAGGAGGGTGGCGGGTCTTCCGTCGACGAACGAGATCCCCTCGATATCGAGAATCGCGTCGGCGGAGGCGATGGCGTCGAGCAGGGGCCATCTTCTCAGGAATCCGCGGGGAAGGCGCAGTTTGCGCAGAATCGCGTAACATGCTGCAGCGAAAGGCAGGATGAACACAAGGGCGAGCGGGGGTGCCGCGACGAGTCTCGTGTCGGGCGGGAGCGCGCGCTTGCTGTCCTCTCTCGGGTAAACACTTATCACATCTACGTTTAGTTGTCCGCCGAGCAGGTGGTGGAGGTTGAAAATGGTGCTCTCGAGCATCGCCGAGGCGCCCTTGTTGCCGGAGAACGTTCCTCCGATAACGGCGACCCGCAGTGATCCGGGATTTTCTATTTTTATAGTCCTCGTTTCCATTCTTTTCCCAGCGAGCACAAGTATCGTCCCGCAGAGAATCCTATCATCCCCGGACGCTTCGAGTAAACCCCCGGTAGCGTTAAAATGTGTTTGGCAAGGAACTATCACCATTTTCGGGGTTGACATTTTCGCCCGGGGTGTGCTACAATTCCCATTGTCGAGTAAGTTAACGGTATCTCCAACTAACAGGCGGAAGGAGGAAGTGTAGAGCCCGAGTCAACTTAGTGCCTTTAAAGGTCCCAAACCTTTTAGGAGGTTTAGGAGGTTAACAAGATGTTCAAAGGAAAAGTCCTGCTTTTCTCTTTGCTGCTGGTTTTCGCAACCTCCCTTTACGCTGGCGACGTGGATGTGTGCGAAAGTAATGCCGGAACGACTTGCTCTCTGAGAGTATCGATCTGCCCGGCTGGCGATTTCGAATACATCCGCAATGGTTGCGGCGGCGACGCGGATTACATCTGGGTCGAGGTCAAGGATGCGGCTGGCGTCGGCATTGCCGGTATTCCCTGGACGGATTACTGGATGAATGCATGTGACGGTGCTCAGGAGCTCTGCCTTTGCGCGAGCCCCATAGCCGCTGATTCGCTGACCAACACTGCCGGACGTACCACGTTCTCCGGCCGCATGGCCGGCGGTGGCTGTATTCTTACAGGCGGCATGTATGTTGCGTGTCAGGGTAAGACTTTCTTGGACGTTGCTACTTGCTCAGTTCCGATCTGTCTTGACATCGTGATCGTAAGTCCGGACATCAACGGTACCTGCGAGGTCAACCTTTCGGATCTCAGCTTCTTCGGGCAGTCTTACAACAAGCAGCTTGGTGACGCTGGTTACGATCCCTGCTGCGACTTCAACGACGATGCTTTTTGCAACCTTAGTGATTTCTCGTTCATGGGTGAGCATTATCTGCATGCGTGCTTCTAAATTCGTTTGCTGATCTAGCGAACCCTTAAGATATGACATCTTAGGGCTGCATTGTGAAAGGGAGATGGATTATGAAGAGAGTACTGCTGACAGTTGCTGTTGCTCTCCTGATCCCCTCAATCCTGGCGGCTGCTCCGGCAAACGTAGGCGTGTATTTCGACGGAAGTCTGGCGTACATTCCTACGGGAGACATTGGAGTGCCGTTCGTTGGTGCCTTGTACATAGTACAGAACGAGCACTATGTGACTGGTGTAGAGTACTGTCTGGTCACCCCCAATGACCCGGCTCATGCTCAGTTCGTCATCACGGGATACACCTATCCGCCCTCTCATGCGCTTACGCTTGGCGATGTGTGGAGCGGACATTCGGTGACCTACTGGCCGCCGCTGACCGGTTATCCCGAAGGTTATGATCTTCTGGTCACGTACGAGTGCAGAGTTCTGCAGCCGTGCTCGGAGATGTGGGACTACCCCATTGTCGTCTCGGCGCATCCGGATTCTGGGTATCTGCGTGGTACTTACGCCCCCGACCACGAACTCTTCGAAATCACTGGCCTGACTTCGTACATATGTCCGGAGCTGATCGGTACCGAGGAAGAGAGTTGGGGAGCGATCAAGTCCATGTACAGGTAAGGAAGAAAAGTCGCAGGTCATGGCTGGATGAATCCTCATCCAGCCAGGGGCCGGCGGGGAAGGGAGGTGGTGAGTGGAGACGGTATTTGCTTGAAACTGCTCAGCACCGTTGATCTTCCTGCTACCGATTACACGGGCTGAATGAATTGATCAAGTTATCTTCAGCAGGAGTGAGACAGAGATGAAGAAAGTTCTACTGACAATCGCAGTGATCGCTCTATTCGCGGTATCCGCTTCAGCGACCCCCGTGCTGAGCCTCTGGGCCGACGACGCGATGACCAGCATTGACGTTATGACTGGTGCTCCTTACCAGCCGTTCAACGTCTACGTGTTCCTGGAGCCTGGAGTTGACGGCGCCTTCGCCGTTGAGTACAAGCTTGAGATACTGCCAGGCCATTTCTCGAGCGCTCAGGCAATAAACCCGGTCGTTTCGGCCGCCACCATCGGTGTCTGGTTCGGATCTCCCGGCATCAGCGCTCCGTTCACGAGCTGCCAGACCGAATTATTCTGGGTCGTCAACCTGACCATGATGGCTCCGGATACCGCACCTGGTTACTACACGCTCGAGCTGAACGACAACTCCCAGTTCATGGGCGTCGCGATCTGCCCGGGGGACCGTCCTATGGTCGACGCGACCGCTCACGATGACTTCGGCTTCAACACCGATGGCATCGTTGGAACTGAGGAATCGAGCTGGGGCGCGATCAAGAGCATGATGGACTAATGTCTGCTTTTGATGGTTCCGTTTGATTAAAAAAGAAAGGGGGGGATTCGAAGCTCCCCCCCCTTCTCTTCTCTTAAGACAACCTTGGTTTGCTGGAATTTTTGCAGGAAAAGGATAAGAAAATGAAGAAAGCGTTAATTATCGCGCTGGCAATGTTTATGATTTCGGCCCCCGCGACTGCCCAGCAGCTCAGCCTCTGGGCCGACGAAGCGATGACCAACATTGACGTTATGACTGGTGCTGCTTACCAGCCGTTCAACGTCTATGTGTTCCTGGAGCCTGGAGTTGACGGCGCCTTCGCCGTTGAGTACAAGCTTGATATACTGCCAGGCCATTTCTCGAGCGCTCAGGTCATAAACCCGGTTGTTTCGGCCGCCACCCTCGGTGTCTGGTTCGGATCCCCCGGCATCAGCGCTCCGTTCACGAGCTGCCAGGTCAGTACCTTCTGGGTCGTCAACCTGACCATGATGGCTCCGGATACCGCACCTGGTTACTACGTGCTCGCGCTGAACGACAACTCCCAGTTCATGGGCGTTGCTACCTGTGAAGAGCCGCTTCGTCCTATGGTCGACGCGATCGCTCACAACGAATTCGGCTTCAACACCGGGGGCGTCATTGGAACCGAGGAGTCGAGCTGGGGCGCCATCAAGAGTATGATGGAATAACCAGAGCTCTCTATCGGTCGATTATAAGGGGAGGCCCGCACGGGCTTCCCCATTTTTATTCGAGACTGCCCGTTCCTTCCGCTTCACCTGTTCGTGTATCCCAGGCTGAAACCTCTTCTGGAAAAATCCGGCGAAACGTGCTATAATGCGACCCGTAAGAGAGGCACATCAGCCGTACATCCCCGGGCATATCATCAAGACATTCATCGAGACGCTACCGCATCAGCGCCTGGTTTTTGTCAGGAGGTTTGTCATGAACAGATTCCTGATCGCGGCAGTCCTGATCTGTGCGTTCGCCGTGCCCGCGCAGGGTCAGTATTTCAGCCTTTGGGCTGATGAGGGAAAAAGCACGTCCGAGTTCTGGACCGAGTCTTCCTATCAGGTCTTCACGATCTACGTCTTTCTCGATCCCGGCACGGACGGCGCCTTCGGCGCGGAGTACAAGATGACCGGCCCGACCGGGCATTTCTCGACGGGAAACACCGCTGCGCCGTTTATCTCGGCCGCGATGATAGGTAGCCCGTACGGCGCTCCCGGTATCAGCGCGGGATTCACCAGCTGTCAGAACGATACGGTCTGGCTCTTCGCGGTCAGCTGCATGGCTTCGAGTCTCGATCCGGGCATCTACACTATCGATGCGAACGACAACAGCAGCTTCCGCGGGATCGCCACGTGCGCCGAGCCGGACAGGCCCCTTGCCGAGGCAAAAACCTACAACAGCTTCTGCTACAACACGAGCGATGGCAGCACCGAGGACGCGACCTGGGGAGCCATCAAGAAACAGTACTGAGAAACAGTACCCTGCAGGCGCCGTATCCCCCCTGTCTATCTCATGATTTTTCATTGGGTATCAGTGGCTCCGGTTTGTTATAATTACTGAAGAAGACGACATCCCCCGGATCCCCGTCCCAACCCCTGGGAGAAGGAGAGATCACTTGAGAAGAGTCCATGCGAGATCCACGCACCGGTGGATTCTATATACATCGTTTATGACAGCTGTCGTCATGGCGGCGGCCGCGGCAGTTCCGATGGATGAAGCCATTGCGTCCGGCCCGGGGGCGAAGGTCCTCCGTTCGGACGGTTCCTCCGTCACGTTCGAGATAACCGTACCGCCGCCGCGCATCGAGCGCGGCGGCGACGGCGCCCGTGTCGTCCTTCGCGGATACGGCACATTCTCTCCTCCGGGAGCGCCGATGCTTCCCGGCAGGACCTTTCATGTCGCCGTACCGGCGGACGGCGATCCTTCCGTTTCCTGGACCGTGACGGACAGTGAAGACCTGGGCCGTCTTCCCCTCGGCCGGGTCATGGCCGAGAGGTTCGTCAGGTACGGGGAGGACGGGATCCCCGTCACCGAGATGTATCTTCCCGAAGATCCCTGGGACGGCAGGATACCGACGGTAGCGGTCATTCCAGCACGCCCGGCGATGATGGGAAGGCAGAGGGTCCTGCCCGTACGGGTGAGTCCGCTCACGGGGCGGGACGGTAGTTACAGCCTGGCGAGAAGGATCACCGTCACGGTCTCGTTCGGGCCTTCCTCCGGCGTCCTGCCGGACCGGTCCGGACAGGCCGCCGGAACGGTCCTCTCGGGCGCCTGGAAGAGGATGTACGAGAGAGTCCTCGTAAACCCGTCCGACACGGAACGCCTCATATCTCCCGTAAAGAGCAGGCCGGCCGCACGCTCGTCCCTGCAGGCGGGGAGGAGGCTCAAGATAAAGATACCCGAAACGGGAGTCTACTCCGTACGCGCCGACTCTCTTATAGCCTCGGGCCTTTCGCTGTTCCTGTCGAACAACGGGTTTGCGCTGAGGAAACTCTACTTCGACGAGACCGGGCCGGACCTGGTGAGGGAAGTCGACATCCCTTACCGGGTGATCAAGGGCTCGGAGTCGGCGGCCGGTATCTTCGGGGGGGATGACCTGCTCGTCTTCTTTGCCAGGGGAGTCAAGGACGACGTTGATGCGGGGGATACGACGGCCGTCTTCAACAGCTACAACGTCATCTGGCTTTTCGAGGACGAAGCCGGCGCCGTCATGCCTGACGGGCCGGGATTCCCATCGGGAGCGGGGTCGCCGCAGTCGAGCTTCGTTCACGCCGAGAAGGTGCGGAAGGATACGTGGTACCACAAATACGTCAGGGTGGGGATGAAGGACTTTAACTGCGTGGCCGGCCCCGAGAGGGACGAGGTCGCCGTTCCCTTCACCGTTCACGACGCCGAGCCGGGAAGCGTCTTCTCGGTCCACATCAGGATCCTCGGATACGAGAAGAGCAATCCGAGCCAGGACCTCGACTTCTTCATCCGTAATTCCGGCGGCACCCGGGCGATAGGAAGCGGTTTCATCTCCTCGACAGAGGAGAAGGTTTTCAATTTCGACATGATCCAGGTCAACAGGCTCGACGAGGGGGCGAACAAGATCGTCGTGACGAGCAGGGACGAGACATACGGTTTCCTCGTAAACGATATGGTGGTGAAATACTCGCGGACGACGGCCGTGTGGGACGACTACCTCGATTTCACGGTCAGTCAGGACCTCGGGGAAAAGAGGGTCGAGATATCGGGATTCAGCGGGCAGGACGGTTATCTCGTCGAGCTGACCGATCCCGATGCGCCGGTGTTCCACGACATCCCTGCCGATTCGTTCAGGGCCGACGACGGCTCGTACACACTCTCCCTGACGGTTCCCGCGGCGACAGACAGGCGTTTCGTAGCGCTGGGCCGCGGCGCGGGAATGCATATCAGCAACATATGGATCGATTGCGAGGTGAGCGCGGCGAACGATCTGCGCTCGAGCCCCGGTCCGTACAACACGCTCGTAATAGCGCACTCGGACTTCCTCCCGCCCGTCAGCGGCTACCTCGCGCAGTACATATCGTGGAGGGAAGCACAGGGCTACAGGATCCTCGGGGCCGATGTCAGGGACGTCTACGATGAGTTCAACGGCGGGCTCGTCTCGGCCGACGCGATCCGCAGATTCATCAGGTACGGCGTCGAGAACTGGGGCGTGGAGTTCGTGCTGCTGGTCGGCGACGCGAGCGAGGATCACCGGAGGATCTTCATAGGCGATCCGCCGGAGACCCGCGGTTCGCCTCCCGATTATGTTCCGGCCTACACGTACAGCGTCAATGTGATCGGCAGAGACAAGGACGAGGTAGTGGCATCCGACAAGTATTACGCCTTCCTCGACGAGGCGCCGCCCTCCGGGTACGGCTATGCCGCCCCCGGAGCCGAGGCGCCGCCCTCCGGCGGCTCCGACCCTCTGTATCTGCCGGCGGCCGCCTACCCTGACGTGTTCGTTGGCAGGCTGCCCGTCGGGCGCGAGCTCGAGCTCAGGGCCATGCTCACGAAGATGTACAGGTTCGAGGAGCCTGCCATCTCCGATTCGTGGCGCAGGTCGATGGTCCTCTTCTCCGACGACGCATGGTCGGGATACCTGTCGTCTTACGCGTACCACTCGATCGAGCACCATTTCGAGTACGGCATGGACTCGGTCGCTGTAAAAATTGACGAGGCCCTCCCCGGAGGCTTCGACGTCCACAGGCTCCATCTCTCCAAGTGGACGGACGGGGTCCACGACGACCTGCAGGGAGGCACCCGGGTCCTCAGCGAGGCGACCGACTCGACGCGCAGGTATTTCACGCCGTACCTCAACAGAAAGCTCAACGACGGGTGTCTCTTCTTCTCCTTCCAGGGGCATGCATCGAGGTCGAATTTCACGACCGAGGCCGGATTTTCCAACTTCAACCAGTACCAGGACGTCGACAGCCTCCGCTACGACCGCAACCACATATTCTTCGGCCTGGGCTGCCATATCAGCGATTTCGCGCTGATGATGGAATATTCCCGTTCGGGGCTCGATGGACCGAACGGCGACTGCATCACCGAACAGCTCCTGTTCAAGTCCAGGGCGGGCGCGGTCGGCACGTACGCAAGCACTGGATTCGAGTACCTTCTCGAGAACAAGTATTTCTGCACGACGATGCACGAAGTGATATTCCAGAGGCCGCCCGTCGATTCGATCCCGCCGGCAAACGAGCAGACGGGGGCCAGATGGATCCTCGGCGAGGCCTTGACCGCCAGCGAGATCGAGCATCTCGGCACCGCATCCTATGCTTACGGGCAGCTCTACAGGTACGTGCTCCTCGGCGATCCGATGCTTCGTATAGAACCGGGTCCGCCGCTGATGACCCTGTCGGCCGACTGGGGAAACGGGATGCAGGAGCTCCCCGCCGATACACTGCGCTCCCGGAACAGGACTAATACCTGCAGCCTCATGTTCAGCGCGAGCGATGTCGTTGCGCTCGGAAATATCGAATTCCTGGTGGCCGGCGAGGACAGGACGGGCGATCTGACGGTCACCCCCACGGTGGACGAGGGCCTGGACTTCGCGAGGGGCTATGAGGCAAGGGTGGACTATACGGTAAGCCTCGACGAGCAGTCGCTCGTGTTCAGGATATATTCTCCCGGCGGCCTGGAAACGGGCGTGAAAGAGCTCCACACCGCCGTTTCGATGAGGCTGTACAACGGCTCGCGGGAGATACCGCCCGGCGGAGAATCCCCGGCCGAAGGCGAGTTCCTCCTCGACATGCAGTTCCCCGTGTGGCTCGATGCGGCTCCGCAGATCATGCTCGACGACCACGATCTCGATGGCGCGGCGGTGCAGGCGCCCGATCCGCAGGATTCGACGGGCTGGGAGGCAAGGTTCACCCGGACCCTGGCGGCGGGCGATCATTTCCTGACAGTCGCCGTCGGGGAGTACAAGACCGACTATCCTTTCACAGTGGGAGGAAGCGGTCTGGTCATGGACGCCTTCAACTTCCCCAACCCGTTCGACGAGGGCACGAATATCTGCTACTCGCTCAACATCGATGCTGACGCCGGGATCATCAGGATCTACAACGTCAGCGGTATCCTGATCAGGGAGATCGTGATCCCGCGCAGCCTGCTCGGTGCTGCGCCGCCGGGCGCTCCCAATGCCGTCTGGTGGGACGGCAGGGACATGGTAGGCGACAGGGTCGCGAACGGGACGTATATCTACATGATCTATGTGGAGAAGGATGGCGGCACCGTAAGCTTCACGGGCAAGGCCGTCCGCCTCGAGTAGAGAAAAATCCCTTTACCCCCCCTACGGCTCTTCCGTAAGATGGCATCGTCCGATCGATATCACTAACACGGAGGTCGTTTTGGAAAAGCGGCTCGAACTCTTGAAAAAAAGCAAGGCGAGGGTGATCGTCGGCATCGAGACCGGCAGCGTGCCCGGCAGGATCGGCGCCGTCATCGTGGAAGTGAGCGGAAGCGGGGCGGACACCGTCCTCGACCTTTACTCCTTCCAGAGCGTCGAACTGCCCCCGGAGCTCGTCGCCGCGCTGGAAGCGGTCGCCGGCGAGAAGGAGATCGACACCCAGGAGCAGGCGGACGTCAATTTCCTCACCCTGCACCATATCAACACACTCTTTTTCGAACTCCTCGAAGAGGCGGAAGTCGATCCCGGCGAGGTCGACCTCATCGGACTCAAGGGCATGGAGATCGGCGGGATGGAGTTTCCCGACGACCCCGGTGCTCTCAGTGAGATGACCGACTGCATCGTCGCGGCCTGTTTCAGGATCGGTCCCGAAAAAGGTCGAGACAGCTGGCTCCCTGTGAAGGAAGCTATCCTCAAGGGCATGGTCGAGGCGATGGTGGAGAAGTATGATCTAGACGAGGAGGCCAGGGAGGCCGTCGCGGTCGCGCTGCTGGCCAACGAGTCGGTCCATCACGAGGCCCTCACGGCGAAATGCTCCGATGAGGGCGGTTCCGGCGCCGATACGGTATCGCGGCGCACCATCACGGTGCGGCAGGCAAGCGGCGGGGAACCGGCTCTCCACGGAGAGTTCTATTTCCCGGCGGACTGAAAAGTGTGCCGCCGCCGATGCGGGAGATTGTCCCTGGCATCCGGCGGGATCGATATATATGAAGACGATCTTTCGATATATCCCCTCCTTTCGAACGACCGCGGCACTGTCGGCGGTCGTGCTGGCGGTGTCACTTGTGATGGTCTTTTCCTGCGCTGCGCCCGACAGGAGAGCCTATTCGCCCGTAGAGATCTTGCCGGAAACGAAGACAGATTTGCCCGGGGGGGACGATATCCCCGTGGTACGCGTGCTGGTGCTCGAGACGGAGGACCGCATCAGGATCGACATTCCCGGCGGCCAGGTCGCCGCGAAATCGGAGGACGGGCGGACGATCGGCAGGTTCGAGGTGAGCGGGACCGTCGCCGTATCGAAGACGAGAAACGGCCTGAGGCTGAAGCAGAGGAACGGGCCTGTTCACGAGGCGCCGGTCATGGAGGTCCGGCCGTCGGGGGATGAAGGGTTCACGATCGAAGATACGCCGTACAGGGGAGGACTGCTTCTGCGCCGGCGCGGCGGGAAGACGATCCTCGCGATAAACGTCATCGAGATCGACGACTACCTCAAGGGCGTCCTGCCCGCAGAGATCGGATACCTCAAGGAAGGGCAGTACGAGGCGTACAAAGTACAGGCGATCGCCTCACGCTCCTACGCGTTGAGTAAGCTCGAGGAGAAGAAGAACGAGCCCTACGATATGAGGGCCACGATCATGGACCAGGTCTACAGGGGTATCAAGGGTGAGAACAGGATCGCCTCCGAGGCGGTGGACAGGACAAGAGGGGTCGTCGGCGTCTGGGACGGAGAGCCGATAAGGGCGTATTACTCCGCCTGCTGCGGGGGGCATACATCCGATATCCGCGTGGCCTGGCCGTGGAAGGCCCATTATCCCTACCTGTACGGGCGCAGGGACGCGCCGGGAGAGAGCGGCAAGTCGTACTGCCGGGAATCGAGGCGCTTCAGGTGGGAAGTCGTCTGGAGCGGCAGTGACCTTTCGAGGATCACGGGCAAGACACTGCCGGCCGAGCTCGGCGGCAGGGTGGCCCCGTTCAACGTCATCCGCGATATAAAGGTGGTCGGGCACGCCCCGAGCGGCAGGGCCAGGGTGGTCGAGATCGTTACCGATAACGGCACCCACAGGGTCGAGGGCGACCGGATCCGGTGGGTGCTGAGGCCCGAATCGGCCAGGGGGCCGATCCTGAGGTCCACACTCTTCAAGATGGAGGTCAGCAGGGGCGGTGGACGGGTAAAGCAGGTCCGCCTCAAGGGCGGAGGGAACGGCCACGGTGTCGGCATGTGCCAGTCGGGAGCCATCGGGATGGCGTCCGAGGGATACAGCGCCGAGAGGATCCTCGCCCACTACTACCCCGGGGCTGCGCTGGTCAAGATCTACTAGCGGGTTGAAGGAATATCCCATGTCCACCGATATCAGCGATATACATCGACTGCTGTTACCTTTTCTCGTGACGGGGCTGGCCGGTACTGAATTGACGCAGGCTGAGCGTGAAATGCTCTCCGAAGCCCCGCCCGCCGGTGTGATCCTCTTCCATCGTAACGTCGAGAGTGCCGGGCAGCTCGGCCGGCTCACCGGTGAGATCAGAAGGATCGTAGAGGCGGCCTCGGGTCTGCCGCCGCTGATAATGGCCGATCACGAGGGCGGGAGGATCTCTGTGCTCGCCAGGGCGATAGGGGCGCCTCCATCCCAGATGGCCGCCTGGAGACCGGGGTCTGAGGAACTCCTGGCGGGGATCATAGCGGCAACGTCGAGGCTTATGAGGATCTGCGGCATCAACCTCTCGCTCTCGCCGGTCGCCGATGTCAACGTGGAGTCCCTCAATCCGGTCATAGGCACCAGGTCTTTCGGGGAAGACCCGGAGGAAGTCTCCGCTGCCGTGAGGATTGCCGTAAGGGCGATAGCCGGAGAGGGGATACTGAGCTGCCTGAAGCATTTCCCGGGGCACGGAGCGACCGTTTTCGACTCGCATCTGACACTTCCCGTGATCGGCAGGACGATCGAACAGCTCCGGGAGGAAGAGCTGCCGCCGTTCGCGGCCGGTATCGAGGATGGAGCCGATACGGTGATGATGGCTCATATCGCGCTGACAGAAGGCGATTCCCCCGCATCGCTCGATCGCAGGATCGTCACCGGGCTTCTGAGGGAGAAACTGGGATTCGAGGGTGTGGTCATCACCGACGCGCTGGAGATGGCCGGCGCTCTGCCCGACGGGATCGCGATGAAGTCGATCGATTCCGCGTCGGGGGGGAGCAAGGCAGGCGACGCTGTACCCGCCGCCATCGTTGCAAGGGCCCTCGAGGCGGGAAACGATCTGCTCCTGATGTCGAGACCGCTGGAGGAGATAAATGCCGAACTGGTTCTCCATGCCGCTGCCCTGGGGGATGAGCTCTCGACAGCCGCCCTGGCGGGGCGGATGGAGGAATCGGCGGCGAGGATAGTTTCGCTGAGAGACAGAGCGAACGCGGCTTTTGAAGCAGATCCTTCCATTGGCGATCTGCAGGCTTTCCTGGACAAGGGAAGGGATGCATATGTCAACGAAGCGCTATTGGTGAGAAGCGTTTTTTCTGCCGCCGGGAGCAATAGTCCGGGAAATAACAGAAGGTGCCCCGGCGAGCTTGTACTGCCGGTTTTCCTCGGCGCAAAGCCGGATTTCGACAGCTATGTCGTCAGGAGATTCATGTTCAGAGTGCTCAAGGGGCTTGGCGAAGCCGGGCCATACATCGGTCCCGGGGACAGCATTCCGGATCGCGGCCCCGACCGGGTCCCGGAGCGATTCTTCGATCCGGATAAGCTCAGTCCGGTGAGGACGGGAGACGGCCTGGAGACAGGATTATATCTCTTCGAGCCGGTCAGGCGGCCGGCGGCGAGGCGAGCCCTCTTTCTGCTCTGCCGGAAACCGCCGCCGGAAGATGTCATCCGTACCGTCGCTGCCGGGTACGATTCCGTGGTCGTTGCGGGGAGGCCGTGGGACGCCGCCCTGCTCCCGCCGGGCAGCTCCGTGGTCGTGACTTACGGGATCTATGATGCGGCGGCTGACCTGGTGGCGGGCATGATCCGGGAACGTGTACGGAGGGCGCCGTAGGGTGCCCGGGGACCGTAATAATTGGATTGACTTGTACCTGGAGACCTGTTATGAATAGAGCACTGACGGCGGAGGCCGCTTTTTTTTCTTTTAATATCACTCGAGCAGCGGCGCTCCCGGCGGGTCAGTTTGAAAGATCATTGCGGGGTCGTAGTTCAGTTTGGTTAGAACGCCGGCCTGTCACGCCGGAGGTCGCGAGTTCGAGTCTCGTCGGCCCCGTTTTTTTACGGAGAGCCCTTCCGCCCCGATGCGGAGGAGGCAAGGGTCCGAGCAGTAAAAGGGCGGGATTGATATCCCGCCCTTTCTGTATTTATAAACGGCCCGAAGGCCTGTAAGAGACGTGTGTCTCTAGTAACCGCCGCCGCTGCGACGGTCCTCGCGGGGCTTGGCCTCGCTGACCTTGAGGGGGCGTCCGTCGATATCCTTGCCGTTCATCTCGGCGATAGCCTTGTCGGCTTCCTCGTCGTTTTCCATCTCGACAAAGCCGAAGCCTCTCGAGCGCTCGGTAATCCTGTCCTTGATGACACGGGCGGTCTTGACGGCACCGAAGGGGGCGAACAGTTCGTTAAGATCATCGTCGGTCGTTGAGAAGGGAAGGTTCCCCACGTAGATATTCTTGGCCATTTTCTTTCGGGTCCTTTCAAATCTAAAACAAAGAGAAACGGTCGGCCGCTGCCGCGTGTGCGGCAGTTTGATTTCTGTCGGTTTCGGGAACCACCTCTCTTTCATACGCGGTTTGTCTTGGTTCAAGACCGGTAGTCATGCGCGCGCGCTGTTCCGGCATGCTTCCCCGGCTTGAGGCAGTCATCGATTCAGATTAGTCCTGGGGTTGATGAGGCAGGAATCAGAACTGTATCGAATGGCTCCCGTACCGGGCCGATCTTGGAACTTGAAGTATCCCCTAAACAATCTCCCTGTTCGTACGAAATACATGTAGGAATATACATCATCCCGTCAAGCTGTTTCCAGAAAAAACTTGCCTTTTCGGGCAGGGTCCGTCCCGAACGGGGACCCCGGCACGCCGGGTGCCCGGGCGTATCACGGTCTGCCTCTGCGTGCCACGGCCCGTTTACGGTTGCCCGCGTATGGCGCTGCTGATATCCTCGGCCGGTAAGATGTTATCAGATATCCACGTTACCCTGGAGGTATCCGGTGAACGGAAGAACGATGATCGCTGTCGCTGCAGTCATTCTCCTTGCGGCCGTTATCCCCGCGGCGTCCGACGCGTGCACAACGATAATGGTCGGCAGGAAGGCCTCGGTCGACGGCTCCGTGACCACTTCCCATACGTGCGACAGCAGGATCGACAGGACGTGGTTCGAGCTCGTCCCGCCCGTAAAGCACCGCGACGGCAGTTCCTGCGGCGTCTACTCGGGCCTGCGATTCATGAAATTCCCCGGGGACACGGCAGGTGTAAGACTTGCCGTGGAGATCCCGCAGGTCGAGCGCACGCACGGGTATATCAACACATCGTATCCATGCATGAACGATCGCCAGCTCGCTGTCGGCGAGTCGACGTTCGGTGGGAGGGAAGAGCTGAGGAACAGATCGGCCGGGTTCTCGTGCGAGGAATTGTGCCGGATCGCCCTCGAAAGGGCAATGACCTGCAGGGAGGCGATCACGGTCATCGGCGGACTGGTCGCCGAGTACGGGTACAATGACGGCGGCGAGTGCCTCGCCTTCGCCGACCCTCAGGAGACATGGGAGTTCGAGATAATCGGCTGCGGCGAGGACTGCGTAGGCGCGGTATGGGCCGCCCAGCGGATTCCGGACGACCACGTCGGCGTCAACGCCAACGCGGCGAGGATCCTCGAGATAGACCTGGGCGACACCGATCATTTCATGGCCTCGGAGAACATCTTCGACGTGGCGATCGAGAGAGGGTACTGGGACCCGGAATCCGGGGAGCCCTTCAGGTTCGCCTATGCCTACAACCCCGGCGGCCGCACCAGCATGGCGGCGAGACGGCGTGAGTGGAGGGTCTTCGATCTCCTCGCCCCATCGCTCGAGCTCGATCCGAACGACAAGGACTAT
Organism: Candidatus Krumholzibacteriota bacterium; assembly: GCA_030609325.1. Lineage (GTDB taxonomy): Bacteria > Krumholzibacteriota > Krumholzibacteriia > Krumholzibacteriales > Krumholzibacteriaceae > JAUWCL01. The sequence goes on from JAUWCL010000020.1 coordinate 29,775, forward strand.
CCCTTCTCGATAAAGCCCGACACGCTCGTCACTGTCGCCCGGCTGATGGAGATATTCCGCGATACCTTCGAGGGTACCGAGTACGACATGACGAAGTTCATGTACGTCGAGACGGAACCGGGCAGGTTCGAGAAGAGTCCGTACGCCAATCCGTTCATGCATTACGACATGATGCCCCTCTTCAAGGTCAATGGCGGCTGGAACAGGATGGGAGAGCGGTGCATCGCGAGGTACTACTGCACCTACATCACGATCACGCAGTCGCGCTCCTGGCTGCCCGACCCGGTCGGAGGGCTCGTCTGGTTCGGGTGGGACAACCCGGCCATGACGGCGTTCGTGCCGGTATACTGCGGGATCACCGATATCCCCGAGTCGTGGAAGGTCTGCGGGCGCCCGGCGTTCGACCGCGACTGCGCGTGGTGGGCGTTCAACCGTGTCTCCGACCTCTCCGCGCAGAAATGGGGGTATATGAGGGTAGAGGTCGACTCTGTCCGGACAGCCTTCGAGGAGGAGGCGTTCGTCAGGCAGGCAGAGGTCGAGCGAAAGGCCGCCGAGCTCTGCGCGAAGAGCTCGAAGAAGGCGAAGAAGTATCTCACCGGCTACACGGGAGAGTCCGCCGACCGGGTCACGAAGGCCTACTGGGATCTCGGCGACCATCTCTGGTGGAAGTACACGGGCAAGTTCTAGTTGCAAGACACGGCCGGTTCACCGCATCATGGCGGAGATCCGCATTATCGCCGCCGGCGGGGACGCAACCGTCGCCGGCATCGATTTATAGAGGAAAGGGAGAGAATCCATGGCTGAAGCGGCCGTCCTCGAGGAGAAGCGCTGGTTCCGGTGGCTGATCCTTCTGATCATCAGCATGCTGATGTTCGGTTCGTACTACGTCTACGACGCTATGAGCCCGATCAACGACTACATCCAGAACGAGATGCAAATCGACAACCAGAAGTTCGGGTTGCTGGCCACTTTTTATTCGCTGCCGAACCTCTTGTTCCTTGTCGTGGTGGCGGGATTCCTGCTCGACAGGATAGGAGTGAAAAAGGCGGGGACGCTGTATGCCTTTCTCATCCTGCTCGGTTCTCTGGTGACGACTATCGGGGCCGGCAGGTCGTTCGCACTCATGCTGGTCGGCCGCGCCATCTTCGGCATCGGGTCGGAGGCTGCGATCCTCGTGACGAACAAGGTGCTGGCGAGGTGGTTCAAGGGCAGGGAGCTGGGATTCGCCTTCGGCCTCAATATAACGGTGATGCGGCTCGGCTCGATACTCGCGCTGAACAGCGCGGCGCAGATAGCCGATACATTCGGGTCCTGGCGATATGCGCTATGGGTCGGCACGGCTGTGACACTTGTCTCGTTCCTTCTTTTCCTCGTATACCTGATGATTGACCGGAACGTCGATTCCGCGATCGAAGGAGGCGTCGAGGAGAAGATCACGGTCGGTGATATCAAGAAACTGGGCTCTGCCTTCTGGCTCATCTCCTTTCTCTGTGTGACCTTCTACTCGGCAGTATTTCCCTTTACGGTTCACGCGCCGAGGTTCCTTCAGAAGAAATTCGGTTTGAGCCCGGCTATGGGAGGGCAGTACACCTCGTATATAATGACGGCCTCGATGATATTCACGCCCATCCTGGGGCTGATGGTGGACAAGTTCGGCCGCAGGGGAAGGATGATGATCGTCGGTTCGCTTCTCATCATACCGGCACATCTGCTGCTCGGGCTGACAGAAGTACACCCGGCTGTAGGCTTTATCCTGCTCGGATGCGCCTTCTCGCTGGTACCGGCGGCGCTCTGGCCCGCTGTGCCGCTGCTGGTAAGGGAAAAGTTCCTCGGGACGGCATACGGGATCATCGGCTGGGTGCAGAATATCGGCCTGACGATATTCCCCTTTCTCGCCGGCTATATCGTCGATCAGCAGGGAGACAACGTCGTCCAGGGATACACGAACATGGAATGGATGTTCGCCTCGCTGAGCATCGCCGGGCTGGTCTTCGCGATCATGCTGCTCGTCGTGGACCGCAGGCACGGCACGGGCCTCGAGCTGCCGACGAGCGTGGCCCAGGCGAAGGCCGACGAATCGATGGGGCAGTAGCCGGGGGCAGATTTCAGCCGGATCAGGAAGCCGGCCTGAATTACCCGGCTGTTATCCTGAAGAGATCCTCCCCGGTCTCCCCGGCCTCTTCGTCTATTGGCGGGTATATCGAGTCCCACCATTGCGGTTCTTCCTTGAGCCACTTGTCGAACCAGGAGATGATCGCGTCGTTCCAGATCTTCCTCTTCTTGTAGTCGAGGATGAAGTGTTTCTCGCCTGCGAAGCGAAGGTACTCGACCTCCCTGCCGAGGATCTTCAGGGCGGTGTACATCTGCTCGCTCTCGCCGGGCGGGACGTTCGTGTCGGAGCCTCCGTGGAGGAGCAGGAGGGGAGTGACGACCTTGTCCGCGTGGAAGAGCGGGCTCTGGTCGATGTATACCCCCGGATTGTTCCAGGGGTAGCTCTCGGCCGCGGCGACGGCGTTGTAGGCGTATCCCCAGTATCCCTCGCCCCAGTAACTGGGGATCATGCTGATGCCGGCGTGCGAGACGGCGGCGGCGTAGATGTCGGTCTTCGTGACGAGAAGCTGCGTCATGAATCCGCCGAACGAGGCGCCGATGCAGCCGACACTCCCGGGATCGACGAACGGGTGGGCTTCGAGGAACTTCTTCGTCCCCTCGATGATCTCGTCGGCGACGATGATCCCCCACTCGTTGACGTGCCTGGCCGACCACTCCTGCCCGAATCCGGTCGCCCCGCTGGGCTGCAGCACGTAGACGACGTATCCCATCGCCGCCCACAGGTTCTTTGGATACCTGCCGCCGAACGTCCTGTCGACCGGGGAGGTGCCGCCGTAGAAATAGACTATGCATGGATATGTCTTCTCCGCGTCGAAATCGGGCGGATAGTGGACGCGCCCGATTATCTCACGGCCGGCGGATGACTCGAAATGCCACGGCTCGACCTTTCCGAGCTTCACATACCTGAACAGCTCCGCCCCCGGCTCGTCGATTATCCTGACCTTCAGCTTCGGTGATTTTAACTCGACCGAGTAGACGCGCTGCGGGTGTGTGGCGCCGGAGCCGGTGAATACGCCGACCGGTTTCGTCTCGGCGATGTCGCCCGACCTGATGACTTCGACGCCGAGATCGAGGGTGCTGAATTTCCTTTTCTTCGGATCGTACCTGAAGAGCTTCACGTACTCGCTTTCCCCGGCGACGATGTAGATCTTTCCGTCGAATTTTGCCCAGATCGCCCTGTTGACCGCGGGGTCGAAGTCCTTCGTGATCGGATCGGCCTGTCTCGTCTCCGGGTCGAATATATAGATCTGCGTGTCGTAGTCGTTGGGGATGACGCCTTCGGGCACGTCCTTGCCGCTGTCTCCGAATGTGGAGGGTCCGCCGGTGACGAGTATCTTCCCGCCGTCGGGCGACCATCCGGCCGATCCGAGCCAGTGTCCCTCGAAGAGCTGCTCTACGCTCTGGTCGCGAAGGTCCATCAGCAGGAGCTCAGAGGTCCCGAAGGGTCTCTCGGCAAGATCCTCCCATCTGCGTCCGATCAGCACGCGGTCGCCGTCGGGATGGATGTCGTACACGTACGAGCTGTATCTGCCGGCGGCGACCTGTCTCGAGGTCCCGCCCGGCACCGACATGATGTGGAGGGAAGACTTTGTCCTGCCGTAGTCCGTCCTGTCATATATCCCGAGGTGCCTCTTGACACCTTCTTTATCATTTTCAGGCTTCTCCGTCATCGAGTAGATGATCCAGTCGCCGGACGGGCTCCAGTCGTACCCGCCGAAATCCTTTACGAGGTCCTCGATCAGGGTATCGGTAGATCCGGTGTCTATGTCGAGTACCCTGAGCCGGCCCCCCGAGACATAGGATATCTTCCTGCTGCCGGGGACCCACTGTGTGCTCCCGATCTGCGTATCCATGATCCTGCTGACGAGATCGCCCCCGGGAAGGTTTCTGATCTCGATCCATCTTTCCCGCTTGCCGTCCGGCGGGACGAAACGGCTGATATTAATAATCACGAGGTTTCCGTCGGGCGAGACGTCGATGCCCCTCGCACCGGGAACGTCCATGACCTGCGCCAGTGTCATCCCGGCCGTCGGGTCGAGCGAGACGACGGGTATCTCCTCGAAATCCCTGCCCGCCGCCAGCTTCGCGTCGAAATTCCAGCCCCTCGCGGTGTCGGCCGGCATATAGACGGTTTTGGCCAGGATCAGGTGTTTTCCCTTCTCGAGCTTCGCGTTTTCGCTCGTTTCCCCGCCGCCGCCCTCGGTGTTCTTTATCACCGATTTGCCGTCTATGAAGATCTCGAACGGATCGCTCGAGCCCGCCTCGAGGTCGACCTCCATCCATCTCGGCACCTCGACCCAGGCGGCCAGCCAGACTACGCCGGGAGCGGATCCCTCATGAGAGAGCGGAACGCCGCCGGTGTCTGCGGAAGCGACGCTCCAGGCGGCCTCACCGAAGCCGGGGACACCCTCGACGCCGCCCTCGGCGGGGACCAGCCCGGCAGTATCGAGATGGTCGTAGCCGAGCAGCCAGGCCGCGTCGAATTTATTCTTCGATTCATCGTGAAATGCCGGAAGGGGAACGGGGACCGGACCTAGAACGAGCCAGTCCGTAATCCTCGTGAATCTTTCTTCGGCATCCTCTGCAGTCGAATCGGGCTTTTTCTCGGCCGGAACCGCCGCCGCAGTCAATAGCGGAGCGATCGCGGCCAGCGCGACGATGGACATTACAAGAAATCTTCTCGTGATGGGGGACATGCGGCCCCTTTCTGTTGATGATACGGACGTCCCGCCGGGCGCAGGACGTCCGGCTGTGAAATCTGCCATGGCGGCCGATCACCGCCGCGGTCACAGGATAATACAGGCCCGACGGGTCATTTTCAAGTGTGAGATGGTCGCTGAGGGTGAGGGGCCTGAAAGCGGTCAATGCGTGACATCAGGCAGCTCCCCGGGCCGGAAAGGACCGATAAAGCGGACTTGTCCGGCAGGCCCGCTATAGATATATTCCCCGGGTAACGTCAATGCCGGAAAGGAACCAGGGATGTCATTCAGACTGATTACGCTGATACTGATCCCGGTCGCCCTGCTCGCCGGATGCGGCGGCGGAGAAGTGGAGACCGGCAGGACCAACACCTGGATGTCCTTCGAAGTAGGGATGGAGCTCGCGCGCAACCTGGACAGACCGGTAGTGATCGATTTCTATACGTCGTGGTGCCGGTGGTGCAAGGTGATGGACGGGGAGACATTAACGGGGAGCTGATCTTCGTCGATGCAGGGTTCAAGAAGCCCGGCCAGTTCATGGTCAACCTCAGGTATGTCACTAGCGGGTGCCACGAGAAGGACGTAACGATCGAGGAGTTCAAACGGCGGGGAGGGAAGTGCGATTGATCGGACGGCGGGCCGCAAGCGAGTGTAGCGCATCGGCTTCACCCGAAATACGTTCCGGTCTCTGACGAAACGTTGACTTGCGCCCGGGCCCGGTGAGGGCATATCATCGAATCGTAAGAACGATTTCATCAGACAATTGAAAAGGAAGGCAGAGATGAGAATAGGAGTCCTTACAGGCGGCGGAGACGCTCCCGGACTGAACCCGGCGGTCGCCGGAGTCGTGGAGCGCGCGACGATGTGCGGATACGAGGTGCTGGGTCTGAAGAGGGGCTGGGAAGCGATCTCGGTGAGGGAGAACGCGGGCCATCTCGTCGAGCTCGGCCCCGAGATCATAAGGGAGTACAGCCGTCTGGGCGGCAGCAAGCTGCAGTGCAGCAGGACCAATCCTGTCTCCGAGAAGAATGACAGGACCGATATCGTGAAGGAGAACATGAAGAAGCTCGGGCTCGACGCCATTGTGGCTATCGGCGGGGAAGACACGCTCGGCGCTGCGTCTGTTCTCTTCGAACGCGGGATTCCCGTGGTCGGTATCCCCAAGACGATCGACCGGGACCTTTACGGTACGGAATACTCCCTCGGATACGATTCGGCTCTCAACGTCATCTGCGAGGGCGCGCAGCGTGTAGCGCTTTCGGCCGAGTCTCACCAGACGATCTTCTTTCTCGAGGTCATGGGAAGGCACGCCGGCTGGCTCGCCCTGCGAGGCGGGGAAGCGGCATTCGCCGACATCATCCTGATACCCGAGCATCCCTTCGAAGTGGGGCGGCTCAAGGAGGTGCTGCGCGAGCAGCTCGCGGCGAACCGCAATCAGGGATTCGATCAGATCTACAAGATGATCGTCGTATCGGAAGGCGCGCACATAGAGGGCGAGGAGGAGGTCCGAAAGGATACCAAGCTCGACGAGTTCGGCCACTACAGCCTCGGCGGAGTGGGGAATTACCTCAAGGGACTTCTCGAGCACGATTTCCGTCACACCAGATATACCGCCCTTGCCTATCTCCAGCGCGGCGCCCCGCCGACGCAGAAAGACAGGGCGATGGGCAGGCGATTCGGGCACAACGCCGTCGAGATGATAAAGAACGGTGATTTCGGGTTTTACATGGGGGTCCAGAAGGCGAGGCTGGTCAAGGTCCGGCTGCCGGAGATATGGAAATCCCCCAGCCTCGTCGATGTGGAGAAGCACTACGATACGGAAAGGCTCAACGTAAAGCAGCAGTGGGCCGACATGGAGGAATAATCGCCCGGAGGTTGCCGTCAGTCCCGCCTGAACAGAGCTACGGACTCTACGTGATATGTTCCCGGGAACATGTCGATCAGGTGTATCTCGGAGGGCGTCCATAATGCCTCGACGAGCCTTGCCGCGTCGCGCGCGAATGTCGGGGCGTCGCATGAGATCATGATGATCTCGCGCGGGCGCAGCCTGATGATCGATTTGAGTACGCTCGCCGGGATCCCCGCCCGGGGCGGGTCAGTCAGGACGAGATCGGCCTCCCCGACTCTGGAAAATCCCCTTTCGGCCGTTTCCCTGATGAACCGGACGTTCGCCACCTTGTTGAGTCTGGCAGAGGCGACGGCGTTTTTGTGCGCCTGTCGCTGGACCTCCATCCCCACCGCGTCTATGGCCCGGGCGGCCATCGGGAGGGTGAAGAAGCCGACGCCGCAGTAGAGGTCGAGGAACTTCCGGGCTGTCTTTTTCGGGAGAGATACGGCCAGCTTCATCAGAGAGTCGTTGAGATGGCGGTTGATCTGGAAGAACGCTTCGGGATAGACGGGGAAGCTGAAATTGCCGGCCTTCATGAGGATGTCGGGCGGGCTGATCACTCCCTCCACACCCCAGAAATGGATCGCCCCGAAGCTGTCCAGCCTCACCCTTACCTTTGTGCCGGGCGTCAGGGCTTCGGGCGTCAGGGCCGATATCGCTTCCCGCATCTCCGGCGGCAGGAGAAGGCATCCCTGTTCGGGAAAGGGAACGATCTTGTTCGATTCCCTCCTCGAGAATCCTGTCTCCCCGCCCGATCCGACCTTGAACAGGGCGTGATTCCGGTACCCGAAGCGCTCCGGGCATGGGGTGTACGATGCGATTTCAGTCTCGATGCCTCCTATGCGGCGAAGGGTGGAGAGGAATGTCTCCTTCTTGACCCTCGCCTCCTCCTCGTAATCGAGATGCAGGAGATGGCACCCTCCGCACCGGCCGAAGGCGGGGCATTGCGCCTCCCGCCTTGCGGGAGAGGGCTCGACGATCCCCGTGATCTCCCCGAAGAGACATTTCTTTTTTTTCTTCGTGACGGTGAACTCGACCGTGTCTCCGGCCGCAGCGTAAGGCAGGAAGAGGGTCATGTCATCGAAATGGGCCAGTCCCATCCCCCCGTATACGATCTTCTCGATCCGTGTCTTGCCCGTTTTCCCTTCCATTTAATAAACTATATGTCAGCAGCCCGGCGAAATCTACACTTTACCGCCCGGCTCCCGGCGCATATTATTCTCAAATACGCCTGCCGGCGGCGCGGCGCGGCGTAAGCGACTGCGTCCGATCGACATGATGGCGGCGTGCAGCGCCACTGCAGCGGGAGATCGACTTGCGAATCGGAATGGTGCTCCAGACGACGATCCCTCCACACGATATCCGGGTGGAAAAGGAAGCGGGGACCCTTATCCGGGAGGGTCACGAAATCCATCTCCTGCTCGAGGGGGCCGATGGACAGCCCGACGAGGAGACCTGGGAGGGGATGAGGCTGCTGCGCGGCGTGAGGATGAGCGGCGCGAGGAAGAAATTCCACAGGTACACCTTCAACTTCACATTCCGCGACGGGCTCTGGCGGCGGGCGATCACCGATTTCGTGCGGAACAGGAAGATAGACGTTCTGCATGTCCACGACCTCCCGCTCGTCGGCGAGGCGGTTCGCGTCGGCAGGGCCGAGGGCATCCCCGTCGTTGCCGATCTTCACGAGAACTTTCCCGGAGGGCTGCAGGTCTGGTACACCAGTTCATTGAAAAGGAAGACGATATATAATTTCGGTCGCTGGTCCCGCTATGAGAGGGAGATACTCGGCGAGGTCGATGCCGTCATAGCCGTAGTCGAGGAATCGAAGAAGCGGCTCGAGGGAATCGGGATACCCGGGGATAAGATATTCGTTGTTTCGAACACCGCCCACAGGAAGGGGGAGGAGTCTCCCGTCGATCCGGTCATACTCGAGAAATACCGCGACAGGTTCGTGATCTCGTATGTGGGTAAATTTTCCACCCACAGAGGCCTGGATGTGATCATAAGCGCGATGCCGGAGCTTCGTGAGAAGGTGCCGGAGATACTTCTGCTGCTGGTCGGCGACAGGAACAAGCCCTATTTGGATTACCTGGTCCGCCTCGTCGACAGGCTCGGATGCGGCGACGTCGTCGAGATGACCGGCTGGCAGACGTTCGAAAGGATATGGAGCTACATTCACGCGAGCGACGTCTGCCTCGTGCCGCACCAGAGAAATCCGCACACCGACACGACGATACCCCACAAGATATTCCAGTACATGATGCTCGGCAAACCCGTCATCGTCAGCGACTGTCCGCCTCTGGCAAAGGTGATAACAGATTCCGGCGGCGGGCTTGTATTCAGGCACGACGATCCGTCCGATTTCGCCGCTAAAGTCAGACGGCTCCGGGACGGTGCGGACCTTCGCGCGCAAGTCTCCGAATCGGGGAGGGCGGCATTTCTCGACAGATACAACTGGGAAAGCACCAGCGGGGAGCTGGTAAGACTGTACGAAAGCATGGACCGCCGAACGGGAGGACCCTTTTGAAGGTAAAACTGCTCGATCTGACAGCTCAGTACGTGAAGATACGCAACGAGGTGATGGAGGCGGTAGCCGAGGTCTTCGAGTCGCAGTACTTCATCCTTGGTCCGAAGGTGGCAGAGCTCGAAAAACGGGTCGCCGAGTATTGCGGCACGAAGGATGCGGTCGGAGTGGCGTCGGGGAGCGATGCTATCCTCCTCTGCCTGATGGCCCTCGGGATCGGCACCGGGGACGAGGTCATAACCACTCCGTATACCTTCTTCTCGACCGTCAGCAGCATCACGAGGCTCGGGGCACGTCCCGTCTTCGCCGACATTGATCCGGAGACGTACAATATCGACCCGTCCGCCGTGACGAATGCAATAACCGACAGGACGAAGGCGATCCTCGTCGTTCATCTCTACGGGCAGACGGCCGACATGGATCCGATACTCAAGGCTGCCGGGACGAGCGGGATACCCGTTATCGAGGACTCCTGCCAGGCGATAGGTGCGGAGTACAGGGGGCGCAGGGCGGGCTCGATGGGGCTTGCCGGCTGCTTCTCGTTCTTTCCCTCGAAGAATCTCGGAGGCGCAGGCGACGGCGGCATGATCACGACAGGCGACGAGGAGCTGGCCGAACATCTGCGCAGGTTGAGAAACCACGGCGGCAGGGAGAGGTACTGCCACGACGAGGTCGGCATCAACAGCCGCCTGGACGCGGTGCAGGCGGCTGTCCTGCTCGTCAAGCTCCGTTACCTCGACGCGTGGAGCGACGGAAGGATCGGGAACGCAGCCCGATACGACGAGGTGCTGGGCTGTATCGACGGTATCGCGACTCCCGTGGTCAGCGAGGAAAACCGCCATATTTACAACCAGTACGTGATACGTGTGCCGCGCAGGGACGAGCTGAGATCCTTCCTGCAGGACAGCGATATCGGCTGCGAGATATACTATCCCGTTCCGCTGCATCTTCAGAAATGCTTCTCTTTTCTCGGTGGTGCGGAAGGGGATTGCCCCGAGGCGGAAAGGGCAGCGCTCGAGACGCTGGCGCTTCCCGTTTTCACCGAGCTGACACCGGAGATGCAGGAGTACGCGGCAGGAAAGATCGCGGAATTCTACCGGCCGGACGGCTCGGAGTGACCGGCCGAACGGCAGTTGCCGGGCACTGGAGGACCTCTTGAAGATCGTCTGCTTTTCCGAGATCCAGTGGCGCTACGTCAGGACGCGCAAGCAGCAGATCCTGTCGAGATTCCCGCCCGACCGCGAGATCCTCTTCCTTTCTACCGTGGTCAGGGGGAGACGCAGCAATTTCAGGCCGGAAAGAGACGGTAATATCGTTCACGCATGCGTGCCCGTCCTCAAGAATTTCCCGCAGAAATGGGCGAGGGCGCTCTTCTCCTTCCCTCCGGCGAGATTTCTCTGGAACGCGATGCTCTTCATATGGCTGAGGGTCCTCTTCAGGGCGACCGGTTTCCATCGGAGTGACCGGGTCTTCTACGTTTCGAACGTATATTACGCCCCGATCCTTCCACTGCTGCCGAGAAGGCTGATGCTCTACGACTGCAACGACGATCCTCTCTCGTTCCCCAACGTGCCGGGCTGGGTCTCCGGCTGTTTCGAGAGGGTGGCGAGGGATGCAGGCGTCGCGACGGCGGTCAGTGCCGGGCTTGTCGAAAGGCTTAAGGAGGCGGGAGCAGGGGATGTAGTGCTGTTGGGAAACGGCGTCGATTACGAGATGTTTCAGCGCGCCGCGGCGACCGGCCCTCCGGACGACGTGAAGGATCTCGGGCGGCCGGTGATCGGATACGCCGGCGCCATCGCGCAGTGGTTCGATTTCGAGCTGGTCGGGACGATCGCGAGGAAATTCCCCGGGGCATCCATCGCCCTGATCGGGCCGGTCTTCAGGGAGGTCGAGGAGCGGGCGCGGCGGCTGGCGGAGGAGAGGAGGAACGTGGTCTTCCTCGGCGAGAAGAGGTATGATGAGCTCGGCGCGTACCTCTCGTCGATGGACGTCTGCATGATACCGCTCGAGGCCAACGAGCTCCGGCGCCTGGCCGATCCCAACAAGCTCTACGAATACGCGGCGGTCGGCAGACCGGTCGTCACGATGGCGTACTCCGAGTATATCGCGTCGCTGGACGGCCTTGTATACGTCGCCGGCTCGCAGGGAGAATTCGTCGACAAAATCGAGGAGGCTCTTGGAAAGGGGGCCGACACGGAAGCCCTGCAGGAATTCGCCCGGGCGAGGAGCTGGCGGAGCCGGGCGGACGAGATGACGAGACTCATCGACGAGGCGATCGAAAGGAAAGGTCAATAAGAAAGGCACTGTATGAGAAATATCATTCTGCTTGCGGCGGCCGCGGTATTCCTGGCGGGCATCTTTCCGTCCTGTTCCGGCGAGACCGGCACTGCCGGCACGTCCGACCTCTATCTCCTCGAGGAACTGGAGACGGCCCGTTTGGTCGAGAACGCGGACAAGAGGCTCGAAAGGCTCGAGATCTTCACGGCCAACAACTCTGCGCATCCCTACCGCTTGCTGGCCTACGAGGATATTCTCGAGACGATGGCGGTGGACAAGGGTGACGTGGAGGGAGCGCTAGCGTATTTCGACGGATTGATAAAGAAGGAGGAAGATCCGGCGATCCGCGGGAAGCTTCTCTTCGCGAAGTTCGAGTTCTTCCGGGAGGCCGACTCGCTCCGGTCCGTCGCCCTCGCGAAGGAGGTCCTCGAAAGCGGCGAGAAGGATTTCCGGTTGCTGATGTACATGGCCTACTACCTGATGGGTGTGGAGGGGCAGGAAGAGATCGTCGACGCAATCTTCGTGAGGCTGATCGAGGTGTCGGAAGACGAGCACAGGAAGAATCACGCCCGCACGATATATGCCGAGTTCCTCGAGGCCGACGGCTGTGAGGAAAAGGCGGCAGAGGTGCTTGAGCTGGCCTCGTCGTATACATTCGCCAACGCGCCGATCGGGCGCAGGCTGTGGGAGGAAGACAGGCGGGAGGAGGCGCTGGAGAGGTACATCTTCCTGGCGGCGGGAGCTCCCGGGTACAGGAAGTACATCAAGCTCGATAGTCTCTATTCGGTCGTCTATCCGTCGTCAAATGACCTCGAATCGAAGATCGGGGTCCTCAGGATAGTATACGGCCCGCAGATCCCGGACAGGGAATTCGTCGACATCAGGGGAATGCGTCACTCGATCTCCGGGTACCGCGGCTCGAAGGTGGTAATCACGGCCTTCAGTCCCACCTGACCTTCCTGTATTGCGGAGTTGCCGCAATTGGAAGAATTGAAGAAGAAGGAAGACACCCTCGGATTCAAGCTCCTGCTGATTGACGGGAAGGGGATGCTCGAGAAGACACGCGGGATCATGGATGACAAGGGAGTCACCATCCCGGTGCTTCTGGACAGCCGTCAGTACTCGCGCGAGGTGCTCGGCACGATGTACACTCCGACGACCTACGTGATCGATGCGGAGGGTCTGATAAGGTGCCGGCTTGTCGGGCATTCGGAGGATTTCAACGGGATCGTCGCAGACGTTCTGAGCCGGATATAATCGTTTCGGAAGCCGTTTGAGGAGGGAGACGGGGTATACATCAAATCAGACCCCCGCTCCTGCAGGCTCGCCTGCCGTAAGGGCGATCTTCGCCTCTGATATCTGATCCCGCAGCTCGGGATCTATCTCCATGGCTGCCGCCCTCTCCAGCACGGCTGCCGCATCCTTGATGTTTCCCAGCTCCGAATCGAGGATCTTCGCCAGGGCGATCGACGCCTTGGCGGTCACTGTCGTAACTGCATTGCAGGTGATGATGAACCTGTAGATGTCAACCGCTTCGGGATGGTGGCCCTGCGAGGAGAGCCATTTCGCCGACCTCAGCAGCAGCTGCGGGTTGACGTCGACCGAGGCGGGGGACCTGTCCTCGATTATCTCGAGGGCCAGCCTTCCCGCGTCCTCGTTGCGCGATTTGATCAGCAGGTTCTTCAGCACCTTCTCGTTGATCTCGCAGCACTCATCGCTCATATCATGCTCGCTGTAGAGGACCGCTATGTCCTGCTGGAGGCTCAGGTCGTCGGGGCGCTCCCCCACGAGGGTCGTGAACAGGAGCTTCGCGCGCTCGACGTTCCCCGAGGCGAGGAGCTCGCACGCCTCGTCGAATCTCGGATCCTTCAGCACGCCGCCTTCGATCCGCGCCTTCCGGACCATCGGATCGATCCATTTAGATTCAAGTCCCGTGGCCTTGAATACGAGTGCCGTGATCACTCCGCCCATGTACCCGGCGATATGCGCTGCGTAGGCCACTCCCGAGCCGCCGACGAAATTGGAAAGCTCCTTCAGGACGATCTGCTGTATGAACCAGAAGGGGAGGAATACGAATGCCGGCAGGTAGAACGTGCCCCAGAACGGCCTGATGATAATGATGAAAAGATAGAAGAACTTTATCTTCGTCATGAAGTGCCTGATCGTGAACGCCCCCATCGCCGCCGCAATCGCCCCGGACGCTCCGATCAGCGGGACGGACGATCCGGATTGGGAAAGGCAGTGCGCCAGTCCAGCGAACGCCCCGCCGAGAAGGTAGAATGCGAGAAAGGTCTTCCTGCCCCAGCTGTCCTCGAGAAGGCATCCTACCACCCACAGGAAGAGCATGTTTCCGAGGAGGTGCCAGATGTCGCCGTGCAGGAACATGTGCGTGATGAACGTGTGTACCCTGCTCATCCTGCTCGGGACGAGGCCGAGGGCGTAATTGACGTGACCGTCGAGGACCTTCGTCTCCCGCTTCTTCAGCCTCTTCCATTCGGCGAAGTCGCTCGTTTCCTCGCTGAATTCCGGATAGAACGATTCGTCCCTCTCCGCCAGTTCCCGGCCGTACGATTCGATCTTGTCGAAAGCGTTGTATGAGCCGCCCATCGCCTCGATGAGGCCTATTCCGAGGTCGTAGTAACCCTCGGCCTGCTCCATCATCTCGATGCCGTGCGCCGCCTCGGGACTTATATAACCCGGCAATACGTCATCGCTGCTCTTGTCCATTATGTACAGCCGTACCTGCTGGGCGTACAGGTCCCTGTGGACCTCGAACATTTCCTCCCCGGTCTGTCCGGACATCGTGGAGGCGAGGATGTGTACGATTATGCATGCGGCGATAAGGCCAATAGTGACTTTGGGTTTAAGGGCCAGGGCGGCCTTGGTACCTATGGGGATTATCATGAGCGGACCTCTCTTCCGGCCGCCTTTCCTGCCGGACAGGCGTATATTGCAATATGAGACTGCCCGCAGGGCAGCCCGGTAAGATACCGCCGGACCGGTTGCATAACCGTTTGCAATTAAATATCTTGAGTTGCTGCCCCTGGCCCGGCCGACCGTTTCGAGGGGTAATCTGCAAGAAGGATTCCAGACGGACACCAGACGGAATATCGGTGGTTCCTGTTGCGATACAACCAGTTTGCTGTACTGAAGGAATCAGGAGTTAACTGGATCCGGCCGCCTGGTGGGCCATCCTGAGCGGTACGGGGATACGGAATTTCGGCGCGCAGGCCAGGACGAACCGGATTGAGGTTCTCAGGTCGATCATGTGGCCCGGAGAGACGTAAACGGGTCTCACGTCTCTCCTCGTGCGGAGGACCGAGCCGATGATCCGGCCCGACCTGTCCCTCACAGGCGATCTCGCTCCGCGCTCCCGCCCCGGCTGTTCGTATTTGCCGAAGAGATGCGACTTGGCGCAGCCTATCGACGGGAGGCCGAGAATGATGCCGAGATGGCTGGCCATGCCCAGTCCCCTGGGATGGGCCGTGCCGTGGCTGTCGCAGAGGAGCAGATCCGGAGCCGTACGCAGATCTTTCCACGCCTCGAGTATCGGGGGTATCTCACGGAACGAGAGCAGCCCGGGTATGTAGGGGAATGATGTTTCGGTGTCCCGGACGACAGATTCGACCAGGTCGAGACCGGGGAAAGAGACGATGACAAGCGCCGCCCGGGAAATCCCGCGGGTAGGGAAATGGACGTCGGCGGCCGCTATTATGCCGACCTTCCGACCGTCCCATCTTCTGCTGACCCGGCCGCTGAGGCGCTTCTGCAGTTCTATCGCTTCGGAAGGAGTTACCATGGCGATCCCGTCAGCTGAGCTCGACTTCCTCGTCCGGTTCGGGCAGGTGCACCGGGTATCCGTCCGCGGCCAGGGTCTTTAAAAGCTCGCGCGACTGCTCTTCCTCGCCGTGTACGAGGAAGATCCCCTTCACCGTGTCCTTCAGGGGCTTGACGTACTCGAGCAGGTCGTTGCGGTCGGCGTGTGAGCTGAAGGCGTTCATGATCTCGACCTCGGCCTTGAGGTTGTATTTCTCGCCGAATATCTTCACGACGGGGTGCCTCTCGACGATCCTGCGGCCGAGTGTGTTTCTCGCCATGAAGCCGACGACGAGCACGGTGTTTCTCGGGTCCTCGATGTTGTTCTTCAGGTGATGGAGTATCCTTCCCGCCTCGCACATTCCCGAGGCGGAGACGATGATCATCGGCCTGTCGTCGCTGTTCAGTTCCTTGGAGCGCTCCACGTCCTTGACGTACTCGAAATTGATCGTCCCCAGCGGATCCTCGCCGGTATTGAATGACCTGTACATCTCCTCGTCGTATACCTGCGGGTGGTGTGAGAATATCTTTGTGACCCTCGTGGCAAGGGGACTGTCGATGATCACGGGTATGTCGGGGAGCCTGTTCTCGAGGCGCAGCTGGTTGAGGAAATAGACGATCTCCTGCGTTCTCTCCAGGGCGAAGGAGGGGATGATGATCTTGCCGCCCCTCTTGACCGTACGCGAGATGCAGTCGGAGAGCTTATCCTTGCCCGATTCGATCGGGTCATGCACCCGCCCGCCGTACGTACTCTCCAGGATGAGCCAGTCTATCCCGGGCGGCTGATCTGGATCGTTGAGTATGGGAATATCCTTCCGTCCGAGGTCTACTGCGTAGGCCAGATTCACCGGATTGTCGCCGCCGCCGATCTCGATCAGGGGAGTCGCCGATCCGAGAACGTGGCCGGCGTCGTAGAAGGTCACGTCGATGTCGTCGGTCACGTTGACCCTCTGGTTGTATGGATGACCCGTGAAGAATTCCAGGGATTCTTCCGCCTCTTCCTTCGTGTAGATCGGCTTGACGGGGGGCAGCCCCTTCTTCTTGTGCAGCTTGCTGACATATTTCGCGTCGGATTCCTGGATGTGCCCGCTGTCGGGGAGCATGGCGGAACAGAGATCCCTCGTCGGGTCGGTCGTGATGATCCTCCCGTCGAATCCCTGTTTCACGAGGTTCGGGATGTTTCCGCTGTGGTCTATATGTGCGTGGGAGAGGATGCAGGCGTCGAGCTCTCCCGGAATGAAATCGAACTTCGAGTTCTTCTCGAAGAAATCCTGCCGCCGTCCCTGGAACAGGCCGCAGTCGATGATGACCTTCGAAATGTCTGTTGTTATGAGGTGGTTCGAACCGGTTACCTCCCTGACCGCGCCCAGGAACTTCAGCTTGATTCCCATTGTTCTCCTTTCAGAGCTGCATTACGGTAGTGAAGACAAGTTATACACCGTCGGCACGTTACGCCATGTATTTCCTAAATGTACGGCTCGAGGTCGAGCGTTGCACTCTTTTTCTCGCCGGCCCCTTTGCCGCCATTATCCCTTCCGCCTCTCTTGAACTCGATCTTGACCGTGTTTCCGCCTGCTCCCCTGAACAGCGAGAGGACGCGTTCGATATTATCGCCTGTGGCCGAAACACCGCCGACCGTCTCGAGAATGTCACCGGGACAAATTTCGATCCTGGCGGCCGGCGAGCAGTATGAGTATCGCTGAAAGACGGGTAGTTCTACCCATTTCTCCCCCCGCTCAGGTTCCGCTGACAGTCATCGAGTCGATGCGCAGCGTGGGGCAGTTGATCGATCCGCGCCATTCAAGGTCGCTTCCGACAATGACGATTCCCGAGAGCATCTTCGCGAAAGTGCCGGTGATGGTGAACTCGCTGACCGGCTCGGCCAGCTTCCCGCCGCGGATCCAGATACCCTGCGCTCCCTGCGAGAAATCACCCGTGCTCCAGTTCGCGCCGGGGCCTGACATCGAGGTGAGGTAGAGGCCGCTGTCGACGCCGGCGATGATCTCGTCGGGCGAGTGCTCTCCCGCTTCCATGTATAAATTGGACGGGCCGCCCGCGTTGCCGGTGGTCTTCAGCCCGAGCTTTCTCGCCTGATAGCTGCTGAGGAGATAATTTTCGAGTGTCCCGGCGTTTACGACCGTCTTGGGGCGGGATCTGACGCCCTCGACGTCGAACGGCCTGCTTCCCGGCCTTCCCTTCATCAGGGGGTCGTCGATCACCGTGACCAGCGGCGATCCGATCTCCTCACCCAGCCTGTCGACGAGAAACGACGATTTCCGGTATATGCTCGACCCACCGGTCGCGCTCGCCACATATGATAGAAGCTGCCTGGCGGTGACGTCGTCGAAGACGACCGGTACCTCGCATGTCTTCGGTTTGACCGCGCCGAGTTTTCTCAGGGTTCGCTCGACGGTCCTGGCCGCCACCTTCTCGACCGGATCGAGGCCTGCAAACGAGATCGAGGTCGAGTACCACCAGGAAGACTGTTTCTTGCCTTTGTTCTCCCCGGAGGCCGGCCGGTCCTCAGCGGCGCACGAAACGCTTATCGAGCTGGAGGTCCTGTCGAACGACTCACAGAATCCGAGAGAGTTGGCGAGCACGCTGGTCAGCGTGACCGTCGAGCAGGAGGCGCCGTCGCTTATGATCCTTGCATCCATGGCGGTCGTGACCTGTTCGAGCTTCATCGCCATGTCTATCTTGTCGACGGCTGTGATCGAAGACGCAGCGTCGTCGAACATCTCGAGCTCGCCGCCGCCGGCGCCGAGCTCGTTCTTATCGGGGAGCCCTGCGTACTCGTCGCGGTCCATCACCCGAGCCAGCTCGATTCCCTCGGCGAGAAGCTGATCGATGCTCTCTTCGGAGATATCGGTGGATGTGACTACCGCTTTCCGTCCGCCGACGAAGATATCGATACAGATCCTTCTCGAGCCGGACTCGATGAGGTTCTCGATCTCGCCGTTACGGACGGATACCGAGAACTCGGTGTCCGTCAGGATCGAGACCTCGGACGAGTCGGCGCCCCGCGCGAGGGCTGTTTCGACCGTCTTTGCCGCGAGATCCTTGAGTCGATTGTTTTCCATACCGTCTTTCTACTGAAGCTCGCTTCCTCCCACGGTGATCTCCGATATCTTGATTGTCGGCAGTCCCACGCCGACGGGCGCCTGCTGGCCCTTGCCGCAGGTCCACCTGCCGTCGCTGAACGCGAAATCGCGCCCCGTCATCGTAACGCGCGTCATGACGTCGGGCCCGTTTCCTATGAGCGTCAGGTTCTTGACGGGCGCCGTCACCTTGCCGTCCTCGACGAGATAGGCCTCGATCGGTACGAACACGAAATCGCCGTTCGAGATGTCGACCTGTCCGCCCTTGAAAGACTTGCAGTAGATGCCTTTCTTCGTCGATCGGAATATATCCTCGGGGTCCGACTCTCCGGCGGCGAGGTAGGTCACCGTCATCCTCGGAAGAGGAGGGCTCTTGTACGATTCCCGCCTGCCGTTGCCCGTCGGCTCTACGCCGAAGTACCTTGCGCTGATGCGGTCATGCATGAAGCCCTTGAGGATTCCCTTCTCTATGAGGACCGTAGGTGTGGGGATGGTCCCCTCGTCGTCGAAGTTTATTGCCCCGCGGTTGTTTATTACCGTTCCGTCGTCGATCACGGTGACGAGCTCGCTGGCGACCCTGTCGCCGATCCGATCGGTATATGTCGATGTCTTTTTCCTTATGAAATCCGCTTCGAGGGGATGTCCGACAGATTCATGGAGAAAGACGCCCGACTCGGCAGGTGCCAGAATGAGCTCCATCGGACCCGCCGGCGCGTCGACGGCCTCGAGCAGGAGCGCGGCCTGTCTCGCCGCTTCCCTGCCGTGCGAGGCCGGCGTCATCCCCGTTTCGAAATATCCGCTTCCGAGCCTGCCGCCGCCGCTCGATATCCCTATCTGCCTGTTTCCGTCCGTTTCGGCCACCACGGAGACCGATATTCTCATCATCGGCCTCGTGTCCCGCAGCAGCCTGCCCTCCGATGTGGCGATCTGTACCGTGCTGAGGCTGTCGGCCATAGTCACTGTCACCTTAATGACTCGCGGATCGTGCCTTCTGGCCGCCTCTTCCGCCTCCTCTATCCAGGAGATCTTTTTCTTGAGGGGCACGCCGGTGACCGGGTCGTCGACGGGATATCTGTTCTCGAAGAGCACCTCGCTGACCGCGACCGGCGGGGGAGAGGCTCCGGTATCGGCGATTGCGGCGGCTGTCAGTGCCGCCTGGTTCATCTTCTCGAGGGAAAGGTCTTCGGTGTAGGCGTATCCCGTCCCTTCGCCCTTCACGGCCCGTATTCCGGCACCGTGAGAGATCCACTTGATACCTTCCCTGACGATCCCTTCCTCCATCGTGAGCTGGTTCTCGACTGTATGCTCGAAGAAGATGTCGCAGTACTCCGCTCCCCTGGACAGGGCGGTCTCCATTACCCTTATCATCTTCTCGTCTGAAATACCGAAATGGTCGGTGAAGGAAAGCACCGCGAGTACCTCCGAATGCCGCACGACAGTCTGACAATGTCCTTAATGCCTTGAGAACGCCCGACCGGCGGGATTAGCGGATCGGGCGCTTGTTGCCCCCAGAAATAATAGATGATATACTATAACAAAAGGTCTCCTTTGGAAAGGAATTTCCGGTTGAAACGCTTCATACCGAGGCAGCAGCAGGCCGGAACCCGCATCGATGCGGCGCCGGCGCCTTATCTCGTTCTGATCCTTCTTTTCACCCTTCAGATTACGCTGCCGGGCAGCCGCGGGGCATCGGCGCAGGGATGCGGCCTGTGCGCGCTGGCGGGAAGGATCGATCGCGAGGAGCTGCTTGCAACCGTACGGGAGCTGAGCGGAGCCGACCCGGTGACAGTCGGCGGCGTCAGTCAGATCATATCGACGAGGTCGACCCTGCTGCCGGAAAAGCTTGTCGCAAGGGACTATCTTCTCGAGCGCGTGGCGGGCCTGGGCTATAACGCGGTGCGGCAGGCTCATCCTCTCAGCGTTTACTATCCCGACCTGCTGGCCGCGGAGGTCTCGGTGACGGGCGAAAGCCTGTGGACAGGTTCGGACGAGGGCGAGGTCTTCCTGATGACAGCCGCGGGCGGCTGGGACGACACGCATGTCATATCGAGGATAGACGCGAGGATCTACGATCTCGCACTCGACCATTTCGGCACGCTCTGGGCGGCATGCAAGACGAAGGGAGCGGGGTACGGGGAGCTGCATTGCTCCGCTGACGGGGGCGAGACCTGGCAGGCGAAGGTGATCGGCAACACGACGAACAACGTCCTCGCGCTCAGCTCGATCGCCTTTTCTTCGCCTGAAGCCGCAATCGTATCCGGTTCGTACGGGACGGCGTTCAGGATGCAGTATTACGGGGGTGACTGGTACATCCACTATTTCGACCCGGCCGAATTCTACTACAGGCAGCTCAAAGGCTCGGGCTCTTCCGGGCCGATGCACGTCTGGATCGTGTCGACGGGCGGGACGATCTTCGAGAGCGAGGATCTCGGCGCGACGTGGACCGACACGACCCCGTGGCCGAACAACCTCTGGGACATCGATTTCTGCGGCCCCGACAGGGGGATCGCCGTGGGAGAGGACCTGACGTATTACACCGGCGACGGAGGCAATACGTGGAACATGGTCGCCGTTAACGCTTCCCTCTACACGGTGACGATGCTCGACACATTACGGGCGGTCGCGTCCGGTGTGTACGGGCATATCTGGACCACCGACGACGGGGGCGTCACATGGTCGGAGCTCGCGCATGACTGCACCCGCGACGAGGATATCAGGGAAACGGTCCTTTCTCCCTCTGACACGATCTGGGCCGTCGGAAGGAACATGCCTCTTAGGCTGGAGCTCGGAGGGACGGAGGTCGTCTGCCGGCAATGGGAGCTGGCCGACACGATCTGGGGCGAGAACATCGTTTTCGGCAGCGAGGGGCAGGCGCTGCCCGGCGAGAAAGTCGTCGTCTGCGCGCACTACGACTCGAGAAACTGGCAGGATCCCTACTGCGCGCCCGGCGCCGACGACAATGCCAGCGGGTGCGCCGGCGTGCTCGAGATCGCGAGGGTATTCGCGGTCGCGGCATTCGAGAGATCTATCGAGTACATACTCTTCGACGGTGAGGAGATCGGACTGATCGGCAGCAGGTATTACGTTGCAGAGCGGGACACCGACCTTACGATAGATGCCGTAATCAATCTCGACATGATCGGCAGGGATTACGGGGGAGGGGTCACATTGCAGATCGCCGGCAGGGACGATCCCCTCGATTCGGCGCTGGCGGCGCTGATCGCCGACATGGCCGGCTTTCTCCAGCTCGATCTCGACTGCAACTACCTGTACGGCTCGTCGCCGACGAGCGACCACAAGGCGTTCTGGGAGATAGAGGGCGTCCCGGCGATCCTGCTGATAGAGAACGAGTACCGCAACAATCCGCACTATCATGACCACTCGGACATCGCCGACTATATCGATTTCGATTTCATGACAGATGTAGTAAAAGCCGCCGCCGGCTCCGCCGCCGAGCTGGCGGGGCTGATACGCACGGATCCGCTCCCCTCGACCGTCGTGCTCCACCAGAACTTTCCGAACCCTCTGTTCAACCACACGAGGATTCGATTCGAGCTGCCGTCGCGCCTGCCTGTCGACCTGACCCTGTTCGATCTGGCCGGCAGGAAGGTAGTGGTGATGATAAGGGATACACTCGACGGGGGACGGCATGAATTCGTCTGGGACGGGAGGGGCCCCTCGGGCGAGGACATCGCCAGCGGGGTCTATTTCCTCCGGCTGCAGGCCGACGGCATGGACCGCGTTCGCAAGGTCGTCATCGTGCGCTGACCGGTATCAGTTCCCCGGACATTACTCGATGTAATGCTCTGCAGCTCGAAAATCCCGACAATCCTGGAAATTTCTTTTTCAGTCTATACGTCCGGGCCGCTGGCCTTTGCGATGGTTTTCTTTTCCGGGTTAACGATGATGTAAACGCCTACAGCCACTGTGATGATCGGCCATATGTATTTCAGTACAGGGACGTTGTTGAGAAGGAATATCAGACCGATTACAGCTATAACGGCGGAGGTTATCAACACACTCCGGTTTTTCTTGCTGATCAGATATGTAGCGTAAAGACCGAGCGCCGGGGCCAGGATGAATATAGGCCAAAGACCCTCCACAGTCGCCCACGTATAGCTGGCTATGAGATAGAATACCACCCCGAAGATTATCAGTATGGTTCCCGGCATGATCAGGAAGTCACGGCTTTTGTCCATCAGAAAACCCAGCCAGAAGATCACACCGAGGATTATGATCATCCATGTCCATACTACTTCCCAGTCGGGGCTGAATACCCCGAAATTGCCGAGAAGGAAGACTATACCGATAACGATCAGGACCAGCCCCTGAACTATCGGTCTCGATTTGCCTTCGCTCATTGTCCTACCTCCGTTTCGCGCCGGTCGTCAGCGGCCGGCGGCAGTCTCGAGTACGCGTTCGCATTCCTCTTCCGTATTGTACATGTGGGGACTCAGCCGCACCGCGTCTTCCCTGAGGCTGCAGACGATCCCGGTCTACCGCAGCCGCTCGAAGATCGACTGAGCGTCCCCTTTTTCGCTGTCGAAACACAGTATACCCGATTTTTCTCCGTTTCCCAACGGGCTCTTGACCCTGAACCCGTTTTTCATGAGGCTTTCGGCGAGAAGTCCGGTCAGCGAAAGGATCCTGTTCTCGACTGCTTCGGCCCCGAGCCTCAGATTCATCGAGCAGCTCCTTCCGGCAGTAGAATATCCCGATGCCGGGAAGGGCGAGCATCCACTTGTGACCGCCGCAGACTTCTGCCAGCATATTCGCTGTGACCGGTCCCTTGTCGGGCTCGACCCGGCGGAGCTCGACGCCCCTGCGCCACAGCCCCATCCAGGGGTAGACGTTGGCCGGAAATTCGATGGAAGGCATGACGAGGTTGTCGCCTTCCTTCCACCGTATGCCTCCTGAGGTTATCAGTGCGCCATGGGTCGTATTCTTGACGAAGCCTGTCCAGGGATTCACGTGTCGTCAACGAGAGCGGGCCGATCGCGGCGTGGTTGAAGTATGCGATATCGTCGGAGACGGGGAACTCGGCTCTGATATCTTTCCAGATGCGGGTATTATCGTTCATATCCATCAGAAGGATATTCTCAGAAGATCTGCGGGGTGTACAGTTGAAATAGATTGCGGGGAGACACTCCTTCAGGCGATTGCCGTATGAATGGCGGCGACGCCGAACATGAGCTTATTCCAGGTGACGTGCGAAAACCCCGCTTCCTCCATCTCCGAGGCGAGTTCGCCGGGTCCCGGGAAGGCTCGGATCGAGCCGGAGAGGTATGTGTATCCGTCTCTCTCGCCCGTCAGCATCTTTCCCAGCCGGCCCACTATACCTTCGGTATAGGTGTGAAGCGCGCCCCTGACAGGCGCTGATCCAGGCCGGCTCGTCTCGAGGTTCAGGAAGATCCCCCCCGGCCTCAGCACGCGCCTGATCTCCCTGAGCAAGCAGGCGAAAAGCCCGCCGTGGCTCCGGAGGTTCCTCGCCGCGAAGGTGACCGTCACGAGGCCGAATGAGGCGTCGGGAAAGGGGAGAGCATCTGCCGACGCGGCCGCCGGGATGAGCTTTCCCGCCCCGCGCCGCCTGATTCCCTCGCGCAGCATCGGGACGGAAAAATCGGCCGAGATCACGGCCGTACCGGCCGGCGATCTGCGGGACAGGAGAGCAGCCATCTCGCCCGTGCCGCTGCAGAGGTCGAGCCAGGGGCCCGAGACGGCCTCCCCGGCGGTTCCGGGTTTACCGGTGCATCCTGTCTCCACAGATGTTTCGGCCGCCTGGACGGCCGCGCTGGCTGCGATCCTTCTCCAGAGTATATCGAACCCGAATGTAAGGATGTGGTTCGTGCTTTCGTACCGGTGGGGAATGTTCCTGTATATGTCCCGTAGGTCCATGATCGTCGAGCTTCCAGAAACAGGTCAATCTGCGCTGTGTCAGTCGCCGGGCAGCATTCCCTGTTCCTCCCAGAATCCCTTCCGCAGTGTTATCGTCGAGCCCTTCCATTCGATGTCGCCCCTGTTGCGAAGCCGGAGGATCAGCCTCGAGAGGGTCTCGGGAATGGTACCGATGGCGGCGGCGATATCCTTCTTGGGCATCTCGATCTTGCATTTCTCGACAGGTCCGCATTGCTCGTACAGAAAATGGAAGAAGCGCTGCTCCACGTCGCAGGCCGTAAGGTAGTGGATCCTCTGCGAGAGGTACCGGAGCTTTCCGATGAGGGTCGAGATGAATTCGCGTCTGAAGGCCCGCTCCTCGAGCAGGGCCTGAAATGTCGATCCGGAGAAGGCATAGACGACGGAGTATTTCACGGCAACAGCACTGACAGGATAACGCCCCCCGTCGAACAGGGCAACCTCGGCGAATGCCTCGAAGGGATTGATGAGCTTGACGGTGGTTTCCTGGCCGTCTGCGGAGAGCTTGTACAGCCTCACGCCGCCCTCTGCAAGGACGAACAGGTCTCTGCCCTCATCGTCTTCAAAGAAGAGATGCTCACCGCGTGCGATCTCGAGCCTGCGGCTGCCTTCTGACAGCCTTGCCAGCGATTCCTCGCCCAGATCACGAAAGAGTGCCGATTTCATCAATGTCTCGATTGCGTTCATAGTCATGCCATACTGCATCATGAGTGGTTCAACATCAATGGCCGAAGTTTCCGCCTGAAATAATCAGTCGGATCGACCAGTGGGATATTCAGCCGGAATATTCTCCCTTGCAGCCGAAAAAACCACATATATAATTTAAAAACTCCCGGAATTGACCCCGGTCAAGGCTGCGTCCCGCCGAGAGGGTTATTATTCGCTTCCTGATGACGCGCAGAAGAGATCGACACGGGCCGGATGGCCCCTAACAGTCAAGGAGACCCGACCATGAACATGTTCTGCTATCAGTGCCAGGAAACGGCTGGCAACACGGGCTGCACGAAAGTGGGCGTCTGCGGCAAGGCGCCGGAAACCTCCGTTCTCCAGGATCTGCTCGTCTTCGTCTCGAAGGGAGTATCGATTCCGGGTTCGAGAACTGTAGAGGGAAGCGATGATTTCCTCGAGGCGGGAAGATTTCTGACGAGAGCGCTGTTTGCCACGATAACGAACAGCAACTTCGACGACAATCGTTTTGTCGAGCTCGTCGATGAAGGTCTTTCACTGCGCGACAGTCTCATGGCCAGGTACGGCGGGGAACTCGAGGGCGATCTGCACGAATCGGTCAGCTGGACCCCCGGCGAAAACGAAGATCTCACGGCAAAGGGACTGACAGTCGGCGTTCTCTCGACCGGGAACGAGGATGTGCGCTCCCTCAGGGAACTCGTCATATACGGGCTGAAGGGCATAGCCGCCTACACCCACCACGCGCATGTTCTCGGTTACGAGGACGACGTCGTGTATTCGTTCATCATGAAGGCACTGACAGATACTACCCGGGACATCTCCACAGACGAGCTTACAGCTCTCGTGCTCGAGACCGGCAAATGCGCCGTCGATGCAATGGCCGTTCTCGACAAGGCCAATACGGAGACCTATGGAAACCCGGAGATCTCCACGGTCAAGACCGGCGTGCGCGGCAATCCCGGCATACTGGTTTCCGGCCACGATCTTAAGGATATCGAGGAACTCCTCGAGCAGACCGCCGGGACCGGTGTCGATATCTACACTCACGGCGAGATGCTCCCCGCACACTACTATCCTGCATTCAAGAAGTACGACCACCTCGCCGGAAACTACGGCGGCGCCTGGTACAAGCAGGGCAGCGAGTTCGGGTCGTTCAACGGCCCGATCCTCATGACGACCAACTGCATCACCCCGGTAAAGGACTCGTACAGGGACAGGATCTTCACTGCCGGCATGGCGGGATACCCCGGCGTCAGGCACATTCCTGACCGTCCGGAAGGCGGGAAGAAGGATTTCTCGGAAATCATCGAGATCGCGAGGAACTCCGCCGCTCCCGAGCAGATCGAGGACGGGCGGATCGTCGGCGGATTCGCGCACGCCCAGGTCGCCTCACTGGCCGGCGACATTGTCGAAGCGGTCAAGTCCGGGGCGATCAAGAAGTTCGTCGTCATGGCCGGATGCGACGGGAGGCAGAAGAAACGTTCCTATTTCACTGAGGTCGCAGAAAACCTCCCGAAAGACACCGTCATCCTCACAGCCGGATGCGCAAAGTATCGCTACAACAAGCTCGATCTCGGAGACATCGGCGGTATCCCGAGAGTCCTCGATGCGGGGCAGTGCAACGATTCGTACTCGCTCGCCCTGACAGCTCTGAAGCTGAAAGAGGCTTTCGAACTCGAGGACGTAAACGATCTTCCCCTGGCGTTCGACATCGCCTGGTATGAGCAGAAGGCAGTCACCGTGCTGCTCGCGCTGCTCTACCTCGGATTCAAGAACATCAGACTCGGCCCGACGCTGCCGGCGTTCCTATCGCCGAACGTGGTCAATGTCCTCGTCGAGAAGTTCGGCATCGCCCAGACGGACGACGTCGACGAGGATATCGCGTCGATGATGGGATCGACACCTGCCGGCTGATCTGAGTCGATCGGCGTTGATTGACCCGGGACCCGCCCCGCGTCAGCGGAGGCGGGCTTTCTTTTCCTGAGAGCCCGCACTTTACACTTGCCCCGGAAACCTGTAGATTGCTGATTATGAAGAACATCAGAAATTTCAGCATAACGGCCCACATAGACCACGGGAAGTCGACGCTCGCCGACAGGCTCATTCAGCGCGCCGGGCTGGTCACCGACCGCGATTTCCACGACCAGATGCTCGACACGATGGATATCGAGCGAGAGCGAGGCATCACGATCAAGAGCCAGACCGTGGCCTTGCCATACAGGAGCAGGGCAGGCGAGGATTATGTGCTGAACCTCATCGATACGCCGGGGCACGTCGATTTCACGTACGAGGTCTCCAGGGCGCTTGCCTCATGCGAGGGAGTCCTTCTGCTCGTCGACGCGAGTCAGGGAGTGGAGGCGCAGACGGTGGCCAATCTCTATCTAGCCCTCGAGCACGAGCTCGAGATCATCACCGTGATCAACAAGATCGACCTTCCCTCAGCCGACGTGAACATGTCGAAGGAGCAGATCGAACTCGAACTGGGACTCGATTCGGACGAAGTGATCCTCTGTTCCGCCAGGGACGGTACCGGGGTCGAAGACATTCTCGAGGCGATCGTCGAGAAGATCCCCCCGCCGGGGGGGAGTGAAGACGCCCCTTTCAGGGCGCTGATCTTCGACGCGCAGTACGATCCGTTCCGCGGGGCGATCATCCACTGCCGTGTAATGGACGGTTCGGTAAGGCCGGGCGACTCGATAAGATTCATGTCGCTGGGAACTGTCTACAAGGTCGAAGAGGTCGGTGTCTTCAAGCTTAAGCACGAGAAGCGCGAACGGCTCGAAGCGGGCGAGGTCGGGTACATCATCGCCGGCATCAAGACGGTAAGCGACACGAGGATCGGTGATACGATCGTCCGTGAGGGCGATATCGCTTCGGAACAGCTGCCGGGATTCAAGGAGGTCAAGCCGGTCGTATTCTCCTCGATCTATCCCATCGACTCGAACGATTACAATGCCCTTGCCGATTCGCTCGAGCGGTACAAGCTGAACGACGCCTCGCTGATCTACCAGAAGGATTCCTCCGCGGCTCTTGGTCACGGGTTCAGGTGCGGTTTTCTCGGGCTGCTGCATCTCGAGGTCTTCCAGGAGAGGCTTGAGCGCGAGTTCAACCAGGCGATCATCATGACATCTCCGAGCGTGCTGTACAAATTTGTCCTGGATGGCGGGGCAGAAGTGGCGGTCGACAATCCCGAGTACTATCCAGACCCGATTCATATCGAGAGCGCGCTCGAACCGTACATCCGCGCCAGCATACTCTTCCCGGAGAAGTACATGGGCGCGGTGATGCAGCTCTGTCTCAACCGCCGTGGTGAGAATTCGCATTTCAGCTACCCCGCACCGGGCAGGATTGAACTGTTGTTCGACATGCCGCTCGCCGAGGTCATCCACGATTTCTACGACAAGCTCAAGACGATTACACAGGGGTACGGTTCCTTCGACTACGAGCTGATAGACTACAGAAAGAACAATCTCGTCAAGATCGATATCCTCGTCAACGGCGAGAAGGTCGATGCCCTGGCGATGATCGTGCATCGCGACAGGGCGAGGCAGAGGACCAAGCAGGTCTGCGACCGGCTGAGGGACGAGATCCCGCGGCATATGTTCAAGATCGCCGTCCAGGGCGCCATCGGAGGAAAGATAATCGCACGCTCGACGATCCCGGCCATGCGCAAGGACGTACTTGCCAAGTGCTACGGCGGCGACGTGACCCGTAAGCGCAAGCTGCTCGAGAAGCAGGCAAAGGGGAAGAAGAGGATGAAGACGGTCGGCAAGGTGTCGATTCCCCAGGCCGCTTTCGTCGCCGTTCTGAAGACCAAGGAAGATTGATCCCCCGTACCGCCCCCTGTCCCGGCGGCGGTGGAAGCATGTCATGGAAGATCTCATCTCTCCCGGAATCTATATCCATATCCCGTTCTGCAGGACGAAGTGCGCCTATTGCGATTTCTATTCCGTCACAGATCTTTACGGTTCGTCGTCATTACATGGTATCGCCAAGAGATTTTTTGACGCTCTCGAAACCGAGGCGTCGATGTACGGGAACGATTTTCCCGGGCCGGCAGGTTCGCTCTACGTCGGCGGGGGCACGCCGTCGGCTGTCGATCCTGATCTCGTCTCGAAACTTCCCGGCATGGTGTCACGCATGCCGGGGCTCGAAGCGGGAGCGGAGGTCACCATCGAGGCAAACCCCGACGATGTCACTCCGGCCGCGCTCGAGGCGTATGTTGAAGGCGGCTTCAACCGGATAAGCATCGGCGTCCAGTCGTTCGACGATTCGGAACTCGCTTTTCTCGGGAGACGCCACGATGCTGCGGGAGCTGTGGCTGCGATTGAGATGTCGAGAGCCTCGGGATTCGAGAAGGTCGGAATCGATCTGATTTTCGGGATGGCCGGACAGACGCTCGAAGGATTAAGAAAAAGCCTCGAGAAGGCTCTAGAGTTCAAGCCGGAGCATATATCGTGTTATCAGCTTACCGTGGAACCCGGCACACCGCTGGGAGAGAGGATGCGGGTCGGTGAAGAGGTCAGTGTGGGTGAGGAAATCCAGCGAGAGATGTTCCTCGAGACTTCAAGCGCGCTTACCGGTGGCGGCTATACGCACTACGAGGTCTCGAACTTCGCTATTGGCGAGGAGAATTACTCGCGGCACAACATGCGTTACTGGCTCAGGAGGCCATATCTCGGACTCGGTCCTTCCGCACATTCGTTCGACGGTCGGGTAAGGCGGTGGAACTACCGGTCCCTGGAAAAGTGGCTCGACGCCGTTGAAAAGGGGAAAAGGCCGTCTGCCGGCGAGGAAGAGCTTTCCGGAGAGCAGATCAGGGCGGAGCGCCTCATGCTCGGATTCAGGACGATGTCCGGCGTCGAGCTGGACCTTCTGAAGGAACATCCCGGCTGGGAGGAGACTCTCGAGGAACTGCTCGACATCTCCCTCGTGCGGATCGAAGACGATCGAACGGTCCCGACCGTCGAGGGATATCTCGTTGCCGACCAGCTGCC
>JAUWCL010000004.1 GCA_030609325.1 Candidatus Krumholzibacteriota bacterium
TCCCGGAGCAGAGCGAGAAGGCGAACCAACTCCTCGCCACAGTCAGGTCACTGGCACCGCAGTAGATTCCATCTCCGAGTCGCGAACAGCCCCAGCCTCCGGGGTGTTGCTCTGTGCCCCTCAGTGGAAGGTATGTGCTACCAGCGTAACTGCAGAGGACACTCTCGCTTAGCAATCAGAGAGGACATTTGTGCTCTGCTGACACACGCGGGGGACCATTGAGGTTGACCGCGCGCCCTGACTTGGCTATCATTTTCATGTGTCATGAATCCGAGGTGGGATCGTCCACCTAGCGAAGGACTACGGCGGTGTAGCTCAGTCGGTTAGAGCAGCGGAATCATAATCCGCGTGTCCGGGGTTCAAGTCCCTGCACCGCCACCAGTTCTTTCCGGCTTCGATCATCACATCAGTGGAAATCCCATGAGTTGCACGGAAAAGGTCAGAGACTGGATCATCGAAAACGGGCTCATCAGCCACGGCGACCCGGTCACGGCGGCGGTCTCGGGCGGCCCCGACTCGATGGCAATGCTCTCGATACTCAACAATCTCTCTGCCGGGCTGGGCTTCGCCCTGTCGGCGGCATACCTCGATCACCGCATCCGGAAAGGAACGCAGCGAGAGCGGCGAATCGTCGAGAGGTGGTGCGCGCGCCTGGGGATCCCACTCGTAACCGGTGAGACGGACGTCCCCGCCCTGGCGAAGCGCAGGAGGATAGGGCTGGAAGAAGCCGCCAGGGAGGCGAGGTACGGATTCCTCGAGAGGTTCGCCCGCCCGGCTTCCGGCGAACACGGATCTCTCGTAGCACTGGGGCACAACAGCGACGACCAGGTCGAGACCGTGCTTCATCACATCATCCGGGGGACGGGGATCCGCGGGATCGCCGGGATGCCGGTGCGCCGCGGAGCGTTCATCAGGCCGGTTATGTGCTGCACGGGAGAAGAGCTGAAGAGACACTGCAGGGAGAAGGGTATCGGTTACGCGATCGACCGTTCCAACAGTGATATCAGGTTTCTCCGGAACAGGATCAGGCACAGGCTCCTGCCCGCACTGAGAAGGGACTTCAACCCTGCTGTCGACGACGCCGTCATCAGGCTCGCGGGGAACGCCCGCGACGGGCTTGCCGCCCTTGCCAAGGGTATCGGGAACCTGGTCCCGTTCACGGACGCGGACGGAAGCGTCACACTCGATGCTGCCCGAGTCCGGGATCTCTCCGACTACCGGCTCTACCTGCTCGTCGATTCGATTCTCAGAGACAGGTTCGGAGTCTACCGGGATATCGGCAGGGCCCATTTCGACGCGGTCGCGAAGCTTATCCGCGCGGGGCGCTCCGGAAAGAGGACGACTCTCCCCCACGGAATCAGGGTTACCCTGGAGCACGGCTCGGTCCGGTTCGAGCCGCCTTCGGACTCGACCGGCCCGGCATTTCCTCCGGACAATATCATTCTTCCCGGCGACGGCGATTTCGACCTGCCGGGCTGGAATATGACGGTCTCGGTGAAAACGCTGCGTCGACCGGGCGGACCGTCCGCCCGCGTCTCCGGGATGGGGGCGTCGCTGGCCGGCGTGTCGTTTCCCGTCCGCGTCAGGCCCCGGCGGGACGGCGACCGGCTCATCCCTTTCGGCATGAAGGGGACAAAGAAGCTCAGCGACATCATGATCGATGCGAAAATCCCCCTCCGTGATCGCGGCGCCATCCCCGTCTTCGAGGACAGAAGGGGCATCATCTGGGTCCCGGGCCTCGTGACCGCCGAGAGGACGAGGATCACCGCCGCGAGCCGAAGGGTGACCGCCTTCTTTCTTTCCGAAAAGGGTTGACCGCGGCACAGTACGGGAAAAAAGCGATTCCCCACACGCATTTCAGGAAAATTGAATGTCATATTCCGCGGGTTGTGTTAGTATCGCCTCGATGATCTTTGCGGAAGATGGGACGCGATGGAGCAGCAGGGATTTATAACGCTCATCGAGGCCGATGACATCCAGCGCCGCGTGCGTGAGATGGCCGAACGCATTTCCATCGATTACGCGGAGTCGAACCCGCTCATCATCGTGCTTCTGAAAGGCGCCTTCATCTTCACAGCCGATCTGATCAGAAACCTCACCATTCCGCACGAGATCGACTTCATCACGCTGTTCAGCTACGGAAAAGGGACGAAGCGAAGCGCCGACGTCGGAGTGATCAATCATATCCGCAGCCACATAGAGGACCGCGACATCATCATCGTCGACGAGATCGTCGATACGGGTCACACACTCTCACGCCTGATCAGGACGCTCGATGACCACAACGCCCGCAGTTTCAGGATATGCACCCTGCTCGACAAGCCCGACGCCCGCGAGGTCGAGATCGATGTGGATTACGTCGGGTTCACCATACCTGACGTGTTCGTAATCGGTTACGGTCTCGATTACAGGGAAAGGTACCGGAACCTTCCCTATATCGCCGAACTGACACCCGAGATTAAAAAAACCATTAAATTGTAACCAATACAGCCGGTTCTGCGATCTCTACCGTGAGTAGAGGGGCACGCTGGACGTCTGCATGCGGCATGAGCACCGGGCGGGAGAGAAGAT
The DNA here is from genome assembly GCA_030609325.1 of Candidatus Krumholzibacteriota bacterium. Taxonomy (GTDB): domain Bacteria; phylum Krumholzibacteriota; class Krumholzibacteriia; order Krumholzibacteriales; family Krumholzibacteriaceae; genus JAUWCL01. The sequence continues at coordinate 2,572 of JAUWCL010000004.1, forward strand.
GTTCCGCGGACTATCGGGAATTCCGGCCGGGACGTTTGATGTCCAGCTTGGCAAGCTTGGACTCGAGGGTGGTCGGCTTGATTCCGAGGATCACGGCTGCGCCGTTCTTGCCGCGGACGCGCCAGCCCGTGCGCTCCAGGACATCAACAATGTGTTCCCGCTGGACCTCTTCGAGCGTCATGCCTTTTGCAGCGGCTTCGGGCCCTCGACTCGGAGCGGGCACGTGAAGCGTCCCGCCTGTCGCCCGGATCATGGCCCGTTCTATGACGTTGCGCAGCTCTCTGACATTGCCGGGCCATGGATAGCCTTGCAGGGCCTTCATGCTTTTCCGCGAGACGCTTTCGATCCGTTTGCCCATTTTTTCTGCAAGCTCAAGTACGAAGGCCAATACCAGAGGAGGGATGTCCTCTCTGCGCTCCCGCAGAGGGGGGATAGTGACCGGGAAGACATTAAGCCGGTAGTACAGATCATTGCGAAACGTTCCTTCCTCAACCGCCTTTTCCAGGTTGCAATTTGTGGCGGCGATGATACGCACATCAACCGAGATCGTCTTCGTGCTGCCCAGCCTCTCGAATTGCCCCTCCTGGAGCACCCGCAATAGTTTGACCTGAGACTCGATGGGCAGTTCGCCGACCTCGTCAAGAAAAATCGTTGACCCATTCGCCACTTCAAAGCGGCCGACCTGTCTCGTAATCGCGCCCGTATACGCGCCCTTTTCCCGGCCGAACAACTCACCTTCGACAAGAGTGGAGGGCATGGCCGCACAGTTCACGACAACGAAGAGACGGTCTCTGCGCCCGCTCATGTTGTGGATCGCCCTTGCCAGCAGTTCCTTTCCCGTACCGGTTTCTCCTAGAATGAGAACGGTTGAGTCTGTTTCAGCCACCTGTTCCGCCTGAACCAGGACAGACTTCATGGCATCGCTCTGGCTGACGATGTCACCATGGAGTCCAGCCATCCGGATTTCTTCGCGCAGGCAGACGTTTTCGGCTTCCAGCTGCTCTTTCAGGACGCGCACCTTGATAAGTGCCTTCTTGAGTTCTTCCTCGGCCCGTTGTCGTCGAAGGCGCTCTTTCGCTTCCCGCAGCGCCCGGCGCACTGCGGGAACGAGACGTGACATCCGCTGCTTGAGGACATAGTCCGTGGCGCCGGCCTTCAGGCTCTCGATGGCCAACTCCTCCCCGAGTTGTCCTGACACAAGAATAAACGGCACTTCTGGACATTGTTCCTGCACAATGGCCAAGGCGGTCAACCCGTCGAACGAAGGTAGCGAGTAATCCGCCAGAATCAGATCGAACTCGTTCTTTTCCAGAGCGGTGACGAAGTCGGCACGCACCTCGACGTGGACCAATTCACAGACGACGCCTTCCTTGGCCAGTATCGACTTGGTAAACTCGACGTCTATTGGGTCATCCTCAAGGTAGAGGATGCGCAACGGGGATTTCATCGTCCCATCCTTCTCTATTTGCTCCTTTTCTGGCTTCCCGGCGGCGGCTCATTGAGGACCGCCCAGAACAGCCCGATCTCCCGTACTGCCTCTACAAACTGTTTGAAATCCACAGGTTTTACCACGTACGCATTTACGCCAAGCTCATAGCTCCGAATGATGTCCTGCTCCTCACGGGACGTCGTCAGGATAATGACCGGAATCAGCTTCAGCTTCTCGTCCGCCCGAATTTGCTGAAGGACCTCCAGCCCGTCGACCTTGGGCATTTTCAGGTCCAGAAGGATGAGCTCGGGATTCCCATTGGGCAGTGCCTCAAACTTCCCCCGACGATGGAGCAGGTCCAGCGCCTCTTCCCCGTCACGTGCCAACATCACTTCATTTGCCAGGTTGTGCCTCTTGAAGGCCGTGAGGGTCAGTTCGACGTCATGGGTGTTATCCTCGACCAGAAGAATTCGTCTCAGTTCCATCCCAAAATGTCCTTTCTATGCAGAATGAAAACCACAGTCCCTCAAGTTTCTAACTTCACACTTCACTCTTCTTCTACTTCGCACGGCAGCGAGAAGTAGAACGTCGCTCCCTCGCCCACCTTCCCTTCCGCCCATGTTCTCCCGCTGTGACGGTGGATTATCCGCCGGACATTGGCCAGGCCCACACCTGTCCCTTCGAATTCCTCCGCGCTGTGCAGGCGTTGAAACACGCCGAAAAGCTTGTCGATATACTGCATGTCGAAGCCAACCCCATTATCCCGAACAAAGACAACGAGTTCGTTCTCTTCACCAGGAGCCCTCCCGATTTCGATGCGGGCCTGTTTGCGTTCGCGTGTGTATTTTACCGCATTGTCAATGAGGTTGAACAGAACCTGGCGCAACATTGCCCGGTCGGCATGCACTTCGCACAGAGCCTCGATATCCCATGCGATATCCCGGTCTTTCGCCTGCTCCACCACTTCCCGCACGACTTCCTTGATGAGTTCTTGAAGGTCCAGGTCCGTCTTGTGTAATTCCTCCCGTCCGCCGCGTGAGAACGCCAGCAGGTCATCGATCAAATACCCCATGCGTTCGGTTGATTCCGAGATGATGTTCAGGTGCCGTTGGCCTGTCGAGTCGAGTGAATCGGCAGTGGACTCCTTGAGCAGATCCACAAAGCCAGCGATATGGCGCAGAGGAGCGCGCAGGTCATGGGAAACGGAATACACGAAGGCATCCAACTCCTTGTTGCTTGCCAGCAACTCACGGCCCGCGTCCTCAAGTTTCACGTTACTGGCCCGCAGGTCTTCCATGACATTCACCATCGCGCTGTTCAGTTTCTCCGATTCGGCGATTTGAGTATCCAGTTGAATTGTGTGCTCACGCACCAGATTTTCCACGTGCTCGCTGTGCTTCTCCAGTTCTTCCTTGGCTTCGTGGTGTTCGGTGGCTTTGCTTAGGATACGCGCGATGCCTTCGAGCAGAGCGCGCTCTTCGGTCAGGAAAGGGCCTTCGTCCCGTTCGGGACACTCATCCAGGAGATAGACCTCAACGGATCCGCGCGGCTCACCATGCACGACAAGGTCCGCGCTCTGTTTCCATGGTGTATCCTCGAACGGCTCGGAGACGTATTCCTCCTTGTCAAGGCGGATTCTGGCGCGTGTGATCTCTGGATAATACCAGACCGGCGGGATCAGCGCCACGACCTCCTCGAAGACTTCCTCCAGCGTCTCCCGTGTGCAAACCGATTCGGACATGCTATACGTACACTGCAGTTTCTTTGTCCGATTCATCGTGGCCTGAAGAAGTCGCTCCCGCTCCGCCTCGCCCTGCCTGCGTTTGGTGATGTCTTCGCCGATGGACTGATAGGCGACGGGACGGCCTTGGGCATCGAATTGCGCACGGTTGATCCAGTGTTGCCAGCGGATCTCGCCGTTCGGCGCAATCACCTGGTGCTCATACGACCGATTGGGCGAATCGACCGTCAACGCGAAGATGTCGGCCATGACCGTTTCTCGATCCGCTTCGGGGATCAGCGAAAAGAAGGACGATCCGACCAACTCGTCGTACGTCTTCGTGAAGTATTTGCAGCAGGCCTCATTGGCATAGGTAATATCGCCGCCGGTCAGGAAGCGGCAAATCAACACCGGCGTCTCCTCCGCCACCGTGCGATAGCGCTCCTCGCTCTCGTGCAGCGCCACTGTATCGAGCGCTTGCCGCCGTTCGTAGCGCCGGAAGACGATGCCGATGATAATGGATAGCCCCAGGAAAAGCGCGATCACCAGGCTCTGCACGATCCGGATCCGACGCGATACCCTTACCGTCGCGCCTTGGAGCGCTGTTTCCATATCGTCCGCCTGATCGAGGAAGTCTTCGAACACGGCGTCAAAACGCTGGTCGATGTCGGACCCGATGCCGGATTGGTGCGCCGCCGCCCACCTCTCCTCGGCAATCGCCCGGAAGTCCGAGATCTTTGCCTGCACATCCTCGATCTCGCGGCGAAGCGCAGGATCGCGATGCGGAACGAAGACGCCTTCGGGATTATCGCCGCCTTCGAGCATGGCTCGGGCATACCATGCGGATTGGTCCAAGTGTTCCCAGACTGTGGCAATATCCTTACTCTTATCGCCGCTGATGATTTCCTCGAACCACAGATGTCCGATGGTGGCTTCGAACTTGATCTCCACCGCTGCGTCCGCCAGCGGGGTGTAACGCTTGGTCATGAGGCTTCCCACATAGAGCGAATAGACCATGAATCCCGCAACCAGCAGACCCAGGCCAACGACCAAGAGAATCAGGCCGCGCCTTGCTAGGGGGGACTGCGCCGAGACCTTGTGTGGGGCCGTCATAACTCGCTTCTCCTTTTCAATCTCGTCGGCAAACCGTCTTGGCGGGTCGCGATCCTGCTCCTCATGGCCTATGAGCCCGCTCCTCACAATGCCTGAGGCTGTTCCTCACGGTCTGTGAGTCTTCTTCTTTCGTGTCGAAGGAAGCCCCTCGCGTGGGGCTTCCTTGCGCTTCCTCGACGTTAGCGTCTACAAGCGTTCCTGAGCAAAACAACTGCTTCCCCAGCGTCCGCCCAACTCCCCACCTCTCATCCAGTTGTCGATACAACGGCACAATCCTCACCGAAAACTCAAACGTCCTCTCACAAATACTCCTCTTTATCTTTCACACTTCCCACTTCGCTTTTCCATCAGCGGATCATCGGCCACCGGTGTCACCCCGGCCTCCTTGAGCTGTACGCGCAGCTTCTTGATGACGCGCTTCAACTCCGCCATTCGGTTCTCACGACCTGCCATCAGGTTGACCATCTGGCGCAATTCAGTGGCGCGTTTCCTGGCCGTCAGCTCCGCTCGCTTGCGATTGGTGATGTCACGAAAGATCTCCAGTTTGGAAATCGAGCCGTCCGCGTTTCTCAACGGCGTGCCGAGCAGGTCGTAGGTCTTGCCGTTCCTGGGCGAAGTCCATTCCCGCTGCACGGTCTTGCCCGCGAAGACATCCGGGGTCCGGCACCAGGGACAAACACCCTCGCGGTTTTGGAAATAGGTATAGCACTTGCGCTCTTCATAAGGCCCGAAGTCCGCAACAAGCACGGGATTCACGTACTCGATGTCGTATTCCTGATTGACGATGTAGATGCCGTCATTCATCGCCGCGAAAATGTATTTCAGTTTGTCTCTCTCCACCCGCAACTCTGCTGTGCGGTGGTCCACCAGCTGTTCCAAGTGCTCCTGATGCTGCCGGAGATCGGTATGAGCGCGGTGCAGCCGGCGATTCAGAGCAACGACGTTTGCCGTAAACAGGAAGAGAATGACAACGGCGACTGCCACCACAAGGACTGTGGTCAAATGCTGGCGGAAAAACTGTCCGAGTGTCACCCGGCCATAGCCTTTATAAGGTCCCACGCGCAACTCTCTAAGGAGGTCGTGCACGCGACTGTAATCGAGGGGGACGGTCCAGCCCGTGTAGCCCCCGGCAACAGCCGCGGGGTCGTTCGGGGTCATGGAAAGGAGGGCAATCGCCACTCGCCGGGCGAGTTCATCAGGGGTCTCGCGCAGTGCCGCGAATGGCCATTCCGGATAGCGGCGTGTGCTGTGGAATAACGGGAGATCATCGTCCATCCGGTTGAGGATCTTCACCGCGCCTGCGTCCAACTCTCCGGACTCAACAAGCCGTTCAATGATCCCCGTGCGGACGGTACCAATATCCACATCACCATTCATCACCGCTCGAACCACCGACTCCTGTATTCCATCCGGCGGAAAAAGCACTGCCCGGCAGTCTTCGAGGGGGTCGATGCCGAGATCTTTCAGTTCGCGCAGGGCCATCCGCCAGCCGCCGCAGGCCTTCGCGTGAACGCCCATCATGGTATGCCCCGGGATGTCGCAGAGAGTTTCAATGTCCGCTCTGTCCGCCCGGGTGAAAACCACGCCCGCGAACTCGGTGATTCCTCCGCCAACCCGTAAGTTGCTCAGCGTAACAATCCGGCTTACGCCGAAGTCCGCTTCTAACTCCGCATAGGCCGTCGGATCGGTGAGGACAAAACCAATCGTGCCGTTTTCTACGGCCGCTCTCATCTCATCAAAATAGACCATCGGAACGACTTCGAAGATATAGCCTGAAATCGCCTGGCTCAACGCGTCTGACGTCGGTCCCCACTTTTCGACGGCAGCGTCCACGCCGCTGTGCGCCCGAACGGCGATGCGGACCATTATCTGTGACACGGTGGATGAGGTCGAGGATTCACCACCCCAGGCGACTATGGGCCAGATTGCCATCAACCCGATGACCGCGTGCGCAAGGCAGGGAATCAGCGCTCTCACCCGCCCCATTTTTCTCACTTCACTCCTCATCCTTCACACTTCGCCTTTCCATCAGCGGATCATCGGCCACCGGCGTCATCCCGGCCTCCTGGTCGGCCAACTCATAGCCGCCTTCCTTGTTACCCAAACCAACCATGCCGACGGTCTTCTCCTTGTGTATCAACGGCACTCCCAGAAAAGCATTAATCTCTGAATGGTCATCCGGCGTGCCGCACCGGTCAGCATGGGTTGCCATTTCGTCCTGATTGACAATCACTGACTTCCCTTCCCTGACTGTCGACCAGTCGATCCCTCTGATTTCCATGTCCTTGATGCTGTGTTTGACATCGGCGGAGCCATCTCACATGCACCCCACCCCAAGTTGCTGATCGCAGTGGTATCCAGAAGCCCGTCCGGATCGAGTTCGAGGAGGGTGAGTCGGTCCAACTCCGCCGTCCGCTTTTCCAAGTGTAAGATATTCGATGTTTTTTTGTCAACGGCAAACGCTTGTACGTCGGTCTGGGTTATTAGGTTGGACAAACAGTTCATTATCGCTTATCTTGATTTCAGAAGTTGGAATGCGGCAGATTTCCGGCCGTATGAGGGGATGGAGTGTGCTCTGCCCTTCCAAGCCGTTACAGCCCTTAATCTACGGAGTGACACAGAGATGAACGGTGACGACAAAAACCGTGACAGGAATCCAAAGAAGAAATGGGTCCCGCCCGGCGGAACTCCCGGACAGCAGAAGCCATCGAGGTCGATGGCACTCTGGGTAATGGTCATCATCCTCTTCTTCCTCGCCTTCTTCTTGTTCAATACGGGCAAGGAAAGGGAATGGTCCATCGATTACAGCCAGTTTATCGCCGAGATAGACAACGGGAATATCGCGAGCGTGAAGATCAAGGGGATCGAGGTGCGCGGAAAGCTTTTGAACCCGATAACGATACCTACAGGCGGAGACGGTACGACGATATCGAGCTTCAAGACGATACTCCCCGCCGAGGACAGCCTGCTCGCCGAGCGTATCTGGGAAAACAATCCCGACGCGAAGATAGAGGCGGAATACCCCGGAAGCAGCGTCTGGGTGAAAGCGCTCGCGACGGCCCTCCCCCTCATCGCCCTGCTCGTACTGTGGGTAATACTGATGCGTAACATGCAGGCGGGAGGCAACAAGGCCTTCTCGTTCGGCAAGAGCAAGGCGAAGATGATGGGCAATAACATGCCCCGTGTCACGTTCGACGATGTCGCCGGAGCCGATGAAGCCAAGGAGGAGCTCCAGGAGGTCATCGAGTTCCTCAAGGACCCGAAAAAATTCCAGAAGCTCGGCGGCCGCATACCGAAGGGCGCCATCCTGCTCGGCCCTCCCGGGACGGGCAAGACCCTGCTCGCCAGGGCCGTAGCGGGCGAGGCGGGCGTACCGTTCTTCAGCATGAGCGGATCCGATTTCGTCGAGATGTTCGTCGGTGTCGGCGCGAGCCGTGTACGCGACCTCTTCGACAAGGGAAAGAAGCACGCGCCGTGCATCCTTTTCATCGACGAGCTCGACGCCGTAGGCCGCCAGAGGGGCGCTGGACTGGGCGGCGGGCATGACGAGCGCGAGCAGACGCTCAACCAGCTTCTCGTCGAGATGGACGGATTCGAGACTAACGAGGGAGTCATCCTGCTCGCCGCGACGAACAGGCCCGACGTCCTCGATCCGGCGCTGCTCAGGCCCGGGCGTTTCGACAGGCACGTCATCGTCGACATGCCCGACGTGAGGGGCAGGCTCGGCATCCTCAAGGTCCACACGAGAAACATACCGCTGGGCGATGACGTCGATCTCTCGATACTCGCCAGGGGAACACCCGGCATGTCGGGCGCCGACCTGGCCAACCTTGTCAACGAGGCGGCGCTGCTCGCAGCGAGGCGCGACAAGGACAAGGTCTATATGAACGAAATGGAAGAGTCCAAGGACAAGGTCTTCCTCGGTCCCGAGAGGCGCAGCCGCGTATTCAAGGAAGACACGAGGCGCATGACGGCATACCACGAGGCGGGGCACGCCGTGGTCGGATCGTACGTCGAGAACGCCGACTCCCTGCACAAGGTGACGATCATCACCAGGGGCCAGGCCGGCGGGCTTACCTCCTTCCTCACCGACGACGACAACTACTACTACCAGTCGAAGGAATACCTCCTCGACATGATCACAATGGCGCTCGGCGGCCGTGTCGCTGAGGAACTGTTCATCGGCAGGATCGGCAGCGGCGCCTACGGAGACATCAGGAAATCGACGGACATTTCGCGCAAGATGGTCATGCAGTGGGGCATGAGCGAGAGGCTCGGCCCGATCGCCTTCGGCAACAAGGAGGAGCAGATCTTCCTCGGACGTGAGATATCCACCCGCAAGGACTACAGCGAGAAGACTGCCCAGGATATCGACGCCGAGGTGAAGGAAATCATTTCGGACTGCTACGACAAGGCCCGCAGGATCCTCACCGAGCACGAGCAGCAGCTCCATGCCGTGGCCAAGGCCCTTCTCGAGCGCGAGACACTCGACGCGGAAGATGTGAAGATACTCCTCAGCGACGGCATCCTTCCTCCGATGAATAAGAAACCGGAGCACAAGAAGGCCGGGGACAAGACCGGGCCGGCCGCGCCGGGGGAACCGGCCCTCCATTCGGAGACGGATGCCGCCGATGAGGCACCCTCTTCAGGGGAGCCGTCCACCGTCGATGAAACGGACGACACAGTGAGAAACGAATCTGGCCCGGCAGATCTCTTCACGGATATGGACTCCGGGGATACGCCTCCCGGTGAAAAGAAGGACGGCGGCACCGACCTGAGCACCTGACAGATCGCTCCGGAAGGAGGGGCGCACGGCAGCGGCAGATGCGTTACAAGCTCCACCTCATCTCTTCCGCACGCAGGGCAACGCTCGCCGGACACCTCCGCAGGGCAGGTGTAGATCCGGCCGGCATCGAGATCATGACACGGAAGGCCGAGACCGTGGTCATTCGGATCTGCGGACTCTCCGCGGAGGCAGCTAATATCCTGAAGCAGCAGATGCTCTCCATCGGCGGCGACGCGGCCGTTCACAGGGAAGTTATCCGGGGCGGACCCGACGATTCATGCGCCTACCTGATCTCGGATGCGAAGAGGCTCGAGATCCTCGCCGACAATCTGGCAAGCCAGCCGTTCGGCCTGGGCAAAGCGGGCGCGGAGATCGTCCGGCTGCTGAGGATAAGATCCTTTCCCCCGGCCGCGGTGAGCCTTCCCGAAGGCTTTATCGATCTGACCGGCGGCCCCCTCATCATGGGGATACTCAACTTGGCGCCCGACAGTTTCAGCGACGGGGGGCGTTTCAGCGATCCGTCGGCGGCCGCCGAAAGGGCCGCGCAGATGGTCGAAGAGGGCGCCTTGATAATCGACATCGGCGGAGAATCGAGCAGGCCCGGAGCCGCCGAGCTCGACCCGGCAGAGGAACTAGACCGTGTCACCCCGGTGCTCGAGAAAACAGCCGGCCTGAACGGCGCCGTTATATCCATCGATACCCGGCATTCCGAGGTAGCGAGGGAGGCGGTCCGTCTCGGAGCATCGATCATCAACGATATCAGCGGCCTTACTCACGATCCCGGGATGACTGAAGTCGCCATCGGGTCCGGTACGGCGGTCGTGGTAATGCACATGAAAGGCACTCCCGAAACGATGCAGGACGACCCGAGCTACGACGACGCTCCGGACGAGATATCCGCCTGGCTCGAGTCGGCCGCGGACAGGCTAGTTGAAAACGGCATCGAACGCGATAAAATAATCGTTGACCCGGGAATCGGATTCGGAAAAAGATTGGAAGACAATGTGGAGATCATTAATCGCGTAGGCGATCTCCATACGCTCGGATATCCGGTTCTCGTCGGTCATTCCCGCAAGTCGTTCATCGGAGCGATCACCGGGCGGAACAGGCCCGAGGAGAGGACTGGCGGCGGGCTCGCCGTGACGGGCAGGTGCCTCGATGCCGGAGTCCAGATCTTGCGCGTCCACGACGTCCGCGAGACGGCCGACTACATCAGGGTCTGGAAGGCCATCAACGGGAAAGGCGGCTCCTCTTGAGCTCTTTTCATTTCAATCTCACAATCGATATGCTCGACATACTGATCGTCTCCTTCCTCTTCTACAGACTTTTCATGCTCTTCAAGGGCACAAGGGCCATCCAGATGTTCATCGGCCTCTTTCTTCTGATCCTCGTCTCCTTCATCGCCCAGTGGCTTAACCTCAACGCGCTCAACCGTATCCTGAGCAGCCTGAAAACCGTCCTGGTAATAGCGTTCGTCATCCTGTTCCAGCCCGAGTTGAGAAAGGCGCTGACGCAGCTCGGCCAGAACAGGATCATAGGGATGTTCCTCAAGGTCGAGTCGTCGGGGACCGTCTCGGAAACGGTAAAGGCCTGCCAGCTTCTCGTGCAGAAGGGACTGGGCGCGATCATAGTCGTCGAGCGCGACGTCGGCCTGAAGAACTACATCGAGACGGGCACAAGGCTCGACGCGAAGGTTACCAGCGAGCTTCTCATATCGATATTCACGCCTCCCGGACCGCTGCATGACGGCGCCGTGATCGTCGAGAAAGACAGGATCATCGCGGCGGGGTGCATCCTGCCGCTCTCGCAGAACCCACGGATCGGCCGCACACTCGGCACTCGCCACAGGGCCGGGCTCGGACTCACCGAGGAAACGGACGCCATTGCGATCATCGTCAGCGAGGAAACGGGCTCGATCTCGCTGGCCCGCGAGGGAAAGCTCAAGCGCAAGCTCGACCTCAACGCGCTGCGAAACGAGCTCGTTGCCATCATCGGAATAAAATCCGCCGAGACCGTTCCCGCCGCGTGACGGAACGGGAGCGGAAGCCTTCACCACACACATCTTCACGTCCGGACCTCCGCTCCCTTCTCCTTCAGGACCGTTCCGTCGTATTAAAATGGCAAGTATGATGCCCTGAGGAAAAAATACTTCGTTTCGCGCACAAGCCATAATGATCATATCAGTTACTGGATCCGGTCGTTGTGAGGCCGTCGATCCGGTCGGAGAAGATCAGCGTAAACACTGTTCACGGAATCAGCTGGACAGACATAACGGTCTGTACGAAAAACCTGTCCGCAGGGGGTCTTCCGGATCGATGCTGTGATGGAAACGGAATTGGCGATGTCTAGTCTCTTTGCGGTTCCCTGATCATGCCTCTTTCGATGAGCCTTATCAGGTGATCGATGACGTCGGCGTCGAACTTGTCGGTCTGGAGCTTGAGCTGCTTGATGGCTTCCCCGTATCCGAAAGCCGTCCGATAAGGCCTGTCGCTCGTCATCGCATCGAAACTGTCGGCAACGGCCACGATCCTCGCTCCGAGCGATATCTGGTCGCCCTTCAGCCCGTCGGGATATCCTCGCCCGTCGAGACGCTCGTGGTGATGCCTGACGAGGTCGCATGCGGCCTCGAGGAATTTCATGTTCTTGATGATGTTAGCACCGACCGCGGGATGGCTCCTCACAATCTCCCACTCCCCTTCGGTCAGCTCGCCAGGTTTGTTGAGGATATCCTCGTACACGCCGAGCTTCCCGATGTCGTGGAGCGCGGCCCCGAAGCTGACCGTCTCGAGGTCCTTCTTGTCCAGACCCATCTCCTCGGCAATCAGCCTCGCGAACATCGCGACCCTCTCCGTATGGCCCCTCGTATAAGAATCCTTAGCCTCTATCGTGGAGACAAGAACCTTGATCGTGGAGAGGTACGTGGACTGGAGCTCGGAGTAGAGCCTCGCGTTATCCAGACCCGTGGTGAACGAGCTGCATATCGACCTGAAGACTTCCCTGTCGTTAGCCGAATATTCCTGGTCGCTTACCTTCGCTCCGAGGAACACGATCCCGATCAGGGAAGACTTGACGATCAGGGGATAGCAGTAGTGAAATCCCAGGTCCCGCATGAACTCTATCTCGCGCCTCGCATCGTCGGGCATCTCGTCGCTTCTCAGATCGAGCATTTCCTGCCGGGCTAGCAGGAAATGGCTCATCCCGGTCTCCCTGGAAAGCCTGACAGTCCTCAGAACAGCATCCCTTATGCCCCTACCCCCGACATACGAGAGATAATTCTCCGTGTCGGTCGGTGAGAAAAAGAGACAGACCGAACCGATACCAAGCTGTCCGGCGACTGTGAGAAAGAAGACATTTGTCAGCTCCTCGGGATCGCGCAGCCTGTTGAGATCCTGGCTAAGATCGAAGATCGAACGCAGGTCGAGGACCTTCTTCTTCAGCTCCCTGTTGACACTCTGAAGGTCGTCCACGCTCTTCTGGATCTCGTCCTCGAGATACTCGTTCTTCTCCCGGAGATCCCTGCGTCTGCTCGCCTGCGACAGAAAGTTGTCGACCTTGGCGATCATCTCCTTGACGGAGAACGGCTTCTTTATATAGTCCTGCGCCCCGGACCTGAATCCTTCCAGCATATTGTCGGGGATGGCGTTGCCCGAGATCATGATCACGGGGACGTCGCGGTTGATGTCGCGTGTCCTTATCTCGTCGCAAACGGCGAATCCGTCCTTCTTCGGAAGAACCACGTCAAGCACTACGAGGTCGGGGAGAAACTCGTCGTACTTGCGCAGCGCCGACTCGCCGTCGAGGGCATACTCGGTGTTGTACCCCCTGCTCCTCAGGGATTCGGTGATTATCTCGACCACGTTGGGATCGTCGTCGACTACAAGAATGTTACCACTCAAGGTAATCCACCTCTCAGGAGACGGCCCCGGAGGGCTGTACCGATTTCGCTATCTCCTTCTCTATTACGGCGGCGAACTGGTTGACGACCTCACGGTCGTAACGCAGGCCGTAATTCTCCTTAAGGGTGTCGAGCGCTTCCCTGCCGGACAGGGCCGGACGGTTCGGCCTCTCGTTTATCATGGCCGCATAGCTCTCGACAACGGAAATCAGCCTCGCTCCCAGCGGAATCTTCTTCCCTCTGAGACCCCTCGGGTAACCCTCGCCGTTGAACCGCTCGTGATGGCTGAGTACGACCTCGACAACGTGGTTGTTGAATTTCATACGCCTGAGCATTTCCGCCCCGTCCTCGGGATGTTTCTTGATTATCTGCCACTCTTCCCTGGACAGCTCGCGCGGGCTGCGCACAATGAGATCGCTTACCTTTACCATGCCCATATCCCTGAGTACGGTACCGTAGATCAGATCCTTGAAGTTCTCTTCGGGGTAATTCATGTTCTTGGCAACCATGCCCACGTAACGGGACACGATCTCGGACGTCCCCTTCAGCATGGTGTTTTCCTCTATGAGCGATATGAGCGTCTTGACTATGCCGAGCGTCCTCTCGTTTTCCCTTTCGAACATCTGGGCGTTGCTGTACGCACCCTTCGCCAGGTTGACGAGTATCTGCATGAATTCGAAATCTTCCTTCTGCATACCCCTGCCGGCGAGACGCTTACCGAGGAAGATCAGGCCGGTCATCTCCTCGCCCTGATTGAAGGGACAAACGTACTCGAGCCCCGCCTCGCCGAGACCGCTTTTCGTCTTGTCGCTCAGCGACATGCTGTCTATCTCGAAGACGTCCCTGCCCCATTTGATCCGTTCCACCTCATCATCGCTAAGCTCGATCGGGGAAAGTTCCTCCTCGTCAATGCCCTTGCCTAGGGCAGGCAGGAAAACTCCCTCTTTATTCTCGTAGAAGACGGCAGATTCGACTCCGCCCTGGGCTATCGATGTCAGCAGGAAGATATCGAGCAGTTTCTTGCGTTCCCTGATCGAATTGAAGTCCGCGCTGATGGAGAACAGGGTCTTCAGCTCGAGGATGCGCCTCTTGAGCTTCCTGTTGAGCTCCTTGACGTCTTTCGTCTCGATCTCCTCGGTGAGACTGAACGGCGATACCGGATCGTCGATCCACTCGGGCGGAGATCCGCTCGGCTTGGAGTTGAATATCTCCGAAATGATCTCTTCCTCGCCGGCGTCCTCTTCCACGGCAGCCTGCAGTGCGGTTTCCGTTTCCCCGGCCTCAACTGACTCCTCGACAACCTCTTTCTCCTGCTCCCCTCCCGATTGCGGTTGGTCGCTGCCGGAATCGTACGCCATCAGGATGACCCCGTCCTGAACGGCTGAATCGCTTTCAGGGGCAGCTCCCGGCTGCGCGGCCTTCTCCTCTTTTTTCGCGGCCGGTGCTGCGCCGCCGGAGACGGCTTCGTCCAGTGTCGAACAGATGCGGATGTTCGTCTCGCCGTCCTGTAGAAAATCGAGGATGACACTGCTCGTGACCGCGAACGTGACCTCGCCGCCCATTTTCCTGAGATCCTTCACGAACCCCCTGAGGATCTTCGCCACACCGCCGCCGAGCGACGTGAGCTCGGAGAAGTCGAAGACAACCTGCTTGAGTTCCCTCTTGAGACATTCCTGCGTCAGCTGCTTGATCTTCTCGTTCTCGTGGAATCCGAGCTTGCCCGAGATCCGGAATCCGCCGCTGTCGGCACCGCCGATCTCGAGTTTTTCGAATCTGGTCCTTGTCATCTGGCCGCTCCCGCTCGGATGTCACTCCGCCCGTACCACCTCTTCTTCCTGAGCGAGCCATCTGTCCAGAACGCTCCTCAGGAAACGCCACTCGCTTCCAACCTTCTTCGCCGGAATTTTCTTTTCCTTCGCGAGACGGCATACTGTCTTGACGTGCATCTTGAGATACTCCGCCGCCTCGACGGATGTCATGACCTCGGTGGCGTCGTCGTTGCCGCCGATGATGATGCTGCCGTAGTCCCTGTGATGCTGTTTAACCATGACAACCTCTCTACGCTTGATGATCTGGAACCAGCGGCAGAGAACGCCGGTACCGTTTCGGTCAATACCTGCACGCGTTCAGACACGCGAAATCGTCCTAACTCGTCTCCACCACTTCATCTACCCAGGAGCCGGTCTCCTCCATGTCTTCCTCGAGGCCCTGTACCCAGCTGTACCGGTCTATCAACAGCTGGACGTCGAGCACAGGGAATTCCCGTTCTCCGATGTGGAGAAGACGCCTGGACAGTGATGCCCAGCCGTTCTCCGTGACCTGCTCGATCAGACCCTCGACCTTCCGGCCGGGCCCGTCGGACAAGATGCCGATCCGCTTTTCGGCCAGCCCGAGTATCACGACATGATCGCCCTCGGGGCCGGCGCCGAGCTCATCGGCAGCAAGCTCGTCCACCCTGCAGACAGGGATGCGCGAGCCGTCGTGCCTGACGGATCTGCCTCCCTGATCGCTGTCTATCTGGATCCGCGAGAGATCGATAACGCTGTCCACGCTGTGCTTCGGAACGGCAAACGTCATGCCGGCCGAATCGATCAGGTGATAGTCCGTAATCACCGACGTGCGCGGGAAGGTGAACCTGAAGCGGTCCTCACTACCATCGCCGGGCTCGACCCACAGCAGCGCTCCCCATTTCCTGAGCAGCCCCCTGGCCTGGAGCAGGCCGTGGTAGTAAGCCATTGCGTCGTCCCTGTCAATCTCGGAATCACTGAGATAGTCGCTCGCATCGTCGAACACACTGGCCGTCATATACGAACCCTCGCTGGATACATCTATCTTCACGCTTACATCTCTTCTGTTGCTTCGTTCGCTCATCCTGCATATATCGAATACGCAGTTCTCAAGGATTACGGCCAGGTCGGTCGCGGCCTCTCTCTCGAGCGAAAAATCGTCGGTCCTCGTCCTCAGCTCCGTCTTCCAGTTCCTCAACCTGCTGTGGACCCCTATGAAGTCCTTCAGACCGTCCATCACCGTCGGGCTCGAGACCTTCGACCTGAACGTCTTGCGGTTCTCTCCAAGCCTGCTCAGCATGCTGCCGAGCATAGCCATGAAAAACTCGCTCTCGCCAATCGCCAGCTCGAGGTCCCTGACCGCTGCGTCTCCCCTGTTCCCTTCGCTGAGGCATTCTTCCAGCCTGTAGTCAATCTTCTTCAGCGAGTTCTGGAGTCTCACTATGGTCACAAAACCATCCGTCTCGCCGGCGGTAGATTCGCGGGATTCGACTTCATTGCTCTGTTGGACTGTCTCTTCGGCGCTCTTGTCCGATACGGGCATCTCAAAGAGGGGTTCCTCCCCCTGAGCGGACTCCCGCTCGATACTCACGCCAGGTTCGGAAGACGTTTCGTCGACGCTCTCGAGCGGTTCGGAGAGGACCAGCTCTATCTCCCGCTGAAGCCCCCCGAAATGGGTGAGGTCGATTTCCCCGTCCTCGTCGGCAACGATCTCGGCGACCGCCATCTCCTCCGTCTCGAGGATCTCGGACACGATCTGCGAGACCTGCTCGTCCCAGTGCCTTCCGGCCGAGAGGGATCTCGCGAGAAGGTCCCTGAACATCGTGAGCGTCCTGCTCCACTCGTCAAGACCAAGCATCTGCGTGCTGCCTTCGAGAAGCCTCCCCGCGAAGCAGGCTTTCTCGACGGGGGTCCTGTCCAGCGGCTGTCCGCATGCAAGTCCCATCAGATCGTTGAGCTTGGCGATGTGGTCGTTGACTTGCTCGCCAAATAGCTGCCTGTTCTCAATGCTCAGCATCACCACGGACATTCACCTCACAGATTTGCTTCAGCCTTTTCCGCGTACTCTACCGCGCCGAGTTCGAAGAGGTCGTATACCAGCTCTTCGTCTGACTCCGGCATGCTGTCATCCATGTTTCCGGCTGAAGCGGGAGCCTTGAACCCTGGTACGACCTCAGGCTCTACAGCAGGGATCTCGTCGACGGGCGCGCTTTCCACTACTGGCTCTACTTCCACCTTTTCCCGGTCGTCAGCCTGTTCCTGCATATCATCCCAGCTCCCGCCCGCGGACGGATCGGCCTCCGCGACCGTTTCCTGCTGAGGAGGCGCCGCCTGTTCCGCTTCCGCGATCGGTCCGCCGGTGAACAGCTCGTCCACCACATCGGGAACCTCTTCGGCCTGCACCTGCTCCTCGACCTCCTTGTTTGTCTCCTCGGGAATTGCTTGAACCTCTTCCGCCTGCTGCTGATCAGCGTCGGACAGCATGGCCCTCATCGTATCCTGGAACCCCGATATGAGAAACTCACCGCTGTCGTCAGTAACCTCTTCTTCGGTAACGTCATCAACCGGAGCGCTCGTGTCGTCCCCCCCCCAGAGTTTTCCATGCTCTATCATGAAGTCGGAATCGTCGACCCCGCCGGGCTCATCATCCGATTTTTCGGTGTCGGCGCCGAAATTCACGATCGAGCCGTCTGTGGCGCGGATGAGCTCGTCCCCTTTATCGGCAATCTCGATATCCCCGGACTCTACGTGTTCGAACTTGAGTGTCTTGTTTATCTCTCCCATGTCGTTGCAGAGGGCCGTCATCTTCTGCTGAAGGGCCCGGCTGCGCGATTCGATCTTTGTCGATATCTCTATTATCCCGTGTTTCACTTCGGGAGAGGTACAGGTACCGGCGGTAACGGAGCCGCCAGCAGATGATCTCGCGTTCCTGCTGCTGTCGGCCACGGTCCTCGCCAGGCTCTCCAGCTCTCGTCCGAGCTTGCTGAACCTCTCGGCCGTCGATCTGACTTTCTCGGCGAGATGCGCGAGGTCTTTCTCGGTCGTCTCGCCCCTCGCAGCCATCAGCGCTATATTGAGAGCAAGGCCGTTGCTTTCCTCGGAGAGCTCATGGATCGCTGAGCCTCTCTCCTCGAGAGCGACGGCAGTGGTCTCGATAACTGCGGTCGCGTCGGATGGGGAACCGGCATCGGCGGTTGTACCGGATCCGCTGGACCCGAGACTTTCGGCTACCGCGTTGAGCCCACCTGTCAATCTGACTATATCGAGTATGTCCTCACTGGCGCCCGCGGCTATCTCGACGACCTTGCCACAGGAAAGGGAAACACGGCCGGTCGCCTGCCTGGTCGCCTCGGACTGCTTCCTGAGTTCTGCCGTTCCGCCAGCGTTCTCATCCGCCCATACCTTGACCTTCCTCACGATCGAGCCCCACCAGTTACCCTCGGCGAGCGTCTCGTTCATTTCCTTCCCCGCGAGGATCGAATCTATCTCCAACTCGAGATCGACGGACCTCATCTCCTCCTCACGACTCTCCATGCCCTCAGAGATCTTGCGGATCTGGTCGCCGTAGCTCCTCAGGACATCCTGAAGCTCGGGGTACTCGGAAAGCCTCGCTATCTGGGCCGGATTGGTCAGATCGTCTATGCTGTCCGCCAGGGAAATCATCTTCCGATAATCCTGCCCGGAATTGAGGTAATACTTGTATCTGCGCACCGCGGAGGCTATGACGAAATAGGTAAACAGTGCGATAAGCACCACGCCGGCCGCTGCCGGGTAGATCTCCCTGAAGAACTGGTACGAGTCGATGACCCACTTGCTGACGTCGGAACTGAGCCAGTAAAGGTCGATGTCGTATACCCTGACCATGTAATAACCGACACCGAAACTGGTAACGATGAGCATGAGCGCCACCATCATGCCGATTTTCCACGGAGAGGTGAGTACAGGTTTCTTATCTCGCTTTCGTTTTCCCACGTCTATCTCCTTCGCGCAGATAAAGAACTGGCCGTCCGACTCCCGCATGAAGCGCAGTCGTTCTCATAGTCGTTTCTGTTCGTCCGCCGAATCCGCAAAGATTATGCCAATGCTTCGATTACGGAAATCCGGCGTATATACTGGAAATAACTGGGAATAAAAAGGGCGGAAAAAGGACGGAAAGGACCGATTTGCCCGTTCAGAGTGCGATTTGCAAGAAAGCGGAGAACACCGCCGCGGCTATTTTTTCCTGCTTTTCAACGTGATCTGCGAGTACAGACCCGGGAACCTGTCGGCAAAGATATCGTTCGCCGGGGTGACATGCTTGTCGTCCGCCTCGGTGACATCGATCTCGATTACCTTGAGCGACTCGCTGCGGTCACCCGCCGAGACGAGAATCTCGCCCGCAGGGCTCATTATCTGGCTTCCGCCGGTAAAAGTCAGGTTCAGCGTGCCGCGTCTCTCCATGCCGATCCTGTTGGCCGTTATACCGAAGACCCTGTTCTCGATACATCTTATCTTCATCGCCTCCTGTCCCCACGGTAAAACGAGGTTGGCCGGGTGGGCAAGAATACCGGCGCCCTTCAAGGCAAGCGAGCGGGCGACCTCGGGCATCATCCAGTCGAAGCAGATCATCACGCCGATCTTCGCCTCGGGCGTACTGATCGTCTTGAGAGACCTGCCCGGGGTGAAAAAGAGCTTTTCCCGGTCAAAGAGATGTACCTTCTGATATGACTCCACCTTACCATTCGGCGAGACGAACACGGCGGAGTTGTAGACAGCCCTCGCCTTCTTCTCGGCCATGCCGAATATCAGATTGAGTTTGCACTTCTTGGCAATCTTCTTCATCTCAGAGACCGTGTATCCCCTCAGGAGGGGCTCGGCCAATGAGTTGACTTCCCTCTGGTTTTTAAACAGGTAGCCGGTATTGAACAGCTCGGGCAGGACGATGGTGGCGTCGGATACCTTGCCGAGAAGCGTAACTGCTTTCTGCACGTTCGCTTTGACTTCCCCGAACTTGACGCGGAGCTGAAGGAATCCTACTCTCATTTGCTCCCCCTGGAAATAAAGGTTCGACGAATCGAGCCGAACTCGCAATATTGCGGCATTATATCAGAGAATCGTCAGAAATATAAAGAATTTTCCCTCCTGTAAGATTTATCTGGGTTTTTCATGGCATAGACCTTGCAATTTCGCCCTCCGGAACCGGTTTAAGCCGATCGAACCGCAGCGGAGAGAGCATCATGGAGTCTTCAACAGCATACAGACCGGTAGGAAAGGGCGACACCCACCCGTCTCCGGCCTATTACTACATGATGGACAACCTGCTCGAGTGCAGGAAGGAGAGCGGGTTCCCGTCCAACAGGGAATTTTTCGACGAGGATGTCAACGTCTACCTCGCCGGGCTTCTCACCTCTCACGTCTTCGGGAACGCTGCCGGCACAACGGCTGGAATGATAATTTCTTACGACATTCCTCTGTTCGAGGCGGCGAGCAGCGAGGCCGATTCCCGCAGGAGATTCAATATTTACAGGGCGAACGCCGACCATCTTCTCGTAAGGCTCGGGGTGTTCAACAATCCCAGCGGACGCAGGCCGGGCTCGGCGACTCACATGGCCCTGACGAGGGATGCATGGATAGGCAGAGGAAAGACATACTACAGGCTCGCATGGGCATGCGCGGCGGAGACGTTCAGGCACACGACGGCAATCGGCGACGTGATGGGGAAGCTGTCGAGCGGATTCGAGAGGTATGTCGGGGTCCTCTCCGCGATGAGGTCCTCCTGCCTCAACATGATCCCCCACATAAGCAACGGCGAGATGTTCCATCTGGAGAGAAGCGTCCTGGAGGAGGACAGGAAGAAGGAGGTCACCGCCCTTTACGACCGTTTCCTCGACGCATGGACGGCATACCGTAAGTCCCGGGCCCCGAACGACAGGAAAAAGCTGGATATGGTATCCGAGGAGTTGAAAAAGGCCGACCCGTCGTTCTCGTTCGATCCGCTCGCAGCGGATACCCGCTAGACGCCCTTTATGAAATCACCGCAATAGCCGAAGACCTTCCCGGAATCTTCGCCCTTTATTATGACGTGCCCGCCCTTCGCCAGAAGGACAAACTTCGACTTAGGACTGGTCGCCCTCTTCTGCAGGAACTGGTATCCTCTCGCGGAGATGACCGGATCGTCAGCGGCCTGTATCACGAGCATCGGTTTGTCGATCGGCCCCGATCCCAGACTCGAACGGGTCCTCTCGATCAGGTCGAGCATCATGCTCCGGACCGGCATTACTTTCTTCGTCAGCCCGGGCATGAACCGCCTCGCCGTCCAGAACATCGCGAAACGCGAACCGCCCACGGGAAAAAGACCCGGTGAGAGCAGGATCGTCCCCCTGACGGGGAACTTCTGCATGAGGTTCAGGGCGATCGTCCCGCCGAAGCTGAATCCCGCCACGTATGAATCAGACGAGTAGGCAAGTAACGTATCGAGAGCGACTTCCGCCTGCGCAAGGCTTGCGCTCCAGGCTCCGCCGCCGTTCACCCCGCGGCCGTTGTGTCCCTTCCCCCCTCCCCTGCCGACGAGAGCCATGACGTACTCGGTAAATCCCGAGTCGGAGTAGTTCGGATCGATCGGGAGCCTGATCCCCAGCACGGTGAATCCCTGCCTGAAGAGATGCTCGGCCATCGGCCGCATCTCCTCGGGAGAGCCTCCCGCTCCATGGATGAGGAGACAGGCTATTGCCTCCCTCTTCTGGAGCTTCAGGAAGCTCCTGTCCGGTTCGGGCACACCGTTGCGTCTCTCGACGAAAACCTTGCTGTCGACCCAGAAGTTGAGCAGGTCCTTCCTGTAGTCGTAGGTCTCCGGATGGAGGCGTACCTGCTCGCGCAGCTCCCATATCGACTGGTTTATTCTCTCCAGTGTCTTTACCATCAGCTGTCATCAGCCCCTCGGCAGACCTTAATGCACAGGCCGCAGATCATCGTGTTTATCTTCTCCGATTTCGCGAACCGCCTCAGCTGCGCGGTGCATCTGTCGAGGCTGAACTTCCCAGGATCGTCGTCGATCGCCTCGACCGGACACATCTTAACGCATTCGCGGCACGTTCCGCAATCTCCACCTGCATGGCCGCCGCTCTGCGCGGGCAGTTCCATGTCGGTCAGCACGGTGACGAGTCTCACCATCGAGCCGAACTCGGGGGTGATCAGGAGGTTGTTCCGACCCATCCAGCCCAGGCCGGCCAGGCCGGCGATCTCCCGGTGGGAGAGATGAGCCTTCAGAAGATCCCAGTCGAGTATCTGCGACACCGGTATCGGCAGGGCCGCGAAGCCCTCCCTCTGGATCTCACCGGCGACAAAGAGTGCCGCCTGGTCGAGGGCGATGTTGACCTGCCTGTAATGGTAGTAATAGGTCCAGGTAGGAGCGGTCAGAACGGTCTGCAGCACGGGGTCGGAGAGCCGTATCCCCATCGAGACCGCGTATGGAAGCAACTTCGCTATGTCCCTGATGGATTCGTGGAAGCGGAGTCTGTGCTCCTCGTCGATCCTCGCCGTGCCGAAGAGATCGATGCCTGCCAGCTCTGCGGCCGTCCTGAGCTTTTCGAAGTCGATCTCTGATTGAAGCCGCTCGCTCAATTCTGCCCCCGGAGTGTCGCTGCCGATATCAGGTGGTTTTGTAGTTAGGGGCTTCCTTCGTAATCGTCACGTCGTGCGGATGGCTCTCCCTCAGGCCCGCCTGGGTAATCCTGATGAACCGGCTCTTCTTCTTGAGCTGCTCGATAGTGCCCACCCCGCAGTAGCCCATCCCGGACCTCAGCCCCCCCATGAGCTGGTACACGTTGCTCCCGAGGCTGCCCTTGTAGGAGACCCTCCCCTCGATCCCCTCTGCCACGAACTTGCGCTCCTCGGTGATGCCCTCCTGGAAGTATCTGTCGCCGCTGCCGCTCTTCATCGCGCCGATCGAGCCCATCCCCCGGTAGATCTTGAAGCTCTTGCCCTGGTGGTAAATGATCTCGCCGGGGCTCTCCTCGGTGCCGGCGAACAGGCTCCCGACCATCACACAGTCGGCTCCGGCCGCTATCGCCTTGGTGATGTCGCCGGAGAACTTGATCCCGCCATCCGCGATGATGGGAATGCCCGCTTTCGCCGCGACCTCGGCGCAGTCGAGAATCGCCGTCACCTGAGGTACGCCGATGCCCGCTATAACTCTCGTTGTGCAGATCGCGCCGGGACCGATCCCGACCTTCACCGCGCTTGCACCGGCCTTTATCAGGTCCCTTGTTCCCGACGCGGTAGCGATGTTGCCGGCGATGATCTGCAGTCCGCGATACTTTCTGCGGATCTTCTCTACCATCTCCAGGACCGCCGCAGAATGTCCGTGAGCGGTATCGACGACGACAACGTCCACGCCGGCCTCGACGAGCGCCTTTATTTGCCTCATCGTCTCGCCGACCACTCCCACAGCCGCTCCGACGCGTAGCCTTCCGTCGGCATCCTTGCAGGCGTTGGGGTAGTCCATCTTCTTCTGGATGTCCTTGACCGTAATCAGGCCCTTGAGCTTACCGTTGCTGTCCACGACGGGGAGTTTCTCTATCCTGTTCTCGTGGAGGATCCTCTTGGCCTTCTCCATGCTGATACCCTGGGAGGCCGTTATCGGATTCTTTGTCATGACGTCGCTGACCCTCTGATCATAGCGACTGATGAACCTCAGATCCCTTTTCGTGAGGATCCCGATGAGGACACCGTTTTTCTTCGTTATCGGAAGGCCGGAGATCCTGTACGAGATCATCACCTCCATCGCCTCGCTGACCAGCTGGTCGGAGAAGAAAGTCACCGGGTTGGAGATCATCCCGCTCTCGCTCCTTTTTACGCGATCGACCTGCTCCGCCTGCTCCTCGATCGAAAAGTTCTTGTGGATTATGCCGATCCCACCCTCGCGCGCGAGCGCTATGGCAAGCTCCGCCTCCGTCACCGTATCCATCGCCGCCGAGATTATCGGGATATTGAGAGCGATCTTCTTCGTCAGGCGCGTCTTGAGGTTTACCTTCTGCGGGTGGATGTGCGACCTGGCGGGGATGAGGAGCACATCGTCGAACGTGAGGCCTTCCTTGACAACCTTTTTTTCCTTCAACTACGCCGAAGGAGCGCTGCCGCTCCCTCTCCCTCCTCTCGAACCAGGCTTCCCCCGTCCGTCTATCTATATATTCATATATGAAGGTCCTGTGTTGACAGGAACATACCCTCTGCCTCGGGGACTGTCAAGATTGATTAGCCTTGGACGAATCGCCATTCCCCGGGCCGCCCTCGCCTGAGAGAAACTCGTAGAGCCTGCTGCTCGCCGCGCCGGACTGGAAATCCGACAGGGGCCTGCGCTCCATCTTCCGCCCCTCGAATATGGCCAGGTCGACAATGCCGGCTTCCTCGAGAAGCCTGAAGGCATGCCTGAAATCGCGCCCGACGTCGGCCGGCGTATGTGCGTCCGAACCGAGCGTGACCGGGATCTTCTCCGCTCCGCAGGCCTCGAGAAAAAGCCTGTCGGGATATATGGAGCCGGCGCCCCTGCGCAGGCCTGCCGTGTTGACCTCGATCGCCATCCCGTGCTTCGACAGCAGCCTGGCGAGTTTCACGTATTCCTCGGACGAGCCCGGCCCGGGCACGAAGGCCTCCTTGCGAAGCGCGTCGGCATGGGCGAGAACGTCGAAGAGCCCGCTGCGGATCATATCTCCGAGGAGCTCGAAATATTTCGGGAAGACTTCCTCCGGATCCTCGGATTCATACCGGTGCCTCCCCGCCTTGCTGCTGAAGTGCCAGTCTCCGAGGAAGTGGAGCGATCCGAGGACGTAATCGAACGGGTATTTCGCCAGAAGGTCCCTCGTCCTGTCCTCGAGACCGGGAAAGTAGTCCGCCTCTATCCCGAGCTTTATGATGATGCTCCCGCGGTACTTCATCTGGAGATGCCTGATCAGGGCGACGTAGTCGGGGAGCCGGTTCTCCAGCATCGCGTGATAGGGGTCCGGATCTACGACCTTGGGGAGATGGGCAGAGAAGCCTATCTCGAGGAAGCCCTTCCCGAGTGCCTCGAGTACATATTCCTCCAGTTCGCCTTCGGCGTGCCCGCAGAAATTGCCGTGCATGTGATAATCAATCATCGTACTGACAAGATATACCTTTTGCCGGTATTGGGCAACATCTGCGGGGAAAATCAGCAGATCCGCGGCAGCAGGTCTCCATAAGGCAGGTCGACGACTCTCTCACCCCCGAAAGACGTCTTCATGATCACACAACCCACGGGTCCGGCGATCGCCTCGCCTATTATCGCTGCGTCCCTTCCCAGGTCCATGCCCCGCATCGCCTCGAGGACGGCATCGGCCTCGCCTGGATCGACGACCGCGACGAGTTTCCCCTCGTTTGCGATATTCAGCGGGTCGTATCCCATCAGTTCGCACCCGTTCCTCACCGCTTCGGCAACCGGTATGAACCCTTCCTCTATCCTGACGCAGACGTTCGAATCGACCGCGATCTCGTTGAGTACGGCGGCAAGACCTCCCCTCGTGGCGTCGCGCATCGCCCTGATACCGGCAAAGTTCTCAAGCAGCGGCACGGTGAGTTTCGAAAGGGGCGCGGCATCGCTCTTCAGGTCGCTCCCGAAATCGATCCCCTCGCGCATGCTGAGAATCGCAAGACCGTGGTCACCTATCGTACCGCTTACGATGATCCTGTCTCCCTCCACTGCGAAATCGGAAGAGAGGGATACGCCGGCGGGCACGACCCCTATCCCCGCCGTGTTGATGAAGATACCGTCGGCCTTCCCTCGGTCCACGACCTTGGTATCCCCCGTGACCACGGTCACGCCTGCCTCTTCGGCCGCAGCGCTTATCGAAGACGCGATCCTCTCGAGATCGGTCACGGGGAAGCCCTCCTCGATGATCATCGCGAGCGAGATGAACTTCGGCACGGCGCCGCAGACAGCCAGATCGTTGACCGTTCCGCAGACGGCGAGATGGCCGATGTCGCCGCCGGGAAAGAAGAGCGGGTGAACAACAAACGAATCGGTAGTAAAGGCAAGACGGCCGCCCGGTGCGTCGAACACGGCGCTGTCCTGGAGCGCGCCCTCCTGCCCGCCGACCGCGTCGACGAGAAAGGAGACAAGCTCCTTCATCATTATCCCGCCGCCGCCGTGGGCAAGGAGTATCTTCTCGTCCTCAAGCCTTCTCATTTTCCCGCCTCCCCTTTCGATATGCTGCAAAACGTCATCCGCATTATAGCGTACCCCTCGCGATCCTGGCGGCGGCAATCTGCACCTGCCCCAGCGAGACTCCGCCGTCGTTCGGAGGGACCGTCCTGTGCATCAAAAAATCGATCCCCGTGCCGACCGAAAGCTCCATGATCCACTCGCAGAGCAGCCTGTTCTGAAAGACACCACCGGACAGGACCGCCGTCGAGCATCCGTTCAGCGCCGCCAGTCTGACGGCAGTATCCACTATCATCCCGGCGACGCTCTCGTGGAACGCCGCTGCTATCTCCGAAGCAGGCACTCCCGTGCCGAGGTCATCCAGTATCCCCGCGATCACCGGAGCGGCGTCGATATCGATCGGATGACCCTTTCCGTATCCGAAGGAGTACCGCTTCCCGGCCGGGCCCGTCTCGAGCGCAAGGCTTTCGAGGGCAATCGCCGCCTGGGCCTCGTAGCTCACCCGCAGGCCGAGCCCGAGAAGGCCCGCCACCGCGTCGAAAAGCCTTCCGGCGCTTGAGGTCATCATCGAGTTGATGTTGCGGGCGGCCATTTCCATAATGATCTCCGCGGGGAGGTCGCCGAGCGGCAGCCCGGGGGGAGCGTTGTCGACAGCCGAGTCCCCGAACAGCTCGCGCAGGTACATCAGCGACATCCTCCACGGTTCCCTCACGGCCTTCTCACCGCCGGGTAACGGGACGTGTTTAAGGTGAGCGAGCCTCCGGAAATCCTGCGGGCGCGCCAGCAGGAACTCCCCACCCCAGAGGGTGCCGTCGCCCCCGTACCCCGTACCGTCGAACGAAACGCCGATTACGGACTCGCTCAGACCATACTCGGCCATGACGCTGACCGCGTGGGCGTGATGGTGCTGCACCCTGATTATCCTGTCGGCGGCGAGCACGCCGGCTATCCTCGACGTGAAATAATCTGGGTGCATGTCCCTCACTATGACCGCGGGCGATACCTCGAGCATCCTCTCGAAGGAAACGAGCTCGCGGCGGTAGTTCTCCTGGCTCCTGTAGTCGCCGAGGTCCCCGAGATGGGGCGAGACGAAGGCCGAATCGCCCCTCGTCAGGGCGAAGGTCCCCTTTTCCTGACCCCCGAGGCCGAGAATACAGACATCGGCACCCGGGCTGATCGGGACCGGATCGGGCACGAATCCGCGCGCGCGACGTACCGGCATCGGCACGCCGCCGGGGACAAAGAATATCGAGTCGTCGCACTTGTGCGCTATCCGTCTGTCGTTGACGAGGGCCGCGTCGGCTATCGTTCCGAGTATCCCGTGAAGCTCCTCCTCGTTCGAGATAAGCGGCTCATCGGCGAAATTGGCCGAGGACATCACGAGGGCCTCGAAATCCTCCATGAGCAGGTGATGAACCGGCGTATAGGGCAGGAAAGCCCCGGTGAATGCGTTCCCGGGAGCTATCTCAGCAGGGAGCAGCCCCGGTTCCTTCCTCCGCAGGAGGACGATCGGAGCCTCCGGAGACAGCAGCAGCCTCCGCTCGGCCTCTCCCGTCTCGCAACACCTCTCGAGAGTATCGATATCGCGGAACATAACAGCGAAAGGCTTTTTGGGGCGCTTCTTACGCTCGCGGAGGGTGGAGACCGCATCCGCGCTGCCGGCGAGGCAGGCGAGGTGATATCCTCCCAGACCCTTGACGGCAAGTATCCTGCCGGCGGCGATCAGTCTCTTCGTTTCGGCGACCGGGTCGCCGGGTATCTCCCGGCGTTCAGCGTCGATCAGAATCAGCCGCGGCCCGCAGTTCGGACAGGAGATCGGCTCTGCGTGGAACCTCCTGTCGGAAGGATCGGCGTACTGCCCGCGGCACAGATCGTCCATCTCGAACTCGCTCATCGTGGTGAGCGGCCGGTCGTACGGCAGCCCCTCGATTATCGTGAATCTCGGGCCGCAGTTGGTGCAGTTGATGAAGGGGTACCTGTGCCTCGGATCCTCAGGATCGCCCATCTCGCGCAGACAGTCGGCGCAGACGGCAGTGTCAACCGGATAGAGGGCGTCCGAGCCTCCCCCCTCCTCGCTGGCGACGATTACAAATTCGCTCTCGCCGGTCGCTTCGACGGCCTCCGCTTCGAGCGAATCGATCCTCGCAAGTGGCGGCAGGTCATTCTCGAGTGCCGAGGCGAACGACAGGATCACCTCACGCGATCCCTCTACCTCTATCACGACACCGCGCCTGGTGTTCCTCACGAATCCGGCGAGACCGGCCTCCACGGCCTCCCTGTATATCGAGGGCCTGAAACCCACCCCCTGCACCCGTCCCCTGACGGTCAGAGCGAGCCTTCCGGCTTCCCCCTCGATCTTCGATTCGAATATCTTCCGTATATCCATAGAGCACTGTCGCAGAATGAAAAATGTCGTATTAAGATACCGGCGAAAGGCGCTCTTTTCCAGCAAAAACGCCCTGAATCTGATGATCGAGCCCATTACCATCTACGTCATGAAACTCGTCATAGCGCTCCTGTTCAGGGACGTTGCAGGCCTCGTATTCGCCGGCGCTACCTGGCACCCTGACTGCTGTGAACAGCCTGACGATCCACCATTCGCCTGATCGCTTCGGGACCTTCGCATAACCCTTACCTCCGGTTACGGGAAAGGGCCCGCTTCCGGCGGACCCCCTACCCGTAAATAACCGTTATCCCGTTGCTTTATTCGATCCTAGTTCAGGCCCCTTCTCTCGAGAAGCGGCTGGATGCTCGGAATCGCTCCCCTGAACTGCACGTACAGCTTCATCGGATCCTCCGAGCCGCCCTTGGCCAGGATGTTCTCCCTGAACAGCTGCGCCGTCTGGCGGTCGAATATGCCGTTCTCCATGAACGCCTGGAAGGCGTCGGCGTCGAGCACCTCCGCCCAGATGTAGCTGTAGTAGCCCGAGGCGTATCCGCTCGTGAAGATATGCCTGAAATATGTCGACCTGTACCTCGACTTGATCTCGGGGATAAGGCCGATGTTGCCGAGCGACTCGTTCTCGAACTCCCTCACGTCCATCTCGAAATGCTTGTCGATCGTGTGGTAGTCCATGTCGAGCAGCGAAGCGGCGAGGTACTCGGTCGCGGCGAAGCCCTGGTTGAACTGCTTCGCCTTCTTGATCTTCTCGATCAGTTTATCGGGGATCGGCTCGCCCGTCTTATAGTGCTTCGCATACATCTTAAGCACCGCCGGGTCGGTCGCCCAGTTCTCCATGATCTGCGAAGGCAGCTCGACAAAGTCGGTCGCGACCGCAGTGCCGGTCAGGCTCTGGTAGGAACCGTCGGAGAGAAGGCCGTGAAGTCCGTGGCCCAGCTCGTGGAAAAGCGTGTTGACCTCGTCGAAGGTCAGCAGCGAGGGCATGTCGCCCGTCGGCTTGGAGAAGTTGCCAACGTTGTAGACGAGGGGAGCAACCATCTCGCCGTCGATCGTCCTCGACTGCTTGCGGAACGTGCCCATCCAGGCGCCGCCCCTCTTGCTCTCCCTGGGAAAGTAGTCGCAGAAGAATATTCCGATATGGCTGCCGTCCTCCTCCTTGACCTCGAACACACGGACGTCTTCGTGATACGTCGGTACGTCCTCGATCTCGGTGAAGGTGATGCCCCAGAGCCTGTTGACTGTCTCGAACGCACCGTCCATCACGCTGTCGAGCGGGAAGTAGGGCTTCAGGATCTCGTCGTCGAGATCGTACTTCTCCTTCTTCAGCTTCTCAGCGTAGTACCACCAGTCCCAGCTCTCGAGCTCGAAACCGCCGCCCTCGCGGTCGATTATCTCCTGGAAAAGAGCGCGCTCCTCTTTCGCTTTCGCCAGCGCCGGCGTCCAGAGCTGGCCAAGGAGGTCGTATACGTTCTCGGGGACTTTCGCCATCGATTCCTCGAGGGCGAAGTGCGCGTAGGTCTTGTAGCCGAGGAGGTTAGACCTGTCGAGCCTCAGTGCTGTTATCTTCTCTATGATCTTCTTGTTGTCGAGATCGTCGCCGTTGTCGCCCATCATGAACCAGGCCCTGTAGATCTTCTCGCGGAGGTCCCTCCTCCCGGAGTACTGGAGGAAAGGGATCCAGCTCGGCTTGTGGAGGGTAAAAAGCCACTTGCCTTCGTAACCCCTGGCCGCGGCGGCCTCGGCGGCGGCGCTGACTACGAAATCGGGCAGGCCGGCGAGGGCCTTCTCGTCTTCCAGAACCATCTCGAACCTGTTCGTCTCCTTCAGGATGTTCTCGCCGAACTGGAGTGTCAGGACGGAAAGCTCCTTGTTGATCGCGCGGAGTTTCTCCTTGTCCTCGACGCCGAGGTCGGCACCGTTGCGTACGAACCGCTTGTAGTAATCGTCGAGCAGCTTGTCCTGCTCTGGAATAAGCGCGAGCGACAACCTCTTCTTGTGGACTGCCTTGACCCTCCGGAAAAGGTTGTCGTTGAGGATGATGTTATCCCGATGCTCGGACAGCAACGGGGCTGCTTCCTTCGCTATCGCCTGCATCTGCTCGCTGGTGACCGCCGAATTGAGGCTGAAGAAGACCTCGGTGACCCTGTCGAGCAGCTCGCCGCTGTACTCGACGGCGAGGATCGTGTTCTCGAAGGTCGGTTCCTCAGCTCTGCCTGCGATCGCGTCGATCTCTGACTGGTGCTGCAGTATCCCTTCCCTCATGGCGGGCATGTAATGCTCTTCCTCTATCTCGGAAAAGGATGGGATCTGGTAAGGCGTGTCCCACTCCGTGAAGAACGGATTCTGCTCCTGCGGCGAGCACGCAAGCAGCAGCAGGACGACCAGCAGTGGCGCGAAAAACTTTCTCTTCATCCCTTCATTCCTCCTGTCGAAATGGGATATGTTGCTTCAGGACCGGCGCACCGGGCGTACGAGAGATAATACGTAACACCCCGTACCATGTCAACAAGCGGAAACCCCGCCCGGCGCTACCAGGTTCCCGATTCGAGATATTTGTTGATCGCGACGGCGGCCTTGCGGCCCTGACCCATTGCGAGAATCACCGTGGCGGCTCCGAGAACGATATCGCCCCCGGCGAAGACGCCCTTCTTGCTCGTCTTCATCGTCGCCTCGTCGACGGCGATGTTACCCCACTTGTTCGTCGAGATGTCGGGAGTCGTGTCGGGGATAAGCGGGTTCGACGAGTTTCCGATAGAGACGATGCAGATGTCGATGTCGATGATGAACTCGCTGTCCGGTATCGGAACGGGGCGGCGCCTGCCCGAGCCATCGGGCTCGCCGAGCCCCAGCGCGGTACGGGCGGAGTCCATCGCGACGTTCCCGCCTCCGAAAACGGCCACGTTCTTCGATTTTGCTATCGGCGTGTCGGTCTCCGGGAAGGAGTACGCCTGCATCAGGTTGGCCCTGGTCAGGTACTCGTTCGCCGAATAGACGCCGTTGAGATTCTCGCCGGGGATACGCATGAACATCGGGAGTCCCGCGCCGGTCGCGATGAACACAGCGTCGTACCCCGCCTCGTCGAGGAGCTCGTCGACGGTAAAGATCTTGCCTATGACATAGTTGTATTTCACATCGACGCCCATCTTCTCGAGGTTGTCGACTTCCTTCATCACGATCTGCTTCGGGAGGCGGAACTCGGGGATGCCGTATATCAGCACGCCGCCGGGCTTGTGAAGCGCCTCGAAGATAGTCACCTCGTGCCCCTCGCGGCGCACGTCGGCCGCCACGGTCAGACCGGCCGGGCCGGAGCCGACGATGGCTACCTTCTTGCCCGTCGACCGGCTTGGTCAGGTAGTCGAACGCCCCGAGCTTCATCGCCCTCACGGCAAGTGTCAGGTCGCTCACGCCTGTGAGGACCACCACCGGCGTCTCGTCCCCCTTGCCTCTCATCTTCTGCAGGATATCCATTCCGCTGACGTTCGGCATGTTCATGTCGAGCAGGAGTACGTCGAACGATTCGGAAGCCAGCTTTTCCCCGACTTCCCGCGAATCATTGATCACTGCAGGCTCGAATATCCCCGACTGCACGAGAAAGACCATCAGGTAATTGGTCACGGCGGTATCGTCGTCTACCAGGAGGATCTTCTTCATTTATGCTCCCCGGCCGGCGGCGCGGCCTTGGGAGCTGGAATCCTGATGATAAAGGTGGTCCCTACGCCCGGCTTGCTCCTGACCTGGATCTTGCCGTTGTGCTCCTCGATGATCCGGTATGCGATGGCCAGCCCGAGCCCCGTGCCTCCCTTGGCCCTCTTCGTGGTGAAGAACGGATTGAATATCTGCTTTACTGTGCTCTCGTTCATCCCCTTGCCGTTGTCCTCGACGAGGATGGTTATCATTCCCTTCTCGTAATGTGTCGCCACCTTGATCATACCCCTGCGTCCGTCGGGCATCGCCTGGCTGGCGTTGACAATCAGGTTGACCAGCACCTGCTCTATCTTCTGCGAATTGCCGGTGAATGCGGGAACGCCCGGAGAGAGATCGAACTCGATGTCGGCGTGCTTGTAAACCTCGTTGTAAACGAGCCTCGCCGCAGTCTCTATCAGCGTGTTTATGTCGACCTGGTCGACGAGGAGACCCTCGTCCTTGCGGGTAAAGGTCCTGAGACCTTCGACGATCGCCTTGATCCTCTCCGACCCGTGCGCCATATCGTCGACGAGCGTCATGATGTGCTCGCGGAAGAAATCGTAGTTCAGCCTGGCGATCTTCAGGTCGGGGTGCTCCTTGACGTAGTCGTCGACTATCGGCAGCATGTCCTCGAGCGACTGCTGAATGATCCTGATGTTTCCCCGGATGAACTGGTTCGGGTTATTTATCTCGTGCCCGATGCCGCTGACGAGCTGGCCGATCGAGGCGAGCTTGTCTGCCTGCTGGAGCTGCTGGTCATACGTCTTCTCGAGTGTGATATCGCGGTAGAACTCGAGTATCCCGTCGACCTCGTGGTCCTGGTTGAACACGGGAAGGGCATGGACCTGGACATACCGCTCGTCCATCTTCATCGTCAGCATCACCGGCGTCTTGTCGCGGAGGATCCTCGCCAGGCGGCAGTCCTCACACGGCTTGTCGCGATGAAAATAGCTCGTGTAGCAGTAGGTCCCCGGCTCGATATCATCCCGGTTCGTCATCACGACCTTGTGCTTCTTGTCGATCAGGACGACGTCGTCGGGGATAACCTTGAACATCGTCTCGAGCCTCGACTTCGACTCCTCCCACCCCCCCTTGACGCGATCGAGGTACGAATCGACTATGCTCAGCTTGTTCTTCTGCTCCTCGAGCTCCTTCGTCCTCGATTCGATCTCGCCGCGCAGCTGCTCGAGGCGCTTGTTGTAGTCCTCTTCCTCTTCCTCCATCAGGTGGATCTTTTCCCCGAACTCCTTGCGCTCGAGGGCCACCTTGAGGCTTCTCCCGATCTCGTCGAGCAGCTTACGCTCCTCGGGAAGGAGTTCATGGTCGTCGTCTTGATAACCGACGAGGATCTCGCCCTTTTCCTCCTTCGCCACTACCAGCGGCACCCTGAGATGGTTTTTCGACGTCGGTTTCTGTCCGTACTCTACTCCCAGGTACCTCGAGTATATGACCACCTCATCGGGATAGAGCATCCCCTGTCCGAGCGTCCTGGGAAATCGTGTGAAAAAATCGGGGATAGACAAGGAACCCTCGATCAGTTCAGCGACGCTGTAGAGGCAGGCGAGTTCCTTGATCCTCTCGTCCTTCTCCCACGCGTCGCCCCTGGTCAGACCCTCGAGCCTGTTTCCGAAGAGAGGGTAGACGTCGCCGTCATCGCCGATCAGGTACCCGGCCTTGAGCGGAATGTGCAAGGAACCGTCGTCCTCTGTGGATAGGACCACAATTCCGCGGGTCCCTGCCTTCGCCTGGCTCATCGCCGACCTGACGGTGGCGACGGAGAAACTGGTGAGCAGTTCCTCAATCGATCTGCCCTTGAGCGGTCCGTTATCGGGGAATGCGTCCGAGGCGATTTCCTCGCTTGCGTGAATCACCTTCGCGTTCTCGTCGAGCACAAGGAGGTAGTCGAAGCTTTCCTCCATGAAATCGAAGAAATTCTCGAGCTTCAGCATACTGTCACCTTACCCTGAACCGTCCCGTACCCACTTCGCGGATCTCCTTCCTGTACCTGCCCGTATGCGTGAGCGGCGGCATGAGCACGCTCTTTCCCGCGCCCGGGCCGGCGGCCGCCAGCCTGGCCTCAGCGCCGCGTTTCCTCCCCTGACCGGTGTTCCAGTACCACGGAAGCAGTTTTTTCGCGTTTTTCTCAACCACCGAACGAAGCTGCGCCGCCGTATCGTCGACATCCTTCAGCCCGAACTCCGACGCGAGCCCCTCGAGCACTTCCCTGCCCGACGATCCGGCCGGCGGCTCGACTGCTCGGCTGTATTCGACAACCCTGCCCTCGAAGTTGCATCTCGTGCCCTCAGTTTCGAGGAAGGTCGATCCGGGAAGCACGACGTCGGCAAAGCGCGTCGTCTCCGTATCGGTCCAGTCGATCGCCGCGAGGAATTCTATGTTCTGCAGCCACGAACCGGTCGCGCCCCAGGCCATCGGGTCCTCGCCTATTACGAGGGCCCCCCTGATCTCACCTTTCTCAAGGAGCTCGAGCAGCTCCTTTCTTGTATGGGCGCCCTCAGCTTTTTCCGGGGGGGCGGTCCTGCCCGGCGCAAAGGCCGGGTCGGCGCCCGTTACCGCGAGGCCGGCCGTGTTGGAGAAGGTCCTCGGGAGGAGGAGCTCCGCCGACGCTCCGGCCGCCCTGAGCAGAACAACGAGGTTCGCCAGCGTCTCCATGTCGCCGGCCGACTGGTCCTGCCTGCGGTCGGGGCTGTGGATGATCACTATATTCTTCGCGCCTGCTATCATCTCCGCCGCTTCTTTCATCTTTTCTTCGTCCACGCCGCTCACGACCACGGCCGCTGCGGCTGTCGCGTCGAGTGCTGCGGTGAATTCCTTCCCGCCCGGCATCGCCGCGATTTTCTTCGCGTCGATAGCCCCGCTGTCGATAAGAGCCTTTATAATGCCGCTCCATAGGATAGCGGCCGTGCCCCTCATCGGGTCCATAGTGACGCTGGCCAGGTGCTGATCGGTCATGTCGAGGGTCGAATTCGAGACGATGAACTTCGCCCCGTTCCGTACCGCATCAATCACGTCGACCGCGAGGATCAGGTGGTCCGATTCAAGCGAGGTATTGTTGCAGATGATCAGGTCGGCGCCTGCGAGGCAGGACCTGTCGGCTGTCGACGCTGTGAATCCGAGAATCCCGTCGAGCGTTCCGGCTTCGCTGCCCGTCCCGAGCATCGACAGGGAAACGATGTTGTTCGTACCTATCGCCTCGCGAGCTATCCGCGCTGCGAGGAACATCTCCTCGCTCGTCAACTCGGGCGATACGAAGACCCCGACCTTGTCGGCGCCGTACTTGTCCGCTATCGAGAACAGCCCGGAGACGACCTCCTGCTGGGCGGCGCACATATCGATATTCTCGCGCTTGCTGCCGCTCCGCATCAGCGGTGCGGTGAGCCTCTTGTGCCTGATGAAAAGCTCCTGCCCGAATCTGCCGTAGCGGCAGAGGTACGCTCCCGCCACGTCGGGCGTCGTCGTGAAGTACCGGTCCTCGCCAAACTTCCTGACGCTCATCTCGCAGGCGAGCGAGCAAAAGGCGCAGTTCGTCTCGATGACCTCGTCGTAGAGCGCAGCCCTCCCGGGAAAGGGATACTTGACCGTCAGCGCAGCCGTCGGGCACGAGTCGACGCAGTTTCCGCAACTCACGCAGCTCGTCTCGACGAGAGGATCGTTCATCGCGGGACGCATCTCCGTCCTGAATCCCCGGCCGACCAGGCCGATCGCCGAGATAGGAAGGACCCGTTCGCATGTCCTGATACACCTCGCGCAGAGGATGCACTTGTTCGGATCGTATATGATGTATGGATGCCGATCGTCTACCTTGTGCTTACGCGCGTATCCCTTGTACTTCTCCATGTCGACGCCGTACTTCTCCGCCCCGAGCCTCAGGTCGCAGTCGTAGAACCTCACGCACCCGCACGAGAGGCAGCGGTCGCATTCGTGGACGTTGTCCTCGAACTCGAAGCCGGTGGCTACCTCGCCAAAGCTGCCGCGGCGTTCCTCGACATCGATGAAATGGACCTCGTGCCTCGGGCTCTCCTTCACATCGCCGAGTTCGGTCTTTCCGGGCTTCGCCCAGAACTCCTTACGCACGACGAACGGCTCGGCGGGCACTTCTTCACCCCTGAGGAAGGCTTCGATCGCCTTCGCCGCCCTCTGGCCGTCCCTGATCGCATCGATAACGACCGTCGGCCCGTCGTCGGCGGCGTCGCCGCCGGCGAAAACACCCTCGACGTTCGTCTTCATCGTAGCCAGGTCGACAACATACGTGTTCCAGCGGGTCAGCTCTATCTCCTCGCCGTCGAGAACGGTCAACCCGTCGAGAACGGTATTCTGACCGATGGACGATATCGCCATCTGGCAGGGCAGGTCGTATTCCGAACCTTCCAGCGGCACGGGGCGCCGGCGTCCGGAATCGTCCGGCTCTCCGAGCTTCATCCGCTGGCACCTGATCGCCCTGAGCTTTCCGTTCTCCGCCACGATACCTACGGGAGCGGCGAGCTCCATTATCTCTATGCCCTCCTCAAGGCATTCCTCTATTTCCATCCTGTCGGCGGGCATCTCGTCCTTCGTCCGCCGGTAGAGCACGATGACCTTGTCCGCACCGAGGCGCCACGCCGTCCTCGCGACGTCCATCGCCGTATTGCCGCCACCCACCACGACTACCGTTCCGGTCAACGGCTCGGGCTTCTCGTTCATCACGGGAAGGAAATCGGCGCCGGTCAGGACGCCCTCCGTATCGAACTCCCCCTCGACTCTCATCGGCTTGCCCGTCCACGCGCCGGCGCCGAGGAACACGGCGTCGTGTTTCTTCCGCAGCTCGTCGAGCGTGACGTCCTTACCGACACGGACGTTGTAATGAATCTCCGCGCCCGTCTTGCAGATATGATCTACCTCCTGGTCGATCACCTCGTTGGGAAGCCTGTAGGTCGGGATGCCGTACCTGAGCATACCTCCCGATTTCTCCATCGCCTCGTAGAGGACCGGCTTGTGGCCGCTGCGTCCGAGGAACCAGGCAGCGGTCAGACCGGCAGGTCCCGCGCCGACGATACCGACGCTCTTGCCGGTCGAGGGCGCGCACTCGACGACGCCGTCATACGCCCCGGGCACGTCGCTGAGAAAACGCTTGATCGCGTTGATCCCGACAGGCTCGTCGACATCCTCCCTGCGACAGACAACTTCGCACTTGCGAACGCAGACCCTCCCGCATATTGCCGGAAGCGGATTCGTCTCGCGGATGAGGTCGATCGCCTTGCGGTACTGTCCCATTGCCGAGAGGGCGATGTACCCCTGTACATCGACGCCCGCGGGGCACCCTTCCATGCACGGAGACACGCAGTCGGCGTAATGATTGGATAGAAGAAGCTCGAAAGCGGTCTTTCTCGACTGGATGATCCGCTCGTTCTTCGTCTCGACCTCCATCCCTTCGGTCACTTTCGTCGCGCAAGAAGGAACGAGGTTGGCCCTGCCTTTGACCTCGACGACGCAGACGAAGCACGATCCGTAGGGCGGAAGCTCGGGCGAATGGCAGAGGGTCGGGATATCGTCGAGATCCTGCTCCCTTACGACCTCGAGGATCGTCTCTCCCGCCTTTGCCTCTATCGACTGTCCGTTGATCGTCAGCTTGATCTTTTCCATGGACTCAATCCTCAGCTCTTGTAAACCGCGTCGAAGTTGCAGCTCGTGATGCACTTGCCGCACCTGACGCAGATGGAGTTGTCGATCACATGCAGTTTTTTCGGTTCGCCGGAGATGGCGTCGACCGGGCAGTTCTTCGCGCAGAGCGTGCAGCCGGTACATTTCTCCGGGTCTATATTGAAGTCGACCAGCGCCTCGCACGAAGCGGCCGGACATCGTTTTTCGTTTATGTGGGCCTCGTACTCATCCCGGTAATAACGAATCGTAGTAAGGACCGGGTTGGGAGCGGTCTGCCCGAGGCCACAGAGGCTCGCCTCCTTGATCTTCTCGCCGAGCTCTACGAGCTTCTCGATGTCGCCCGGCTCACCCTCGCCCTTGGTGATCCTCGTGAGGATCTCGAGCATCCTCAGGGTGCCCACCCGGCAGAAAGTGCACTTGCCGCAAGACTCGTTCTGCGTGAATTCGAGGAAGAACCTCGCCATTTCTACCATACAGGTCGTGTCGTCCAGCACGACGAGGCCGCCCGATCCCATAATCGCGCCTGTCGCGGGAATAGACTCGAAGTCGACGGGGGTCTGACCAAGATCGGCGGGGATGCATCCCCCCGAGGGCCCTCCCATCTGGACCGCCTTGAACTTGCGCCCTTCCTTGATCCCGCCGCCTATCTTGTGGACGAGGTCGTTGATCGTCGTGCCCATAGGCACCTCGGCGAGCCCGCCCCGCAGGACCTTGCCGGCGAGGGCGAAGACCTTCGTTCCCCTGCTCTTCTCGCTGCCGAACGCCGCGTAGGCGCCCGCACCGTTGACTATGATCCAGGGAATGTTGGCAAACGTCTCGACGTTGTTGTTGTTCGTCGGCTTGCCCCAAAGCCCCTTCTCGGCCGGGAACGGGGGCCTGATCCGCGGCATGCCGCGCTGGCCCTCGATCGAAGCGAAGAGCGCCGTCTCCTCGCCGCAGACGAACGCGCCCGCGCCCTGCTTTATCTTGATATCGAAATCGAATCCCGAGCCGAGGATGTCCTCGCCGAGATAACCCTTCTCCCTCGCCTCGTCTATCGCAATGGTAAGACGCCTGATCGCGAGGGGATACTCGGCGCGACAGTAGATGTATCCGAAAGAGGCGCCGATCGCCCTTCCGCATATCATCATCCCCTCGAGTATCGCATGCGGGTCGCCCTCGAGGACCGAGCGGTCCATGAACGCGCCCGGGTCGCCCTCGTCGGCGTTGCACACAACGTACTTTTTATCTGCATCGTTGCCCGCGGCGAACGACCACTTCAGCCCGGTAGGGAATCCCGCGCCGCCCCTGCCCCTGAGGCCCGAGGCCTTTATCTCATCGATGATCCCCTCGGGAGTCAACTCGAGCAGCGCCTTCCTCAGCCCCTCGTACCCGCCGGCCTTTTCGTACTCTTCGATCGATTCGGGGTCGATCGTCCCGCAGTTGCGCAACACGATCTTCTCCTGAAGACTCTGAAACTCCGTCTCGGAACCGGACCCGATCTCGCCTTCGCTGATGCCCAGCGCTACGTGCTCCTCGAGGATCTCGCCGCCCCTGACGTGACGATCGAAGATCTCCTGGACGAGCTCCTCGGTAACGCCGCCGTATATCGTCCTCTCGCCGCCCGAACGGATCTCGACGAGCGGCTCGCGATAGCACATTCCGATGCAGCTCGTTCCCGACAGCTCGAACGCGCCCGGATTCGCCCCGAGGATCCCTTCGAGTTTCTCGTAAACCTGGCGCGCGCCAGCGGAGAGACCGCATGTGCCCATTCCCACGATTACTTTCGTCATTGGAATTCTCCGGTTAACTGTTCGATCTTGCAGGGAGAGCGGGAATCTCCTACGCCCTGTCTCTGCAGCCTGCTTCCGCTTCCGTCGCGGTCGCCCTCTGTTCCTTACGCTTAACCTGTCTCAGGAGTTTACGCAGGGAGCTGGGAGTCAGCCTTCCATACGTGTCGTCGTCGATCATTATCACCGGCGCGAGCGAGCAGCACCCGATGCAGGCAACGGTGTTGAAGGTAAACAACCCGTCCTCTGTCGTGCCGCCGACCTCGATGCCGATCTCGTCCTCGATCGTCTCGATGATCGTCTTGGACCCCGAGACGTGACACGCCGTTCCCGCGCAGGCCCTGATGAGGTACTTGCCCATAGGCTGCAGCCGGAACTGGCTGTAAAAGGTGATGACCCCGTAGACTTCCGATTCGGGGATCCCCGTTACGCCCGAGATGTAGCTTATCGCTCTGCGTGGAATGTACCCGAAATGATCCTGGGCCGATTGAAGAAGCGGAATCAACTCCCCCGGCGCTCCGTCGTACCGCCACAGACGGTAATTGAAGTTGTCTTCCATGCCGGTCGTGATCACCTTTCTCCCTTCTCCCGGCGCACCTGCGCCGGCGGACTGGGACAGTGAAGGCGATGGCTGCCCCTGAAGACAGAAAACAGCCTCAGATTGATGATCTATATTGACTCAGGCCGAGTGGAGCTTCCCGCGGGAAG
This sequence comes from Candidatus Krumholzibacteriota bacterium, assembly GCA_030609325.1. Classification (GTDB taxonomy): domain Bacteria; phylum Krumholzibacteriota; class Krumholzibacteriia; order Krumholzibacteriales; family Krumholzibacteriaceae; genus JAUWCL01. Next base: position 42,674 of record JAUWCL010000004.1, read on the forward strand.
CGGGATCACTCCTCGACCAGCTTGATGACAGTCGCTTCGCGGACCCTGAGAACACCGTCGATCTCACTGAGCTTCTCAATGATCCTCGGGGTGCGGCCGACCGCTCCCTGGCCGGTGACCATGCAGACCAGCTTCGTCCCGTCCTCGATGACGTCGCAGAAGATCACCTCGTCGATGAAAAAGACGGTGGTGAATATCTGCTGCATCGCGTCCTTCTCGATGTCGACTATGATGTAGCTCGTCGTCCCCGGCTGCTTCGCCGGCGTGGTCTGCTTCTGTGCCTTCACCGCGTCGGAGTAGATCTTTATGAATTCGCCGACGTCTCGGTCGAGCTTCGGACGCTCGATCTCCGACATCGAGACGACCTCCACCCCGTCCATCGCGGTGATCCTGTCGATGAGGGTCTTGATCTTGTCCTGCGATCCAGCCTGCGCAAGGATGATGATGTCGAAGTCGCCGCGAACGGCCTCGCACCTCTGGACGCCTTCCATCTGGTACAGGTCGCTGTAGATCTGCATCGACTTGTCGGAATCGGTTATCTTGATCGTGACGTAGGTGCTGACCGATTCCCTGATACTGACGTCTCCCGGCGCTTCATCTGCGGCGCCCGCTTCGGTGGTCCCGGGGGCGAGCTCCTCGAGGGCCTTGACGAGATCGGGGATCTCGAACGGCTTGTCGAGATAGCCTGTGTTGTGCTCGGAAAGAGCGGTAAGCTTGAGGTGCTCGTCGCCGAAACCGGTGATCACGAGCACGGGAAGATCGGGGTGCTGGATCTTGATCACCTTGAGGATCTTCAGCCCGTCGATGTCGGGCATGAAGATATCGGTGACCAGGTAGTCGTATTTTATGCCCTTTTCCCTGGCGGAATTGAGCTCATGTATTGCGGAGATCCCGTCGGGACAGGCAACGGCGCTAAAGTCTTCCTGGGTAAGTCCGACAGTGAGATTACGCCGGATTTCAGCCTCGTCGTCGATGATCAGTACGCGTCCCTTCACAAGTCCCTCCTCCGAGATCGAAGATTTTTCGATTGTCTGCGGTGAGAATACCGCGCTTTTTCAGTGCCCCCGCTTCGACACATCCCGTTGAACAATATACGCATCGACTAATGTTGTCAAATTAATTCGGTATATCTGAAAAGCGGATTGAAAAAGCGCCCCCGCCGCCATGGCGGAAACGCTATATATTGTTACTGCACTACTGCTTATGCTGCAAGACCGGCTCGCTCTCAGACGAAATCGACTTCCTCCGCCGGTTTCTGCAGGAGCAGCAGCCCGATCAGCAGGCTGTAGACCGTGCAGAGAACCATCCCGATGGGAATGAGAATGAAGGATATCCAATTGTACTTTACATAAGGTCTAGAAATTGATCGGTGGGAGAGCGCCATTGGCCTCCATGACACGCCCTAAGAACATCATAGTGCCTGTCGGCTCGTCCACTATCGCGAATATGAAGGGCCGGACGGCGTCGAAGTGCGGGACTATTCCGATAGTGAGGACCATGCCGGTCATGGCGTAGGCGCCGGTTCCATGCTCGTTAACGTACATCTCGGTCTTGTGCACTGCATGGCTGATCCAGGGCAAGCCGTCATCGATTCCGTCTATCCCCGAGAAATCCGCTCCTGCGTAGAAGGCCGAGGGCATGCCCATCTCCTCGAGGATCCGGGAAAGATCCAGCTCGGTGCTGATAGTAAAGCGCGGCAGCTTGACGTGAGTGAAGCCGGTCTCGAGTGAATCGTAGAGGGAGATGACCAGTGAAGCGTCCAGGCCCTGTTCGAACGATTCGAAGTTGCCCTCGTCCGGCAGCAGGATAAGCATGGAGACCAGCTCACCTTCGTATGGGAGCCGAAGGACGTTGTACCCCTCCCCGTCGAAGGATTCGAAATAATCCTCACCGCGCATGAAGGGTACTGTCACAGTCGATCCATCGAGAAGATGGAAATATCCGTCATATGTGTAGTCCGGGTCGAAACATTTCAGCCATTTCGCCTCGAAGCAGAAGGTATTCGCAAGGACAAGGCATGTCAAATGGTCGATCGAACCGTAAGGGAACGCATCGTCTATCCAATTATCGGTCTTCTCGTATACCCAGTTGTTAATGGTCGCTCGCGAACCTTCAGGATCCGACACGAAATCGAGGGTGTCCATCTCGGTATCGTAATAGTACTGCAGTGTGTCCTGGAACGACTGGAGGATGGTGAAGCTCCTGTCTATCCAGCAGCCGTTGGCTATCTTTATAGTGAACTCGTCGGTGTCTCTGCCGCAGAGCTCATCGTTGAGCATGCTCATCGCCTCGTGAAATCCGTTCTCCTGCGGGAAATGGAAATTCATGACATCGGAGATCTCGATCTCGGTAAGACCTCTCGCGCCGGCGTAGACCATCGCGAAGGCGACCTCCGTACTGTGAGGTGAGATCATAAAATTACCATTCGAATCCTCCGCGACCTTTTTATAGAGATCCAGCGCGAATTCGTTATTCCGGGCGCATTTCAAGATCGGTGTACGTGTGCTCTATCTGATCGTCGACAGGACCTGTCGAATCCTCCCCACATCCTGGTTGAAAAATCACCATAGCCGTAAGTAGAATGACAAAGAGCGGGTAGCGTCGCTTCATCTTGAACCCCTCCAGGAAATACCGGCGAACAGAGGCGGGAACTCCCTATAATTCTATCACCACTCCGGCTTATGCGCAACCGGCTTACCGGCAATCGCCGCCGTGAGGCTCATGTGCCCCGAGGAAAGTAACATCCGCCGCCACCACGCTCACCGCCCCCAGGTCGCTCTCGACCCGGCCGCGGATGTGGTACGGCCCCCGGGCGCGGAATAGCTCGCGGGCGACGCGGCGGTAGACCTTCGGGAAGAATATCGCCTCGAACCTCCCGCGCGTGTCGGAGAAGGTGACGAATATCATCTCCTCGCCCTTGTCGCTAGTGCGCGCCGCCTTCGCCGTCACCCTCCACCCGACCAGGTCGACCTCGCTCCCGTCGTGGTCATACAGGTCGGCCGAGCTCGTAAGCCGCACCCTGCCTTCGAGCTCGCCGAGCGCCTCCTCGAACATCACGAGCGGGTGCGCGGCGACGCACATGTCGAGCGTCTCGCGTTCAGCCTCAAGGCTTCGTCGAATGTCGAAGTCGGGGATCTCCGGAACAAGATCGAGCATCGACGTGACATCAGCCTCCGCCCCGTCATCCACCGCCTTCAATACGCGAAGCTCCCACATAAGCTCGGGCCTCGTCCGCCCGAAGCAGGAAAGCGCCCCGCAGCGCACGAGCGACTCGACCTCAGACTGCGAGGCGGGCACCCTTTCGAGAAAATCGAAGAGCGACTCAAACGGACGCGCGCCGACGATCGCCTCTATCTTCATGGAAGTAAGCCCCTTGACCTGCATCAGCCCCACGCGCAGCTGCCGCCCGCGCCCGTGATGGCGCACGCGGCTTCTGTTGACGCAGGGCGGCAGGAGTTCGAGTCCCATCCGCCGCGCTTCCTCGAGGTATTCCTCGTAACCGTAGTACCCGCCGCCGTTGGAGAGCACCGCCGCCATGAACTCGGCGGGGTAGTTCGCCTTCCACCAGGCGCTCTCGAACGACTCGAGGGCGAAAGAGGCCGAATGTGCCTTGCAAAAAGCGTAACCGGCGAACGCTGCGATCTGCCGAAAGACCTCCCCGGCCGTCTCCCCGGAGATCCCCCTCCCCCGCGCACCCCGCAGGAACGCCTCGCGGTAGCTGTCCATCGTCTCACCGTCGATATTCTTGAACGACATGCAGCGGCGCAGGCCATCGGCCTCGGCGTAGCTCATCCCGGCGACGGCAACGGCGAGACGTATCACCTGTTCCTGGTATATAAGGCAGCCGTACGTGTCGCGCAGCACCTCGGCGACGGCCGGGTGCATTTTGCCCGCCTTCTCGAGACCGAGCGCGCGGTGCAGATAGCTGCGCTTGCCGCCGTGGCTCGAGACGCCCGGCCGGATTATCGAAGACAGGGCGGTGAGCACCCCGAAATCGTCGCACCGCGCCTGGCTCATCAGCTGCATCATTATCGGCGACTCGATGTAGAAGCACCCCTCCGTCCTCCCCGTGCGGAGCAGTTTCTTCGTCTTCTCGTCGCCGAGGTAATCGATGCGCTCGGGGTGGAGGGGGTGTCCCTCATTTTCCTCTGCCATCGCGCACGCCTCGCCGATCACGGCGAGCCCCTTCTGCCCGATGATGTCTATCTTCACCAGTCCCGCCTCCTCGACCTCGTACATCGACCACTGCGTTATCTCGTACCCCTTGTCGCCTCGCTGCATCGGTATCAGGTCTGTGATCGGCTCGGGCGATACGACGAGCCCGCAGGGATGCGTGGCCATGTGGCGCGGGAATCCCCCGACGCGGCGAGCAATAGAGATAAGCGTTCGCAGCGGCTCCCTGTCGACCGGCAGCCCCGCCGCCCCAGGGGAGACTCTCGCGAGGTGATCGAGCCGGTCGATCGACGCGTAGAAGGGAATGGTGCGTATGAACTGGCGTATCTCCCCCTCGGGGATCCCCAGCGCCTTCGCCGTCTCGCGCAGCGCCGAGCGCGCCCGCAGCGTGCTGAAGGTGCCGATCATCGCGACATGGTCATTCCCGTATCTGCGGAATATGTATTTGAGTATTACCTCACGGTCGTCGGTGCCGAAATCGAGATCGAAGTCTGGAAGGTGCTCGCGCTCGGGGTTGAGGAACCGCTCGAAGAACATGTTGTGGCGGAGCGGGTTGAAATGGGTGATGCCGAGCGAGTACGAGACGAGTGAGTTGCCCGCGGACCCGCGCCCGAGCGCGCGGATCCCGCGTGAGCGGGCAAACCGTACGATGTCCCAGCATATGAGGAAATAACCGGCGAGCCCCTTCTCCTCGATCACTGAGAGCTCGTGGTCGATCTTCTCCATCGCCTCGCGCTTCTCGACGTACGGGCAGGCGTCGCCCATCCGATCGCGCAGCCCGCGAAGGGCTATGCGCCGGAGCGTCGCGGAAGCGTCCTCCCCCGGCGGCAGGGGAAACGCGGGGAGCCTGCGGCGTCCGAGGTCGAGATCGACCCGGCAGTCTGCGGCGATGCGCGCCGCCGCCGCAACCGGCCCCTCTCTCCCCTCGAACACCTTCATCACGCTGCCCGGCGCATGAAAGAACGAGTCGCGCGCAGCCGCCGCCCCGCAAGGAAGCGTGCCGATCGTCGTGCGCGTGCGCACCGCCGTGAGGACCCGGTGGATGAGGTGCTCCTTCGGCTCGAGGAACCACACACCGCCGGCGGCGACAGTCTCGACCCCGAGCCTCCGCGCCGCCTCGGCGATCCTCCAGCGCTCGCGGTCGCGATCCCTCCCCGGCGCGACGGGCAGCGCCGCGCGAAGGTTCTCCAGGTGCCGGAGCCGCGTGAGCAGCAGCTCGTGCGACACGAGTACGTAGATGTTCTCCGACACACCTGCCAGTGCCTCCCCGAAATCGAAATCCCCGTCGAGCCGCCGCCTCGTCACCAGTCTCGATATCTCCGAGTACCCCGCCCGGTTGCGGGCGAGCAGCACGGCGCGAAGGAACGTGGAACCGTCTTCACCCGTCAGCTCGGCACCATAGATAGGCCGCACCCCGAGCTTCGCGCACGCCTCTGTGAACGGAACGACGGCGTGCATCGCGTCGGTGTCGGTCAGGGCCAGCGCATCCATGCCGCACGCGGCAGCCGCGGCGGCGAGATCATCCACCTTTCTCGTGCCGGCCAGCATCGAGAAGTTCGAGTGGACATGCAGATGCGTAAAACCGTGCGCGCGCCCTGTCCGCGGCGATGAAGCCGGCCTGATCATTGCGGCGTTCCTTTCCGTGATATACGTAACCCTATGATGCGCCGCTGCGCCTCGCGGCGAGCGCCCTGCCGAACGACGGCGCCACCCCCGACGGCATCGAGGATCTCAGCCTGTCGAGGGCCGACTGCACCCGGCGCACCTTCAACGCGGCCTTCAGCGCCGGATCGGGAAAGAGGTCGAGTTGCAGCGGCTCGGGCTCCACCGAAAGCGCCGCGAGGCTCAAGGCCCGCACCCGAACCCGCCGTCCGAAGAGGCGGTCGAAGAGCATCCCCGCCGAGTCGAACAGGATCGCGTCATCCGAAGTAGGCGCCGCCGGCCTCATCTGCCCGTGGGCGGTGACCTCGTCGGCGTATCGCATCCCGAAGCGGAGCGACCCGGCCAGCGAGCGCTCAGCGCGCAGCTTCCCTCCGAGCTTCTCGGCAAGCACGTAGAGATACGACTCGAGGAGCCGGCGATCGACCGCATCGGGCTCGAGCACTTTTTTGACGACAAACTCTCCGTCGCCCGTGCTCCCGGCCCGCACCTTCGCCGCATCCATGCCCCTCGCGCCGAGATGGAGCTTCCGCCCCCACGACCCGAAGCAGAACGCGAGCAGCTCCTCGTCGAAACGCAGCACGTCGCCTACCGTCGCGATGCCGAGCTCGTGCAGGACGGGGACGTGCCGCTCGCTCACTATGGGAAACCGCTCTATGGGCACCGGCGAGAGGAAGTACCGCTCGCAGCCCGGATAGATGTCTACCATGTGCGCCCGCTTCGCCTCGCGCGAGGCGACGTGGCTCACGAGCTTGCTTGCGGCGATACCGAGCGACACGTCGAGGCCCGTCGCAGCGTGCACGTCGCGCTTTATCGCCCTGCCGGCGTCGAGGGCGTGCCCGAAGAGCCGATCGCAGCCGGTGTAGTCGACGTACCCCTCGTCGAGGGAGACCGACTCGACGACGGGACTGTACCGCCCTATCACCGAGAAGATCGAGTTGGAGACGGAGCGGAAGAGGTCCCAGTCGGGAGGCATGAAAACGCCGTCCGGGCAGAGGCGCATCGCCGACGAAACGGTCATGCCGCGGCGCACCCCATCGCCCCGCGCCTCGTAAGAGGCGGAGATCACCATCCCCCGCGGGGCGGGGCCGGAGACGACGACCGCCTTCGAACGAAGCGCGGGATCCCTCAGCCTCAGCACCGAGGCGTAGAAATCGTCGGTGTTTATGTGAAGTATCTCCCTGTTCATACGGCCTACGGCTTTCTCCTTATTCCCACAACGATCCCCAGTATCTCCTCAGGCCGCTTCTCGTCCCACCGGCGGAGCGACTCGATCCCGTCGCGCCTTACCAGTGTCAGCTCACCCTTTCCCGGCTCCCCCGCCGTCTCCAGCAGAAGGCAGTCGCCCTCGCACACCTCGCCTCCGGCATTGCCGGAAAGGACCTTATCGACCCTGCGATAGACGAGGGACATCCCTGTTCTCCTGGTTAAAATGGATCTTCCGCCCGTGACGCCGTGATCAGAACGTCCGGTAGCTTCTCAGCAGTCCCACCACCACACCGCTTATCTCGACCCTGTCCGCCGGGAGCACGATATCTTCCATCTCCGGGTTGGACGGCCGGAGCGTGACGCTCCGGCCGTTATGATAGAAGCGTTTGACCGTAGCTTCCGCGCCGTCGACCAGCACGACAGCAAGCGCGCCGTTCTCGACCCGCTCGCGTTTCTCGACGACGATGATGTCGCCGTCGAGTATCCCGTCGCCTGTCATCGACATGCCGCGGACCCTGAGGGCGAACGTCTCCCCCCTGCCGGTAAAACCGGGGGGAAGCGCCACGCTCTCCGGGATCTCGATCGCCTCTATCGGCAAGCCGGCCGCCACCATCCCGGCGAGCGGCACCTCAAGCCCGTCCCCCTCCGAGAGGGGCTCTATCGATCTCGACCTGTTCCACCCGCGCCTGAGCAGCCCCTTGCTCTCGAGATTGCTCAGGTGCTCGTGTACCGTGCTGACCGCCGAGAGCCCGAAGTGGGCGCCGATCTCCTCGAGCGACGGCGAATAACCCTCGCTTCCCTGGAAGTCCTTTATGAATTCGAGTATCTCTCTCTGGCGTTTTGTCAAGTAAGTCATCTCTCTCCTGCCTGGTGAAGCAACGGGCCGGGAGCTTGAGATAAAAATGGAGGATTGAAAGCTCCCGGCCGCATGGCTGCTTCATCTTCTCCCGGAGCCTAACCGAACAAAAACCGAAAGTCAACCCATAAAACAAACCCCGCATAAAAAACCTGCAATACCCGCATTGACAGCCTGTTATTTTATCGATAGACTATACGTATGACGATATCCTTATCGATGGAGGTGCCTAAATGACCACTCTGACCATCTCACCCAAGTATCAGGTAGTGATTCCGAAGGCCATTCGTGAGATACTCAAGCTCAGGCCCGGACAGAAGATCCAGGCGATAGTATACCAGGACAGGATCGAACTCATTCCGGTAAGGCCCGTCAGGAAGATGCGCGGCTTCATCAGCGGGATCGACACCAGGGTGGAACGGGAGGATGACAGGGTATGAACGTGGTCGATTCTTCGGGCTGGCTCGAGTATTTCGCTGACGGCCCCAACGCGGATTTCTTCGCACCGGCGATCCAGGATCTCAAGCATCTCATAATACCATCACTGACAATATACGAGGTGTTCAAGGCGATCTGCCGACAGAGAGACGAAGGCACGGCGCTGCAGGCGATAGCTGTGATGCACCAGGGCACCGTCGTAGATCCCGGTTCAGCGACGGCGATCGATGCCGCGCGGCTCAGCCTTGAACGCAGGATCCCGATGGCGGACAGCATCATCCTTGCGACTTCGATGTCACATGATGCTATACTCTGGACACAGGACTCTGATTTCGAAGAGATGAACGGAATAAAGTATATCAGGCGGAGAGGATCAGCCGATGAAACTTGAACAGAGCTTCATGGACTTCATGCTCCACCACCAGGAACGCCACAACCGCAGCTACAAATTCCTTGCTCTGATGGAAGCGATCCAGGCCGCGGCGAAATACATCCAGTACTTCTACCAGACCGGATCGCTGAAGAACCTGATGGGCGAGGCGGGATTCACCAACGTCCAGGGCGAGAACGTGATGAAGATGGACGACATCGCCGACTCTATCGTCCTGCACTACCTGCGGCGCTCCAACCAGGTGATCTGCGCCATCACCGAAGAGGAGCCCGACCCGGTAGTCCTCAACGAGGACGGCGGCCGCTACTTCGTCTACTACGATCCGCTCGACGGCTCGAGCAACATCAAGCACAACCTCCCCGTCGGCTTCATGTTTGCAATCGCCAAGCGGAACCTCGACGGCCCCGAGGACAACCACCTGCGCAAGGGCTCCGAGCTTCGCGCCGCGGGAATCTATCTGATCCCGAACGGAGTCTTCACCCTCGCCCTCGCCGAAACGGGCGTATTCCGATTTCACATGGACGAGACGATGACATACGTCATCCCCGAAAACGCCGAACGGCTGATCATGCCCGAGAATCCGAAAGGCTGGGAGCTATCCTTCAACTCCTCCAACCGCAGGACCTTCGCCCCGAAGGTCCTGGAATGGATCGACGAGCACGAGCCGAAATACGCCTTCCGCTACATGGGCGCCCTGGCGGCCGACTTCCACCGCCTGCTCTCCAACGGCGGGATGTTCATGTACCCGGCGATCGTCAACCATCCCAAGCCGGCGAAGAATCGCCCGAAGGGAAAGCTGCGCCTGCTCTACGAGGCGAATGTCGCGGCGTTTATCGCCAGGGAAGCGGGCGGGATGGCGATAGACGAGGAAGGAAACGAGATCCTCGACATCGAGCCGGAATACGTCCACCAGCGCACGGCACTCTACGTAGGCTCGAAACCGCTGGTAGAAAATATCAGGGAGAAGTTGAAAGGTTAGAGCAGGCTGTCTAGTCCGCCAGTCCCGTCTTCCTCAGGATCTCGATATATCTGGGATCTTCTTTTACGCTGTCGTAAACCGGGTGCACCGTGTGAAGAACTGCTCCTCCCCCGCCCCCGTCTCCCTCGAAATCTACGATGTCACCGGCAGACGCATGCGCACTCTCCTCTCCGGCACCCTCAGCCCCGGCCGCCACACGATCGCCTGAGCGCCAACGTCGTTTACACTCGTTACGACAACCTGCCTCCTTTGCGATCTTAGCTGTCTCACCGCAACATGTTGAGTAATTACCAGTTATCGATTTCACGCTGCAATCTTTTCTTTTCGGCACTTCTTGTGCCTTGCTGATCTGAAGTCACAACATCAGCAGGACAACCTGTCGCTTCTATTTATTTCGTCCGCGTTGCAGCACTTGCACTTACTGTAATTCCCGCACTATATAAATCACATGCTATTCCTACTTCTACGCACCTTCATCTCGGCGTTGAGGTCGCATCATGCGTTGGCCCTGGAAAACCTCGCGCTACGCCATCAACTCGAAGTACTAACTCGAAATTCTAAAAGACCTCGTTTGACAAACAGGGATCGCGCACTTTGGGTTATCATTTCGAGGCTATGGTCCGATTGGAGAAGCCCGTTAGCGATAGTCCAACCCGAGACCGCCATCCGTTGGCATAAAAGAGGATTCCGACTGTACTGGAGATGGAAGAGTCGACCGAGATGGCCAGGAAGAAAACAAGTTCCCAGAGAGATCCGCGATCTTATCCGCAGTATGTCACGGTCAAATCCCCTCTGGGGAGCACCGAGGATTCATGGAGAATTACTCAAGCTTGGTGTCACTGTCAGCCAAGCCACCGTCTCGAAGTACATGATACGTCATCAAAAGCCTCCATCTCAAACCTGGCGTACATTTCTGAGTAACCACGCTAAGGATATCGTCTCGATTGATTTCTTCACCGTACCTATAGCGACATTCCGAGTACTTTTCGTTTTCCTTGTTATGAGCAATGATCGGCGACGGATCGTTCATTTCAATGTAACTCAATCACCTACTGCCACTTGGACAGGCCAACAGATCGCGAATGCTTTCCCCTAGGATACAGCCCTGAAGTACTTGCTGCGTGACCGAGATGGGAAATTCGGGGATAAGTTCAATCATCGTGTTGAATCAAGGGTCATCGAGCAAGTACTGATCGCAGCTCATTCGCCATGGCAAAATCCGTATGTCGAGAGGCTGATCGGTTCTATCAGGAGGGAATGCCTGGATCATGTGATTATTTTCAATGATAAACATCTCCGGCGAGTCCTCAAGCAATACTTTCGCTACTATCATGAATGCCGCACTCATCTCGGTTTGGAGAAAGACTGTCCGAAGACGCGGCCAATTGAACCACCAGGTGTTGGACCGATCCGTAATGAACCTATGCTTGGTGGACTACATCATCGGTATTATCGACAGGCTGCCTGAACCGCAAGCACTCTCCGTTATTATCCTTCTGCTAGAGTGGAATTCGTCTACCTAGAAGCAAGACGGAGCCTCTAGGGTTACGCGATTTTCAAATCTATTCTGTAATATTGCCATATTTAGAGTGGTCACCTTCTTTGATCGACTCATTCATAACATGAGTTTAAACTCGGATGATATTAATGGAAGTGACGGGTTTCCAGCACGGAAATCGCAGCCCCTCGCCAAACTCAAACGTGCGGACTGACGTGCGGACTGACGTGCGGGCAGCATTGACAAGAAATCGAATTTCCTATAGACTATATACTCGGATTGAAGGTCAGGGCCCGCGAAGAGGGAATCCCCTACCAGACACTGGTATCGAGTGTTCTGCACAAATATGTAGCCAGCAGATTCGTTGAGCGATCCTGACAGAGAGATTTTAATCACTCACATCAGGGAAGGCATGCAGGAATTTATGTGATTTCAAGTTCGACGAGTCGGCGGTAGAGTGTCGATCGCCCGATGCCCAGCTCGCGCGCGACCGCCGATTTGTTTCCGTTATGTTTTATAAGGCAGAACTCGATCTGGCGGCGGAGGTCGTCAGTATTCCCGGATTCAGAACACATGCCGTTGTTTTTACGAGAGCTTCCTGCCACCATGCGAAGGTCATCCGTGTCCCTGGGTTCCGATAGAATAAAATTCCTGATAATAAGTGGTAGATCCCGTTTCCTGGCAACCCGTCCGCTCTGCCCAAGCAGCGCGAGCTCTTCGGTGATATTGATGAGTTCCCTCACATTCCCGGGCCAGTGATACTGGAGCAGAAGTTCCGTCAGGCCTTCCTCGACGTCAAACCCGCCGTTCGAACCGCAGAGGAAATATGAAAACAACGGCAGTATATCATCCTTTCGATTCCTGAGCGGCTCCAGTTCTATCACGCCGCCGGCGATGCGATAGTAGAAATCCTCTCGGAGCCTGCCCGATTGGACCATGGACCATACGTCCTGATTGGATGCGCTTACCAGCCTGACATCCACCGGGCGTTCTTTCGCCTCTCCAACCCTCCTGACACGTTGTTCCTGAAGAGCTCGCAGAAGCTTCGCCTGCTGACTGGCCGTTAGCTCGGTGATCTCGTCGAGGAACAGCGTTCCGCCGGAAGCCTCTTCGAAAAGCCCTGCCTTATCCCTCAATGCTCCGGTGAACGCCCCTTTCCTGTATCCGAACAACTCACTCTCGAAGATGGCATGGGGTATCGCAGCGCAATTAACAGGCACGAAAGGTCCCTCTGACCTGCTGCTGAACCTGTGCAGCAGCCCGGCAACGATCTCTTTTCCCGTTCCGGTCTCACCTGACACCAGGACAGGCATCTTCCCCGGTGCGAGCTTCCGGGCCCTTGATATCACCTTTTTCATCGAATCGGAGGCGGCTATGATGCGATCCTCGATAAGCCACTTCTCGTCGAACCGGATCTTCCGGTAACGGTGTCCTGGAGCCGAATGACCGATCATGCTTTCAAGTCTGTGGACAAGGTCCCTGCATACTTCAGCTCTGTCATCTAGATTCTTCGAGGAGAAAAGATGCAGCGCCTCCGTGGCGTTATCCCTCGCTTTGTCCAGCAACTCGCCACGCGCCTGCATGTCTGTGTCATTCTCCGCGATCCACTTTTCAAAGGTCTCGGCGGTAAGCTGCAGAGTCCGTCCAAGCTCGAACGATTCCTTTATCAGCTTCAGGGTCACAACGGCTTCGTTAAAGAATGACATGGCAAGTTCCATATCGTTCTTTCTGAAGGCGATCACCCCATACGCCCTCAGGACACACCCGAGCTCATATTTATCGTTCATGCTCTCGCAAAGTCCGTGCGCTTTTGACAGCGCGATCTCCGCATCTTCGATCTTTCCAAGGGCGATATAGACTTCACCGAGTCTTCTTGATACCTCGACAGCGTGGTCACCCTCTGGAGCGATCTCTTCGGCGATCTTTTCAGCTTCTTCGAGCCAGGCAAGCGATTCATCGTACCGGTCCTGGTGATAGCAGAGTTCCCCCAGGAATTCAGAGGAAATGGCAGTCTCTCTTCGGAATCCGGCTTCTAGGGCCTTTCCCCGGCAGTCAAGGAGCAGGGCCTCAGCCTTTTCATACTGTCCCCTGAAGATATTTATCCGTCCAAGGGCAATGTCCGAATTGATAAGATTTCTTCTGTCCCCCGTGCGCTCAAAAAGTTCTTTTGCGGGCTGGAGTAGTTCTTTTGCCTTGTCATACTCCCCTGTCCGGTAGGCTAGGATTGCCAGCATCTTGTAAGTATATCCCTGCGATAGGCATTTCCCACATTTGTCAAAATTTTCCAGCGCCCTGTTGTAATTGACCTGCGCGATCTCGAAGAAGCATCTCTGGAAGGCGACATACCCCATCATGTACGAGCAGCATCCCAGGAGAAAATTATCCCCCGACGACAGGGCATGGTCCCGGCACTCTTCGAAGAGTCAATTCGCTCTGAAATAATTGCCTTTCCAGAAGTCGTTCTCTGCAGCATAATACTCGAGCCAGTTTGCCTGGCTTTCATCCCATTCCTTTTCCCGGCAGCGGTCAATAAATTTCGAACAATCGTAATAATTGCTTTGAAGCCGAAAATTATTCACCTTTTGGGTGACATAGTCGAAATCGTTCTCGATGCTGGGATAATCTTTGACCAATTGATCAATGTACTTTCCCGCCTCACGGGCCAGTTTATTCCCGATATTAATCTTCGCTGCGAGGAGAAGGAGTTTCTTTCGTGTCTTGGGATTTGAGATCGAATCGAGTGCTTTGGCGCACGATTCCCCGAAAAGAGTAAGCGCCTCCGGATACCGTTCCGACGAGACAAGTTCCTCCAGTTCCTTGATCAGCCTTGCTGCCTTATCCATAAATGATTGTCTCTCTGCAATCTATCTAATACTTGAATGGCCCGGTTGCATAAATCCTCAAGTAAAAGAATAACAGCTGCATATACCGGGATTTTGTCGTCTTGTTTCCCCTACTGTCAGGATTCGGCATATCTGGTTGCGGCGCATCAATGCTAGTTCCCTGGCTTGATCCCAGGATTCCCATGGATCCCACGGGACTTGATCCTGGCTCGGCACAATGAATATTCGGTTCGTCGGACGGGTCGATGCTCTTGGAATCACTATCTTTTTGGATAATATTGATGCAACTGGCTCCGGCCGGATACAGAAGAATCCCTGCAGATATAGCTATAGCCAATAACAAGATAATTGCCGAGTTCAATGAGGTTCTCATCTGGCGCCTCCAATATTTTATTCGGTTGGTTGAGCAGAATTGTACACTACCTGATTTACATGTCAAGGCAAATCCCTCTCATTAATCACATTACCCCTGGTGTCTCGTACTGATACGATCAACTTTAAGTCAGGACCATCCACTTCTTTTCTTGCATACACCCTGCCACAGCCCGGGTCAAAAGTGTCTCAACTGTCTCAAGTGTTCCATCGTTCTTGGGACAGTAATCTAAAGGACTTACAGCGGAAGTGTTCCAGAATGTGTATCACGTGATACAACCCTGATACACCAGGATACGCTTCAGGAACTGTCTGATTGTCGATTATCACTGTTGAGAATTAAAAAATCGGCTCTCCGGTAATGCGTTGAATCAGGTAGAGTTGCAGATTCACCACAAAACTGTCAATTGCCAGAGGAGCATCCTGCGCATGTGAATGGTATCGATAGTGCAATATAAATCGATTTAGATACTACCCTGATCCGAAAAGCTGCAGCGTCAGGGGGTATTAGGAAGATACTCGTTTTTATTCAGCTGTGAGTATTTTCGGATGAATTTCGCGACATATTAGAGGACGGTGAGGAAAGGAGGATATAAGCAGATTAGTAAATCTACAAATACCCTGTCCTAAAGCTATTGGAGGAAAGCTATGTTAAGATCAATGGCGACATTCAGTGTCATCCTTTGTTCTGTTCTAATATTCGGATGTAGCGAGACAGAGAGACTTGGCGAGCCCGCAACACTGGATGAAGCAATTTTGAAAGAAGACGAGGATTTTCTTGAGTTGATATCAATCAGAGATGAAATGATAAGCAGAGCCCTCGTGAGTGCTGTGTCCGGTGCAGAAATGGTCGAAATAATCGAGCGAAATGATGAAGAAAAATTTGCTTCGATCCTTGGATACACCGAGCAGGAAATAGTGAACCTGGAAAGCAGGATCATATGCCTGGGCGAGAGAATAAGGAACAAGTATCCCGAATTGCAGAATATAGCTGGGAATCGAACGACTCCATGTCCGGAATGTGAATTTAAGGACATTGCCGAGAAATGGGATAATTTACTTGTGACAAGAAAGGAATTGATTATACTCGGCGATGGAGAAAATGGGATACCGATAGCACCCGATCCGTCGAAGAAGGGAGTTACGTGCCAGTGGGCTAGTTATACGGCATCACTCTTAGGATGTACCGTGTTCGGTTCAACGCCACTGTATTTCGCCTGTGCAGTCATTGCGCTGTGCCAATTCTGTACCGGGGGATGGGTCACGACGGTTTGTCAGCAATGATCAGGAGGTACCAATCATGATTAGTTATATCGCGATTGGATTAATGGTCTTTTTTTTCGCTCTGAGTTTCTTTTTGAAAAAGTACAGGATCTGGTGGGTCATGTCGATCCTGTATATGGCGTGCACTATTTATTTTATCGTCGCCGCGATAACAGGGGATACGCGTTTGTATATCTCCATAGTATTTATCATTCTCGGTATCTATGGGATTATAAAAAGCATCAGAGAATCGAGAGCGCCGAAAAGGCAGATGCTCGATTAATCGGATTCGTGAAAAACGGTTGTTCCTCGCCACTATTAAACAGCTCTTCAATGTCAAAAGCCCTTCTCGAAAATTACGTTCAATTTACTCAGTGTTGCTCTCTGAAATGAAAATCGCCTTAGGAGAAATAAGTCTTTCCGACCATGTGCCCTGGATATCATGGTGAAGTCGGTGGAAGAGATAGGTCTCCAGGCATTCGGATGAAAAATATTCCTGTTTCTTAGCCATGGGCCGCTACGCTGCTTGTTTCCATTCATAACGATGATGTAGGCCGCCGACTCGTGGCACTATTCGCCTTCCCCTGAAAAACTGAGGAATGCCCACATAAATCAGGGGCTTGTAATAATTATCGAACATGGTGTATAATATAAATAAGTGGTTGGAAACATCATAAATCAGCATCCCGCTCGGGACGACCTCGCATCGCCTCTGCGTTGATCTGTCTCTTTCGGAGGGGATTGATCAAATGGCCGGATTATTTGATTCCGGCAGAACGAAGGGGATCCTCGCTGGCAACGCGGCATTGATCCTCATCATTCTCGCCGCCCTGGGGATTCGGACGATACTGTTTGTATCGCTCCGACCCTGGGATAATGATGTGGTCGAACGGCGCGTACTCGTCGATGACGCTCGAAGTTACCACTATCTCGCCTCGAGCATCGTCGAGACCGGTACGTTCGAGAAGTTCGACTCGGGTTTCTTCCTCAGGACCCCAGGGTATCCCCTCTTTATAGCCGGCATCTATCGCGCCTCCGGGCACCGCACGTGGGTCGTCCTCATTATGCAGATCATCATCGATTCGCTGATGGTCCTGATCGTATACGGAATCGCAAGCGAGCTGGAGTTCACGAGGCGCACAAGGCTCATCGCCTCGGCTCTCTACGCGATCTCCCTCATACCGGCGATTGGATCGATAAAGCTCTTATCGGAGGTTCTCTTCACATTCCTCTTTGCCCTGTCGATTATGTGGTTCATACGCGGGCTGAAAAGGGGCGGCGCGAGATTGTTCCTTCTCATCGGCCTGACCCTCGGCGCCGCCGCGCTGGTAAGGCCTATAGCACTGAGCTTCGTCATCGTATACCTGGCCGTACTCGCGCTTTCGAGGATAAGGGCCAGGACAATGATCACCGGCTCAACTGTGCTTCTGCTGGCTTTTCTGGCAGTCCTCGCGCCATGGCAGGCGAGAAACTACCAGATCTTCGGGCGCTACGCGCTGTCGAACCTTGCGGGGATCAATTTCTGCAGGTGCAACGTGGCCCTGACAAAAGCGTATGCCGAGGGGATAACGCTGGCTGACGCCCGCGCCGAGCTGGAAGGGACGTCGTTTGTGGGAGTCACGGATCCGTTTGAGAGGTCGGACATATACAGCAACATCGCCCTCGACTACATCCGGGACAACAGCGCGGTATTCGCGAAATACCACGCGAAGGGATGCGTGCAGACATTCGTCACGACAGCACGGGGCGGCATCCTGGATATCATGGGCCGGCCGGTCGTACGCCGCGATAACACGCCTTTGCGCGATGGATTCATGCCGCGAATCGTGGAGCGGCTGAAAAACGCCCGGGAAGAGCTTTTCCTCGCCCCCGTGCTGGCCGCGGGCCAGGTGATCGTCTACCTGACGGCGATACTGGGCCTGGTCCTGATGATCCGCGGGAAGCAGACAACCCTTGCGCTGCTGCTTACCCTCGCGATAGCTTACTTCACCCTCATCCCCGGCATATTTAGTCTCTCCAGGTTCAGGATCCCGGTGATACCGCTGTATCTCGTCCTCAGTGCCAGAGGTATCGATCAAATAATCACGAGATGGAAAAGGATTCGAGAGGTTCCTTGAGAGACGTCCCGCTGGCGAGATGAGGGATGGCCGCCATACCCGGCCGCCCCTATTTCTACCTGCCCGTGATACTGGAGAGAATCTTCTCGGCCGGCAATCATCTTACCTCTCTCTCGACAGTCTCGTATAATGCCACCTGTCTGTCGCTGTCAAGCAGGACGATGAAATCCGGCAGATCGGCTGCATCGAGGAGCTCGAGCGGCCT
The DNA here is from genome assembly GCA_030609325.1 of Candidatus Krumholzibacteriota bacterium. Classification (GTDB taxonomy): domain Bacteria; phylum Krumholzibacteriota; class Krumholzibacteriia; order Krumholzibacteriales; family Krumholzibacteriaceae; genus JAUWCL01. Next base: position 60,677 of record JAUWCL010000004.1, read on the forward strand.
CGTCGAAAGCGTCGCCCGGCCGACAATCACGAAGCGCGCTCCCTCTCTCCTCACCTGTCTTTCCATCCTGTCGAAATAGGCGGCAGGAGAAGTCCGCTCCTCGCCCACGGCACCTTCGAGCTCCACATACCTGTAGCCGACATAGCGCTGCATAAATGGAAACGTGCCGAGAACGGTGGCACCGGTCCCGGACTCCCTTTCGAGCTTCCTGGCGGCCTCGAGCTCCTCGACCGGGTGGGCATCGATATACATCCCCATGTGGCGCACTCCCGTATAAATCGTCGCCAGGAGAAGAATGGCCGCCAGCGAGGCCGAGGCGATCCTGACGCCTGCCCGGAGATACGGCGGACCGTTCATCATAACACCCGCCGCCAGACCGGCGATCATCGCGTAATAGAGGGCTATGACGGGCATCATGAATCTGACACCGCTGAAAAATGTCGCACAGCTTCCCGCCACGAAGAGCAGGATAAACAGGATAACAACCGTCCTGCGCCTGTCCATGCGGAGAACCAGAGCAACCAGGCCTGCAGTCCCCGCGACGAGGAAGAGATATCCGGCGATTCCCTTTCCACCGAGGAAATACAGCGTCGACGTGAAGAATCTTGCGATCTCGACGGCGGTAGAGCGCAGCCACCCGGCCGGATCCGACGCTATCACATCGAACAGTCCCTCGAACCGGGTCTTTCCGAAGTTCGCCCAGTCCTCCCCACCGTATAGCTTGAAGGCCACGTTCTTCCAGTTCTCGTTGTACAGGGGCGAGCCGAAGGCCATTGTGTTGAGAACAAGGTGGGGTACGAGAAAAATCAGGGCTGAAACGAGAAAGAGTCCCGAGAGAGAAAGCTTCCCGGCCGTGCCGCGATCACCGCAGGAGATCATTACGGAGACAACGGGGATCGGCAGGATAAAAGCGGCGCTGTATCTCGTGAAAAAAGCCATCGCGAACAGGAATCCGGTAAAAACAGCCTTACCCGGCCCGGGATCCTTCACCATGAGAAGCGAGACGAGAAGGACAGCCGAAACCATGGCAGTGAACATCATGTCGGTCGAAACGCTCATCCCGTATGTCGCAACGTGGAAATTGAGCATCAGGAGCAGCGCCGTGATCGATCCGGCAGGTTCGCCGAAGACGAGCCTCCCGATCCTCCAGGCCACGAGAAGGAAGATACAGGCGAACAGGCTGGAGACAAGCCTCCCGCCGGCGAAAGACTCACCCACGATCTCACCCGCTGCGGCGGTCAGCAGGGGATACAGCAGCGGCCTGTACGGATCGCTTGTGAGTATTCCCGACCTTATCTCGTCGGCCTTGAGGGCAAAGCCGTCCCACTCGGCCGAGCCCGGCAGTTCCATCACGTGATACCTGATACCGAAGAGGACCAGGAAAATGAGATAGATGACAAGCAGGGCGGGGATAACACAGTTGGATAACGCGTCCAGCCCGGATTTCTTCGTTTCGCTTCCACTATCGGGATCCACAAGATTATTCATCGTCAAGGCCGATCACCACTTGTGCCGGTCGCCGCCGCGGATCAGGTCGAGAAACTCCATCCTCGTCTTCGGGTCGTTGCGGAAGGCGCCGAGCATCGAGCTGGTGATTATCAGCGAGTCCCGTTTCTGCACGCCGCGCATCGCCATGCAGAGATGCACCGCCTCGATTATCACCGCTACACCCAGCGGCTCGAGATGCTCCATCAGCGTGCCGGCGATCTGGTTGGTCAACCGTTCCTGAATCTGAAGGCGGCGCGAAAAGATCTCCACCACGCGCGGGATCTTCGAGAGCCCGATTATCTTCCCCCTGGGAATGTATGCGACATGACATTTGCCGTAGAAGGGGAGTATGTGGTGTTCGCAGAGGCTGTACAGGGAGATGTCCCTGCAGATCACCATCTCGTCGTACTCTTCGTCGAGGATGAACCCCTTCATCACTTCGTCGACATCTTCCCCGTATCCGCTCGTGAGGAACTCGAGCGACTCCTTCATCCTGCGCGGGGTCTCTTTCAGCCCGTCCCTCTCGGGATCCTCTCCAAGCGCCTTCAATATCTCGCGTACGTGCTCTTCCATCTCGGGCTCCCTTTATATGAGCAGATTCTCTTTTCCGGAATGTCGGAAAGGATAGTATCAGATGCGGCCGGATTTTTCAAAGTGAGAGGCGATCTTCTTCGCAGAGGCGGCGTTGGTAACCCTGAAGTGCTTCCCCTCGGCCTTGTAGGCGAACAGCGGCCTGAACCGGTACGACCACTCGAGGAAGGATCCGATGCGGTCGGCGTCGTTCCCCTCTGAGAGGTACCTGCCGAGATATGGAATCGTCTCCGCGCTGAGATGGAGCAGCGGCAGCGCGACGAGCGACGTGCCTGTCTTTCCTTTCGGATCGACGGCGAAGCTGATGATGCGTTCGTTCGCCGTGACGGCCGCCATCCCGCAGCGGACCGCCTTGCCGCCGTTTCTGACATTCATCACGACGACCACATCGCCGTCATGCTCGCCGCAGAATCTCACGAAGCCTTCAAAGGGAAAATCGAAGTACCTGTTCCCCTCCGTCACGACGACACCGTCGGTGAAATTGCCATGCTCGAGGATCATGCCGAGGTCATGCAGGGGCCCGGCATTATCACCGTTGTGGCTGCCGTTCGTCACGAGCTCGACCCTGCCGGTGTAGGCGCAGCCGCGCAGCCAGTCCCTGAAGGCGCCGTAGCCGTTCTCTCCCGTGCACACGCAGGCCGACTCGATCCCTCCCCCGAAGAGGAAATCGAGCTGGTGCTCGATGAGCGGGCGGCCGCCGATATCGACGAGCGCACCGGGCATCTTCTTCCCGCGCCCCTTCGAGGCGCTTGCCGTACCTGGATCAAGAATGACAGCCTGCAACTGCGTTCCCCCGAAAAGCACAACCATGAAATCCACGGTCACTGAATATATAAAACGCGGCAGCCGCCGCCACAAACGATTTATTTGGGAAGTGAAATGGCATGTAATCATTCCTGGGGATAGACCAGCGCGAGTATCGCCCTCAGGGATTCCTCGAGGGGGCGCTCGCCGTAGACTACGAGATCGGCGTATTCCCTGACCGGCTCGACGTACTCCTCGTACATCGGTACGACATGACGCTGAAACTGCTGCACGACAGACTCGGGCGTCCTCCCCCGCTCTCGCACGTCGCGCTCGACGCGCCTGTTGAGGCTCACCGCCTTGCCGACCTCTACGAATACCTTCAGGTCTATCAGCTCCCTCACGGCGGGGCTGTAGAAGACATGCAGGCCCTCGACGATCATCACCCGCCGGCCCTCCTCCCGGGACGGGCTCACCGGAATCCATTCGCTCTGAGGCGCGCGAGTGTGGCTCTCGTAGTCGTAGACGGGGACGAGGACGTCCTTCCCCTCGAGCAGCCTGACGAGGTGGTTCTCGAACATCTCGAAATCTATCGCCCCCGGATGATCGAAGTTGTACCTCGTCCTCTCCTCTTCGGGGACATGATCGAGGTCGAAATAGTATGAGTCGAGTGGCACGACGACCGGGCAGAGATCATCGAGGCACCTGGCCAGGCCGAGGGCTACGCTCGTCTTCCCCGAACACGAGCCGCCGGATATTCCTATGAGGTAGGGTCTGTCCATGTCCTCAAGATAATATTAACGGGGGGCATTGAAGCCCCCCGTCGCGTTTACTCTGAATTCTCTCCCGGGCCTCTACGCCTTCTTCACCGGCCTGAGCATCAGGCCGATCGCCGCCGCGGCGAAGCACGAGATCGCCGCGATCACAAACGGCGTCCACCAGGCGTGCACATCGCCGCCGCTGGCGGCGTCCTTGAAGTAACCAGCCACCTGGGGACCCGCTATACCGGCGATGCCGTACGCCATGAAGACCCAGCCATAGTTCGTGCCGACGTTCTTGTTGCCGAAGTAGTCGGCCGTCGCGGCGGGGAACAGGGCGAAGTTACCGCCGAAGTTGAAGCCAATGATGCACGCGCCGATGATCAGGCCGATTCCCGACTGCCCCATCTTGAAGAAAAGGAGCATGATTACGCCCTGCAGGGTGCACATCATGATAAGCGCCCACTTGCGGCCGATCTTGTCGGAGACGGTGCCCCACACTATGCGGCCGAGGCCATTGAGGATCGCGTACCATGCCATCGCCGTTCCGGCCATCACGCCCGCGGTCTTGTAGTCGCTTGCAACGCCGCCCGACTGCAGCGCGTCGATGCCGAAGAGCCTGATGCAGTAGATCACCATCAGGCCGGCGAGCGCCGATCCTATGAACATCAGCCAGAGCATGAAGTACTGCGGAGTGCGAAGCATCTCGCCGCTCGTCAGGTCGACCGCTCCAGTGGCCTGCGCGCCGGTGTCGGCGGGAGGTTCCCATCCTTCCGGTTTCCAGCCTGCGGGCGGATTGACCATCACTATGCTACCGAGAAGTACCAGGGCAGCAAAGGCTATGCCGTATATGAAGAAAACGCTCTGAACGCCGGGCAGCTCGAAGAGACTCGTCGTATTGAGGAGTCCGCCGAACCAGCTGCCCGCAAGCTTGACCCAGAGCGTGGCGCCGAAACCGAATCCGGCTACGGCGAGCCCGGTGATCATGCCTTTCTTGTCGGGGAACCACTTAACGCCGACGGCGATCGGGACAACGTACGCGAGACCGATGCCGGCCCCGCCGACGATCCCGATGAAGAGGAGCTGTGTGGCAAACGAGCCGCCAAGGAACCCGCCGAGGATGTATCCAAGGCCGAGGACGAAGCCGCCGGCTATCGCCACTGGTCTCGGGCCGTACTTCTTCTGGAGCCTTCCCCCGATAATCGTGAATACGGCGAACGTCGCCAGGCCGGCCGAGAATACCCACGCGGCCTGCTTGGCTGTAAAACCGTACCCTCCATCGGCGACCGGCAGCGTCAGATGCTTGGTAAATACGCTCCAGGCGTAGATCGCGCCGAGACAGAGCTGGATCAGGATAGCACCTACTACTACCACCCAGCGGTTCAGGACCTTCTGGTCACTCATGCAATCCCTCCCTTTAAAGTCTGAATCCGTTTAACATTACACGGCCGCCGGTGTCAAGTTATGAATTCCCGTTGAATTCCACCTCGAGGGACTTCGTGGGGCGATCCAACCCGCATAGTTCCAGTTCAACATTGAACAGGAATAATTAGATGGGGCTGCGGCGGAATCACAATGAATCACTGCTGTCTCACTTTCAGTATTTAATGTAATCGATTCCGGGAGGGAATTGTTTTTGTGTTGACTCGATGATCTCATTGGGGATGATGATGGTGAAGCCATCCTCCGCTGCGCTTCTCATGAAGGGAATGAATTGTCCGGGAAGCACGTCCCAGGTGAAGTAGCTCGAGAAGACCATTCGCACCTCGGCACCCCCCAGGTCGTATCTGTGGCAGTGAACGTCCTGCATGGGAGATTCCGCGTCCAGTTTCACCAGAGAGGTGTCCTGCGCCATTCCGTACAGCGCGTAGGCGTAGGCTTCCCAGTTGACGGGGATAAGGGCCGCAGGCGGCAGATCCTGCACTCGGGCGTTTGCTGCTGCCGCTGTCTTTGAGGCTTTTTCCGCCTCCAGCCTGATTTTCAACTGCATCTCACTGTATCTTCTCATGTGATCAGAGATCATGCTCCTGTAGAGGAACACGGTCCCGTGGGGAGTCTTGGTGTCATTGGGATGCAGTGCGTTCCAGGCGCGGTAGGCTGTTTCGGGCAGGGCGAGGTTTATCGCGATGACCGCACAGAGAAGAGCGGCCAGACTGCGCCGCTCCATCTTTTTAAGGATCAGGTCGCCGACGATCCAGGTCAGCGCCGGCATGACAAGGAAATAATGACGCAACATCGCGGCTCTTGGCTGGGGAAGCCAGAATACAAGTGTCGGAAGTATCATGGCGGCGGCTACCGCAAGATCCTTTAGACTCGAGGACCGATTCCTGCTCCTTTTCGATACTCCCTTGAAGAATCGGATCAGTCCCCCGAGGACCAGGATGAGCGTCGCCGCACCAGCACCAAAGGAAAACCAGATGGAAGTCTTGACCATACCGGCGGGACGGAAACTGGAGAACCAGGACCCCGAGACGCAGGAAGCGAGATCGGAGATGCCTCTGCCTGCTGTCGTGTGCGACCCGGGCAGCCAGTGCAGGATCAGCCAGTGGGTTCCGACCGCGATTGCCGAGACCGCCGCGAGCAGGGAAAGGTCGCGGCGTCGCTCCTTCGAGAGTATGCAGGCGAGGAGGAACGCCGGAGCAAGCATCAACAGCTCGAACCGGGTCACGATCGCTCCGGCTGCAAGCAGGCATGTGATGACGAACCAGGCCACGCCGGAGACCGAGGCGTCTATGCGCCGCCACGCCAGCCAGGCGAGCGAGATCAGCAGCGAGGCGGGCAGTATCGGATGAAATGACAGGCTCGATTCCCAGACCAGCGGGGTGAAGATGAAAAGCAGTACGGCGCCTGCTGCCGCTGTCTCTCCCAGACGCCGGCGGAAGATGTAGTACAGCGGCAGAGGAAGGGCTGCGGCGCTCGTTACTCCGATGAAGTTCAGAAAGGGGATCACCTGTGAGGGCGAGTCGAAAAGAAGCGTGTAGATAACCTTGAATACGAGATATATCCCCGGATTCATCTGGCGCCCGTAAAGTATTATATCGCCGAACGAGGTGTCGGGAGAGTAGAACCTGGCCATACCGGCAGCGATGGCCACCGAATCGGGGTCGCTCATGCCCCCCCGGTAGGCAAGGAACACCCGCGTCACCAGTGACAGGAACAAGAGTGTGAAAGGCACGGTCCATCTGCCCGACCGGTGTCCGTAGATCTTATTCTGAACCGCTGCCGAGTGGTTTTTCTTCATCATATCAGGTTATTTCAACATACGGGCGGGCTATATCTCAAGTAAAAGATAGGGGGTTTACGATTCCGGCCGCTGTGAGGAACTTCTGATTATTCCATCTTGAATCTGAATCAAGGAACTCCGGGAAGGGTGCTTCAACCCGCATAACGACGGGCATTTAATCCTTGATAGAGGGTATGCCATCAAATATATTGGAAATCCGCGCCCACGCCCCCGGCCGGTGACGTGAGGCCATCTCCGAACGCATTGAATAAAGGGAGGTTGCGCGATCTTTACCTCTATCACCAGACTCAAGTCCGAGATCAAGCGGCGGGGCGTCAAGCTCGTCGATCTGAAGTTCACCGATTTTCTGGGGCGCTGGCACCGCCTGACCGTCCCCGCGTCGAGTGCCGACAGCAAGCTCTTTTCGGTCGGCCTCGGATTCGACGGCTCGAACTTCGCCGGCCTCAAGACCCTGGAGCTCGGCGACCTTTCTCTCATTCCCGATCTCTCGACGGGATTCGTCGATCCTTTCAGCGCCGTCCCGACTGTCTGCTTCATATGCGACATCGTAGATGCCGACTCGAAGAAGCCGTTTCCCCGCGATCCGAGGCACATCGCCCGAAAGGCGGAGCAGTATCTGAAGAAGACCGGCATCGCCGACCTCTCGATGTGGGGCCCCGAGTTCGAGTACTACGTATTTGACGAGGTCCTCGTAGATATCTCCAATCTAAGCTTCGGCTACGAGATCGCCCCCTGCGAGGGCGAGAACAAGGGGAGCTTCGGCCTGAAGACCCACGGCGGCTATCACGCACTGCCCCCCGAGGACAGGCTCGCCGGTGTGCGGGACCGAACGGTCGTCCTGCTCGAGGAAGCGGGCATCGGCATCAAGTACCACCATCACGAGGTGGGCGGCCACGGCCAGGGCGAGATAGAGGTCGAGCTCGCACCGCTGACGAGGATGGGCGACATCGCGATGATCGTAAAGTACTTCGTCCGCATGGCCGCCGACGAGGCGGGGATGATCGCGACCTTCATGCCCAAGCCGATACACAACGAGGCGGGCAACGGGATGCACTTCCACCAGCACCTCTTCAAAAAGGGCAAGCCGCTGTTCTACAGCAGGAGCGGCTACGCGGGACTGAGCAAGACGGCCCACCAGTACATCGCCGGCCTGCTCTATCACTCCCCCGCCCTGCTCGCGCTGACAAACCCGAGCACGAACTCGTACAAGCGGCTCGTGCCCGGATTCGAGGCGCCGGTCAATTCGTTCTTCTCCCTGGGGAACAGGTCGGCCGCCATCAGGATCCCGAAATACGCGTCGTCGCCAGAGAATAAGAGGATCGAGTACAGGCCCCCCGACGCGACGGGGAACGTCTACCTCACGATGACCGCCCAGCTTATGGCCGGCATCGACGGTATCCGCAACAGACTCGACCCGAAGGAGCTCGGGTTCGGGCCGTTCGACGTGAACGTGTTCGAGATAAGCCCCGAGGAACGCGGCAGGATCAAGGCCCTGCCCGGCTCGCTCGCCGAGGCACTGAGCGAGCTTGAGAAAGACAACGAATTCCTTCTCCAGGGCGACGTCTTCGATGCGACGATGATCGAGGACTGGGTCAAACTGAAATTCGACAAGGATGTATTGCCGGTGCGAAACCGCACACATCCGCTCGAGGTCCAGCTCTACCTCGACTGCTGATACAAGGGAAGGGAGCAACAGGTGATCGAATTCCGACAACCGGGCGAGATGACACTCGAGGATTACCAGGCGATAGGGATGAAAAGCGGCCTCGAGATCCACCAGCAGCTCGACACGGAGAAGAAGCTGTTCTGCCGCTGTCCCGTGCGTCCCTACAGCGAGAAATTCGACGCGCAGATCCTCCGCCACATGCGCCCCACCCTCTCCGAGCTGGGCGAGTACGACGGCACCGCCCTGATGGAGTTCAAGACAAAGAAAAACATCATCTACCAGATAAGCAAGGAAACTGTCTGCACATACGAGATGGACGACACGCCGCCGTTCGAGCTCAACCAGCAGGCGCTCGACATCGCGCTCGAGATCACGATGCTTCTCAACTGCAAACTCGTCAGCGAGGTACACATCGCCCGCAAGCAGTACCTCGACGGCTCGATCCCTACCGGATTCCAGCGCACGACGATACTCGGCGTCGACGGCTGGATTCCATACAGGGACAGGAAGATCGGCATCATCCAGCTCGGGCTCGAGGAGGACGCCTGCCGCGAGGTCAGCGATATCGGCCACGACCGGGTATACATGACCGACCGTCTCGGCATCCCCCTTATAGAAACAGTCACATATCCCGAGATGCGCACCCCGCAGGAGGTCGCCGACGTCGCCCAGGTCATCAGGTACCTCACCCGCTCGACGGGCAAGGTCCGCACCGGCATCGGGCGGACGAGACAGGACGTAAACGTCTCTGTCACCGGCGGCCGCAGAGTCGAGATCAAGGGTGTGCCGCGCATCCCGATGATCCCGCTGCTCGTCCATAACGAGGCATTCAGGCAGCTCGCACTGCTCGATATCAAAAAGCAGCTCAACGACAGGGGCATCACCGAAGAGACCTTTCAATACAACTCCGTCGAGATCACCGACATCCTCAAGGAAACACAGTACTACCCCGTCGCCAAGGCGCTGGAGAAAGGCCTCGAGATCCATGCGGTTCTCCTGCGCGGCTACCGGGGAATCCTTTCGACGAAAACACAGCCCGAGACAACATTCTCGAAAGATATCTCGGACCGCGTGCGGGTCGTCGCGTGCCTCGACAGGCTGCCCAACATCGCTCACTCGGACAGCGAGGGCGAGACCTTCTCGAGCGCAGAGTGGACAAGGATAAAGAAGCACGCGAAGATGGGCGGCGACGATGTCGTCGTGATCGTATGGGGCGACGAGAGTGACGTCAGAATGGGCGTGAGCGAGATCGCGCTCCGGGCGAAGGAAGCGACGATCGGCGTTCCCGAGGAGACACGCCAGGCGCTGGACGATGGGACGAACGGATTCGAGAGGATACTGCCCGGCCCGAACAGGATGTACCCCGACACCGACCTGCCGCCGCTCGCGATCACTGACGAGCGCATCGAGCGCATCAGATCGACCCTGGCAGAGCTCCCGTGGGACAGGCAGGAACGGTACGAGGGAATGGGGCTCGACAGGGAGACGGCGCGCAGGATAAGCATCTCGAAGCGCAGGGACGCCTTCGAGGAGGCCGTATCGAGCACAAAGTACGAGCCGGCTGCGGTAGCGGAGCTGCTGCTCGGCGGGCTGCGCAGGCTGCGCCGCCGCTACGGCGTGCAGGAGTGCAGCGACGAGACATTCGTCCAGACTCTGGTCGAGGCCGGGAAAAAGAAGCTGCCCGCCGGAAGCCTCGAACTCCTCGTGGGGAAGACGTGCGGCCCCGACGGCATCGAGCCGGCGAAGGCAGCCGCCTCGTTCGAGATACTCGACGCGAAGGCGCTGAAGAAAAAGATGACGGAGTTCGCGGGCTCCCTCGAGCTCCCCGATATAGAAGACGGAAAGCTGGTAAGGTACCTGACGGGCCGGATAGCAATACAATTCAGAGGATATATCACGGGACGCGAGGCGTTCGATTTCGCGGGCTGTTTCCTCGCCTCGAAATAAACTGTACGAAGGAAGGTGATCGCACTGGGCGACGATATCTACAAGGGGTACACGGGCAACGCACTGAAATGTCTGAAGAAGTTCGAGGTCGGCGTCTGGTTCGATGTCGAGGTCAACTCGACCCGCGGCAACTTCAGGGGTATCGTCCTCCCCAGGTCCGAGACCGCCGACAACGACCACGTGGTGCTCAAGCTCCACAACGGCTACAACGTCGGCCTGGCCGTCGGCACTATCGAGTCGATAACCAAGTATGGCCGCCGAGAGGCGCACTACAAGATCCCCGAGAAGGAATTCCCCTTCGACCCGAAGAAGCCGATGGTCAAACTCCTCGGCACGGGCGGAACAATCGCCTCAAGACTAGACTACCGCACAGGCGCGGTCATCCCGGCGTTCACCCCGGGAGAGCTCTACGGTTCTGTTCCCGAGCTCGCAGACATCTGCAACCTCGAGACGGAGAAGCTCTACGGGGTCTTCAGCGAGAACATGGGCCCCGAGCAGTGGATCGGCACCGCCGAGACTATAGGTAAAGAGATCGAGAAGGGCGTCAGCGGCATCGTCATCGGCCACGGCACCGACACGATGCACCACACCGCGGCGATACTCTCGTTCATGGTGCAGGACTCGCCCGTTCCGATCGTGATGGTCGGCTCGCAGCGCTCGAGCGATCGCCCGTCGAGCGACGCCGCGCTCAATCTCATCCACGCGACGCGTACGGCCGCCCACAGCGACTTCGCCGAGGTGATGGTCTGCATGTTCGGCCCCACGAGCGACCAGTACGCCCTGCTCCACCGGGGAACGCGCGTACGCAAGATGCACTCGTCTTACAGGTCTACCTTCAGAACAATCGGCGATATCCCCCTGGCGATGGTCGACCGCGAGAAGTTCACGCCGCTGCGCGACGACATCAAGAAGCGCCGCAGCGACAGGAACGTGACAATAAACACTGTATTCGACGACCGCGTATCCATAGTCTACTACTACCCCAACATGAAGCCCGACATAATCGACTCGCTGATCGACAACGGGTACAAGGGGATCATCATCGCCGGCACGGGCCTCGGACACGTCAACAAGCCCCTTTACCCCTCTCTCAAGAGGGCGTTCGACGAGGGGATCCACGTATACATGACCGTTCAGACGCTCTGGGGATACGTGCAGATGTACGTATACGACACGGGGCGCGACATGATGGACCTCGGCGTCATCCCCAGCTATAACATGCTGCCCGAGGTGGCGTACGTGAAGCTCGGATGGGCACTCGGCCAGAGCCACGACCGCGAAGAGGTCAGGAAGATCATGCTGACTCCGGTCGCGGGCGAGATCACCGAGAGGGAGCCCCACAACGGCTACCTGATCTACCAGGGCGGCATCCCCGAGGTCGAGGAGTTCATCAGCCAGTACAAGAAATAGGTTCGAACCGGAATGAATCAGAACGATTCGGAAGATCAAACCCGCGAACCCCCGGTCGACCTATCCACATCCAAGGTCATCTCCGACACCTTCTTCGTATCCGCCTCGAAGATCGGGGTAACGCTCCTCAAGCCGATCCGCAGCGTTATCCTCGGCAGGCTCCTCGGACCGGCCCTCTACGGGCTGCTCAACATTCCCGTATCGTACGTCCAGCTCCTCGTGATCTTCTCGAACATCGGATTCAACACGGCAATCGTGAAACTGATCCCAGAGTACCTGCAGAAGGGGCGCAGGGACATGGCCGCGATGATCTACAACGCGGCCGTCTTTCTCACCCTGATGCTCTCGACACTCTGGTGCATCCTGCTGATCGTGTTCGCCCCGTGGATCGCCGAGAACATCGCCCATCAGCCCGACGCGGCGGGGCCGATCCGGATATACGCCCTGATCGTCCCGTTTCTCGCCCTGAACTCCTTCTACGCGATCGCGTACCTCGCAGTCCAGCGCGGCAAGCTGCGGGCCGGCATTACAGTGATGCACGGCCTGCTTAACGTCGCCCTGCCGATAGCGGCGGTGCTCTGGCGCAGGGACGTCGTGGCAGTCATCGCGGGATTTCTCACCGCAGAAGTGGTCGGTGCGCTGCTCTTCACGGTCTACTTCCACAGAAGAGTGATCCGGCACTGGACATCCGGATCGGGTCCGCTCGTCCGCGGGATCAGGGAAGTATTCGGATTCGGATTCCTCTTCTTCTTCGCGAATCTCGGGTGGAACCTGATCAACACCGTCGACCGGATCATGGTCAAGTACTACCTCCCCGCCGAGCAGCTGGGCTTCTACGCAATGGCGGCGATTGTAATAACGGCGCTCAGCATCATCTCCGCTACGGCGGGAACGGCCCTCATCCCTTCTCTCACGGCGACCCGGGTGTCCGGCGACATGGAGACCTTCCGCAGGCAGATAAGGAGCACGGCGCGGATCGCCCTGATGGCGCTCGTGCCGGTCGTCATGATGATCTACTCTCTGGCCGGCGACGCCTTCTCGATCGTGCTGCCGAAGTTCCAGCCCTCGACGGACATCGTCAGGATCCTCGTCTTTGTCGGTATCGCCGATATTTTCTGCAGAACGGCCTGGGCTTCCCTCGCGGCATACAGCAAGGGCGGCCTGTCGGCGAGCGCCTACCTCTTTGCCGCTATACTTAACATAGCTCTGAACATGACCCTCATTCCGCGGATGGGGATAGCGGGCGCGGCCGTCGCTACTCTCGCCACCTTCATAGTCCTGGCGGTTATACTGCAGACTATGATGTGGTCGATCTCGAGGACGAGGATATCCCCGCTTTCACTGTTCCACCCCATCCTTCTCTCCGCGATCTACCCCCTGCTGTCGCTGGCGACAGGCTCCCTTCCCTCATGGGCCCGCATCGTCATAGTACTGGTCGTTGGCTCGGCCGCTTACAAGCTCCTCGCCGCTCTCACAGGACTCATCAGGAAGAGCGATCTCGAGACGGCCAAAGCCTCGCTGCAACCGCGAGGGCATGTGCCCCACGTCAGACTCGCCCTGATGGGAATCTCCTTCCTCGACAGGATAACGAGGCGCTAGAGCAATTCTCCAGGGCCTGATCGAAACACACCATTTTCGTAAACTTCTGTTTACATTTATGTAAACCATTGTTTACACCCTAACCAACAGAATGTACGGGTGTTACGGGGTTTTGCAAAATATGTGTAAATATATGTTTACTTTTCTCATGTTGCGTTTCATTCCGTCTGCACAGTCCCGCAGAAAAAATGGGATTCTATATGGCTATATTTCAATAGGTTACGACTTTCCGAGGAACAGAAGGAAATGATTGGGAATTATGGCACGTCACTGGCTACTACAGGTAAGCGTGAGCAATGACAATAAATACGGAGAGAGTTTTAGGAGTCTGAACGAAAGGGGTTGAAAATGCTGTACTTCACAAACATCGCGATGATCATAGCCCTTATGATCGCTGGCAAAAGTGTCTGGGGCAAGAGCGTCTGGTAAATCCCGGAGACTCCACAAGGCGGGGCGCGAAAGTGCCCCGCCTTTTTAATACCAGCGCGGCTTATCAAGGGCAAAGGGTAATGATAGACCCGCGGAAAACTGGAGCGTGAAAGCGCTTCAGTTTCTTTCAAACCGGAGCGCTTCATGCGTCCCGGTTTTTTCACGCCCCGGTTTTTCCCTCTTTACCCCCGATGAAAATCTGAGTATATTCGTCCCCGAGCATCGTTGACCACACGAAAGGATCGATCGAGTGAACAGGCTGCAGGCATACATCATCGAGCTGAGGACCCCGTTCCTCACAGTCAGTATCCTCCCCGTCGTGCTCGCCACGGCGATAGCGCGCTGCGATACGCACAGCTGGAATCCCCTTCTTTTCTGGCTGACGCTCGCCGGGGCGGTGCTCCTGCACCTCGGCTCCAATACGATAAACGACTGGTTCGATCACAGGTCGGGCAACGACGAAGCCAACGTAGAGTTCGTCAGCCCCTTCACAGGCGGCAGCAGGATGATACAGACGGGGTTCGTGACGCCGCGCGGGGTCCTGATCCTCTCGATAGTCCTGTTCACCCTGGCAACGCTTATCGGGATCTATCTCTTCACCGTGAGGGGACCGGCGATCATCCTCTTCGGGATCACCGGCCTCGTCCTGGGCATACTCTATACCGCGCCGCGAGCGATGCTCGCCGGCCGCGGCCTGGGCGAGATCGTGATCTTCCTCGCATTCGGACTCATCGCGGTCGGCGCCTACTATGTCCAGACGGGTTACATATCGACTCACATACTGGTGGCGCCGCTGCCGCTCGCTGTCTTCACCACGGCGATCATCATCGTCAACGAATTCCAGGACGCAACCGCCGACGGGGCTACCGGCAAGAACACCCTGATCGTGAGGCTCGGTCGGAAAAGAGGCGTAGTCCTCTACACGATCGTCATGCTCTCGGCATACGTTCCGATAATCGCCGGAGTCGCCGCCGGCCTGATGCCGCGCCGGGCCTTGCTCGGCCTCGCCACCCTCCCTGTGGCGCTGAAGGCGATAAAGGTAGCCGCGACGACGCACGACGACCCGAAAGCGATGACGCCGGCAAATGCCTCGACGATCATCGCGCACCTCGCGACCGGCATCATCCTGACACTGGTCTATGTGCTGTCGGGACAAACCAGCTCCTGCAGTCTGCTTACATCCACTGCCTGAAGTCGACGCCCTCGAGCAGCTTCGAGACCCCCTCGATCACTTCCTCGCCCGAATCGACGAGCCTTAAGATATTCAGTTCCTCGGGGAGGATCTTGCCCTCTGCGAGCATCTTGTTGTTGATCCAGTCGACCAGCCCGCCGTAGTAATCCTTCCCCACGAGATAGACGGGGAAAGGCGCGATCTTGTGCGTCTGGATCAGGGTAAGCGCTTCGAAGAACTCGTCCATCGTGCCGAAGCCGCCCGGAAGGATCACGAACGCGATCGAGTACTTCATGAACATCACCTTGCGCACGAAGAAGTAACGGAAGGTGATCAGCCTGTCGATGTAGGGATTGGGATCCTGCTCGAAGGGCAGGTCGATGTTCAATCCGACCGAGAGCCCCCCTCCTTCCTGAGCCCCGCGGTTGGCCGCCTCCATAACACCGGAGCCGCCGCCCGTGATGACCGAGCAACCTCCCGACGAGAGAGCCTTGGCGATATTCCTCGCGTCCGAATAAGCCTTGTCGCCCTCCTTGGCCCTCGCAGAGCCGTAGATGCACACTCCCGGCGAAATGTCGGCCAGGTTGTCGAATCCGTCGACGAACTCGGAGAGGATCTTGAAGAGCCTCCAGCTCTCCTGGATGGTGAAATCGTCTATCAGATATCTCGTGCTGTTGCCCTTCTTCTCCTCCATCGCGCCTACCGTCCTTCTTTTATATCCGGTGGGATTCCTTCTATCAGCCTGCAGGTTAAGGCAGAATACCGCCGATGTTCAAGGACAAACAGGATAACCCGGTCTGATGGGATCGGGTTCGCCCGTGCTCCATTCTATCTCTACCAATTCTCCGCCGTATGAGATATCCTTATCGCAGGCCCTGTGCATCACTCTCGAGATCCGGAACTGCCATGATAGCCCTTCACTTCGAAAACGGACATCTCGTCGAGAAAGAAACGGACAAGCCGGAGGTACGCCGCGGAGAAGCCCTCGTGAAGGTCAGGTACGCCGGGATATGCTCGACCGACCTCGAGATCCTCAAGGGATACATGGACTTCAGCGGTATCCCCGGCCACGAATTCGTCGGGACTGTCGAGACGCCCCGCAGCCTCGCCGGAAAAAGGGTCACCGGCGAGATAAACGTCAGCTGCGGCAGGTGCGAGCTGTGCAGGCGCGGCCTCGGCAAGCACTGCAGTGAACGGACCGTCCTCGGCATCGCGGGCCGGGACGGCGCCTTCGCCGAATACATCACCCTCCCCATGTCAAATCTCCATGTCGTTCCCGCCAGCGTCAGTGATGAGGAGGCGGCGTTCACCGAGCTCCTCGCCGCGGCGTGCGAGATACCCGAGCGGGTATACATCAGCCGGTCGTGCCGGGTGGCGGTCCTCGGAGACGGGAGGCTCGCCGCCATGGTCGCGCAGGTGCTGAGGCTGAAGACGAAAGGGCTCACCGTCCTGGGAATCGAGCCGGAGAAGATGCGCGTGATCGCCGGCCTTGGAATCGACACGGTGCACGCGGCGGCTATCCCCACGATGAAGGGGACCTTCGACGTCATCGTCGAATGCACGGGGAGCAGGATGGGGCTCCCCGATGCCGTCGACCTGGTCAGACCGCACGGGACGATCGTCCTGAAATCGACCTTCCACACCCCGCTTAAATGGAACCCGTCGATGATCACCGTCGACGAGATAACAATCGTCGGCTCGAGATGCGGGCCGTTCGAGACGGCGCTCGGCCTTCTGCAGAAGAAAAAGGTCGTGACAGCGCCGTTCCTCACGGCTGTCTACCCGTTCGAGAAATGGAAGACCGCATTCAGTCGCGCCAGGCGGAGGGACGGCTTCAAGGTCCTGCTCGATATGCAGGCATGACGGAGAATTAACCTTTCTTCGGCGCTCTCCACGATATATAACTAGAACATGCTGTTCATACCGCTGAAAGATATCAATCCCACCCGCAGGAAGCCCGTCATCACGTGGGCGCTGATTGCGATGAACATCCTCATCTTCATCTATCAGCTATGGCACGGCAGCGGCGGAGCCAGCCTCGTCGCCTCTCTCGGCGCAACCCCGTTCGAGATAACGAGGATGACCGACCTCGCAGATCCGGTAGCGGGTATTATCCACGCACCCGGGCCGAAGCCGATCTTCATTACCCTCTTCACCTCGATGTTCCTGCACGGCAGCATCCTCCACATCGGCTTCAACATGCTCTACCTCTGGATCTTCGGCAACAATATCGAGGACGTCCTCGGTCCACTGAAGTTTGTCGTATTCTACTTCGCCTCAGGACTGATAGCCCACGCGATGCACATCGCCTCCGATCCCGGTTCGATTATCCCGACGATAGGGGCCAGCGGGGCGATATCGGGCGTCATGGGGGCCTACCTCGTCCTCTATCCGCAAGCGAGGATCATGACCCTGTTGTGGATATTCATATTCATTCAGTTCCTCTACATCCCCGCTTTCGTGATAATCATCTACTGGTTCGTCATCCAGCTCGTGAGCGGATTCATCTCCCTCGGCGGTCAGTTCGGCGGAGGAGTGGCCTGGTTTGCGCACATAGGCGGTTTTCTCGGAGGGGTGTTCCTCATATTCCTGATGGCCGGCGGCCGTGTCTACTGGCTGCGCAGGAAGGGCAGCGACAGGTACTAGACGAACTGAGATGATCCCCGTGTTTACAAGACTCATCATAGACAAGCGGGCTCTCGACGATCCCGTCACCGGCAGGATCAGGAGCGGCCTCGACGGCATAGAGGAGATCGTGACCGGCGACGTGAGCTCTCACCCCGGACCGGAGACTCTCGTCCTGAAATTCCACGAGGGCCGCTTCGTCAAGGACTTCCCTGTCACACCCGGCGCACCCCCGTGCGGCGAGAAGTATATAGCCGCCCTGCAGGGATGCCTCTACGACTGCTCGTACTGCTATCTCAGGTCGTACCTCTCCCACAGCACCATCACCCTGCTGGTAAACAGCGGGAAGATGGAGAACGACATCAGGGAAGCTCTGGATGCGGGAACGGTCCGTCTTACAACCGGCGAGCTGAGCGACAGCCTCGCCTTCGATCACATCACCGGATTGACATCCTCGATCCTCCCGCTGCTCGAGGGGACATCGGCTGTGATCGAGGCGAGGACAAAGAGCGCCAACGTGGACCACCTCCCCGGAATATCGCCCGGCGGCGACCGGGACACCGAACTCGCCCGCAGACATCTCCTCGTAACGTGGACCCTCGCCCCGCCTGCGGCCATCGCGTCAGAAGAGCCGGGCGCCGCTCCTCTCGGCGAACGCCTCAAGGCGATCGCACGGGTATCTGGAGCCGGCATCGCCTTCGCCCTGAGGCTCGATCCGATAATCCCGCACTTCTGGGACGCGCAGTCTTACCGCAGCCTGCTCGAGCGCGTAAGGGAAACGGGCGACGGGGTTTCACCTCGCCGGATAGAGCTCGGTGTGCTCCGTTTCCCTCCCGGCCTGATCGAGAGCGTCAGGCAGAACTCGCCGTACAGCCCGATACTGCAGGGAGAGTATGTTCGCGACCGCGAGGGCAAGATGAGGCTCTACCGTCCGATGAGGCTGAGGATATACCGCGAGGCGGCAGGCATCGTCCGCGACCTGTTCCCGCGGTCTGATATAGAGCTGAGCATGGAGGACCGGGAAGTCTGGGAGGACGTGGGGCTGGAGTTGAACTTGATGCAGGCGGGGAATAATCGCATACTACCGTGAACTCGAATCGAACCGGAGGATCTGATGCATCCAAGCAGCGAATATTGCTACGCAAACTGGTTTCTGGCGGAGAAATGCAACTTCAGGTGTTTCTACTGCTCTGTGGTCAATCCCCAGAGGCCCAAGAGACTGATCCGGAAGATCAAGAGCGTCGTCAGCCCCAGCCGCAGGCGATACTCCCTCTATGATGAACTCGACGGTGTGATAGAGCGGTTCCTGCGGACGGGCAGAAAGATCACCTTCGGATTCACAGGCGGAGAGCCTCTCATATATCCTCATTTCGCCGAGATCTGCAAGAGGCTGACATCTTTCGACGAATTCAGCATCTCCATCGATTCCAATCTCAGCACAGATGCAATATTCCGGATAACCGAATCGGTTTTCCCCGAGAAGGTCGAATACATCTTCTCGGCCCTGCACGTGCTTGAGCGCGAAAGGGTGTTCGGCGAGATCGACTCGTTTATAGAACGGGTCCTGTGGCTAAAGAACGAGGGGTACAGGATCGACGTCAACTACGTAATGCACCCGATTCTCTTTGATCGTATCGAGAGAGATTACAGGTACTGCCTCGACAAGGGCCTGAAGCTCAGTATCAAGAAGTTCAAGGGCGTCTACCAGGGAAAGAAATATCCCGCTTCATACACGGCCGAGATGAAGGATTACCTCCGGGAGAACTTCCCGTCCGAAAGCAGTTGCGATCCCTTTGGCTCAAGGAATTTTCTCGGCCGCAACTGCAACTCGGGAATGAGCATAGTGAATATATGGGAAAGCGGCGATATCACACGCTGCATAGCGGACACCACATCACTCGGAAACGTCTATAGCGGATTCGATCTCAACGAAACGGCGCAGCCCTGTATAATGGCCAACTGTCCCTGCTTCGATCCCATTAGACTCTTTGATGACATGGATCACGCGCCGGAGATTGGCCCGCTCAGCGTGAGGATAGCCCGGATAAGGCAGGCTTTTCACGTGCTCAAGCGGGTCTGGCAACAATCGTAGCGGTCCGGCTGGTCACTTCTGGATCGGAGAGGGCATCCCGTCAAAACCGAGCGTCTTCCCGTCGAGATGGGAAACGTCCCCGAGCAGCCTCAGGCGCGGCCTGAAATCTATCATCACGGTCGTCAGAGAGGTGTTCGGCAGGGAGAACGACCAGATGTCGTCGGGGGACATGCCGAGGATGTGCGTCAGCCAGGCGCAGATGATCCCGCCGTGCGAGACGATGAGTATGTCGCCCTCCGTAGATTCGATGATCCCGTCGACCGTACGGCTGGCCCTCTCGTAGAATTCCATGAAGGGCTCGGCACCCTCGATGGCGACCTTCGACGGGCTGCGGAACCACAGCTCGAGCTCCCCGGGGTATCTCTCCTTGACCTCGCTGACGAGCAGCCCCTCCCACTCTCCGAACGAGATCTCCCGTAGTTCGTCCATGAACTCTATCGGGCAATCGTCGCCGAGGGCGATTCGGGCTGTCTCGACGGCGCGCTCCGCACTGCTGCAGTATACCCGCGAGAATTCCATCGAGCGCAGCCGTTCACCGAGCAGGCCGGCCTGGGCCCTTCCCAGCTCGCTCAGGCGGACTTCGCCATGGTTTCCCTGTACCCTGCGGACGCTGTTCCAGGTCGATTCGCCGTGCCTTACGAGGTCTATTCTCTTGATACCGTCGCTCATGCTCCTCCTCGCTGTGAGAGCCTGAATCTACCAGACGAAGCGATTTATCTCAAGATGCCTTGCGGTAACCGGAACTTTTTCTTACTCTTTGCCTACCTGATATATACCGTTTCATGACAGGATCATGCGGATGCGAAGGACCATGCTGAGAAGCCTGTTTATAATCCTCGTTCTGGCGGCGACGGCGACGTCGTGCTCCTCGGCGCCCGAGTTCGAGCTCCTTTCGAGGGACCTTTTCGAAGGGCCGGCGCGGGATGCGGTCTTCTTCGAATGGGAGGGAACGCTCCCGGGGACCAGAGGCGTGATCCTGGCGGCCGGCGGAGCGGTCCTGGTGATACCCGACGGGACCCCGCCCGAAGAAGGAATCCTGATACCCCTCGGCGGTGAGCCGATGGACATCGAGATCATCGGATATACAGCCTGGATCGCGGTCAGCGGCCTCGGACTCGTGGCAATCGACCTTTACGATCCCGCCAGCCCCAGAGAGTGGACGGCGTACGAGATAAAGGACGCGCGCTCCTGCGCGGCTGCAGGCCGGTATCTCGTAGTGGGCGGCGAAAGGTCGGGGCTTTATCTCTTTAATGCGGAGAGCATACCATATCCCGAATCACCATCTCTCATCTCGCACCTCGAAAATACGGCTCCGGGCGCATCACTCACCTCAGGTGCTATTGTCTCAGGCAGCGAGGTAATCATGACGGATGTCTGTAATGGAGCGATAAATGAAATCTCGAGGTTCGAGGCTCCTTCGAAAATCACAGCGGTCGAGCAGGGACTCACAATCCTCCACCTTCTTTCCTCCGAGGGGATTGTCTACAGATACGATGTGAGCGATCCGCGCCTGCCCAGGCAGCTCTCCCCCCTCCCGGAGAAGAACATCAGCGATATATGCGTCGGACCGAAAGGCGGCCTCGCCCTGCTCGAGTCCGGAAAGATAGTGCCTTTCCCCGTTCCCCGTGTGAATCGATTCTCGGACGAGTCCGGCCCATCCGGCTCTCGATACTCAGAGCCTCTCCCGTCCGATCCGCGCTACTCCCTCATGCGCGGTGAGGGTATGACAAGGTCCCCGAGCTTCCCCGGCACCTCGATCAGGTGTTCCGGAGACAGGCTGATCACATTCGGACCGGTGACGGGATTCCGGTTCTACAGGCTCGACAGGGAATACACGCGGGCTGAGGGCAAGGTCCCCACCAGGGGCTTCGCGATGGATATCGTCGTCGATGGAGAATATATTTATCTGGCAAACGGCAGGGACGGTCTGAGGACCGGCCGCGTGGCCGGTGACGGATCGGTCGAATGGACCGGGCACGTCCAGACCGAAGAGGCCAGGGACATCGCGATAGAGGGCGACATCCTCGTCCTGGCCGACGGCACCGGCGGCGTGAGGTTCTATCGCATCACGGTCCCCGATTCTCCGGCCCTCCTCTCGACCTGCGAGTCGTCGTCGCACCTCTCGGCCGTCAAGGCGCGGGCGGGAAGGGCATACCTCGCAGGCGGGCTCCGCGGCATCGAAGTCGTCGATTTCACCGATCCGTCCAGCCCGGTACTCGTATGGAGCGAGAGACTCTCCGAGGTCAGGGGGCTCGACGTGGACGACGGATATCTCTACGTCGCCGACGGGTTCAACGGATTCAGGATCTACTCCCTCGCTGGAGATGTTCCGGAGCTGATATCGACCATGGATACGCCGGGCTGGGTCAGCGACCTGTCCGTCTCAGGCGACATCCTCCATATCGCGGACGGCCAGAGAGGCTTCATGACGGTCGACGTCAGCGACCGCTCCGCCCCGGCGAAGCTCGGCCGCGTCGAGACAGGGGCGATCGCGAGGACGATCCACGTGCACGGCGACGTCGTATTCGTCGCCACGCAGACGCTCGGTATCACCGCCGTCGACGTCTCGAATCCACGGAGACCGGAGGTCGCAGCGAGGTATATGACAGTAGACGACGCCAGAGGGGCCTTCGCCGACGACAGGTTCGTTTATCTGGCGAGCGGCTCGGGAGGGCTGTATATTTTCAGGTACAAAAAATAAACGGGTTCAGGAAAGGATAGATAACGGATGAGAACCCCGCCTGTCTTCAGGACAGCCGCCCTTATAATACTCCTCGCTGCAGCCGCCGCTGCGCCGTCTCTGGCCCAGTTTTTTTCGCAGTCCGGCAACCTCGTCGACACGGACGGATACGCGTCGCTGACTGTCTTCCATCCCGGCTCGACCGGATTCATAGCGGTCAAGGCCGCGATCAAGGACGAGTGGCACATAAACTCCGACTCCCCCCTCGACAGGTACCTCATCCCGACCACGCTGGTCGTCTCCGCTCCGGAGGGCATCGTCGTAAGGGGCATTCTCTACCCCGTGCCGGAGATGCTCAAGCTCGAGATCAGCGACGGGAAGATGCCTCTCTATCACGGGACGGTCAACTTCGGGGCGATCATCGAATGCTCCAAAGAGGTCGAGCCGGGCGAGTACACGATCAGGGCGGAGCTGAAATACCAGGGATGCAACAACATGACCTGCCTCGAGCCGGCCACCACGATCGAGGAGATCACGATAATAATCGGCACGATGGAGGAACTCGAGGAGATGGCGCATGAGAACATCTTCCTCGCTCCACCGTTCGTCGACGGCAGGGACGCACCGGTCACCGCCGGAACCGAAGAGGGCGACAACGGCTCCGGCGACCCGCTCGAGAAAAACGGATTGATCCTGGCGTTCATATTCATCTATCTCGGGGGTCTGGCGCTGAACCTCACGCCATGCGTCTATCCCCTCATACCGATTACGGTGAGCTACTTCGGCGGCCAGGCGGGCGGAAAGACTTCGCGCACATTCGTCCTCACCCTCTTCTACGTCCTCGGGATGTCGATCACCTACAGCGTTCTCGGGACGATCGCCGCCACGACGGGCGGCCTGTTCGGCTCGGCGCTGCAGAACCCGTGGTTCATTCTGTTCATCGCCACCGTCCTCGTGGGGCTGGCCACATCGATGTTCGGCCTCTGGGAGTTGCGGATGCCGACCTTCCTCTCGCGCAGGACGGGACAGGCGAAACAGGGGCGCTGGGGCGCCCTGATGATGGGACTTACCGTAGGCATCGTCGCCGCCCCGTGCATCGGCCCCTTCGTCCTCGGCCTTCTCACTTACGTCGGCGAGACGGGCAAGCCGACGCTCGGCTTCCTCATGTTCTTCACGCTCGCCTGGGGCATGGGCACGCCGTTCATCATACTCGGCACGATCTCGGGCAGCATCTCGAAGCTCCCCCGGTCGGGCCACTGGATGGTCTGGGTAAGGAAGATATTCGGGTTCATCCTCCTGATGATGGCCCTCTACTTCGCCAGGCACATCCTCGGTTCGACCGTAACCAATATCGGCTACGTGATCATAGCCCTCATCGCCGGGCTGACGCTCTGGCCGTTCGACCGCACCCCCCAGAAGGGCAGGGGATTCACCATCCTCAAGGCGATCGTCGGCGCGGCCTGGCTGATAGCCGCCGTCGCCATACCCGCAATGCCGGGCGGCCCGTTCAGGGCGGCCCTGGAGCACGACGGCATCGATTGGGAACCGTTCAGCGAGGAACGGATCTCCGGGGCGAAGGCCGAAGGCAGGCCGGTCATGATCGACTTCTCGGCCGACTGGTGCATCCCGTGCCGCGAGCTCGAACACAAGACCTTCACCGACGAGGCCGTGAGGAATTACGCGGAGAGCTTCGTCAGGCTGAAAATGGACCTGACCACGATAAACAGCGAAAAGAGACGCATAAAAAGGGACTTCGGCATCAGGGGAGTGCCCACTATAATACTCCTCGACACCTCGGGCGAGGAGAAGTCCGGAGCGAGGGTCACCGGATTCATGGAACCGGAAAGATTCCTCGAGCGGATGAAGGGCGTCTACAGGAAAGAATAAGTGAAACTCGCCGCCTTCAGGAAAGACGGGCCCGGGGCCGGAGCGCTGATCGGAAGGGAAGGCACGATGTGGGCAGCCTGAAAAGACTCCTGATCCTCTCGATATGGGACGATCCCTGGTCACTCGGCGAAGGGAGCGGCGTCCCCGACGAGCAGCATTTCATACGCAGGTTCAGAGACGCCGGCGTCGAGCTGCATTTCCTCATTCCGGAATCGGCCGGCGGCGCGCCGCGGCGGGAGGAACAGGGCGTCCACTTCCATACCTACGGAAACGTCTTCCACAAGGCGCGCATCCTCCCCCCTCCGGCCAGAAGGCTCACGATCCCGTATGTATACACCTGCTCCGTCTACGGAGACGTACGCCGCACCGTCGAGCTGGTGCAGCCCGACGTCCTGCTCGGTTTCTCTCACTATGCGATCGAGCCGCTCAGCAGGATCGGCAGGCAGAAAGGCATTCCCGCGGCGGTCAAACTCTTCGGAGTGATGTTCCTTGCCAGGGAGGATCTTACCGGACTTCGGCGCTGGTGGCTCAACTTCGACCAGGAAAGGGCGCTCAAGTACCCCCTCGACAGGTATATCGTGCTGAACGACGGCACGATGGGTGACCGGGCGCTTGCCGCGCGCGGCATCCCCGCCGGAAAAATCGAGTTTCTCCCCAACGGGATGAACATGGAATGGGCCGATATTAAGACAGATATCCCCCGCGAGCGCGCCGAATTCGGCCTGCCGATCGACAGGACCCTCATCGTCACCGTATCTCGCCTCGTGAAGCTCAAGCGTGTCGATCTCCTCATCGAGGCAGTCTCGAGGATGAGCAGCGAGGCAAGGGACCGGGCGGCCCTTGTCATCACCGGTGACGGGCCGGAGAGGCAGGGTCTCGAAGAGATGTCCCGGACGCTCGGACTGAGCGGGATGACGCATTTCACAGGCGCGGTCCCGTACGATTCGATGCCGAGGCTGCTCAAGTCGTGCGACATCTTCGCCGCCACGGGCGAACTGACAAACATGTCGATGCCGCCATGCGAGGCGATGCTCTGCGGGCTCCCCGTCGCCGCTTTCGATGTGGCGGGCACGTCCGAGAGTGTCCGCGACGGCGAAACGGGCCTGCTCGTCGAGAACGGCGACACGCGGGCGATGGCCTCGACCCTCGACAGGCTCGTGCTCGATTCCGGCCTGAGAGAGAATCTCGGCAGGGGCGCGGCGGCATACGCCTCGGAAAATTTCATGTCGTGGGAACAACGGACGGCCAGGGAACTCGAGATCCTCGAGGAACTCGCCTCGGAAAGCAACCCCGGATAATAAAAACGCCACGGGTTCACAAGAGGTGTTGCAAATCCGTGGCGCCTCAGAAATATGAGACTCTCTGGAACGAGATACCCCGGGAGCTCCGACTCGACACCGCCTCACCTACGGGACGGCACGACAACACTTCAATCCCCCGGGACTTTTCCTCGATCCGTTAAAATTCTATCCCGGTTTCAGGATCTGTCAAGGCCGCTCGAACCGATTATTGAGGTAAGGGCGGAGATGTACGATCCGATCTCGTAGGTCCCCTTGAACATCTGCCCTTTCACGTCGATCCTGCCGCCGATCGTCATCATCCTTATCGGAACGCCGATGCCGCTGATGTCGACAAGGTCCCTGCCAAGGATGTTGCCGCCAAATATCCACTCCATCGCCCGTTCGACCTCGGAATCATACCTTCGGGCGCCTCCGGCGCCGTAGTAATGGTAGACGGCGTTGACGAAGAAGGCCTGGTGGCATGGATAGATGTACTCCCAGTAGACGGGAGACCTGTCGATGAATCTCTTCCTGAACTTCCTCACCGCAGAGAGGTCTTCCCAGACGAATGCCCCGTTCTCGAGCATACGTGCGTCTATCGTGTAATCGAGGGTCTTCTCGATATTCCGGAGATATTCCGTCTGCCCCGTGACCTCGACCGCCTGCCCGATCCCCCATAGGGTGTACATCTGGTTCTGATGGCGTCTCGTCGCCGAGTTGGAGAATTCGAAGATACCGTCCCCACCCTGCTTCCCTATGACCGTATCGAGAACGGCGGTGATATCGTCCATCAGCCCCCGATCCTCCGCTGCGTCATGCAGGCGGCACCAGCCACAGAACACGTGGCTGTCCTCGTTGATGTCGAACCTGAACCTCTCCTTCGATACGGAATGCAGCATCTTCGCCGTATCGAGGTATGCGGGATCGCCGAAGACCCGGAAGGCCATGCTGAACACCGAGATCAGGGGACCCATCCCGATGCTCGGCATCGACCGCAGGATATCCTCCTTCTTCAGGTTCCCCGTCTGGTATGCGAGCTCAGACCTTATCTTCCCGTCGTACGAGTCGTCTCCGAGATCGGAGCTCCGCCAGTTCATTACGCCCGTCATGGCGAGCGGGACGTACCTGTAGATGTACGTATCGTCCAGTGACCAGACCGGCCTGCCATCATCGGAGAGCCGGAAATTCAGCCCCCTTACGACCTTCCCATCCTCCTTATCCCAGAACCCGTCCTCCGCCACGGGGCGGAACATCGCGTCCAGGGCCGATCTGAGGTATTTCTGTTTATCTCCGCTCATGAAGAATCACCTGCATCATGCAGTCTTCTGTACTCTTCCTCTGTGGTGTAGATCGTCACTTTCTCTTTGATCAGTTCGCTCTGCACCCGGTAAAGGTCTCCGGCATTTATTATCCAGGCCGTCGTATCCCCGAACTTCCCGTACCTGATCATGTCCCGCCTGACGAGTATGTCGGTGAAGAACTCCCTGATCCAGTCGCCTTCCGGCCTGTGGTCGATCCGGGTCCTTGCCACCTCGGGATCCTGCGGCCTGACCTTCATCGTGCGGGTCGTGCCGCTTCTGTCCTTCACCTCGACCTCGTATTCCTTCCCGTAATGAACGTCGATCGGGAAATCGTCCACGACATCCTCGATGATGTGATAGAAGGTCACCGGACCGATATCTATCCCTATCCCTACCAGCTTCCCGCCGGCCTCGAGGAACCTGTAGAAGGGAGTACCCTCGCCGAAGGTCGTCGGGCTGAGGTGATGGCTGCCGGTGATCTCCTCCGCCATCTTCCCCATGGCGCTGACCGAGCTCGTAGGATGGACGCTCCTGAACGCCCCTTCTTTCTTCCTGAACGTTTCGGGAAGGAATCCGACGGTGGATGGAGTCGCCGAGGGATCGAATCCCTCGTAATTCTCGAGGGTCGCAATCTGGCTGCGGAGCGGCATCGAGTAGGCGGGCATCATAACGGTCCCTTCCGGCCCAACGGCATGTAACAGCACGTCTATCAAGGTATGAGGGCCGTTCGCCACATTTCCGATCCGCTTCATCGAGCTGTGGACGAAGATGATGTCGCCCTGCTCGACTCCCAGGTCCGCGAGGTTCCGGAGGAGCTCATTTTCAGTTATCTTCCTCTTGAAAAGCCTCAGGAAGCTGTTCTTTCTCTTTTTGACGGCTTTCTTGAAACCGGGCGAAAGAGTCTTCTCGTAGAGGTTTCTGAGGCCCATGATTCCTTTTCAGCCCCGATAGAGCACGAGCGCCTCGCCGTCCAGCTTGACCTCGTCGGTTGCCTTAGAGGTTATAAGGGTCCGAATGGTGAACTTCCCCGACTTCGTGACATCAAGAACTTCCAGCTGCGCAAGCAGCTCCTCGCCGGGGAAGACCGGCGCCCTGAAGCTGAGCGACTGGCTGAGGTAGATCGTGCCCTCACCCGGAAATTCCGTACCGAGGATCCTCGATATCACACTACCCGTCAGGAAGCCGTGCACGATCGTATCCTCGAAACCGAGCCCGGTCGCGTAGTCTCTGTCGAGATGTATCGGGTTCGTGTCGCCGGAGAGCTCAGCGAACTGTTTGACCTGCTCGAATGAGAAGGAGAATTCCTTCGAGTATTTATGTCCCTTTTCGATCTTCATCGCGATCACCCCGTCGATCAGGACCCGGCCCGGGATCACAGCTACATAAGATAATACAGGCTTACGAGACGGTTCAAGATTAAAGCGCCACCGGCCCCTTCCGCATTAACAGGGTTTTCTCGGTGAATGTATTGTTCGATTATTCCTCTTTCATCTTGACCCCTATCACGAGCTTCTCGAGGCCTATCTTCTTCGCGATATCCATCACCCTGATGACGGTGCCGTGCTGCACCGCCTTGTCGGCGTTGAGCACAAGTGTCCTGTCCTCGATATCGGAGAGGGCGGCGAGCATCGTTTCCTCGAGGTCATCGAGCGCGACGGGCTGATCGTTGAATACGACCTGTTCGTCCGAACTTATATAGAGTACCAGCTTCTCCACCCTCGCCACCTCGGCGCTCTCCGCGGACGGGAGTTCGAGCTTCATGCCGGACTGCTCGAGGAAGGTCGAGGTGACCATGAAAAAGATAAGCAGCAGGAACATCACGTCGATGAGCGACGTGATGTTTATCAGGACCTGTCGTTTCTTCTTCGGGTTAAACTCCACTGTCCGTCTCCTCCCGGCACTCAGTCATGAGACGGATACTGTGCAGAAGCGCAGCCGTATACTTCTCGATGTCCATGACGATACCCTCGGCCTTGCTCGTGAAGAAATTGTAGGCGATGAGCGCGAGTATGCCGATAGCCAGGCCCGTCACGGTCGTGATCAGCGCCTCGGATATCCCGCGGGAGAGGACGTTCGCCTGCCCCAGTCCCTGCTGGGAGATCACGTTGAAAACCTTGATCATGCCGAGGACCGTACCCATCAGCCCCAGAAGGGGAGCGACGCCGGCAACCGTCTCCAGCCCGACGAGCCCTCTCTCGAGGGTCCTTACCTCCTGCCTCCCCTGGTCGATGATGAATTCCTTCAGCTCTTCCCTGTTCAGATCCTGGTTCCGGAGTGCGGGAAGCATAACGTTGGCGAACGTCCCCGGGTGGGTCTCGCAGATCCTCTCGGCGACCCTGATGTCTTCGGGGCACACGATCCTTTCGACTGCCGTGATGATCTCGGGGATGATTATCTTCTTCGCTCTGAGACTGAACGCCCTCTCGATCACGATCGCGAGGGTGAATATCGAACCGAGAAGCAGGGGTATCATCACGATGCCCCCCTTTTGCAGTTCAGAAATGATTTCCGTCATACGGCCGCTCTCCTCCCTGGATCAGCGTCTGGTGCAGTAGAAGAATGTCCATCTCAACTCGAGATACTCTTCGGGGAAATTATCAGGCAGCGGGTAGAAAGGCGATGACTTTTCCACCGCCGTCACGCTCGTCTCCATCAGGGTCTTGTGCCCATTGTACCCGATGACGACGAGGTCGGTCATCATCCCGTCCGGCCATACCCTGAAAATCAGCGTAGTCTCCCCGCTGATACCTCCCATGTATGTGAATATCGCAGGTGGAAAGATGTTCGATTTGAGCTTCCTCTTCATGTGGAAGATGTAGGAGGCGTAATCCCATTCGTACGTGTTGAGCGATATGCTTCCCTTGGCATCGGCGCCCGACATTCTCTGGTCGTAGTCGAGATCGTCGGTGAACCGGCGCTGCGGCGAAGGCGGGCCGATCTGCGGCTGCCGCATGGAAGATTCGCCGTTTCTCACATCCTGGACCCGGCGTCGCTGCGAGTCGAAATACGAGCCCGCCCAGTCGGGTATCGGGTTCCATGGCTCCGATTCGGCGTCATCCTCCTGCTGATCCTGCTGATCCTCGGATCGAGCCTGCTGGATCCCGCCGGCATCTGGATCGCCGGCGAATACCCGGTGCGGCACCTCGCCCTCGCTGTACGCCTCTCCCTGCTCCAGTTCACCCTCATGCTCGTCCCTCGCGATGGCATTCTTGTCCGAGAGCAGGTGTGCGTTCTCCGGCTCCTGCCGGATGGCGTCGTCCGGGGTCTCCACCAGCTCGAAGACGAGCGGTGCCGCAGCCGCTGTTTCGGGCTCGCTTTTATCCGGGAAAAGGTCTATCCGGGACAGGGGACGGTAGATGATAAGGACAATCAGATGAACGAGCACCGATACGACAAGGGCGATTCGTTGTGACCGGTACTTAAACAGATCGATAACCTCTTGAAAACGCTATGCCTGCAACACTTCATAATATAAATATATCGTCGCTGTATAACACTATTAAGTTACAACCGTTCTCGATGTTCCGGCTTTTTCGCCTATCGCGGGCGGAAGAGACTGAACGCCTTTACTTTCAACACACTGCCACGTAACCCTTGTCGTATACGATATTTCCGGAAGGGAAGTGTGTCGGATATTCGACGGTGATCAGACGGCCGGAACGCAACCGGTTACCTGGTCGGGAACCGGCAACAGCGGCGAGCAGACAATGCCGGCGGTTCGATCTATCTGCCCGAAATCAGAAGTGCAATCGCCGTTTTGACCAGATCAGCGAGGATGAACGGTACGACCGCCATCGCAAGCACTCCCGTCAGAGACTGACCGCTGAGGAGCCACAGGTACAGGGTGCCTCCCAGGAGAATCGTAGCGGACCCGGCCAGGGACGCAGCCAGAACGGCGGGCTTGCCCCCGCCGAGGGATCTGGTGAGTACTCCGGCGAGCAGAGCGGCTGCAGGGAAAGCTGCGAGGTATCCGCCCGTGGGGCCGAACAGGACGGCGGGGCCGAATGTCATCCCGGCGAACACCGGCGCGCCTGCGACGCCGATCGCGATATACGCGATCATCGCGTAGAAGCCGTCGCGCGGGCCGAGGACGATACCGGCGAGCAGTACGAAGAGCGTCTGCATCGTCACGGGAACGGGCGTGTAGGGAAGACGGACCGCGAACTGGGCTGCAAGGGCCGTAAAGCCGACGAACGCGGCGATCCCCGCGACGCGCCTGAGCGATCCTGCCATGTCTGTCGATATACCTGTATAGACCGTCGTTCTTCCGCTTATCACACCATTCTCCTTTTTTTCGCGTTACTGTGCGTGACTTCTGGAATCTATCCCTTTCCGCTGGATTTTTCAAGCGGAAGGTGGTGGATCGCCGACGACCTCACCGACTGATATATTGCCGAGATAATAGTTCGCCGTCATCTCGATATTGCTCTGGACGAGGCCGAAAGCCGCCTCGTCGACCCTTTCTATCTCGTATTCCTCCCTGACGGCTGCCAGTACCCCTATATATTCAAACAGCAGCATCCGGTAGGCCATGAAATAACTGTAGTTGAACTCCAGTTTCTCGGTATAGGCCTTCTCGTCCTTACCCCTGAGCGCTGCGAGCTCCCCGAACTCCTCTCCGCCCTTGCCCCCGAGAAGCTCCTCCACCCTGCCGAACGTTCCGGCCCTGACCTTCTCCTCCATGCTTCCCAGTGCCCCGGTAATCTCTTCTGCGGTCGGCGCTTTATCATTGATCCGTTCGAGCAGGTACTCGAGGTACGCCTCGCCCTCCGTGACGAGGTCCTTGAGGAAGACGAGATTTTTCTCGAGGGACTTGACGTACTCCCCGCTCTCCATACGCTCCTTCTTGGCGGCAAGCATGCTCGTGAGGTTTTCCCGGAAGGTTTCCGCGGCGGGATAGTTCTCCTTCACGTGCGCCGAGAATGTCGCGATCAGCGCCTCTATATCGGCCTGCTTCTTCGTTGTCTTTGTTGTCTTCGTTGTCTTCTTCGTCTTTCCCGCCATCGTTTATCTCTTTCTCTTCTCTATCTTCCCGGGTTCGCCGTACGGCGTCCCGATACCTATCGGAACGGACACTGCCCCTCTCTCGTACAGGGGCTCGGGCACGATGCTGCCGAGCCTGAACGAGTAGAGTCTCATATCCTTCGAGACGAGCGTCACGATATCGCCCGACCTGCCCGAATACGAGGCCAGGACGGGTATCCAGCCCGCTTCATATGTATTGTATTCGTCCTTTTCCCTCGCGATCCTCATGATCATGCCGCCGGTCATCTGCACGATGACGCCTTCGCCGGACATATCGATGATGTCGAGGCGCCCCGGAAAGGGCTGCCGAACGATCTCCCTGAGACTTTCAGGATCGTACAGCACCAGGGTGTCGCCGTGAGTACCCCTTCCCTTGTGGGTCACGACAAAGCCTTCCCCCGCAAGGCCGGCGTCGCTCTTGTCGGACGACGGTATATCGATCTGCCTCAGCCGATGCGGATTGTGCCCCGTCCTCATCTCGTACTCCATGACCGTCTTCTTGCCGAAAGTGAGAAGCCTGCCGTCGATCATGATTATATCGGAGACTGAATTGCCCATGTTGACATAGCGCTTCGTCTTGAGGCCGTCGTATTCGTAGGTATGGCAGAAACCGTTGTCGGTGGTCACGTATATGGCGTCTTCGGCGGCGATCACGCGGATGATCTTCCTGTCGAGCTGCTCCTCGCCCGTGAGGACAGGCTTGCCGTCGACCCATTCCACCAGGTAGAGCCTTGATTTCTTCTTGAAGTTCGCCGCGCATACCGCCCTGCTCCCCCACCTCGACGCATCGGTCAGGTCGGCCTTCCTGCCGGTGAGCTCGGCGACCACCGAGAAACCGTCTGTCGACCTGTTTTCGAACACGTCCTCCGAGCTGCCCAGCACCAGGTCGAGCTTCGTCCCGCGCCGCTCGTTCGCGACGAGCGCGAAGAAGTCTCCCGAAGAGGGACTGCCGGCCGTTTCCACCGGGCTCCCGTCCTCACCGCGCAGGAACTTCAGTCCACGCACCGTCAGCATCGAATCGACCGGGATCTCGCAGTCGCCGTACGTATCCGACCTGACGGCCGGGTTGACGCTGATCCTGAGTTCCTCTCCACTCTTCACCTTCAGTGAAGGTTCTTTCTTGCCCCGCCTGTCGACGTCGGGATCGCCGGCGTCCCTGTAATACGGGTTGTCCTCCGGCATGAGGGCGAAGTATATGAACCCCGACACCACCTCCCCCGGCTCAATGGTAACCGGATCGAAGTTGCCGCCGCGACCCGCGGGGAAGAACGAGTTTCGCAGCAGGGGCTTGTACTCCCTCGAGTACTGGACACCCGTTACGATGTAGTAGATGCCCAGGGGCCAGATGATTATGCCGCCGACGACGTGCTTCGCGCGGATCTCCTTGTAGTTGGGGATATCGGCCTTTCCCTTGATATACATCACCGCTTCGAGCGGATGGATCGGATCGAGGCTGTTGTCGCCCAGCTCGAGGGTGAAACCCCTGAACGTCTCGCTGAGTGGAAGATAGTTGAGGTTGTAGATCTGGATCGGCTCTATGTCGACATTCTTCACAGTGATGTATACCGGAACGACTCCGCTGTCCGGGGGATAGCAATTTAAGAGCGACTTGAATACCGACGGGTCGTCGATCAGCGTTGCGGCAGCCTCGACGCCTCCGCCAGGGACGAGATGCTCGTCGCCGATGTCGGTCAGGACCACCTTCTTGCCGCATGATAACGAGAAAACGGCCAGAGCGGCCGCGAGGAACAGGGCGCTGGATCTACCTGATACCATCTCTGAGTCCCTCCAGGGGCACCGTCCTGCCAAGCGGGGTTACGCTACAATACTTCTCCATCGTCTGCAAGAAGCAGTTATTCTCGCAGAAACCCCCGGAGAGATAAAGATGTTCCGGCCTGCCGCTGAAATCGAAGACGTTCCTGACCATTCCGTGAAGGAACATCGCCACCGCCTCCTCCGGCGGGGTGCCGGTGGAGACGTGCTCGAGGACCTTTTCCATGCCGAAGACGCCGCATGTGACGTTGATCCACTTCCCGAAAGCGGAGAGCCTCGTAAAATCGACTTCGTAGTAGCTGCCGAGCAGTTCTATGGTCGCGCCTGTCGAAGAGCCGCAGGTGAGGTTCCAGTCGAGCTTCTTGACCTTGCGGCCGGCGAAGCGGACGAACTTCACGTCCCTGCCGCCGACGTCGACGATCGAGAAATCTTCCTCCTGCACGAGGGAGAGGCTGCCCACGGCGAGGGCGATCAGCTCGTTCTTGTAGACGCGGCTCCTTTTCCTGCCGCTGTGACCCGTAGCTACCTCGAAAAAGAGTTCGTTGCGGCGCACCAGTTCCCTCGTCGAGATGATCTCCACCTCGCCCGAACCGGTCTCGAGTATCTTTGTCCATGTGCTGCCGCAATCGGCAATCAGCATCGGATTCTCCATCGGACGCCGCATAGCATCACTCTACGATAACTTTATAAAGGCCTCGACCTTCGCGAGGATCGAATCGTTGATCTCACGGTGACAGTCGACGGCGATACCCCCGTACCTCTCGGCGAGGTTGTGTGCAAGGTCCTGCTTCGCGCAGAAGCTCTGGTGAAAGAATACCGTCGGAACACCGTCGTCGACCATGCACTCGAGATCGAGATCGGCAGGCCTCCCCGCCTCGACGCACCTTATCCAGCCGTATATGTGTGTCGTCTCGGGGAAAAGCTCGAGGAGCCTGAAGTCGTTCGGCGGCACCCCCCAGAAGCCTTGAGTCGGTTCGCAGCTCTCCGGAAGATCGGCCGGCGGAGACGGATCGATGATCGTCTCCATTATCCTGTCGACGCGGCCGGGGAGCGGGCCGCGGCCGGTCGACCAGAGGAGCGGCCTCTCCTCGAACTCATCCTCGGGGAACCTCGACTCGATAACGTCGAGTCCCATCCCCTCGAGGATCCACGCGGCGTGCCTGCCCCGGTCGCACTTGTCCTCGCCCACGGCGGCGACCACGGCGGCCAGCCTCTCGCCGAGCTCCGCTGCGTTGTCCACGATGTTCGCTATGATCCGGCATGTCGCCCTCGGCAGGAGCCCCGAATCGGGCGCACCAGAGTTGACATCGAGGTCGATCAGCGGCAGGTCCACGCCGTAGCGCTCCCTGACCTCGCGCAGAAGGGACCTGCGCGGAAAGCCGAAATACCCGATGAGTTTTTCCTGATTGTCTTTCATGGACGTACCAGATTGAGCCGGGCGCGCCGATGTCCGGGAGGCATGGACATCAGGGAGGCTGCGATCCGCAGGAGACGGGGATTACTGCTCGCCGTTCTCCACTCTCTCTATCGCCTCGATGATCTGCTCGGGACGTTCGGCCTTCAGGAGCTTTTCCCGGAATCCGTCGATCTTGATCATCTTGACTATCTTGGCGATCGCCTGGACGTGGGGTCCCGACTCGGTGGTCGGAGCGATCATCAGGAAGAAAAGGTGCGAGGGCTGCCCGTCCTGGGCCTCGAAATCGACGCCTTCCTTCGATATGCCGACCACTATGCGGAGCTTGTCGACCGCATCGCACTTCGCGTGAGGTATCGCGATGCCCTTCTCCAGGCCGGTGCTTCCGTCGCGTTCCCTGTTCATGACCGCCTCGAATAGCGTGTCGGCGTCGCAGCGACTGCAGTGCTCCGACATATGCTCGACGAGCTCCTCGATGACCTCCTGCTTGTCGGTCCCTTCGAGGTCGAGCTTGATATGCTCGGGTCCAATATAATCAGTAAGCCTCATCTCAATACGCCTCCCGTGATGCATCCTCCGGACGCCCCGGAGATGGGGGTAACATAACCAACCCCGGTCCGGATGGCAAGACCCGCCGCGCGACGGGGCCGCGGCTACAGGTCGTCGAACATCCTTTCTATCCGGTCCGCGCCCCGTACGACCATCACGGGGCATTTGACCTTCCTCAGTATCCTCTCACCCTCCTCGTAAAACGAATCCCTCAGGCTCAGCACCTCGCCCAGCTCCCCCTGGACGAGAAGGTCGGCGGCGCAGTCTTCCGCCTCCCGGGCGACCTCCTCGTGCACGACCCCCTTCCTGAGGATCGTCTCGATCTGTAAGCCCTTCCTGTCGGCGAGTTTGACGATATAGTTGAGGTATCTTTTCCCGTCCTCTTCGAGGTCCCTTTCGTAATCCATCTTCTCCATCTGCACGAAGACCTTCGCCTTAAGAAGCTCGGCCAGGAGGTTCTCGTTGACCACGTACATCGCCCTCAGCGAGCAGCCGTAGGCCTTCGCCATCGCTATAGCCAGCTGCGCGGCGGTGATGGAGGATTCGCTTCCGTCGATATAGAGCAGTACGGTTCCGAGCGGATTACTCATCGGGTTACTCCCTTTCTCCGCAAGAGACGGTCCTTAACGAGCTTCAGGATAAAGAACGCCTCCCTCTCGGATTCCTCGAGAGCCATCTCGATATACTTCAGTGTCTCGTCATAGTCAGGTATGAATATCTTCTCGAGGGCGTTGACCCTCCTTATCGTCTTTCCCACCTCTCGCGAGAGGCGCATCAGCGAGATCCTCGCCTCGGCGAGCGTTCCAAGGAGCTGCAGGACCTCACGGAACTTCTTGATCGCCTCGTCGATCCAGATACTGCTCTCCGCGGCGGCAAAGTATGGCGAGCGGTCGTCGAACCGCACCCTGACCCGCGGCAGCGAGACTCCCATCACCCTCTTCTCGGAAAAAGATATGTCCGATTCGATGTTCATTCCCAGGGCGATCATATTGATCTCCCTGCGCCCCATCCTGAGGATCGCCTGGTCGAGGGCTTCGAACGCTTCTCCGAGCTTCGCCACAACCTCTTCCTGCGCCTCAACAGCCCTGTCGATCAGACCCATCAGCTCGACGATAAGGATCTTGCGCTTCTGGTCAAGCAGCTCCCACCCCTCACGCGCGAAGCCCAAGTCACGCTTGATCTTCATCAGATTCGTCTTGGTCGGAGCCATCTCGTAGCGAGCCATGCCGTTATTCCTTGCCGTAGTACTTGGCGATCTCTTCCTCGCTGATGCGGTAGAGCTCTTCCTTCGGCAGCGTGGACATCACCTGCCAGCCTATGTCGAGGGTCTCCGTGATGGAACGGTCCTCGTACTCGTCCTGGCTGAGGAACTCGCGCTCGAACCTCTCGCCGAACTCGAGGTAGATCTTGTCGAGGGGCGTGAGCTCCTCCTCGCCTATCACAGCGGCAAGGGCGCGCACGTCCTTGACGTGCGAGTAGGCGGCGAAGAGCTGGCTCGCGACGTGCGCGTGGTCCTCTCTCGTCATCCCCTCGCCGATGCCGTCCTTCATCAGGCGCGAGAGGGACGGCAGTCCCGCAATGGGCGGATAGATGTTCCTCTGGTCGAGTTCTCTCTCCAATACTATCTGGCCCTCGGTGATGTAGCCGGAGAGATCGGGCACGGGATGCGAGATATCGTCGTTGGGCATCGTGAGGATCGGCATCTGGGTGATCGATCCTTCTATCCCCTTCACCATCCCCGCGCGCTCGTAGATCATCGAGAGATCGCTGTACAGGTAGCCGGGGTATCCCTTCCTGCTCGGGATCTCCTCGCGGATCGTCGATATCTCGCGGAGCGACTCGCAGTAGTTCGTCATGTCGGTCAGGATCACCAGCACGTGCATGTT
Organism: Candidatus Krumholzibacteriota bacterium; assembly: GCA_030609325.1. Classification (GTDB taxonomy): domain Bacteria; phylum Krumholzibacteriota; class Krumholzibacteriia; order Krumholzibacteriales; family Krumholzibacteriaceae; genus JAUWCL01. The sequence goes on from JAUWCL010000004.1 coordinate 98,236, forward strand.
CATGTCGAAGGCGAGGAACTCTGCGGCGGTGAGCGCCGTGCGCGGCGTCACGAGCCTCTCGACCGACGGGTCGTCGGCGAGGTTGAGGAAGAGGACGACCTTCTCGAGCACGCCCGACTCCTCGAAGTTCCTGATGAAATATCTCGCCACGTCGTGCTTGATCCCCATCGCAGCGAACACGACTGCAAACTGCGTGTCCTCTCCGATCAGCTTCGCCTGTCGGGTGATCTGTGCGACGAGCCTGTTGTGCGGAAGGCCGGTGCCGGAGAATACAGGCAGCTTCTGGCCGCGCACGAGGGTGTTCATCCCGTCGATCGCCGAGATGCCGGTCTGGATGAACTCCTTCGGATACTCGCGTGCCGTCGGATTGATCGGAAGGCCGTTGACGTCCATCCGCTTCTCCGCCAGCGGCACCGGGCCGTCGTCTATCGGTTGGCCGAGCCCGTTGAAGACGCGCCCGAGGATCTCGGCGCCCGCTCCGAAGTGGAGCGGCTCTCCCTTGAAACGAACCCTCGTTTCGGGGACGGAGAGCCCCGAGGTCCCCTCGAATACCTGGATGACGGCAGCCTTCTCACTGCTCTCGAGGATCATCCCGAGCCTGATGTGCCCGTTCGAATCTACCACCTCGGCGAGCTCGTTGTAGCCGACGTTGTGGATGCCCTTTATCGCGACCAGGGGGCCCGAGATGCTGGCGATCCCGATATACTCCCTGCCCTCCCTAATATTCCTGTCTGCCATTCAGATCACCATTCTCTAGTCGAACATGTCGGCGATACGCTCCATCGAGCGGCCGAGCTTGTCCCTGATCTTGTCAATCTTCTCTATCTCGTCATTGCGGACGGCGAACTTTATCCTCAGAATGTCGGAGTAGACCTCGAGCTTCTTGAGCTGGTGGATGTTCGCGCCCTTCCTTATCACCTCGACACCGCGGTCGTAGAATTCGAGGATGACCTGGAGCATCTTGATCTGCTTCTCCGGTGTGCAGTACATGTCGATCTTGTCGAACGAATTCTGCTGGAGGAATGCGTTCTTGAACAGGGTGCACGTTTCGAGGACGATCCTCTGCGTGTCGGGCAGCACGTCCGGCCCGACGAGCTTGACGACCTGCTGGAACTTGCCTTCCTGCTGGAGCAGGTCCATGATCCTGCGGCGCAGCTCTCCCCACTCGCCCCCGGAGCGTTCCTGCCACCATCCGCTGATCTCGTCGACGTACTCGCTGTAGCTGTCGAGCCATGAGATCGCCGGGTAATGGCGGGCGTTGGCGAGCTGGCGGTCGAGCGCCCACATGCAGCGTACGAACCGCTTCGAGTGCTGCGTGACCGGCTCGGAAAAATCGCCGCCCGGGGGTGAGACCGAACCGACGATGGAGATCGAGCCCTCCTTGCCCTCGAGCGTCTCGAACATGCCGGCGCGCTCGTAGAACTCGGCGAGCCGCGTCGGCAGGTAGGCGGGGTATCCCTCGTCGGCGGGCATCTCCTCCATGCGGCCTGAGAGCTCCCTGAGCGCCTCGGCCCAGCGCGAGGTCGAGTCTGCCATTATGGCGACGTGGTATCCCTGGTCGCGGTAGTACTCCGCTATCGTGATGCCGGTGTAGATAGACGCCTCGCGCGCCGCCACCGGCATGTTCGACGTATTGGCTATCATTATCGTTCGTTCCATGATCGGCCGTTTGGTACGGGGGTCTACGAGCTTGGGGAATTCGATCAGCACGTCCGTCATCTCGTTACCGCGCTCGCCGCAGCCGATGTAGACGACGATGTCGGCGTCGCTCCACTTTGCAAGCGCATGCTGCGTCATCGTCTTGCCCGTCCCGAATCCGCCAGGCACGACGACGGTACCTCCCTTGGCAACGGGAAAGAGTGTGTCGATGACCCTCTGCCCGGTGATGAGCGGTATGCTGAGCGGAATCCTTTTCCCTGTCGGCCTGCCCCTCCGCACGGGCCAGCGCTGGTGAAGATTGACCTCGAAGCACTCGCCTTCAGCGTTCTCGGTCTTCGCCACGACGTCGGCGATAGAGTACTCGCCCTCTTCTGCTACCCACGTCACCTTGCCGTTTACCGTGGGCGGCACGAGGACACGGTGCTCGATCAGCTCGGTCTCCTGGACCGTGCCGGCGACCTCGCCGCCCGTGACGTCGTCCCCGACGGCCAGCGACGGCGTGAAGAGCCAGCGCTTCTCCCGGTCGAGCGCCGCAACGTGTATCCCCTTCTGTATATACTGGTCGGAAGTGTCGCGTATCTTCTCCAGCGGGCGCTGGATGCCGTCGTAGATCGTCCCTATCAGACCCGGGCCGAGCTCGACCGAGAGTGGGACGCCGGCCGAGTATATGTTCGTTCCGGGCGCGAGCCCCGTCGTATCCTCGTATACCTGTATAACGGCCCTGTCGCCGTCGAGCTTGACGATCTCGCCGACGAGATGGAACTCACCCACCTCGACGAGGTCGAGCATCTTCGCCTTCTCGACGCCGCGCGCGTGGACCACCGGCCCCACTATCTTGTCGACCTGTCCGATTATCTCAAGCACTTCCCGTCTCCCCGCCGTCTTCCGGGTAGAAGACCTCGTCGAATATCGCCATTCTTATCTCGTCGCGGTACCTGAACATCCGCGCCTCGAACGTATTGTCGTATATCACGTTACCGCCGGGGTGGCCGGCCCGTGCCCCTCCGGCCGAAGACTTTTCGAGCGGCCGCGCCTGCAGTGAGCTCACCGGCGCCGACTCGGCCGCCATCGTCTCCTTTATTCGCGGGAATATCTTCTCCTCGAGCAGCATGAGGTCCCTCTTGTCGACGTAGACGACGAAAGACTTTCCCTCGAGCCCGCGTACCGCCTCAACGACCAGGCCGGTGAGGATGTCGGCATATTCTGCCGAAGACCTTATCCCGGAGAGCTCCTCCTCGACCTTTCTGGTGATCACGCCGACGACTTCTTCGCGCGCCTTGAGCTTCGCTCGCCTGACCTCGATGTTGACGCTCGACAGGAGGCACCTGCTTTCCGTCTCGCCCTTCTCCCTGGCGTCGCGCATGATCTTCTCCGTCGCCTCGTCGCGCTTCGCCGCAGCCTTGCCGAGGATGCCGTCGGCGGTGCTGCGCGCCTTATCGAGGATCGAGGCGGTCTCCCTGTCGCCGTCCTCCCTTATCTGTCCGCAGATTTTTTCCACCGATTCCTTGTCGACCACTTTAACCGCTCCCTGCCGCGCGCGGGGCGCGCTGCGCTATATCTTTATCCCCACCGCGGCGTTTACCATCTCCCTGATCGAGACCCTTTCCTCCACCGGGCCCTCCCTGTCGGGAACCTCGATGATCAGAGGAAATGCGTGCCCGAACGTGAAGTCCTCGATCTCGTCGCGTATCGAGTCGGCGATCCTCCCGGTGATGATGATGATACCGATCTCGCTCGATTCAAACGCCTTGGCGAGCGCCTCCCGGGCGCCCTCAGGCGATTCGACGGCCTCACCATCGAGCCCGACGAGCTTGAATCCCGTTACCGTGTTCTCGTCCGCTATGACGTAGAACTGCATCGCTCATTCACCGCGCCCTTCGATACTCCTTCGCTGCGGTCAGATCTTCCCGAGGATCATGATCGAGATGATCAGGCCGTAGATCGCGATACCCTCGGCGAGACCGACGTAGATCAGCGCCCTCGCGGCCAGCTCCGGCTTCTCGCCGATCGCGCCGAGCGCCGCCGAACCTACGTAGGCCACCGCGATGCCGGCGCCGATGCTGCCGATTGCCGTGGAGAATGCCGCGGCGGCGAATCCCCACATCACGATCTTCGCCTGCTCGGGCGAGTAGCTTTCGGTCACCACCTGTACGGCGGACGTATCGTGCTGCTGCCCGTATACATGCACCGCGGTCGAGATAAGCGTTATTAGAAGAACGACGAATACGGTGGAGAATGTCGCCGTCGCCGACAGCGTGATCCACCTTCTCATCTTCCTTCTGTGCGCCTGCTGCTCTGACATTCTGCGGGTCTCCTTTCACTTTTTCCGGCCCGGATTCCCCCCAGGCCGATCGGTTTATACGCAGTCCCGCCACCCATGAAGAACTTTCCGAAAAACTCGTAGTACTCCAGTCGGATGGCCTGGATAGTTACCACCAATCCCTCGAGGGCAATGATCACCGCATTGCCCAGGATAAATATCAGCGCCGCCCAGACCACCCCGCCACTCTTCCCCTTGACGAGATCGACCATGTTGAACACCGCTATGAAGAGACCGGCGTGCGCCAGCGCGAAGGCCGCGACGCGGATAAACGAGACGGTGTTGCCCAGATACCCTGTGATTATCTCCATGACCTCGATCACCGATTCCATTACATAGGTACACACGCCTGTCTCGAACCTCATCTTCCGCCTTCCGAACATCGCCGCGAGGGGCTCCCTGAGGAAGAAGAGCAGGACCGGCAGCACGATCCCGAATGCGACCAGCTGCAGCGGTACAGGCCTGTTTCTCATGAATATGGCCACCGCGCCTATCCCGCACCAGTACAGAATGGCGCTTATCAGCCCGGCGTGATCGAAGAAGGTAGCCTTGAAGTTACGCTCCCTGATCGCGTTGATCATATTGAGCAGTATCCCGACCGAGATCATCCCCACCCCGAAGAAGATTGCGAACCTGAAAAACTTCCCGATCTCGTGCATCGGGGAGAGCCACAGGTGCGGTATCCAGGTCTCGACTCCGAAAATGCTCCCGTAGAGGAACCCGAAGACTATCGACGCGAGCCCGCAGTAGAAGCCGAGCTTGCCGACGAGCCTCGTGCCGTCGCTCTGGCTCCCCTTCCTGAATCCGATCAGCCAGCCTATCACGCAGAGCACTATTCCGTGCCCGACGTCGCCGAACATCATCCCGAACATTATCAGGAACGATATCGCCACGAAAACGGTCGGATCGATGAACTTGTATTCGGGCAGGCCGTAACTTGAGACGAGCATCTCGAACGGCCTGAAGAAACCGGGGTTCTTCAGCATAACGGGGACCTTCACGGCACCGGCCTTGACGCCGGTGATCTCCTCCGGCGGAACGATCTCCACTATGGCCCGTCCCCTGGCCGCCCTGAAGATCTCCGTCTCGACCTCGCGCTTGCGGTCGCTCGGCATCCAGCCGGAGAAAATGTACGTCTTGCGCGTCTTCTTCAGGTAGCTCTTGACCTTCAGCAGCATCTCGGCGACCCGCAGCGACCTGTTGAACTCGGTCAGCACCGGTGCGTTCTCGCGCCTTACCTCGGCGAGCTTTTCCCTCAGATCGGCGATCTGCTCCTTTATTTTCTCGATCCGCTCCTCGAGCTCACCGGTGACCAGGCCCGCTTCCTCCCTCGCCTCTTCACCGACCGGCATCTCTATATCCTCGAAGGCCGCGTCACGCAGGATGCGCTTGAGCTTGAGGCGGTCCGTCTTGAGGCCGATCAGCAGAACGAGCTCCCTGCCTTCGCGCTGCGTCAGCGGTATGACTATGGCGGCAAGCGGGGAGATCTTCTCGCGGATCAGCTCGAGGCTCTCGCCGCTTACATGACCATATCGGACCTCGAGGAATGTGTACGGGGCCTTGTCGGGCGACAGGCCGAGCTCGGTCAGCGGGGAGACCTCGTTGAGTATCCCCTGCATCCTCTCGAGGTGCACCTCGAGCTCCTTGCGGCGCAGGACGAGCCCCTCGGCCTTCTTCTCGAGCTCGCCGATCTCACTCTCCATCTCGTCGAAATCAGCGATGGAGGTCTCCAGCAGCCTCGTATCGCCCTCCTCGAGGGGGAGCTCGCGGATGCCGAGGTCCTTCATAAGGTCGGTGACACGTTTGTAGAGCCTGTCGATCCGTGTCGCGACCTTGCCCGCTTCGTACGCACCGAGCTCCTCGACCCACGGCTGGGACGCATCGAGCTGGACGAGATGGAGGATGCCCAGGCGGACGATCGCCTTGGCGACGTCGTCGACCTCAGTCTCGAAGACCATCACGTTGATCTGGTGCATCCGTTCGGGCGTAAACATAGTCTTCTCCGGCTCAGAACGAGACCCTGAGGTGGCTCTCGATCGCGGCACGGTCCATCCTGTAGACCTTGCCGTTGAGTATCGTGATTATATTGCGTATCTCTGTTCGCTTCAGTATGAGGTACGATAGTACAGTCCCTATTGTAAAGGGAAAACCGCCCAGTGTCTTTTTCGCTTCGGCGATGAGGTAGTTCCACAGGATGATCTCGAGCAGGTAGAGCTTGCTCAGCTCCTCTCCGCTCATAAGTATCTCCGAGGCGTTCTTGAACGACTTCTCGAGGGCGAGGCTCAGGACCTCCTTTATCGATTCGGCCCTGAAAGACCGGCGGAGCCTGTCGGTCGTCATCCTGTACCCGCCGGGTATGTTGTAGTCGAACAGGTCGCCGGTCGGAACGTCGTAGTAGAACTTCAGCCGGATCAGCCATGCGAGGTTCTTTCTGTCGATCTCGAGGCCGACGAGCTTTCGCGCTATCGTACTGTCCCTCCTCCCGAGGGCCTCTACCTGTTTCTTCAGCCGCCTGTAATAGTCGATCTCGAGGTTTATCTCGACCGGAAAGAGGGTCTTCTTCTCCCTGTAGTCGTCCATCACGGAGTTTATCGCGTCGAAATACGGCGTCCCGGTCAGGTAGGAGACCGCATCCTCCATGGAGCCGGCCTCGGTGATCGCCTGATAGGGCAGCGAGTGGGGCAGCCTCCTGCGCACCATGTATTTCATCTCTTCGAGGTCGCGGTGGCCCTCCCGTATCCTCAGCGCCGTCTTGAGGTTTTCGATCTCGTACTTCTCAAGAAAATGCGAAACGAGCGCCCTTTCGGCGCTCTTCAGGTCCTTCAGAAGCTCCGAGTGCCATTCGATCTCCCGCTCAAGGAGGAGACGCTCGCCTACGCGTGCGTCAAACGCGATCTCAGGCTGTTCGAATATGTCCTCGTAGACCGTCCCCGAGAGTGCCGAATAGAACTCGGCGAGGTCCCTCGCATCGGCCAGCCGGTCTATCTGCTCCGGACCGAGCAGCGTGCTTAGCCTCGCTCGCACCTTGGCGTTGACTAGAGAATACTTGCTTACAGGCCTGAATATCATCGCGCTGTTTCCGTTACGGAGAAACTTACTGGTCCGCGCCCTTTACGATGTCGAGGACCCTCGCCGCAGCGGTCTCTATCTGGGCCGACTTGCTGGCGAGGAGCTCAGCACTCCCGCCCTTGACCGCGTTGACCTGCCGCTTCCTCTCGTCATCGGCATCCTTGCGGTATTTCGCGACGAGCTTCTGGGACTCCCGGATCGCGTCCTGGCGCCCCTTATCGACGACATCCCTCGACTGGGCCTCAGCCTCGCGCACGATCTTCTGAGCCTCGGCGCGGGCGTTGTCGATCGCCGCGCGGACCTCCGTCTCGGTCTCCATGATCTGCTTGACTATCTCTTTCAAGACCGCTCCAAGTCATTGAAATCCGGCAAGTCCTGAGAATGAATAATCGCGGAGTATAAAGGAGCGCTATAGCAGTGTCAACCGGCGAAAGTCCCGAAGAGCCGGTCGTATTGAGAAGTCATCACAGACCAGTCATACCTGTCTGCAAACCCGGCCACTGCGAGTTCCGACGGTCCGTCACGACCCAGTATCATATCCCGGAGACGTTCAATCAGCTGCGGTTGGTCTTCATACAGATATTTCTCACGAAGAGCCTCAGGGACATGCCCGGGGAAGGAAAGCCGATTCGGCAGCAGCGGCACGCAGCCGCAGTAGATCGCCTGGACGGTGCTCGCGCCGAAGAAGTCGTGGTTCGAGGTCACCGGCAGGATATCTGCGCGCCAGAGCCAGCGGGCGTATTCGGCGAAGTCTTTCGCGTAGCCGAAATGCACTACCTGTTCGCCTAGACGCCGCTTCGCCTCGTCGAATATCGGCGGGTACTTCGTGAACGATTCGCCGAGAACGGCGATCTCGAACTCGAGACCCTCGCCGGCGAGGACAAAGAGCGCTCCGAAGAAATCGTCCGGGTTCTTGTCGTACTCCCAGCGGTGATTCCAGAGGATCAGCGGCGGAGAATCAGAATCGCGCTCCGTCCTGTACCGGTCGAGCGCTGTGAGGTCCACTCCGAGCGGAAGCACCGAGCTCTTTTCGCGTATCGTCTCTATTGAATCAGGTTCGTTGTGGTCGGGAAAGGCCGCCAGAAAACCGGGCAGCTCGGAGAAGAACGAGTCCATGTGATACCACGAGTTGAACAGGACGGCGGCGGCGGCGAGCGCCGAGGTGTAGTTGATGAATCCGTAGTGGACATCGCGCTCGAGACCGGGATCGGGATCATCGACCGACCATGGATAGGAGAGCTGGTTCTCGTGGAAGTATATCGCGACGGGCGTACCTGCCGTCTTTTCGCGCGTCAGGGCGAGAAAGGTCGTCAGGTCGAGCATATCGGTGACGAGAATGAGGTCTGGTCTGTGTCCCTCATCGAGAAAACGCCGCGCCAGGGTCACCGCCCCGCCGTGCATCCGCCACTTCCAATGCCTCCCCTCGAGCCCGAGGATGTCGACCTCGTGCGACGAATACTCCGTGTACTCCCTGGCCCATGCCGCGTGCGAGCCCGTGAGAAAGGGTTCGACGATCAATATCCTCACAGTCCCCATGTGCTCTTACTTCCCTTAAGGCCGGAATCTCCGGCAGTTGGTTTCATTCCATATCGCCGCGGGTATCGATCATCCTTCTTCTCCATCTCTTCGATCCTTTTACCCAGTTTGATGACGCCGACGGCCGGCGCGGCGCAGCGGAAGTTCTCGCATATGTACGCGGTCGGCTCCCCGTCTACAGCAGTCATACCTTCGAGCATCGGGGCGATCGCAATGATCTCACTCGCTCCCTCTCCCACAGGCCTGAAGAGCGTTACCGACCTCGGCATGAAGCGTTCGGCCAGTATGCGGATCATCGATTCCGTATCACCCGTTCCCCGTTCTCCGGCAATCACGTATTCCCTGCCCGGGCCCAGGGCGAAGTCGAGGGCGATCAGCATCTGCGTATACGCCGTCGGGGACCCGGAGACCAGCCCCGAGAACTCCTCTAGAAGTGTGTCCGCGGCCGATTCGAGATCGGTCCTGCCCGTTATCCTTCCGAGCCTCAGGAGGCAGAGCACAGCGACCGAGTTTCCCGACGGGACGGCGCCGTCGTATGTTTCCTTCGTCCTGACAATGAGCTTCTCCGCGTCGCTGCCGGTGAAGAAGAATCCGCCCTTTTCATCATCGCTGTCGCCGAAGAGCTCAATCATCGAGCCGGTCAGATCGAGTGCTTCGGAGAGCCATCTCGCCTCGAACGTCGCCTCGTACAGCTCTATCAGTCCCCATATGAGAAAGGCGTAATCATCGAGGTATCCCGGTATGGCCGATTCCCCGTCGCGGAAGCGGTGCAGCAGCCTGCCTTCGGAGGTCTGCATCCCGCCCAGTATGAAGCCGGCCGCCTTCGCCGCCGCCTCCGCGTAATCGGGCCTGCCGGCGACCCTCGCTCCCCGGGCAAGCGCCGCTATCATCAGCCCGTTCCAGTCGGTGAGAATCTTGTCGTCGAGCATCGATCGAGGCCTCCTCGAGCAAATCTCGAGGAGTTTCGCGCGTGCCCTTTCCTCGGCGTCATGAAGCTCGTCCTGTGTTTTCCCGAGCGTTCCTTCCAGAGCGCCGGCATCGCTTGATATATGTAGGACGTTCTTCCCCTCGAAGTTCCCGTAATCGGTGACCCCGTACCGCATGCAGAAGATCTTCCCGTTCTCCTCCCCCAGCGCTTTCATGATCTCCCGCTTCGTCCAGACGTAGTAAGTACCCTCCCCGCCCTCGCTGTCGGCATCCTCGGCCGAGTAGAAGCCGCCCTCGGGCGAGGTCAGATCTCGCAGGACGTACTCGAATATCTCCGCCGCGACGGCACCGTAGAACCCGTTACCCGTCGCCTGGTAAGTCTCGAGATAAGCGATTGCGAGCATCGCCTGGTCGTAGAGCATCTTCTCGAAGTGCGGTACGAGCCACATCGGATCGGTCGAATACCGGTGGAATCCCTTTCCGAGATGGTCGTTTATCCCACCGCCGCACATCTTCCTCAATGTGCGCTCGACCATCGCGAGCGCCTTCTCCTCGCCGGTTCTGTGCCAGTATCTGAGCAGCAGCGAGAGCTGGTGCGGCGTGGGGAACTTCGGCGCCCCGCCGAAGCCGCCGTGGACCTCGTCGTACGAGGCCTCGAGCCTCGAGTATGCCGTCGCGAGCGTCTTTTCCGAGAGATCTCTCTCGTCGCCGGTGAATGAGAAGCTCTCCAGCGATGCCGCCGCGTTATCGCCTATGTTCTCTAGCCTCCCGCGGTCGTTCTTCCAGAGCGACGCCATGTGCGGGACTAGCTCTAGCATGCCGGGACGGCCGTACTTCGATTTCTTCGAGAAGTATGTTCCGGCGAAGAAGGGTTTTCCGCCGGAGGTCATGAATACAGTCAGCGGCCATCCCCCCGAGCCGTTCATCGCCCGACAGACCTTCATGTAGATGTTGTCGATGTCGGGCCGCTCCTCGCGGTCGACCTTTATGGAGATGAAATGCTCATTTAGCAGGCGGGCTGCCGCCTCGTCCTCGAACGACTCGTGCTCCATCACGTGGCACCAGTGGCACGACGAGTACCCGATCGAGAGGAAGATAGGCTTGTTCTGCTCCGTGGCCGCGGCAAATGCCTCTTCTCCCCACGGGTACCAGTCGACAGGGTTTTTGGCGTGCTGGAGCAGGTAGGGACTCTTCTCACCAGCCAGCCTGTTCCCGCCGGGGCTGTCTTTCATATGCGGATCTTCCCTTCAGAACCTGTCGAAATCGGTTCCCCTGATCACCCTGCCGGCTCCAAGCCTCACGTAGCGGTCGCCGTACCGTTCCATGAAATACTCGATGCTCTCGTCACCGGTGCAATGCGAAGCGCCGCAGTACCTGACCCCGCACTTATCGAACACGGAGGTTATTTCGTCCAGCCTCGTCTTCTCCGCACCCCGCAGATGGAACCCTCCCATTATAAACAGGACATTCTCTCCAGTCACATCAACGGCCTTTTCCACGATCCTGTCTACTCCCGGATGGGCGCATCCGGTGATGACGACCACACCGCCATCTGTGACAAGCGCAAGCGACTGCTCCCTTACGGGACCGTTCATGTCGCCGGTCGAGTATACTCCGGGGATGATCTCCACCGGGGCCTTCACCTCGACGAGGCCGGAGCAGCTGCCTTTCACGCCCTCCTTGAATTCCTTCGAGAACGACGCGGGGACATATACTTCCACTTCGGGGTTCTTCTCGAGGAATGCGCCGAGGCCGCCTATGTGGTCCCAGTGCTCGTGCGAGATCACGACGATGTCTATATCGGACGGCGAGATGCCGGCCTCCGCAAGATTATTCATGAAAACATCGCCCTTGCCGCCAGTATCGAAGAGGATCGTCTTGTCCGCCCCGCCGATCACGCACGAGAATCCCCACTGTGCCTCGAACCCCTCCTCGGGGTCGATATTGTCATAGATTATCCGTATAGACAGCTTGTCGAGCGGCAGCATGTTCTCTCCTTCCGTCCCTCCAGCCCCGCCGGCGAGCAAGGCCGCCAGCAGCGCCGAGGCGGCGATGACCCGGACCATTGAGCGTTTGTTCATTATGCGATCTCCTGATCGTTCCCTTGCAGCAGATAAAGGGGGACGGCCGCCGGACCACCACCCTCACAATACTACACGGGGAAGAATAATTCCCGGTTATTTTGATCAATACAATCGTACTGTTTTTAGCCGTCCCGGATAAAAAAGGGGAGCCTCCACGCTCCACCTGATGAATGCGTTTGACAGGGTTTTACACGAAAAGTATGATTTCTCCCGCGGGGACTCACATGCATATAAGTTCGAAAGGCGACAGAAGATGTACGCGGCTGCCCGGACAGACATCAGCGCGTGGTGATTTATCGTTTGCCGCGAGAACCGGCGCGACACGGCTCAGGGCGCTCGAACCCCGAGGTCAGCGCTTCCACACAGAACCAGGCACTGTCCGCGCTTCTGTTCCTCTATCGACATGTTATCGGAGTCGGTGTCGGAGATCTTGGTAATGTTATCCGGGCGAGGAAACCAAAACATCTTCCCGTCGTCTTGAGCCGAGAAGAAGTAAAGGCCATCCTTTCACATCTTAATGGTGATAAATGGTTCATGGTCTCACTGATTTATGGCACAGGGATCCGGCTGATGGAATGCCTGGATCTCCGTGTACAGGACATTGATTTCAGCCAGTGTGAAATACTCATTCGCAGCGGAAAAGGAAACAAAGACCGGATTACGATGCTCCCAGCCTCGCTTAAAACCCCACTCTTGAGACACCTCGAGAAAGTAAAAGAGATCCATGCTCACGGACGGTTGGGGTCGCGTTCAGCTTCCATCCGCCCTGGATCGCAAGTATCCAAACGCCTCGAAAGAATGGAGATGGCAGGCATCACATGCATGAAACCATTCTCCAGAGGGCTGTCAAGGAAACGGTCCGCATGACCGGTGTCGCGAAGCGCGCGGGATGTCATACATTCCGGCATTCATTTGCCACGCATCTGCTTGAAGCCGGTTACGATATCAGGACGATCCAGGAATTGCTGGGACACAGCAACGTGAACACGACCATGATCTATACACACGTCCTCAACAAGAGGGACCATGGCGTCAGAAGCCCGCTCGATGAATTGTAATTGACTTATGCAGACCGCATAAACAAACGGATGTGAAGGGCAAAAATCCTAAATGACTGGAAACAAAGGAATATTAACGAAAATGATAGTGAATGACAGTTTTTTATACGACAGAAAACGCTCTGCTGATAATATTATCCAGACCGTATAATATATGTTGGCGTAGACACTCGCGCCGGATATGAGGAAAGAGAAGAAGAATAGGCGATGAAATGGAGGGGGTGCTCGGTCCGCGCCAACGGCTGCGGATTACCATCCGCAGCCGTTATACAGGGTGGAATAGATGAAACATAAGCTGCGGTGCCAGCCAGCCCAATTGAGAAAACTGGCTCAGCGATACGAGTACGAATACGACGAGATCGACTTGTTCGACATGAAAGACGGCATCGTCGCGCGCGGATGCTTAACAAAGTCGGAGCTTCGGACGATCGCGCGCTGGAAGGCACCTCGCAGTGCTAGGTACATGGAGAAAAATTCCGAGGAGTATGTGCAGGAGATCTCGGCAATTGCGTTCACATCAAAGGTAGAGCGTACCAGGATTGAGGTTTTGACGCTTCTTGATGGAGTCCAATGGCCAACCGCATCAGTAGTGCTACACTTCTTTCACAAGGATCCATACCCAATTGTCGATTTCCGTGCACTCTGGTCGATCTCGATGGATGTGCCGAAACAATATACATTCGGTTTCTGGTGGGAATACGTAGAGTTCTGCCGCATAGTAGCAACTCGGGCGCATCTTGATATGAGAGAGTTGGATCAAGCGTTGTGGCAATATTCGAAGGAGAACCAAGAACCAGTATAACAAGCGCTTCCACCAGTCAATCGCGTCTGTCACGTCTTGTGCTGACGCACAAGCCACGCCAGCCCCGCTTGCAGGTGAAGCCAATGTTGTGCTGAGGGCTGGGGAAGCAAATGGCAAAACGAACCGAAGCAGGAAACAGTCTTCGCAAGATGGCCCGCAAGGGTTTTCGCGGATACCCAATAGCTACCGTAGCATTCTATGGTCCAGATGATAAGAGAGCCTCCAAGGTTGCGGTTGGGATCATTGAGCATGAAGGCGGAGAGCCCGCTTTTCTTGAGCGGTGGCATTCGAATAGAGCCGACGTTCGTTCTGATCCGGATATTGCCAGGCAAATCAGCGAGTTCATTCGCCTTCATGGTGCAAAGTCAGTTGTGCTGGCCGATAGGATAATTGGCTGTCCTCATGAAGAAGGAAAGGACTACCCCGATGGATCGGTATGTCCTGTCTGTACATTCTGGACGAATCGAGATAGGTTTTCAGGAGAGGTCATTCAATGAAAACCCGGCATAACAACCGTTTCACCTGACGAGCGCTCTTGTCACGCCGCTTGCGGTGGCAAGCGGTGCACCAACCCGGCGTTAAGCGCCGTACGCGCTCGCAGGTGAAACGTACGTTGGCGCGGATTACCATCCGCAGGCCGTTAGGCTTACATTTCTTTTGGCAAAGGATACTGAATCGGAGATGCAAATGAAAAAGCGTGTTTTGATTGTTGACATAGTAGCGATGGTGGGCATAGCCGTGATATTGATTGTTGCAATTCTCTTAGAGATAGACGAATACTTATTCAAACTCCCATTTGTAACACTTTTAGTATTTTACCTGATTGGAAAAGCGGCTCGAGATTATGAATTGAAACTCTGGCATAAAAAGCATAACGCCACAACATCTGGAGTTGATGATACAAAAGATGATGCCATCGCGGTAGAACCGCCAGTTACCCAACGGCCCCCGCACAGATCCCGGCGTGCGGAATTACCGCACCGGGCTCCTCAGTGATTCTCGCTTCCGCAGCAAGGCTCAGCGTGCAGCCTTCGTAGCGGTACGCCAAATGCGGGGTTGCGATATCGCAAAGTGCTCAAGCACCGCACGGAATCCGACCCAGTTGTAGCTCCGGGGCTGACTCCGACGATTCAACCACTTATATAAAATTCGCACCACCGCAAAATGGAACTGACTCAGGGAACGACCATTGCCGTAGATCCCGAAGTATCGATAATAGCCTGTGAGCTTCCGGTTCAGATCTCGAAAGAGATCGCCGAGCCGACGATGGCGGTTACTCCGGCACCAATCGGTGAAACGTCGCAATGAAGCCCGAAGGCTCTTTCGCGCCGTCCGGCGCTTCAGATGAGGACGATCCCGACGGTCCCGACCCCAGCGAAACTCGAAACCCAGGAAGTCGAACGATGCCCGTCCATCGCCTGTCCGCGGAAACTTCAGCTTCCGCGTCTTGGTTCGTGACAGCCACAGCCCAAACTTCTCCAAGCGAGTCTCGAGATCCACCAGAAATCGATCCGCCTCATCCGCTCGCTCAAACGCACATACGAAATCGTCCGCGTAGCGGATCAGGCACGCCTCACCGCGGCAGCGCCGTGCGACCCTCCGATGAAACCAAAGGTCCAGCACGTAGTGCAAGTACACGTTTGCAAGCACAGGTGAGACCACTCCACCCTGGGGAGTCCCCGTCGCGGGATGTACCACCTGGCCGTCCGTCTCCAGCACTCCGGCCTTGAGCCACTTACCGATCAGCCGCAGAAACGGCCCATCGTCGATCCGCTCAGCCAACATCCGTTGCAGCCATTTGTGGTCGATCGTCCCGAAGTAGTTCTCCAGGTCTACTTCCACAATGTGGTTGTACTTCCCGAACTGCAGCTTCACCGTGAGCTTGTCCACGGCGTCGTGAGCGCCGACACCAGGTCGGTACCCGTAGCTGCAACGAAGGAAGTCCTGCTCGTAGATCGCTGAGAGGATGCGCGCGACGGCCACCTGCAGCAGCTTGTCCTCCACGACAGGGATGCCCAGAGGGCGCAGCTTGCCGCCACCCTTCGGTATCCACTGCCGACGTACCAGCTTTGCTCGATACCGTTTCTGCTTCAATCGCTCAACAAGCTCCCGGATGTTCACGTCGAGATCTTGTTCATAATCCGCCGCGCTCACCCGGTCCACTCCACACGCTGCGCTCTTGCGCACACCACGCCAGCACTCGCGCAGGAAGTCCTCATCGAGCAACCGATACAGGTCACGGAACCGATGCTTCGGCTCTCGTCTCGCCTTGTTCGCTATCCCCTGCAGGGAGGTTGACAGGTGCTTATCCGATCCTACATGCCCGGAACCTGTTTCC
>JAUWCL010000056.1 GCA_030609325.1 Candidatus Krumholzibacteriota bacterium
CCCGAGGGATTACGCTTACAACATACTCGCGGGGCTCGAGCCCGACGCGATCATATTCACCAACGGGGACAACGACACATATCCTCTGTGGTACATACAGATGGTCGAGGGATTCAGGCCCGACGTCAACGTAGCCAACCTGCAGCTGCTCAACACGAGCTGGTACATAAAGCAGCTGCGCGACCGCAAGCCTGCCATGCCGATATCGCTGACCGACGCCGAGATCGAAAGGCTCAGGCCTATGTCCCTGAAGGGGGGAGGGGTCGCATGGAAGAAGGATCTCACGATACAGCACATCATACAGGAGACAAACTGGAAACGGCCGATCTACTTCGCCGTCACCGTCCCGCACGAGGCGTGGAAGCCTTACTCGGATCACCTCGAGATGCAGGGGATGGCGCGAAAGCTCGTCACGAAGAAGAAGAAGTACCAGGTCAGCGAGTTCATGCTCCGCCGCAATTTCGAGCATATATTCGAGTTCCGGGGCGTTCTGCGGCCCGACGGCATGAGGGACGAATCGACTTTCAAGTCCCGGTACACGCAGGGCATGTTCCAGAACTTCGCCGTCGCCTCGATGGAGCTGGCAAGGCTCAACGCGCTCAAGAAGGACTACGAGGAGGCCCTGAGGTGGACCGAACTCACGGCGCAGCTCAAGCCCGACTTCGATTTCCCCGACAGGGTCCTCGGCCTCTATTACGCGAGGACGGGCCAGGTCGAGCGCGGCATCGAGCATTACGAGCTGGTTCTCGAGGCGGAGCCGCACCGGGGCGAGTTCTGGCTGGGCCTGGCAAGGATATACGAGGAGAACGACGAGCACGAAAAGGCCGTGGATATCCTCCGCAGGGGGATACAGGCGACTCCGGGCCACAGGGACCTCTACGCCAACGGCTTCTACATCTCCGCGAAGGCGGGCCGGCGCGAAGCGGCGAAGTGGTTTATCCAGTCATGGCTCGAGAGGCATCCCGGGGACAAGGAATTCCGCCAGCTGCTGGAAAATTTCGATCAGGTCATCTACGACGAGTTCGGAATCGGAGAGCCGCCCGACACCTCCGGCCCGGCCGAACAAAAATGACTTCCAATACCCATGGAATTATAATAAATTAATCGGGTTAAACCGGGTTTTGGCCTGTTGCGACTGGACCGTGCGATGTCCGATAACGCTGTCCGCCGCCTGCTTGCGGCTCTGATATTCCTGACGAGCCTCATCATCTACATGATGACGATGGCGGCGAGCGTCTCGTTCTGGGACGCGGGCGAGTTCATCGCCGTTTCCCATATTCTCGGGATCCCCCATTCTCCCGGAACACCCCTGTACGTACTTGTCGGGCGGGTCTTCGCGATGCTTCCTCTCGCCCTGTCGGTGGCCCAGAGGGTCAATCTCCTCTCGGTCTTCACGGCGGCCCTCGGCGTCACGATGGTCTACCTGATCATTGTCGAGGTCGTCCGGCTCATGTTCGACGGCGCCGGAAAGGCGGCCGACAGGATCGCCGCCCACGCCGGCGGGCTGATCGGGGCGCTCTTCCTTATGTTCAGCGACACATACTGGACCGACGCGATCGAGGCGGAGGTCTACGCGCTCAGCGCCTTCGTGATGGGGCTCTGCACCTATCTCGCCCTGA
>JAUWCL010000011.1:0-20000 GCA_030609325.1 Candidatus Krumholzibacteriota bacterium
CCGGGGATGCCAGACTGGTCGCAGGGCTTCTTCATCGTCGTCATCGTCACTACCTCCAGTTAGAAGTCTTATCTGCCCCCCTCAGGGAGTATTATAGCACGGGTTTTCGGCAGGCTCACAGATCGCGTATATGGCGAGAACTCAGGCCGAGGCAAGGATGAAGTCGGAATTTTCGACAAGCACGCAGGAATAGGCCCTGAGGTTCGCACAGGGCGCAAATCAGGGCGGGTCACGGACTTTCGGGAAAAGGGGCTGAAAATCGCGTCAAGGGAAATCTTCGAAAATCTTTCGAAAAATCGCTATTTATGGAAGATATTTTCAGGATCATTCAGGCCAGCGGGAGCTGCAGGCACCACGATGCCGGTCATGCTCAAAATACACTTAATGTTCATCCGTGCGACATGACGAAAGAAAAGGGGCGGCGTTGTTGCACCGCCCTTTATTTGTGGCATGGGCATCTAGAGAAGGGACCGCTCATTTCTCCTCGACGTTGTTTCTTATGTACCGTTCCATCTCCTCGTAACTGTGGAAATGGAGGTCGAAGTTGTAATCGTCCCTGAACTCACAGTCGTCCCAGGTATGTCCAAGGCATATCCTGGGGCGCCTCGTATAGATAAGGCATTTCTTGACCGGATCGTAGAACCTGCACGGATTGTTGACGAGGACGTACCAGCGGTCGTCGTCCATGTAGATCTCGGCGTCCCTGTGGGCGAGGATCCACAGCATGTCGTTCCAGTCGCCCATGTCCTCCGGCTCGTCGATCTCGACGGAGAAGTACATGCAGCACTTCGCCGGGATGCAGTCGTCGCACTGGTTGTCGAGCTTTTTCCCCGCCTGCTTATCCTCTGCGGGCTCTTTCGCCTTCTTTTTCTTTTTCCTGCTGTTATGGCCGCGCACAGGCATGCCCCCTTCTGTTGTATGATTCCAGATAAATATTTATATGCCATCGAGCCTCCGATGGCAACTCGTAAATACGCGGAGGGTGGGGATTTATGAGGTATCCTGCCCGCCGGGAGCCGTTCATGAATGATTGACACCGGGACGTTGGCTATAGTATCTTCTATCCTCTCGCACGCAGGGGAGTTGTGCCCGCGACCGTACCTGACAATTTTTTTCAGGGAAAAACATGTGCATGAAGCTTACTGAAGAAGAACGGATGATACAGAAGACAGCGCGCGATTTCGCCCGCAAGGAGATCGCGGCGGTCGTCGAGGAGTCCAACAGGAACGGGGTGTTCCAGGAGGAGGTCTACCGGAAGCTCTCCGAGCTCGGCTTCATGGGGATGACGATGCCCGAGGAGTACGGCGGAGCGGGCTTCGGCAATCTCTGCCTCGTTCTGGCCCTTGAAGAGATAAGCAGAGTCTGCCCCTCGACCGCGATCGCCGTCTCGGTCCACAACTCGCTCGCCAATCACATCATATACAAGTGGGGAAGCGACGGCCTGAAGAAGAAGTACCTCCCACGGATGACTTCGGGCGAGACAATCGGCGTCTACGCCCTGACCGAACCGAACGCGGGGAGCGATGTCGCGGCGATCCGCATGTCTGTTGTGCGTGACGGGGACGAATACATCCTCAACGGCTCGAAGATACTCATTTCGACGGGAGATAAAGCCGGCGTGATCCTCGTCGTTGCCTGTACCGATCCGGAGAAGAGGACCCGCGGCCTGACCGCCTTCGCCGTCGAGCCGGATTTTTCCGGTTTTTCGATCGGCAAGGTCGAACACAAGATGGGAATGAAAGCCTCCACGACGGTCGAGCTTGTATTCGAGGACTGCAGGGTGCCGGCATCCAACGTGATAGGCAAGGAGAGTCAGGGGATGCAGATCGCCCTCGGGTCGCTCGACGGGGGAAGGATCGGAATAGCCGCCCAGTCTCTGGGGATCGCCCAGACCGCGCTGGACGAGGCGGTGCTCTTCGCGAGGGAGAGGCGGCAGTTCGGCAAGAGGATCGTCGATTTCCAGGCGACCCGCTGGAAGATCGCCGACATGGCGACGAACCTCGATGCGGCGCGCCTTCTCACGTACAGGGCGGCGAGGCTCCGCGACGCCGGCGGGCCGTGCTCGAAAGAAGTGTCGATGGCGAAGCTGTTCGCCAGCCGGATAGCGAACGAGGCGGTCTACGACGCCATGCAGATCCACGGCGGCGTCGGGTACACCGAAGAATTCAAGATAGAGAGGTTCTTCAGGGACGCGAGGGTCTTGGAGATCTACGAGGGAACGAGCGAGATCCAGAGGATAGTGATCTCGAAGAAGGTACTCGAAGAATACGAGCAGATGTACCCGGCCTGACGCATCGCGACAGGACCGGCGAAAGGAGGAGCGTCTTGAAGATAATCGTGCTGCTCAAACGCGTTCCGGATTCGGAAACAAAGATACTGATCAACCAGGAGGGTACGGGGATCAGGGAGGATGGGGTCAAGTTCATCATCAATACCTATGACGAGTACGCCATCGAGGAAGGGTTGCTGATGAAGGAGAAGGCAGGCGGCGACAGCAAGGTGACGGTTGTCTGCATGGGGTCTGATGAGGCCACCGAGGTGATCCGGACCGCTCTTGCGATGGGCGCCGACGATGCCGTGCATATCGCCGACGCGACTCTCTCAAATCCCGGGCCGTTCACAACAGCCTCGATAATGGCCAAGGTAATCGGCGATGAGGGATTCGACATAATATTCTGCGGGAAGCAGGCGATAGACGACGACATGGCCCAGGTGCACTGCATCCTGGCCGAGATGCTCGACATCCCGCAGGTCAGCGTTGCCACAGCCTTCGAGCTGTCCGATGACGCCGCGAAGGCGACGGTCAGCAGGAGGATAGAGGGGGGCGACGAGAAGGTCGAGACGTCACTGCCCGTGATCGTCTCCTGCGACAAAGGACTGAACGATCCCCGCTACGCTTCACTGCCCGGTATCATGAAGGCCAAAAAGAAAGAAATAAAAAAGAAAAGCCTCGCCGACCTTGGCTTCTCCGAGGTCCCCGGCGGGGGCAGGAGCAGGGTCCTGAAATGGCTGCCTCTTCCCAAGGGAGGAGAGTGCAGGATAGTGGAGGCCGAGGAGACTCCCGACGCCGTCAGGGAGCTTGTCAGGCTGCTGCGCGAAGAGGCAAAGGTCATATAACCGGTGGAGGATTCTGTGATGACTGGAGATATACTTATATTCGGAGAGATAAGGAACGGAGAACTGAAAAAGGTAGCAAAGGAGCTCGTACAAGGCGCCAGGACGATCGCAGCCGGCACGGGAGGCTCGATCGACGCGCTTCTCGTCGGAACCGGGGCCGAGGCAGAGGCGGCAAAGCTCGCCGGTCTCGGCGTCAGGAAGATCACCGTTGTGGACGATGAGGCGACCTCCAACTACTCGTCCGAGGGTTATGCGACCGTACTGACCGACCTGGTAAGGGAAGGCGATTACGGCTACGTCCTTCTCGGAGCGACGGCCATGGGCCGCGACCTCGGCGCCCGAGCCGTTGCCAAGGTCGACGGCGTGATGTTCAGCGACTGTGTCGAGCTCGGATTCGAGGACGGGGCTTGCATGGCCAGGCGCCCGGTCTATGCGGGCAAGCTCTACATCGAGATCGCCCCCACGGGCGGGCGTCCCGTTTTCATCACGATAAGGCCGAACAACCTGCCTCCTGCAGAAGAGATGGGCGACGGGGGCGAGGTGACTGCGCGCGGATCGGGAATCGACCTGGCCGCGATCAGGGCCATCGCCACCGAGATAGTGCCCCTGGCAGGGGGACGTCCCGATGTCACCGAGGCCGACGTGATCATATCGGGCGGCCGGGCGATGAAGGACGCATCGAACTTCAAGATCCTCGAGGAACTGGCCGACCTGCTCGGTGGCGCGGTAGGTGCGTCGAGGGCGGCGGTCGACGCCGGTTTCACCGAGCAGCCCCTGCAGGTCGGGCAGACCGGCAAGGTCGTCAATCCCAAGCTCTACATCGCCTGCGGGATCTCGGGCGCGATTCAGCATCTCGCCGGCATGAGGACCTCCAAGGTCATCGTGGCGATCAACAAGGATCCCAACGCGCCGATATTCGAGAAGGCGCATTACGGGATCGTCGGCGACCTCTTCGAGGTCGTGCCGGTCCTGACCGAGGAGATAAAGAAGATCCTGTAAAAAGGCAGATTGACGAGGAGGCGTCATGACCGCGGAAGGCATTACCCTGCTGGTGATATTGCTTTGTGTCCTGTCGGCATTTGCGTTCGTTCTGAGGATGCTCGTCAGGTCGCTCAAGCTGGGTAAGCCGGAAGACCGGTTCGACCGTTGGGGAGAGAGGATATGGTCGGTCATTGTCTACGTCGGCGCGCAGGCGCGGGTCCTCGCACAGCTGGCGGGCATCGGACATTTCATCATCTTCTACGGGTTCGTATTCATCTCGCTCGGCACGTTCGAACATATCGGCGGGATGATCTCTCCAGGATTCAGCTACGCTTCGATCTTCGGCGCGAGGATCGCGGGAATGATCTCGTGGTTCCAGGACGTGCTGGGACTGCTCGTGCTCGGCGCGATCATCGTCTCGCTCTTTCGGAGATTCGTGCTCAAGCCGCTGCGCCTGCAGATCGACGATCCGAAGGCGAAGAAAGAGGCGGTGTTCATCCTCTGCCTGATCTTCGTCCTGATACTCCTCATGTTCGGGGTGAAAGGTACGGGGATACTCATGGATCCCCCGAAAGTCGCCCGGGCGTACGCTCCCGTATCGGCGGTCGTCGCCGGGCTGATCGACGGGAAGGCAGACCCGCACATACTCGAGAGGGTCTTCGCCTGGATCCATCACGTGATCATATTCTAATTCCTTATCTTCATACCGTTCTCGAAGCACATCCACATCCTCGGCGCGGTCCCGAATATCTTTTTCCGCAACCTCGGACCGGGGGGGACGCTCAGCAGGATGGACTTCGAGGACGAGTCGGCTGAGAAGTTCGGCAACTCAGAGGTGAGGGACTTCACGTGGAAGCAGCTCCTCGACCTCTACGCGTGCACCGAGTGCGGGAGGTGCCAGGCAGCGTGCCCGCCCTTCATCGAGCACGTTCAGAAGATCGTCGACATGAGGCGCTACCTCGTCATGACGGAGAGCAGCTTCCCGCACGAGATGCAGCTGGTTTTCAGGAACATGGAGGTCAACTACAACCCGTGGTCGATGGGATTCTCGACGAGGGCCGACTGGGCCGAGGGACTCGGTGTACCCGTCGCCGCCGGGAAGCAGGAGTTCGACGTCCTCTTCTGGGTCGGCTGCTCCGGATCTTTCGACGCGAGGGGTCAGAGCGTCGCGAAGGCGATAGTCGGCATACTGAAGAGAGCGGAGGTCGATTTCGCGATACTCGGCGTCGAAGAGATTTGCTGCGGCGAGACGGCAAGGAGGATGGGCAATGAATATCTCGCACAGACGCTGATCGAGGCGAACATCGAGAATCTCAATAAATATAGATTCAATCGGATACTGACGACCTGCCCGCATGGCTTCAACACTTTCAGCGTCGAGTATCCGCAGTTCGAATACGAGAAGCCGGTTGTGCACCACTCGCAGTTCCTTCTCGAGCTGGCCGCAGCGGGGAAGCTCGGAGGGACCGGCAACGGATCGAAGGGCGTATACCACGATTCGTGCTATCTCGGCAGGTACAACGGTATAATCGACGAACCGCGCGAGCTGATCAAAAGGTCGGGCGCGGGTGCATTGGCCGAGTTCGGCCGCAGGGGAAAGAGGAGCTTCTGCTGCGGCGCCGGAGGCGGCAGGATGTGGATGGAGGAGACGATCGGGAAGCAGATAAACGAGGAGCGAGTTGACGAGGCGCTCGCGCTCGGCGTCGACACGATCTACACGGCCTGCCCGTTCTGCATGACGATGTTCGAGGACGGGCTGAAAGCCAGAGAGAAGGAAGAAAAGGTCAGGGTCAGGGATATTGCCGAGATATTCTGAGCGCCGGACCGGTACGGACACGGATCTTTCGATAGGCAGACATCGTCTCCGCCCGTTTTCATTTCTAGAACGTGAGCGAAATGGAAGCCGCGATCATCGTGATGGTGAAGTCGTCGGTCCTTCGCGTATGCTTTTCCGGGTCGTGCGATACGAAGAGGTTGGCCCCGTACCTCTTTCCGAAGGTCCCGCTCGCCATCAGGGAGAGCCTGTTGATACTGAAGTCCGAATAAATCGGATTGTCCTTCCTCGAGTAGCTGCGGTACCCCGGTTCCCAGGAGAAGGTCAGCCAGTAACGCTCGCTTCCCATGATGTCGAAGCCAAGTACGATCGAGCCTTCCATGTATCTTTCCTCGATGAACGACCCGCACCGCAGGGTCGCCGCCCTGGGCTCGACGTAGAAATACGATATCCCGGTCGCGGGGATTCTCAGACGCAGGCTTCCCCTGAGAAAGTGGTTGTTGAACCAGGTCCTCGTCTGGGTGTCATAGTACAGGAGCTCCGATTCGACCCTCACGGTGAGTGTCCTGCCGCTCATATTCGTCCAGGTGATCCCGCCCGTGGAGAAAATGAACCAGTAGTCGCTCCTGGTGATCCCTTTGTACTCGCGCCTGTCGCCGAGCACCGATAGATCGAATGTCAGCGGGCCGGAAGAGAGTCTCGCCTCTGCCTCCGTCACGAACCGGTCGAAGCTCAGGGCGGTCGTGTCGGGCGCCTCCCTGTGCCCAAGCGCGGTGAAGACGCGCAGGTACCTGTTGAAATAGCCGCCCGACTCGACTCCAAGGCCTGTATCGAGATAGCGGTAATCGTAGTCGAACTGGGTCCTTTCGTCGAAATCGACCAGCTCTGCCCTGGTCTTTGACAGCACGTACCATTTCTCGCCGAACTGCTTTCCGAGCTTGAGATGGATGTTCGACTGGGTGTAATCGTTGCCGAACTCGTAGTCGCTCCCCTCACGGAAGAACTTGAGGCGGAGGTTTCCGCGCAGCTGTATCAGCCCGCGTGCTCGCGAACCGGCGTTGAATACTCCGTTGAGATCGTTGTCGATCGTCTGGTTGCCGTACTTGAAGATATTTCTCAGGGTGAATTTTGTCGTGCCGCTTCCGGTGAGGAGAAAGTTATCGAGGCCGACGTAGTATTCGTGCACAGTCTCGGTCGTGTCGTCCTCGATGAGCGTGAACCTGTCTATGAATGAATCGTACCCGGAGAGCAGACGGTTACGTAACTCGGCCGCGTCCGCGGGCGGGGTGGAGAGAAGGATGACAAGTAACAGCGCCGGCGCCAGTGACAGTGCCAGCACCCTGAGCAGCCCGAATTTTCTCATGATCAGGGAGCTTGCCTCAAAAGCAATTCGGCTTCAGTCAACAGTTTGATGGCTATCAGGGGTTTACCCTCAAGATAAAACTCCTCGGCTGTTTTCACAATAGACTGTATTTCGGCAAGTCTTGTTCCACCTTTGCCCGATTTTTCGAGTTCCCGCAGCGCGACAGTCAGATCCGAGTGGATCTCGAGGAACATCCGGTCGTAATCGGCTGTGGCCGAAGAGTCCGGGTGGTCCGCCGTAAAGTAAACGCTGTCGGGGGATTGGACATTAACAGCGATCGTGTCTATAACTGATTCTCCGCCTCCGGAGGGGGAAGGTGGGGAATTGACAGCACACGCGGCCAGGTTCGTTGCTGCGAGCAGAACGGCAGCGCGCGCCGTCGAGCGCATATATCTTGCGCTCATCGAGCACATATCTCCCTTATTCTGTTGAAGAGGTTGCGGGCGATCCTCGCCTCGGCGACGGCGCGATCGCGCTGGCCGTTGTCGAGGTTTTCCCTCGCGCGCACCATGTGTTCGTTGGCTCTCTCGAAGAGGTTGCGGGCACCTTCGGCCTCGCACTGCTCCAGGGTGGCCCTGACTGACTCGCCGAGCTCGGCTGCCCTGTCAATCTCACCGGCCGCCTGCTCGGGCGGCATGTCGGAGCGGGCTTTCTCTACGGCGGTGCGCAGCATCCTTCTCGCCTCTTCCATCAGGCGCAGGGCCTCGTCGGAGTTGCCCTCCGAGATCTCTGATTCGGCGCGGTCGAGCATCCGCCTGGCCTGTTCGAGCAGCATGTATGCGTTCTCGGAGGCTCCCTCATGGGCGCCGATCATTTCCTCGGCCCTCGCCTGGAGTCTTCTTGCCTCGGCCATCATGTTCTCGGGATCGCCGACGCGTTTTCTCGCCGTATTTCTCGTTATGTTGCGCAGGATCCTCTCGGTCTTCTCGAGGTTCATCCTGCACACGTTGTACCTGCCGGCGGCGAAGGTGTTACGGGCCTTCGCGAGCTGCTCCTCGGCCCTGCGCAACTGTGTCGCGGCCCTCTCGTCCCCGGATCCCTCGAAGTGAGCATATGCCCTCTCGGAGAGCCTCTCGAGGAGGGCGAGTCTTCTCCGGCACATCTCCATGAGGTTCAGGGATCTCCTGAAGCGTTCCTCGGCCTGATTGGCGAGCCTGAAGGAGGTCTCGGCGAGCTTGAGCGCCAGCTCGCCGCGAAGCTGCTGGTGATTGATTCTGGCCTTTTCGAGGAGGCTGCGGGATTCGTTCATGAGCCTCAGGGTCCGTTCATCCCTGACTCCCGTCTCGGCGATTCTCGCCCTGAGCATGACGAGCTTCTCGGTCGTATACTCTGCCAGACGCTTGAGTCGCTCCTCCTGCCTTGCGTCGGTCCTGGCCAGGTTTATCGCATGCCAGGCTTCACTTCTCGCCTGAGTAGTCAGCTTGTATGCCAGACTGAAATAGGCGGCGTCGAAACTGTTCTCCGCCTTGTTCTGGAGCTTCATCGAATACTCGAGCGCCGTCCGCGCCTTCCTACTCCTTGTATCCTGTACGATCTCGCGAGCGGAGGCTATGACCTCGTTGGTACGCTCGATCGCTTCACGTACTGTCTCACGATCGTCCCGGCTGCTTGACTGCGCGTACGCGCTCCCTGAAGGCAGGCAGACCGCGATCAGAAGCGCGGCTATCATCATGTATGCTGTCTTTCTGTTCATATCCGGCGGGACTCCTTTCAATTCCCGTTGCCGGAAGTCATAACACGCAACATATATGCCACGAGCCGCCCGCTGATTCAACTCGTTGTTTCACAAACGATTAAATAATAATCCGGACGATATGGATCCCGGTTGCTGTACCTGCAGGTACAGTTGCGGTGGACCTGTGAGTACACAGGCCCGCCGGGAAAGTCACTGATCTCCGCCCTTTCCGAGCCCGTATTTCTCCATTCTGCTGTACAGCGTCCTGCGCGTGATCCCGAGCAGTCCGGCGGCCCTGCTCTTGTTGCCGCCCGCCTTTTCCAGGGCCAGCTCGATCAGGGACCTCTCGATCTCCTCCAGGCTCTTCCTGCCGACCAGCGCCGAGAGCCCGTTGCCGCCGGTGTCCGGTTCTTCTCCCGGGATCATGATATATTCACGCTCGATCGGCCCGCCGCCGGAGAGAATGACCGCTCGCTCGAGCACGTTGCGGAGTTCACGGACATTGCCGGGCCATGAGTAACCCTTCAGCATCTCGACGATGTCGCCGGAGATCTCGCCGGAGATCTCACCGGATGCCACCCTGCCGGCGAGGAAGGCCTGCGCGATGGGGAGGATGTCTTCCTTCCTCTCGCGCAGGGGGGATATTCGAATGGGGAAGACGTTTAGCCTGTAAAACAGGTCCTGCCTGAAGCCTCCGGAGGCGGAGAGCTTCTCGAGGTCGCGGTTGGTGGCGGCGATTATCCTCACATCGACCTTGACCGGCTTATTGCCGCCGAGCGGAAGGAATTCACCGTTCTCTATCGCCCTGAGGAGTTTCGCCTGGAGAGGGAGGGGCAGTTCCCCGATCTCGTCGAGAAAGAGGGAGCCTCCGTCGGCGAGCTTGAACTGTCCCGGCTTTTTCTGTACTGCACCGGTGAAGGCGCCCCTCTCGTATCCGAAGAGCTCGGCCTCGAGGAGATTCTCGGGGACCGCCGCGCAGTTTATGACGATGAAGGGTTTTGATGCTCTGGCGCTTCCCTCGTGGATCTCGATGGCGACGAGTTCCTTACCCGTCCCGCTTTCCCCCTGGATGAGGACAGGCGTGGCGGTCGGAGCCACCTTGCCGATCATATCCAGCACAGTTTTTATAGCCGGGGAATCTCCGAGGATCCTGCCGCCGCCCGTCAAAGATATCTTCTCCCTCAGCGCGAGGTTTTCGATCATCAGCTCGCGCCTTTCCGATATCCTTCTGAGCAGGAGCGTCACCTCGTCGATCTGGAACGGTTTGATGAGGTACTCGTACGCTCCGAGCCTCATCGCCTCGACCGCTGTCGATGTGCTCGCGTACGCTGTCATCATCACGAAGTCGGTGCCCGGCGAGATCTCCCTCGACCTGCGCAGCAGATCGAGGCCGTCCATACCCCCGAGGCGCAGGTCGCAGAGGATGATGTCGATGTCGCCCTTCTCGATGAGAGGGAGGGCCTCTTCGGCACCGGAGCATGTTTTGACGTCGTATCCTTCCGGCGCGATTGCTTCCTTCAGAATGCGTGTGATCTTCTCTTCGTCATCGATTACCAGTACTCGGCTCATCGGTATCTCCTGATCCAGCGCGGTCGACCGGCAGCTTTACGGTCACGACCGTACCTTCGTATTTGCCTGCGGCTATACTGATCTCGCCGTTGTGATCTTCCACGACCCTCCTGGCGATGGCAAGGCCGAGGCCGCTGCCGGACGGCCTGGTCGTATAAAAAGGCTCGAACACCCTCTCGAGATCCCTTTCCGGGATCCCCGGCCCGTTATCGGCGAACTCCAGTGTGTAATCCGACTTCGATCTCGAGAGCGATACGCTGAGGTTTCCCGATCCTTCCATCGCCTGGATTGCGTTGAGCAGGAGATTGAGAAAGACCTGCTGGAGTTTCTTCTCCTCCCCCTCGAAAGGCGCCGCCGCGACGGCGAACTGCGTCTCGATGGCTATCTTTCCATCCCGGCCCGGGTCACTGACGAGCCTGACGCTACGGTCCAGGAGCCTGACAAGGTCGGTCTCGATGACGCTGGTCGATTCGTTCTTCGCAAAGAGGAGGTAGTCGGTCAGGATCCCGTTCAGCCGGTCCACCTCGTCTATTATGTATTCGTCGATCTCTTCCGCGTCCCCGGGATGTTCCTTCCTCAGGTTCTCGGCGCTGCTGCGTATTATAAAGAGAGGATTGCGCACCTCGTGTGCTATCCCGGCCGCCATCCTGCCCATCGACGCGAGCGTTTCGGCATGCATCAGCGATTCCCTCGTCCTGATCAGTGATCCCGTCGCCTTGGAGACGAGCCACACGAAGATGGCAAGCCCGGTCAGCGACATCGTTGTCGCGACTATCAGCAGAGCACGGAGTCCGCTCATCCCCTGAAGAAAGTCTGCGTTGGCTTCGGCGGCGACGACGATCGAGGCTTTCCCCGACGCAGAAGCGACGGGGGCGTACCCCGCCTTGATATATCCCCCGCCGGGCGACTCGTAGAGCCCGGTCGAGGAGGGAGTCCCGTCGAGGGCCCTGAGGATCTCCTTGTGATCCATGTTCCAGAGAGGATAGAGCTCGCCCGGGGGGAAGAGGTCGGGCCTTGTCGTAAGAAGTACGATGCCGTCCTCGCGCAGCACCTGTATGTTGGCGAGGTCGTACTCGAAGGCGAGGGCATCGAGCGCCGCGACACTCGAGTCTTGTGCGCCGAACCCGGCGAGCTCGGGAGACAGTGTCTCCACCCGGTCGGGATCGATCGAGGCTGCGGCGAGGGAGGCGAGGGCCCTGAGCCTGATGCTGAACTCGTCGTCGAGGGCGGATCGTATCTTGTTGTAGTAGTACCAGTTAATCGAGAGGAACAGCAGCGTTATCACGACTATGGCAGCGGTCATCCACCGTTCGGTCAGTAATGATCGGGCCGGGCTGCCGTCTCTCCCGTCCATCTTTCACCTCATCTTATCGAGTGAAATCTCTTGAGCGCAGGATCCTTCCATTGGGTATCCGTCGCCGCCATCTTGTACTTTTCCTTCGCTTCCGACTTCCGGCCCTGCTTGAGGAGCGCCTCACCCCAGTAGAAATAGAGCCCGCCGGCTTTGGAGAACTCCCTGACGCCTGCGGAGGCGAGTTTCTCGATCTCATCCGTCTGCCCGGACTCGAGGAGAAGTCTCGCCGTGGTCGTGTAGACTTTCTTACGCTCGGAGGCCGCTATTCCCTCGAGGCCCAGCCCCTTGCGGTAGTATTCTATCGCCGAGGCGCGGTCGCCCGATTTCTCAAAGGCGGCGGCCAGGCTGAGGCATGCCATCGGATCGGAGGGTTCGGCCCTGTGCGCGGCTGTGTAGTAGCGGATCGCGCCGCGGTATTTTCTCTCGTGATATCTGATATATCCCATGTGGAGGTTAGCAGTGTAATTCGAGCCGTTTATATCGAGCGCCATGAGAAAGGCATCTTCAGCGTTGTCGATGTCCCCGCGGTTGTAGTAGAGCTTCCCGAGCAGCGACTGTGCCAGCTCGAGATCGCCTGCCTTGAGAAGGTATTTTTCGGCCTCCATCCTGTATCCCAGCTCGAGATCGGCCTGTCCGGCGAGCAGGTAATGCCGGGCGTCGGCTTTTCCCGCCGCGTCGAGTGAGATCATCCGCGTCCTGACCTCCTCCCAGTTCCCTTTTCTCGCCATCGACGTTCCCACCTCGTAGGCGGCGTCGGAATCGTAGGGGTCCAGATACGCGACTATTTCCCACGTACCGGCCGAACCGTAGCGGTCCCCGCCCGCGGCCTGCACCCTCGCAAGGAGTCTCAGCGCCTCGATGTCGTCGGTGTTCCCGGAAAGGATCTCCCGGATGATCAAGATCGCCGCATCGAAATCGCCCGCCTTCGCCGCCACCTCGGCGTCCATGAGCACCGGTTGGGGTGGTGCTGCGGCCTCGGGTTCAGCATCTACGGGAGGCTGGTCGGGTGGAGCTCCTCCGCATCCGGCTATAAGGACGATGGCTGCCGCAGCGGCAAGGGCCGCTGTGAAAAATCGGAAGTCTCCGCGGGTGGTAGATGTCATCTTGCTCCTTTCGATCCCGATATAGGGAACCGGCGGACCGGCTCAGCGGTATATAAATAAGCATATTGGTTCGATATTGGGAAGCGCAATCACTGGAATTCCGCGGGGGCCTTATGATATAATCTGTCGTCGACGACTTTACAGGACAGGAAAGGAACATCGGATGAGACTGATTCGAGATCCCCTGCGATATGGTGCGGCGCTTCTGATGCTTGCTGCCTCTGCTGCTCTGATACAAGGTTGCGGTGGGGGAGGGGAAGAGGACCGGGGCGGCGCCGAGCCCGCTTCGGTCACGGTCATTTTCTCCAGTGACATGCTCGGCAGGATACGTTCGTGCGGATGCACGGTGGAGGATTCGGGAGGGCTCGGCAGGCGGGCGACATATATCGAAAGAGTGCGGCAGGGATCGAGGGATGTGCTTGTCCTCGACGCCGGGGATGCCTTCAGCCTCGATCTGTCCTTCACGAAGAAGGAGGCCGAGCTGACGATGGAAAGCTTCAGCCTGATGGGCGTCGACGTATTTACGCCGGGAGAGACCGAGTTCATATTCGGCCTGCCCTTCCTGCAGTCGATCGCGGAGAACGCAGAGTTCGAGATGATCGCCGCGAACGTGGTCGAGCCCTCGACGGGCCGGCCCGTTTTCGGGAGACAGTATATTGTAATCACGCTGCAGGGAGGATTGCGCGTAGCGATAACCGGTGTCATAGACGAGACGATAAAGTTTCCTGCCTACATCGACAGGTCGACATTCACTGTCGAACCGGTCGAGCGTACGCTTAAAAAGGTCGTTCCTCTCATGAAGAAGGACGCCGACTTTCTCGTGCTCCTCAGCCACATGGGGATGGACAGGACGAGGGATCTCCTCACCAGGGTGAAGGATTTCGACATCGCCGTGATCGGCCACGGCAAGCCCCTGATGAAGAAAACGGAGAAGGCGGGAAAGACGCTCCTTCTGGCGACGGGAGGGCTCGGGCAGTATCTCGGACGCATCGACATGGAGCTGTCACCCTCGGGAGGGATGGACTACGGCAGGATGAGACTCGTCCCCCTTCCCGACGACATGGAGGTACACCATGAGATACGCGAGATATTCAGGGTCTATGGCATACCGCTGACCGACAAGGAGGCCGGCACGCACTGAACCTCTCCGGAAGAGCCTGCAAATCGTCCTAACCCGCTGATTTATCTGTAATTCAAAATAAGGTTGACATGCCGAAGACAGAGTATTAATTTTTCAGCGTTACAATTCGTCTACAGTAAGGTGAGATACTTTCTGCTTAACGCAAGAGGGTAGATTCAGTTAACTTCCTACAAAGGAGCGTATCCATGTCGAAGCTCATCTCGACGGTTCTTGCGACCGTACTCGTAGCCGGTCTGACAGCAGGCTGTGGCGGCAAGCTCGAGGAGACCTATCAGATGGTTACCCTGAGGGAAGCCGGCCATGCGCAGATCGCCAGCCCCGGATTCAAGTTCAGCTTCGACACTCCGGATTTCATCGCCGCGAACGGTGACCTCGCCATGGTGAGGGAAGGGAATCTCATCGAGTTCTTCGCCGGCATGGATATCGAGAACAAGCTGAAGCAGGTCGAGGGCAGGAAGTTCGTGGTAGGTGCGAGGAAGATCTACTCCCCCATGATTCATTACACTGTCGATTTCTTTGTCGTCGGCGGCGACACGATCGAAGTCGGCGAGCCGTACGCAGTTACCTTCCCGCCGCTTGTAAAGGGATTCGACGAGGGTGAGTTCGAAGATATCGACATCAGCTCGCTCAGCACCCAGACGAACAAGCTCAAGGATATCTTCAACACGAAGTTCAAGGTAGAGAAGGCTGTCGTCACCTACGAAGAGGTCGCGTGGTCGGGAGATCCCGAGATGGCCTACGTCCTGAACTACCCCAATATCAGATTCTTCCTCGAGGAAGTCGCTCCCGAGATGGAGCTCGTCCTCAAGGCCTTCATGGCCGAGAACCTCTACTTCGACGGCGGGGTCAGCTACGGCGACAGGCCGCCCACGAGCACGAGGAACTACCGCACCAGCAGTAAGATCGCCGGTCCGGTCGAGCTAAAGTACATCCGTTACGCCGGAAGCGTAATGCCCGTCATATCGCATTAAGCGGTTCCGGGAGAGACAGGAATGCATGCGGCCCCGGTTATGTCGGGGCCGCTTTTTTTATGCGGGCCGGTCCGGGTATGTGCAGCTTTTACACTTGACCCTTCAGCCCCGTGCGGATTAGGTTAGGATGTCCGTGAGAACAAGGCATCATTTCCAGGAGGATAGATGACGGACAAGATGACGGTGGGGGACAGGGTAGAGCGGGTAATGGTCGTATCAAAAAAGGTCAGGAGGGATTTCTCCGGCGGGAAGTTTCTCCTGTTTCAGTTCAGCGACCGCGACGGAGTCCTGAAAGGGGTCTGGTGGGAGCCCACGAAAGAGGCTGAGACGTCGATCGGGATAAATGACGTTGTCAGGGTCGGAGGGGAGATCACCGAATATCAGGGCGCTTTCCAGCTCAAGGTCGCCTGGATCGAGAAGCTCGAAGAGGGCGAGTACGACTCTTCGATATTCCTCCCGACCACCGCGAGGGATGCCGACGGGATCTTCCAGTCGATCATGGACATCATCGCCTCTATCGGGAACGACCATCTCAGGCAGCTCCTCGAGGGTATCTTCGGCGGGGAAGGATTCCGCGATGATTTCCTCCGCGCTCCTGCGGCGAAGGGATGGCATCACGCCTGGGTGGGCGGGCTGGCCGAGCACGTTATCGACATGACGCGACTCGCCGACCGCGCAGCGGAGGTATATCCCGGGATCGACAGGGATATACTCATGGCAGGCGTGATTATCCACGACATCGGAAAGATTGAGGAACTGTCCGTGACCAACCATATAAATTATTCCGACAGCGGCAGGCTGCTCGGCCACATCACCCTCGGTGCGGAGAAGCTCGAGTGCGCGATCAGGGAGATCCCGGACTTTCCGGAAGAGCTCGCGCTGAGACTGAAGCACATGATCCTCAGCCATCACGGCAATCTCGAGCACGGATCGCCCGTTGTGCCGATGACGGTGGAAGCAATGCTCCTTCACTACCTCGACAATCTCGACGCCCAGGTACGCGGCGTTCTCACGACGATAGAAAAGAACGGGGGCGAGGGAGGCTGGACCGAGTATGTGAAGCTTCTCGACCGGTTCATATACAGGGGAGGCTCCGGGAACGGAGCGGGCGACGGGGAGGAATGACCGTATGGACAGGTTTCCTTCATGGGTAGAGGTCGATCTCGACGCCCTCGTGCTGAACATCGAGCGGGTCCGCGATTTCGTGCCCGCAGGCGTGCGAATCCTCCTTGTCGTGAAGGCCGACGCCTACGGCCACGGCGCGGTGAGGATCTCGCAGCAGGCGGCCGACTGCGGCGTCGACATGCTCGGGGTGGCGACCCTCGACGAGGGCAGGGAGCTGCGCTGCGCGGACATAGAGCTGCCGATACTGATACTCAGCCCTGTCCTGCGCGAGGAGCTCGACGAGGTCCTCGAGAATGACCTCGCCATCTCTGCCTCATCGGTTGAGTTCGCCAGGGCGGCTTCCGCCGAGGCGGCCAGGCGCGGGACGACATGCAGGATGCACGTCGAGGTCGATACGGGGATGGGACGCGCCGGTCTTCCGCTGGCCTCGGCCGTCGAGGCGATCACCAGGATGGCCTCGATGAAGGGCCTCGACCTCGAGGGGATATTCACGCATTTTCCCGCGTCCGACGTCGACTCTGATTTTACCGACGACCAGATCGACTCGTTCACGGGGATACTCAACGAGCTGTCGGACGCCGGCATAACCTTCGATTACGTTCACACGGCCAACAGCGCCGCGATAATCAATTTTTCAACGTCACACTTCAACATGATAAGACCGGGGCTCATCGTCTATGGCCATTCGCCGTCGCTGATGCTCCGGGACAGGGTGGACGTGAGGCCCGTCATGAGCTTCAAGTCGAGGCTTCTCCTCGTGCGTGAGGCCGCCGCGGGCTCGAGCGTGAGTTACGGGCGGACGTACATCGCGCCTTCCGACATGACCATAGGCGTGATCGCTGCAGGGTACGGCCACGGGATGAGCCATCGCTTGTCGAACAGGGGCGAGGTCCTCTTCAGGGGCGCCAGGGTGCCGATCGTCGGAAGGGTGACGATGGATATGACGATGATCGACCTCTCCGGCTTCGACGATCCCGTTCCCGGAGAGGAGGTCGTCATATTCGGGAGCCAGGGTGGAGAGGAGCTCAGCGTCGACGACGTTGCCGGGTGGGACGGAAGCCTCAACTACGAGGTCCTCTGCAGGATCAGCAAGAGGGTCGTGCGGATCTACATGAAGAGTGGCAGAGTAGAGAGCCTCAAGTCCCTGCTCGGAGTGTACGACGGCCTGTAGACCGGGGACAAGTCATGGAACTCAACCGACTCATAGACCACACGCTGCTCAGGCCGGAGGCGACCGACGGCGACGTGAGGCATCTCTGCGCCGAAGCCCGCGAGTACGATTTCTTCTCGGCATGCATCAACACTCACTTTGTCCCTCTCGTGGCGGAGGAGCTCTCGGGGACGCGCGTCAAGGTATGCTCCATATCAGGATTTCCCCTCGGCGCTGTCGATTCGGAGGTAAAAGCCTTCGAGGCGCGGTGCGCGGTTGAGCGGGGGGCCGACGAGATCGACATGGTCATCAACGTCGGCGCTGTCAAGGTGGGTGATATGGAATTCGTCCGGGAAGATATCGAGCTCGTAAAGAAGGCCTGCGGCCAGGCCCTCCTCAAGGTCATCATCGAGGCTGCCCTGCTGACCGACGAGGAAAAGGTCACCGCTTGCCGTGCCGTCGTGGAGGCGGGTGCCGGGTTCGTCAAGTCGTCGACCGGGTTCGGGCCTCCCGGCGCGAATTCGCGCGATATCAGGATCATGCGCGAGGTCGTAGGGCCTGATTTCGGTGTAAAGGCATCGGCCGGCATAAGGACGGCCGCCGTTGCCATTGATCTCGTCGAGGCGGGCGCCAGCCGGATTGGCACGAGTTCCGGTGTGCAGATCATGCAGGAGCTGAAAGGGACTGGATAACGACTTTATCGGAGGATTCTATCTGTCGGGGATCTCCCTTTCCTCGGAAGCTTCCCTGTCGAGTTCCCTGAAATCCTTGTCCTTGTCCAGAAGATCGTAGGCAGATACCTTGTGCAGGTCGCACTGCCTCTTCGGCTCGAATCCCTCGATGAACATCTCGCGCCTGACATTTCTGCAGTAAGGGGTGGCTGTGAGTCCCGACTCGACGCAGACCATCGCTTCGGTTATCCCGTCGGGCCGGTCGAAATCGCGGCCCCTGTTTCCCGGGTGAGCTGCCAGCATTAGCCAGGTCCAGAGTGGCAGCGCGACCTTGGCGCCGACCATGCCGTCTCCCATCGAGATGACCCTGTGGCTGAATCCGGTCCAGACTCCGACGACCAGGTCGGGCGAATATCCGATGAACCATCCGTCAGCGTAATTGTCGGTAGTGCCGGTCTTGCCGGCGCACGGGATCCTGAGTCCGAGAGCCCGCGCCCTCCTTCCCGTTCCCTCGTTAATCACGGTACTCAGCATGTCGGTGACCATGTAGGCGATCTGAGGGGTGAGCACTTCCTCGCGCTCTTCCCTGAACTCCTCGAGGATGTTGCCGTTCCTGTCGACGATCTTGAGGATCGCCATGGGCTCGGCCCTGATCCCCTCGGCGGCCATCACGCCGAACGCCGAGGTGAGCTCTATCAGTGTGACCTCCTGGGCCCCTAGGGCGAGTGAGAGGTATGGCATCAGCCTGCTCCTGATCCCGAGGTCGTGCGCCATGCCGATGACGGCCGGCCCGCCGAGCTTCTGGAGAAGCTTGACGGCGGGGATGTTGATCGATTTGTCGAGGGCGTAGCGCAGAGAGACGGCGCCGTGGAACGTCTTGCTGAAGTTTCTCGGTTTGTATACCTCGCCGTTCGGCATCTCGATCACGATCGGCGTGTCGAGCAGCACGTCGGAGGGGCTGTAGCCGTTGTCAAGGGCCGCTACATATATGAAGGTCTTGAATGCCGAGCCGGGCTGGCGCTTCGCCTGCAGGACGTTGTTGAACTTCTTCTCGCGGAAGGAGCGTCCGCCGACCATCACTTTGATATGGCCCGTATGCGGATCGATGGCAACGGCGCCGGACTGGATGTAGTCGGGGGCTATCTCGTATCCGGCCTCGATGGTGTCGAGGTAGGCGGCCCGGGTCAGCTCGTACTCCTGCTGCGTCTCGAGGCGCGTGAGAAAGGTCTCCATGCTGTCCTCGGCGACCCCCTGCAGGTACGGGTCGAGCGTCGTGTAAACGGTCAGTCCTCCGCGGTAAATCGTCTGGTCACCGTATTTCTGCGCCAGTATCTGTCTGATATGCTCCGTGAAGTATCCGGCGAAATCGGCGTCGCCTCTCTCCCGGGGAACGACATCAAGGGGCTTCGTCCTGAGCGAGTCGAACTGGGCCTCGTCTATGACCTCGAAGTCACGCATCATCGTCAGGCATACGTTGCGCCTCTTCCGGGCCCTCTCGGGACGGTGGAAGGGGTTGTACCCGGAGGGGTTCTTCTGCAGCCCCGCCAGCAGGCCGATCTGGTGGAGCTCGAGTTCCCGTACAGACTTGTCAAAGAAGCGCTTCGAGGCGGCCTCGATTCCGTACCCGCCGCCGCCGAAGTAGATCTGGTTGAGATACATCTCCAGTATCTCGTCCTTCGAGTAGGTGCGTTCGATCCTCAGGGCGAGCAGCGCCTCCTTGATCTTCCTCGTCCAGGTCTGTTCCTTGGTGAAGAAGAGATCGGTGGCGAGCTGCATCGTGATCGTAGAGGCGCCCTCCCGGATCTCCCAGTGCCGTATGTCCTTGAGGGCGGCGGAGGCGATGCGGTAGAAGTCTATCCCGAAATGGCTGTAGAAGCGCCTGTCCTCGATGGAGAGGAAGGTCTTCTGCACATCGGATGGGATTTCCTCTATCTTCAGCAGGATCCTGTCCTGCTTGTAGTATTCCTTTATGACGCTCGAGTCGGCGGCGAGTATCCTCGTCTTCA
>JAUWCL010000011.1:25000-77554 GCA_030609325.1 Candidatus Krumholzibacteriota bacterium
ATGCGTAGAGTGTAAAGGCATAAGGGAGCTTGACTGCGAGAGAGACATCTCGAGCAGGAACGAAAGTTGGTCTTAGTGATCCGGCGGTTCCGCGTGGAAGGGCCGTCGCTCAACGGATAAAAGGTACGCCGGGGATAACAGGCTTATCTCCCCCAAGAGTCCACATCGACGGGGAGGTTTGGCACCTCGATGTCGGCTCATCGCATCCTGGGGCTGGAGAAGGTCCCAAGGGTTTGGCTGTTCGCCAATTAAAGCGGTACGTGAGCTGGGTTTAGAACGTCGTGAGACAGTTCGGTCCCTATCCGCTGTGGGCGCAGGAAGTTTGAGGGAAGCTGCTCTTTGTACGAGAGGACCGGAGTGGACGAACCTCTGGTGCACCAGTTGTCCCGCCAGGGGCACAGCTGGGTAGCTAAGTTCGGAAGGGATAACCGCTGAAAGCATCTAAGCGGGAAGCCCCTCCCAAGATAAGACTTCACGTAACGTAAGTTACCTAAAGGCTCCTTGGAGATCACAAGGTTGATAGGCCGGAGGTGTAAGCATGGCAACATGTTCAGCCGACCGGTACTAATAAGCCGTGAGGCTTAACCAGTTTTTTTACCTGATCTCGTAAAAATGTCCTTCCATTACCCGATTCTGCTGTCATTTAAGTTTTTTCGGTGGCGATAGCGAAGGGGAAACACCCGTTCCCATTCCGAACACGGAAGTTAAGTCCTTCTGCGCCGATGGTACTGCGTGGGCAACTGCGTGGGAGAGTAGGACGCCGCCGGTTTTTCAAGGGTTGCGATAAAACGCAGCCCTTTTTTTATATCGAGTGCCGCTTCATATGGAGCGGCTTTTTCTATGCTCTGAATCCGCCGCCGTTCTATAATGGTCCGGTATGGAAAACGGGAAGAGCGATAAGTTCGGATGGAAGATCATCCTCGCGGTGACAGTGATAGTGCTCGTCCTTCTCTCGCTGGATCTCGGCGTGAACGATCTCGTCGGCGGAGACGAGGGGTACTACGGGGTGATGGCGCGCAACATCCTGCATGATCCCCGATACATCGTGAACACGTCGATGAGCCCGCTCGGCCCGCCGGGAGACAAGCCGTTCCTCTATCCGCTGGTCCTTGCCGGATCGCTCGTTGTAGGAGGAATCGGTGAGGTCCCGATGCGTTTTGTCACCCTCCTTGCCGCGGCGGTCTCCGGGTTGTTCCTGATGCTGATCGGATCGGAGCTGGGTAATCGGAGGGCGGGGATGCTCGCCGGTCTGATGTTTCTCTTCACGCCCCTGCTGGCTAACACCGGACGTACCGTGTCCGCCGAGCCCCTGCTCGTATCGCTTTCGCTCGCCGCCGTATTCCTGTTTCTCCAGGCGGTCCGTTCGGGCAGGCCGGCTCGTGGATTTGCAGCCGGGATGCTGTTCGGTCTTGCATTCCTGACGAAGCTCTGGCTTGTCGCCATCCCGATGGCGGGGGCACTGGGCGCCCTGCTGTTTTTCCGGAAGTTGTCTCCGGAGAGGTCCGGGAGGTCCGTGCTGCCCGTTATCGGCACAGCCCTCTCGGGATTACTGCTGTTTGGATCGCTTCAGCTTATCTTGTGTCTTATATTTTCCCCGGCCACATTCCGGCACTGGCTGGGGATCTACACGGGATTCTCCCTGGCCGACCGTGTGGCGGGCGGCTCTTTCGCTTCGTACTGGCACAGGCCCTGGCATTTCTATATCCTGCTGATCGGAAGGGTGTTCGGGCAGTGGCTGCCGCTTGTTCCCCTCGGAGTCATGACCGTACTCCGGAATCGCAGGGAATCGCCTGCTGCGGCAGTGACGATGCTCTGGCTGATTCCACTGGTCGTGATGTCATTTATCCCCATAAAGAGCGGCAATTATATCCTGCCGCTGATGCCGGCGATATTTCTTCTCGCCGGCTCGGGAGCAGCAGCGCTGATCGGCGTGCCGGCAGGATCGACCATAAGAATTTGGGATGCTGTACTGGCAGCCGCGATGGGTATGGCTCTCTGTCTCGCCGTCCAGCTCGATTTCAACGGCGGGGCGATACCGCGCATATACAGCACTCACATGCTGCGCATCCAGATCGTAATGACCGCAGCCGTGATGATACCGGCGTTCGCGCCGCGCGTGAGCCGCCGTGTCGCCGGAGTCTTTGCCATGGCGGCGATGTTGATCGCAATTGCCGGGGGATTGATCAGGGACATCCAGATCGTCAGGGCGCGAGATCATGTGACCGGCTACAGGAAGGCAGCGGCGACCCTTGCTCCCGGTCTGGAAGATATCGATCCCCGCTGGCTCTGCTTCATCTCGCCGGAGTGGCCGGCCGTGTCGTTCTACACATTCAGGACGGGCCGCTATTGGCAGTCGCCCTACGTGGATGCCGATCCAGGTGCGGCGATCGCCAGCCTCGAGGGGCCTCCGTTCTTCTATGTCATCCAGTACGACGACCGGTTATATGGGGGCGTCCCCGACGAGGATGTACTCGAGGTCATAGAGAGGGAAGCGTTTCCACTCGAGTCCGGGGATGGCAGGATGAGCATCTACGTTAATCCGGCGCTGCGGGAGCGGCTGACGAACGGTATAGTTCCCTGAGCACACCAGGCACAATGAAATGTTATTATATCATGCGTAGACAGGCGGTGAACTCATGACATATCGAGAAGAAGTACAACCATTATAAAAAGAAGATAAAGACGCCCGAGGATTTCATAGAGCGCAGCGCCGTGGCAACCGAAGCACCCGCCGATACGACCGGGAAAGGAAAGGGATGCGAACACGATTCGCTCTGATAGTCATCGGCGCGGTCTTCGAACTGTACGGGGGGCAGGCAGGCGGCGAATCGCGCGGAGGGCTGAGGATTCTCAGTGCGGTCAAATTCTTCATGCTCCAGTTCGGCGGTGATTACTCTTTTCAGAACAATAAATGGGTCGAGGACGTCGAGACGCTCAACGAGCTCACGCCTGCCTACCAGGGATTCAAGTACAGGATGAGTCGGTATATCAAGCTGGCGCTGTGACGCTGAGGAACTCATCGATTTGCATGGAGGAAGATCCTTGTTGAGAAAAAGCACCGTTTCTCTCATCGTCGCGGCCTGTCTTCTCGCCGTTGCCGTATCCGATGTGTTTTCCCAAGCGGACGATTCCCATGTATACGGCCAGGTCGTTACCGACATCAGAGTAATCGGCTTGAAAACGACGAAGCCGTACATTGTCGAACGTGAACTTGCCACAAAGGTTGGAGAGCCGTTCACGAAAGAGAACGAGAGGAAGGACTACGGGCGACTCGACCGCCTGCATATCTTCAGTGAGATAGCGATCTACACAGCCCTCGAGGATGGGGGGCTCGTCGTATTCATCGAGGTCAAGGAGACCTTCGCCTACATGCCCGTCATAAGCCTCAGCATCAGCGATGAGAACGGCCTGTCGATCGGCGGCGGTCTCAAGTCGGTCAACCTGCTCGGGCAGGCGATCTATTTCTCCGGGGTCGCCAGGTTCGGGGGGGAGCTGACAGTGGAACTGGACCTTCGCGATCCGTGGGTGGCGGGAAATCACATCGGATACGTCGTCGAATATTATCACCGCAGCAGGGAGAACGCGATACACCAGTTCGACGAGACTGCCAACGAGGCTTACCTTCTGGTCAGGAGTTACGTCAGGGAGAACGGCAGGGTGGCGGCACGTATGTTCTATCACGGGATCCAGAGCGATCGCGACGGGAAGACTCTGTCCCCGGAGAACATCGACCATGTCATATACGGAAGCCTCGTTGTCGGGTACGACAGCAGGGACCTGTGGTCGAATCCGCAAGCCGGATGGTGGAACAATATCGAGATCATCAAGTCGGGGCTTTTTGGCACCGACAGCGATTTCTGGCAGGGCAATTTCGACCTGAGACGTTTCCAGCCCCTCGCGCGCGGCCATACACTGGGCCTGTTTTCTCTATATACGTATACCACCGGCACTGTCGGAGTCGATGTGGCGAACTGGCAGACGTTCGGCATCGGAGGGAGCAACTTGATCAGGGGTTATAATGTGGGGACAAAGGTCGGCAAGAACCAGTTTCTCAACACGGTAGAATACAGGTGGAATTTCATGCAGCCGAGACCGTTCACATACTTTGGTGTAACCGCCTCGCTTGGTCTGCAGCTCGCCCTCTTCACAGACTTCGGTTCGGAGTGGAACACGAACGACGAGTTCGATGACAACTTCATCTGGGGTGGTGGAACAGGGCTGAGGCTGATCATTCCCTATGTCGGACTCGTGCGGCTGGATTTCGGGTTCGGCGATAGCGATCCGTGGGTGGTGTTCCACCTCGCTACGGGGGAGAAGTCCGAACGGCAGAGGGAGAGGGTCAGGTAGTTGCCGCGCTCAGTTGCGGCGTACTCAGGGATGATCCGGCGGAAGCGGATTCAAGATCGTCCAGAGCGGAACATGATCGCTCGCCTGCCCTTCCTCGAACTTCCCCGCGGCTACGACCTCGAATCCCTTCGTGAAGATATGATCGAGCTCCATCTTCCACAGTCCGAATGGAAGTACTCTTGCCGTCCAGCCCACGCCCGAGTTTGCCCTGACGAATCCCGATGCGGTGAAAGACTTCGCGATATTCTTCACATTCCTCCCGAACGGAGTGTTGAAATCCCCCGCGATTATCACGTGTGAATAGTTCTTCGAGACGGCGCGCACGAGCGAGTCGGCCTGCTCGAGAGGACGGCGTTGCCGAAGTCCCTGCCGTGAGCCTTGTGTACCGATGCGGGGTAGTAGACGTATTCGAGGTCGAGGCTGTCGGCGACGAGCCTGGCACCCTCGCCGTCCATCTCCTGGAGCAGTATGATGTCGGCAAGACTCAGGTAGGGGACCGTTCTGAGTTCCTCGATCGCGGTAGATACCTTTTTACCGTACTTGACGTTGTAAGAGATGACCTTGACGGTGTCGGGCGCGGTCTCCCGCGGGGCGCAATCCGCGTAGTCCCCTTCGAGCCTCGGCCCCTCGGGATCGAGGTAGTTGTTTATCGTGCCGCATGATGTCGCCATGAGCGCGAGCATGAATACGTATATCGGCAGTCTCTTCATCTTCTTTTCTCCGGTCCCGTCGCATCCGGGCATCCATGGATATATCTTGACAACCCTATTTCTATAATAATAAGTTACTGAAAACAATGATATTCAGACAGAACATCATTGTGCCTCGAAAGCCGGGGATGTACCGTGCTGGGGACCGTGGGGCGAGTCGATAGATGTCCAACAGTACACCGAAGGGACGCTGCTCATCGATTTCATCAGCTACGAGACCAAGACCCTGATCTGGAGGGGTACGGCGCAGAAAGTTCTCTCGGGCAGTCCCGATCCGGACAAGATGAACGCCGAGATCAACAAGGTCGTCGAAAAGCTGCTCATCAACTTTCCGCCTAAGTAGGCAGGCAGGGACAACGGAAAATCGATCGCCATGGCCGCGTCCCTCTATGGCGCGGCTTTTTGGGGAATATGATCCATGAAGTGAAATATATCTTCAGGCCGCTGGCGATCAAATGGCGCGGATACGCCCAGTTCGCCGCCAGGAACAGGTTTCGCGGATATGAATCGATAATCGGACTTCTCTTCTCGTTCTGACGGGAGTAAACGATGCCGGAGATTTCTTCGAGGAAAGATCTTCTTGCAAGAATAAAGGAGCTGAAAGGGCGGGCTGGTGATGCCGGGTCCACCTCCGCCTGGCGTGACCTCTTCTTCGATCTCTCTATCGACATGCTGTGCGTCGCCGGCCTTGACGGCTGCTTCCTCCATCTGAGTCCGTCATGGAAGAGGATTCTCGGATGGGACGAGAAGGATCTCCTCGACAGGACGCCCCTCGAATTCGTCCATCCCGACGATCACGAAAGGACGCTCGAGGCCTGGAAGAGGCTCGCCGCCGGCGAAGAAATCCTCGGATTCGAGAACAGGTACAGGTGCAGCGATGGTTCGTACAGATGGATCGAATGGAACTCGTTCCCCCTTCCCGAGGCCGAGCTCGTATTCGCCGTGGCGCGTGATATCACGCGGGCAAAGGAGACCGGGCGTGAGCTCAGAGAGAGCGAGACGAGATACAGGCTGCTTTTCGAGCTTGCGAACGACGCGATCTTCCTGATGAAGGAGGATATGTTCGTCGACTGCAATCCCAAAACCCTTGAGATGTTTGGATGTACGCGCGACCAGATCATCGGGCGTCCTCCGTACGAGTTCTCGCCTCCGACGCAGCCCGACGGCAGGGACTCGCGGGAAAAGGCGCTGGAAAAGATAAATGCCGCCATCGAAGGCAGGTTCCAGCTCTTCGAGTGGCAGCATATACGCGCCGACGGCACCCCGTTCGACACCGAGGTCAGCCTCAACAGCCTCAAGCTGACCGACGAGGTTTTCATCCAGGCGATAGTGAGGGACATCACGAAGCGCAAGGAGTCGGAGGAGAAGTTCAGAAATATCGTCGAGGCGTCTCCGATGGGCATATTTCTCTACCAGCTCGAAGATGACGGGAACCTTGTCTTCATCGGCGCGAATCCTGCCGCCGATACGATTCTGGGGGTGGACAACAGCCTCTTTATCGGCAAGACGATCGAGGAAGCGTTTCCCCCGCTGGCCGAGACGGAGATACCCGACAGGTACAGGGAAGTGGCACGCGGCGGCAAGCCGCGGCAGACCGAGCAGGTCGATTACGGGTACGGAGAGATCAGAGGCGTGTTCGAAGTATATGCCTTCCAGACCGCTCCGGGGAAGATGGCCGTGATGTTCCTCGACGTAACGGAGAGAAAGAGGACCGAGGATGCGCTGCGCGAGAGCGAGAGCAGGTACAGGCGGATCTTTGAGAACGTCAGGGAGATCTACTTCGAGTCGACACTCGATGGGGAGGTCGTCGAGGTCAGCCCGTCCATCGAGGATATCCTCAAGGTCAGGAGAAAGGATGTCCTGGAGAAGAACGCCGTCTTCATGTACGCCGATCCTGAGGCGCGGAAGATATACATAGAAACACTGCGCACCAAGGGTTCGGTGACGAACTACATCGTCGATATGGTCGACAGCGAGGGGACGGTGCATCCCGTTTCTATCACGGCGACACTCATTCCTGTGGAGGGAGACGAGTCGCTGAGAATCGTGGGTTCAATGCGGGACATCACAGAGAGCAGGAGACTGCAGGAACAACTGCAGCAGGCGCAGAAGATGGAGGCGGTCGGAACGCTGGCGGGAGGGATAGCCCACGATTTCAACAATATTCTCACGACGATTATCGGGGGCACCGACCTGATACTGAGCCTGATCAGCGAGGACGATCCGGTATATCCGACCGTTTACGATATGCACAAGACGGGGATCAAGGCCTCGAGGCTGACGAGGCAGCTCCTCGCCTTCAGCAGGAAGCAGGTCTTCGAGGCGAGTGTGGTCGACGTCAACGAGGTCATAGAGGAGCTCCAGCCGCTGCTCAAGAGGCTTCTAAGGGAGGATATCG
This sequence comes from Candidatus Krumholzibacteriota bacterium, assembly GCA_030609325.1. Classification (GTDB taxonomy): domain Bacteria; phylum Krumholzibacteriota; class Krumholzibacteriia; order Krumholzibacteriales; family Krumholzibacteriaceae; genus JAUWCL01. Next base: position 32,456 of record JAUWCL010000011.1, read on the forward strand.
AGCTGGCCGTGCACCTCGGCCCCGGCGAGAAGAAGATCAAGGCCAACCCGACACAGCTCGAGATGATGCTGATCAATCTCTCGATAAACGCCGTGGACGCGATGCCGGACGGTGGCAAGCTGATCATCGAGACCGGATTCGTCGAGCTCGAGGAAAGGCTCGTAAAATCGCATTTTATAATCGAGCCGGGCAGCTACGTACAGATATCGGTATCTGATACGGGGACCGGCATGGACGAGAGTATCGTAGACAAGATCTTCGATCCCTTCTTCACGACGAAAGAGAGGGGAAAGGGTACGGGCCTCGGGCTTGCGGTCGTCTACGGGATCGTCAAGCAGCACGGTGGATACATATACGTCTACAGCGAACCGGGCGAAGGCTCGAGCTTCAAGCTCCTCTTCCCGCCGACCAGCGGGGCGATCATGAGAGAGGAATCCGCAAGGCTGGGAGAGAGCGCCGCCGGCGGCAGCGAGACGGTGCTCGTCGTCGAGGACGACAGGATCGTCCTCAATCTGGTCGAGAGAATACTGAAGGAGCAAGGATACGACGTACACTGCGCCTCTGACGGAGAGGAGGCGCTCGAGATAGCGAAGAAGATCGGCGGCGGGCTCGATATCCTTGTCACCGACATCGTGATGCCGGGAATGAACGGCAGGGAGCTCCACCGCCGAGTCACGGAATTCTACCCGAAGGCGAAGGTCCTCTTCATGTCCGGCTACACCGACAATGTGATTATCCACAAGGGATTCGCCGACGAGGGCGTGAGGTTCCTGCAGAAGCCGTTCACCGTCCGGGAACTTGCTGACAAAGTAAGGGAGACACTGGAGGATCGATGAACGCCCGCCATTCCGGGAGCGAACCATCAATAACGTTCGATGTGCCCCCGTCTCCGGGCACCTATGTTCTCGTACTGAAGCTTCACTGGGAGAGTGTGATAGAGGTCGGCGGGCTCGGAGAACTCACCTTTCCCGCGGGGACCTGTCTCTACTGCGGAAGCGCGCTGGGACCGGGCGGGCTCGCCGCAAGGATCGCCCATCACACCCGTTTTCCAGCGCTGCCGAGATGGCACATCGATTATCTCAGGTTCGCCGCGTCTCCCACGGAGGTGTGGTATACCGAATCGGACGAGAGACTCGAGCACGAGTGGGCCGGAATCCTGGCCGGCATCGAGGGCGTCGAGGAAGCGGCGTCCGGGTTCGGTTCCTCCGACTGCGGCTGTGCCTCCCATCTCTTCCGCACGGACAGGGATAATATCTTCGATATCTTCAGCAGCCTCGCCGGCGGTTGGGTGATGAGGGCGGTCGCCGTCAGACAGAGCGGATAACCGCTGAGAACGCGGCCTGAAGTTTCCGTGTCAGGGAGCCTGGAGTTCCGCCACCCACATCCATCCCGTCCACCGATATGACCGGCATGATCTCCCTCGTTGTGCTGAGCAGCATCATCTCCGCCGCCCGGGGGAGCTCTTCTTCCCTGAACGGTCTCTCCGCCACAGGGATCCCGGTCCGCGAGCAGAGATCGAAGACGATCCTCTTCGTGATCCCGGGAAGGACCACGTTCGACTCGGGATGTGTTACGACGGTCCCGCTTAATACGGCGCAGAACGTGGATGTCGCCCCTTCCGTTACCACGCCGTCGCGGACGAACACCGCCTCGCCGGCGCCGGCGTCCTCGGCCATCTGCCTTGCGAGGATGTTCGGAAGGAGGGAGATTGATTTGATGTCGCACCTGCTCCATCTCGTGTCGGGGACTAGAATCACCGGGATGCCCCTGTCGCGCTGCTCCAGCGGCGGATCGAAGGGGACGGCATGGGCATAGACGGTAGGGGCTGCTTTCACCGCGGGGAACTGGTGCGTGCGCGGTGCGGCGCCCCTCGTGATCTGGACGTAGATCAGCGCCTCCGATCCCGCGAGGCCGCTTCGATCGAGGAGCTCGGGAAAGATTTCTTCGAGCCCGTTCGCCGCGCCCTTATCGATCCTGATCTCACGGAGGCTGCGGTGCAGTCGCTCGATATGGGCGGCCTCTTCGAAGAGCGAACCCCGGTATGAGCGGATTACCTCGTAGACGCCGTCGGCGAACATGAAGCCGCGGTCGAGGGGCGATACGGCAGCCTCTCTCTGCGGGACGAAGCTGCCGTCGAGATAGACGACGGTGTCGCCGGTCTTCATGGGTCACTTCCCAGGCTTCTCGTAATCGTTGATCCTCCCGAACCACAGCAGGTCGTCGATCTGATCATCGGTCTTTCCTTTCGGTGAATCCGTTTGGTTCCGTACAACGGTTTTCTCGCCAGTATATTGAAGAAATCGTCCAGTTCAAGCCCTATTCGACGACAGGGCCGCCGCCTTTTCGGAGCAAAATACCTGTGTCGGACCTTTCTTTACCGTGTTATCATTCTTCGACGCGTCCTGATGGCCGATCTGAACGGAGAAGATAGGGTGAACGTATACGAAATATTCGAGGAGCGGGGATTCATCGAACAGTGCTCCGACACAGACCGCGTGAAGGAGATGCTGGAAAGCCCGCTCACGTGCTATATAGGCTTTGATCCGACGTCGGACAGCTTCCACTGCGGGAGCCTCGTACCGATCATGGCGCTCGCCCATATGCAGCGTGCCGGTCATCGGGTTATCGCGCTCGTGGGCGGTGGTACGGCGATGATAGGGGACCCGAGCGGGAAGACCGAGCTTCGGCAGTTGATGACGCCCGAACAGATCGAGGCGAACGCCGAAGGGTTGAAGAAACAACTCGCCCACTTCATGGATTTCTCCGGCGACAGGGCTCTTATGCTCAACAATGCCGAATGGTTGATGCCCCTCAACTTCATCGAGTTTCTGCGGGATATCGGACGATATTTCAGCGTCAACAAGATGCTGGCCGCCGAGAGCTACCGGGTGAGGCTCGAGACCGGCCTCAACTTCATCGAATTTAATTACATGCTCCTGCAGGCATACGATTTTCTCCACCTGTACAGGGAATACGACTGCACGATACAGATGGGGGGCAACGATCAGTGGGGTAATATCCTCGCCGGCACCGACCTGGTAAGGAGGGCAGAGGGCGGCGATGCCGAGGCGCTTACTTTCCCGCTCCTTACCACTGCGGCGGGCAGCAAGATGGGTAAGACGGAGAGGGGGGCGATCTGGCTCGATCCGCAGCGCACCTCGCCGTACGACTACTACCAGTACTGGATCAACACCGATGACAGGGATGTAGGAAAATTTCTAGCACTGTTCACATTCCTGCCGATGGATGAGGTGCGGCGCCTCTCGTCACTCGAGGGAGCGGAGATAAGGGAGGCGAAGGAGATTCTCGCGACCGAATGCGCCGCCATCCTGCATGGAGAGGATGTCGCTGCGGAGGCGAAGGAGACATCGAAGGCTCTGTTCGCGGACGGAGGAAAATCGGCGGGAGAAGCGGTCCCCACGATCGAGTTTCCGGAGACGAAGCTCCGTGAGGGCATTCCGGTGTTCGTGCTGTTTGCCGAATCCGGCCTGGCGAAATCGCGCGGAGAGGCAAGACGCCTCGTTCATCAGGGAGGCGCGTATGTGAACGGGCGGAGGATCGAGCAGTTCGACGAGAATATCACGGCGGATGATATCGAGGACGGCTGCGTCCTTCTAAGGGCCGGTAAGAAGAAATACATGAGGCTCCTCCCGGTAGAGTGACCGGGTTACGGGGAGGTCTTGGACGATGTCCGAGGACTGGAGAAAAGATTTCGAGGAAGAGAGAGACCGGTTTAACAAGACGGTCATCTCTTCCGATCACCTCGACATCCAGGCGTACACCGGCGGTGCGCTCGACGTGAGGACCAAGAAACTCATGGGGCTGGCGTCGTCGGCGGTTCGATCGTGATTCCGCATCTGGGGCGTGCCGCCGCCAGGATAGAGGAACTTTTCGGCGGGTGATCCTCCCGCCGCACGAGAGGTGTCCCGATGGGATTCAGGCTTTTCGATTACCTGATGAAGAAAAGGCGGACGATACTCGCCGCCGCAGTGGTGTTCGCTGTCGCGGGGTTGCTGTACGTCCTGATCGCCGATCCGGTGTACGAGTCGCGGGCGATGCTGATGCCTCCGATGGAGGAGGGAGGAGAGGGGATTCTCTCCGCCTGGATGGCCTCGATGAGCCTGCCTTCGATGATCGCCCCGATGACGGGCGGTTCGATGTCGGCCGCGGTGATGGTAGACATCCTCGGTAGCAGGGGGCTGGCGGAGAAGGTGGTCGCCGACCTCGGTCTCATGGAGTGGTACAAGGCCGATGCGATGGACGACGCTGTCAGGAGGCTCAGGGGATCGGTGTCCGCAGGATCGTCACAGGTCGGGATTATCACGCTGAAGGTCCGCGACAGGGATCCTGTAGTGGCGATGAATATCGCAAGGCATCACATAGCCGGTCTCGACTCGGTCAATCACAGCCTGCTTTACGAGCGGGCCGAGGGCATCCTGGAATTCACAAGAAAGCAGATAGAGGCCTACAGGCACCGTCTCGAGGAGTCGAGGACCCGGATAGCGGCATTCCAGGAAGAGCACGGGATATTCAGTTTCGAGGAGCAGATCCGCGGCGCTATAGACGTGGCAAGCGCACTCAGGATCAGGGCGGCCATAACCGCTATACAGATAGACGTTCTTCGCGAGTTCTCGAGGGATGAAGCCATCGATCTGAACAAAAAGGAGCTCGAGCTGAGAAACATCAACCTCCAGCTCGAAAATATCGTAAAGGGCGATACCTCGATGACGGTCTTCGTATCTCTCGAGAAGCTCCCCTCGCTCCATCAGGAATACGCCGCGATGCAGAGGGACCTCGAGGTCAACGAGAGGGTATACTCCTTCCTGCTGCAGAAACACGAGGAGAGCGGCATCGACCTGGCGAGAACCACACCGTCCCTTCAGGTCGTCGATTCGCCGGGGATTCCCGAGAAGAGAGCCGGTATCCCGAGGTGGGCCATGGTCCTGATCGCATTCGCCGCCGGAGGCATATGGATGTCCCTCGTTCTGGTGTGGTGGGGCTGGACCAGCATGAAGGAGAGGACGGGCGAAGAGAACGAGGCGTTCCGCAGCGTTGTCGCCCAGGTGAACAGCGACCTCTCCGAACTTCGCAGAAGACTCCGGATCTGACCGGTCACCTCCCCTGGATATCGCTGATGATCTCTTCGGTCCTCGAGACGAGGCCCGGCAGCACCTCTCCGGACGGACCCTCCAGAAAAACGTCGGCCAGCGGCGTGATCGCCGACCTTGCCGTGTTTACCTCTATTACAGCGGCTCCGGCGTTCTTCGCCGTGAGGGGCAGGTGAGAGGCGGGTGATACCAGGCCGGACGTCCCGACTACCAGCATCACGTCGCACTCTCCGGACTCGGCGAAGGCCCGGTCGATCTCATTTTCCGGCAGCTGCTCGCCGAACCAGACGACGCCGGGCCTGATGATCGATCCGCAGCTGCAGAGCGGCGGTTCGTCTCCCCACCCGGGGTCGTATTCGGCCGGATGGGCTGCCTCGAGGCACCTGAACCGCTCGATGTTGCCGTGCAGCTCGATCAGGTCGGCGCTTCCCGCCTTGCGGTGGAGATCGTCGACGTTCTGCGTGATGAGGACGAACCGGGGCAGGATCCGCTCGAGCCTTGCCAGAGCGTAGTGGCCCGGATTGGGTTTCTTCGTCCGGGCTGTGAAGAGCCTCTCCATGTACCATCGCCAGACGAGGCCGGGATCGGCGAGGAACCCCTCGAGCGTGGCTAGGTCCTCGGGCCTGTATTTGCCCCAGATCCCGTCGCTGTCTCTGAAGGTCGGGATCCCGCTCTCCCTGGAAATCCCGGCGCCGGTCAGAGCTGCCGTCCTTGTCGAGCGGGCCAGTATCGATGCCGCCCTGTCGAACTCTCCGTTCATGGTGGCATCGTATGATATCGAACCGCGGATAGTCAAGACGCTGGAATGTACCTTGCAACCGGCTCATGCGGGGAATGACGCGCCGGGAGGGCCTGCCGCGGCGCAGTCCGGTCCGGGTACCGTCCGGTGGAGGCATTGACAGATGGAACTGTACAAGAGCATATCCAGGATTGTCGCAATTGCTTTGTTTGCAATGAGTCTGGTCGTTGTGACCATGGCGGTGCCGAGGTCCGGTGCGCCCGATCCCGCCCTTGCATGGTCGGTTCGACTGAAGGACGCCGGTCTGAACGTCGTCACCGTGGAAGGTAAGGTTTTGGGCCGCACTGGCAGAAAATTCACGTTCTTTGCCGTGGAGACGGAGTCAGGCGGAAGGATCGAGCCGATAGGGATGGAGGCTTTTGCCCCGGACGGCCGCCCGTTCGGGATCACGGCCACTCCGGAGGGCTGGGAAGTCGCATGCGGTGGGGACGACTTCACGATCAGATACGATGTGGTCATGACGATCGAGGACAGGTACTCGCCCGAAGTGAGGGGGATGCTGAGCCATCTCGGCGCGGACAGGTCCAGGCTCATGGGGAAGGATCTCTTCGTCCAGCCGGCGCATTTGGTGGCGGGAGGGGTCCTGGTCGACATCGACCTCCACGAAGGCGACAGGATCGGATCTCCATGGGAAACGGTCGGCACCAGGATGATAGTACCCTCGGTAACCGAGCTCCCGATGACGTTCGTCGCGACGGGCGGCTACCGATTTCTCGAGATGTCCGTATCGGGTGTCAGGCTCGTCCTGGCCATCGGGGGGAAGTGGAGCTTCGGAGACGATGAGCTGCTGGAGACCGTACGGTCCATCGTCTCGGAGGAGATCGCAATGTTCGGCTCGTCGCCAAGGGACAGGCACCTCGTGATCTGCGACCACAATCCGGTCAGGGGTGGAAGGAGATTCGATTACTACGGGGTGCATTTCGGAGGGACGATCCTCCTGTTTCTCGATCCCGCCATCGACAGGAGCGAGCTCTACGGAGCACCGATGTCGATAATCGCACACGAGTTCTTCCACAACTGGAACGGGGAGGCCCTGCGGCCGGCCGACGATTCGTTCATGTGGTTCACCGAGGGGGCCACGGTATATTTCTCCTACCGGGTGCTGCTGAGAGCGGGAATTATCAACGACCTGCAGTACGACGCGGCGGAGTCCGCGATAATCGGCAGGTGCAGGGAGAATGCGCTTCGCGGCTCGGTCCATCTCTCCATGGCGGGTAATAGTGATCTTTCGAACCGGGAGATGGTCAACCTCCTTTACGACGGGGGCTTCGTCGCCGCACACGCGATCGACGAGAGGATCTCCTCGCTTACGGGCGGAAGTTCCGGTCTGATCGACGTGATCAGGAGGCTCTACAGGGAGAATCCGGACGGAAGGGAGATCGGAACCGGCGATCTGAACGCGGCCATCCTCGCCGAGATCGGCGCCGACCTGTCCATCTTCATCGAGGAACTCCTCGCCGACCCTCTGCCTGTATCGTTCGCCGACGTATCTTCTTGATTTACACTGCCCGCTGTAATAGAGTTTTCTCCATGAAATCATGCTTTGAAAGGCAGATGATGAAGATCTCCGGAACCGCCCTGACGATTCTTGTTCTCGCGGCCGCCGCCGGGTTCCCCGACGCCCGGTCCGCGGAAAAGGTGAAGATCGAAGAGACGGCGGGATGGCTTCAGTCCGGTGAAAAGGTATCGATGGGCGGGCTGACCCACAGGCAGGAGGAATCGCCGGCAGGGAGATTCGAGATCCTCATGCCGGCCGGCGGTATAAGGGCGGTCCTCGCCTCGTGCGATTCGGTATGGGTCGGCGCCGAGGGAGGCCTGTTCATATTGGTGCCCGGATCCGACACCGTCCTGGCCGAAAGGGGCTGCCGTCTCGCTTCTGTGACGAGCCTGGCGGTGGGCGAGGGTGGGGAGATCTGGGTGGGGGGAGAGGCCGGCCTGAGCATAAGGCACTCCTGGGGCTGGGACCGCTATACGGCCCGGGAGCACCCTTTCTTCTCCCGCATAACCGATATAAGGCACGGTGAGGGGAAGATGTGGATATCTACCTGGGGACAGGGCTGCGGGCACGTGGTCGGAAATACGTTGACGATTCTGACAAGGGCCGATTCTCTTCTCGACGACAGGGTCACATGCGTTGTCGAACAGAACGACAATACGATCTGGATCGGGACTGAGAGCGGTGTCTGCAGGGCGGACAGCTTCAGCTGGACATCGATGAGATACGGAACCCGGATTCCCATCGGCATGGTCCGCGACATCATCCTCGCTGAGGAAGGGTATCTCTTCGTTTCCGTGGCCAGGCAGGGCGTGGCCAGGTACAGTCTCGGCAGGATCAAAAGGTACGGGCCGGGACAGGGGCTTCCGGACAGGGATATTTACCGGTTCGGCCTTGATGCCGAGGCGAGGGTCTGGGCGGCCGGCCGCTATGGCGTCAGCATCTGGGACGGGTCTGGCTGGACACCGCTGCGGCTTCCAGGGGTCTCGCTCGGCTCGCATGATTTTCTCTCGGTCGGCCACGATCTCGAGGGAAATGCCTATCTCGGCACCTCCAGGGGGATATTCGTCTCGATAGCGCGGGATTTCTACCGCGAGACAGCGCTGCCCGGAGACGGTCCCGAAAGGACGATCGGGAATATCGTCAGCTCGGGCAGGACGCTGCTTCTGACGGGAAGAAAGGCCGTATACAGGTTCGACGGTGGATTCACGCCGATCGGGCTTCCCGGACAATGGTTCGAGGGGACGGTGACCGGGATCGTGCCGGAACCGGGCGGAGGGTTGTGGCTCTCGACGAGGTTCGGCATACTTCATCACACCGGAAGCGCATGGGAGGTGTTCGACCGCAGGCATGGACTGCCGACCGAGCACTTCACAACCGCCGCGGCAGGCTGCGACGGCGAGCTGTGGTTCGGCTCGTTCGACAGCGGGGTGTTACGGCTGACTTCGGGAGGATGGGTCCATTACAGGCGCAGGCACGGTCTTCCGGACGAGCGAATATCTTCAATGGCGACCGATAGATCTGGAACGGTATGGGTATCCACGCTTTCCGGCATGATCGCAAGATTCTCGGGCGACAGGTGGGAGACGCTCGATATTCCAGGCGCCTCCCCGGGGTCCGGATCGACAGGGATGCCGGACGATTCGTTTTACCATGGGGATCCCGCCGTCAGGATGCTCCCCTCTTTGGGGGGGGGACGGAGCGGGTTGTTTGCTCCTGTCATCGGGCTCGACGGCTCGGGAAGGTGCATGTTCTGTACGGATGCTGGGATATTCTTCCAGTCGGAGGCTGGATGGAGGCTCATAGAAACCCCTCTGCACAGGTCCGGCAAGCGGCCGACCGCGCTGAAGGGAACGGTAGATGGGGGCATATGGCTGGGGACAGGCAGAGGTGGGGTGTACGTGCTGACCGGCGGCAGATGGCTCCATGTCGACAGCACGAGCGGCCTCGGGGATGATCACGTGCTTTCGATAGAGGAGGATCTTTCGGGCACGGTATGGATAGGAACAAGATACGGCGGAGTCACCAGATACAGCGCCGGTCGTTATTGACAGCGCCGGCCTGATATCGTATATTGACGTGGAAAAAGGAGTTTTATAGCATTAGCGTTACTGTTTTTCCGTATCTGCTTTCGATGAACGCGGTCTGATGTACGGAAAAGCGGGCGACGCGTTTTTGTTTTTCAGGGAGATTTTTATTTGAAGATTATCCTTTATATGTTATCAATGCATGACTTCGCTTATACGGGGGAATAGCGGAAATGGATACCATCTTCAAACTCGTCATCTTCTCTATCATAGGGCTTGTTGCCTATATCTACGCCGGATACCCCCTGATCCTGGCTTTCCTCGGCATCTTCGCACCACACCGCCGCGGACGCGGAGGGGAAGAGCTGCCGACTGTCGCGCTTATTGTCTCCGCTCATAACGAGGAGAGGATAATCCGGGAAAAGATCGAGAACTGCCTGAAGCTCGATTATCCCCGTGACCGGCTGAAGATCGTGGTTTCGAGCGACGGGTCTGTTGACGGGACGAACGACATCGTCCGCGAATACGAAGGCCGAGGAGTCATTCTCAAGGCTTTCGACCGCCGCGAGGGAAAGAGCGTGACGCTGAACAAAACGATTCTGGGGATCGAGGAACAGGTCCTCGTATTCTCCGACGCGAACGCGTTTTATAAGGAAGACGCGCTGCTTCGGCTCGTGAGGAATTTCGGCGTCGAGAGGACTGGATGCGTCGTCGGGAGACTCGTATATCTCGACAACGAATCGTATGTCGGCAGGGGCGAGAGTCTCTACTGGCGCTATGAGGGGCTGCTCAACAGGCTCGAGAGCAGGCTCGGTTCGGTCCTGGTAGGGACCGGGACTATCTTCGCGATCCGCAGGGAGCTGTTCAGGCCGGTCATAAAGGACGTGGCCAACGATTTCCAGCTGCCCGCCGAGGTCGCTTCGCAGGGGTACGGTGTTGTATACGAGCCGGAGGCGGTCGCGTACGAGCGTTCGACATATTTCTTCAGGGAGGAATTCAGCCGCAAGCGGCGGATCGTCGTCAGGGGACTGACCGGTTACAGCCATCTGCGGCACGATTTCGGAGGAACGTTCAGGTCGTTCCAGTTCATCTCGCGCAAGCTGCTGCGATGGGGCGTGGGGGCGGCGCTTCCCGTCGTATATGTTGCCAGCATGTTCCTGCTCGATGAGCCGTTTTTCACCGTTTTCTTCGTCCTCCAGAACATCTTCTACATCTTCACCGCGATCGGTGCCCTGCTGAGACGGGGCAGGGTCAGGACGAAGATATTCTTCGTGCCGTTCTATTTTGTAATGGTGAACGCCGCAGCTATAGCGGCGATATTCAAATACTTGTCGGGCGGAAGGCTCTCCTCATGGGAGAAGGCGGAGACGACGAGGTACATCGAGGAGCATTCCTTCATCGAGCCGGCCCTGAGGGTCATAGAGGGAAGAAAAAAGATCACCGATCCGATTGAGAAGTATGAACGGATCACATGACGATTCCGGTATGATATCCCGCAATATCCTGTTTTTCGTTTCATCGCTCAAAGTCGGTGGTGCGGAACTGCACGTGCTCAATCTGTGCGGCTATCTCGCTGGGCACGGGATGGATGCGGCAGTCTGTTCGCTCAAGCATGGCGGGGCTCTCAAGGCCAGGTTCGAGGATCTCGGAATCCAGGTTCATGAACTTCCGATCGGGTCGCTCGCCGATCTCGCAAGGCCGTCGGTGAGGATGAGGATACGGGAGATCCTCGCCGCCGCAGATCCGGATATCCTTCATGCTCATCTGTATCATGCCGAGATCGTCGCTGCAGTAACGGCGGCGATCTCGGGCGTGCCGCTCGTAGTGACCAGGCACAGCTCGGGCCTCGAGTTCAACGGCCTGCACAGGATAATCGTGGCGATCTCGGGCTGGAGGACGCAGCGTGTGATCGCAGTCAGCGAAGAGGCCGCGAAGGAGGCGTTGAAAATCGGGGTGGGCAGGAATTCGGTGGTCACGATACCGAACGGCGTTGATACGTCGAGGTTCAGGCCCCTCGAATCCGATCTGCGGGAAAGTGAGAGAGAGGGACTTATGAGGGAACAGTTCCCGGCCGACTGCGATCCGGGCTGTCTTCTGATCGGATCTGTGAGCGCCCTCAGACCGGTCAAGAATCTCTCAATGCTGGTAGAGGCATTTGCCGCTTTCGAATCATCCCCGGCTGCCGGGAGCGAAGGAGCGAGGCTGATCATATTCGGGGAAGGGCCCTCGAGAGAAGAGCTCGAGAGACTCGTCGAAGACCTCGGGCTGGAGAGGAAGGTGTTGTTTCCGGGCCACAGCGACAGGCCCGAGGAATATCTTCCACTGCTCGACGTCTTCGTACTCCCGTCACGGTCGGAAGGTGTCCCCCTGGCCCTGCTCGAGGCGATGTCCTGCGGCCTCGCCTGCGCGGCCAGCCGGGTCGGCGGGATGCCGGACGTGCTGGGAGACTGCGGAGTCACGTTCGAACTCGACGACCATGCGGGCCTCGGCGAGATACTGGGACGGCTCGCCGCGGACGCCCCATACCGCCAGGAGCTCGGGAGACGCGCCAGGATCAGGGCGATGGAACACTTCGACATGGAGATATGGGGAAGCCGGACGGTCGCAGTATACGAAGGACTGATAGGCCGGCACGGGCGGCGTTCGCCCTGAAGAAACATCCCGAAAAATCTGAAACTTTTTCATCTCTCCGGGATATGAGAGGGAGAAGAGAGTCACGCCCCTTTCCATTATGCCCCTGAGGAGGTGAGCGGCAGCTGGAAATAGCGGCCGACGGAGATGAGAAAACCGGCAATACTGTCACTGGCCGTTTTCGTCGCCGTCTCTCTCTCCATGACCGTATTTGCGTTCGCGGAGAAGAAGACGATCGTGATCGAAAACAAGAAGGTAAGGAAGATCGAGGAAAAGGGAGCCTTCCTCGGTATCTACATGGAAGATCTCGACAAGAAAATGATCAAGAAGTTCGATTACCCCAAATCGACCGGGGTCCTCATCACCGGGATTGTCGACGACAGCCCCGCCGAGAAGGCAGGGCTCGAGGAGCATGACGTGATCTACTCGATTGCGGGCGACAGGGTGAAGGATTCGAAGGAGCTCGGCAAGCTGATCGGATCGAAGAAGCCCGGTGACAAGGTCAGAGTCGTCGTCTATCGCGATGGCAGGAAAAAGACATTCGATCTCGCCCTCGGCGAGAAGAAGACCGCCTACATCACCATCAACATGGACGATTACGACGATATTGCAGAGAAGGCATTCATCAATACTCTCGGTATGGGCGCTCCCGTCTGGGTGCATTCCGAAGGCGACAGGGTCTCCGTATTCGGCGGCGGCCGCGGCAGGATGGGTGTACAGCTGCACAAGCTCAACGCCGATCTGGCGCCTTACTTCAAGGTCGATGAGGGTGAGGGGATGCTCGTGCTGGGCGTCATAGAGGATTCACCGGCCGGAAAGGCCGGCATAAAGGCCGGCGACGTTATCGTGAAGATCGGCGATGAGGAAATCGAGGATACCGACGATGTATACGAAGCGCTCGCCGAGATCGATGTGGACTTCGACGAGGATGACGACGAGGCGGAAGACGGAAAGTTCGCCGTTACCGTCATCCGGATGGGCAAGACGAAGGTCTTCGAGGTAGAGCTCGAGAACGACTTCGCCATTCACAGGCAGATCATGATTAAGGGTCCCCACATGGACGAAATGAAGCGCATTGAGATGATGTACGAGCCTCAGATCAAGGCGTACAGGCTTCACGGGATGGAGCAGGAGAAGCTCAAGGCAAAGATGAAGGCTCTTGAAAAGGAGATGAAAAAGCTCCAGAAAAAGCTGGAGGAAATCGATAAAAACGATTGAAAACCAGCAGCATACCAGCGTATCGGGGAGCCGGCCGCCTTCGGGGAGGCCGGCTCCTCTCTTTCTCAAGCGGGATATTGACAGGACGGGTAAAGTAGTCTATTTTATTTGATGTTCCCTTCCTGGGGCGATGCCTGTAAGGGTGATCGTCGAAGGCTATTCACGGGTAAAAGGGGTGCAAAGATGAACGAGAACCCGGGCAACGTTCCCGAGGGGATGGAAGAGGTATTGCCCTCCGGAGAGGTCGAGGGCGAGTTCTGGGCATCGCTGATCGACATATTCATCGATCCGGTCAAGGTCTTCAGGAGAATCGGTGCCGGTCTCCCGTGGTGGCAGCCGTTTATCGTCATAGCGATAGCTTCATCCGCGATCGCGTATTTTCAGCAGCCGATCAACAAGCAGCTCTTCCTGCTGAACGAGAGAGGCCTGTCGGAGGAACAGCTGCAGGTCCAGGGCGAGATGATGGACAGATTCGGCTTAGTGGGGCTGATAGCGACGCCTATAGTTGTCCTGATCATCTACGTGATCCTGGCCGCTCTTTGCAATGTCGCGGTGAACCTTGCAAGCGGCAAGTCGAACTTCAAGAAAATACTCTGCCTGCTCAGCTTTACCGCTTTCGTCGGTATCATCGAGCAGGGGCTTCGCATGCTTATAATACACAAGAGAGGCATAGAGAACATCACCTCTCGCGACGATCTCTATGCGATTTCTTTCTCGCTGACCAGATTATTCCCGGCCGACGGGCTTCTGCGGGCTGTGTTGGAGAGTTTCAGCATATTCCAGATCTGGTTCCTGATACTGTTTACTATCGGAGTGTCGGTCGTCTACGAGATAAGCCGGAAGGCTGCTCTCATCCCGACGTTCGTTGTGTGGCTGCTCGGAGTGGCAATGCTCATGCTGCAGGGGCTGGGTGGCTGAGGCCGATCCTGAGGCTGTCCGCCTGCGGCGGATCTGAACAAACGACAAGAAAAAAACTGGAGGTTGTCTTGAAAAAGTTTTCAATCGACATGATAAGGAACACAGTCTTCGTCGGGCACCAGTCGTCGGGGAAGACGATTCTCGGCGAGGCGATGCTCTTTGACGCGGCCGTTACGAACAGGATCGGGAAGATCGAGGACGGAAACACCGTTTTCGACTCGGCCCCTGACGAGATCGAAAGGCAGATCTCGATCAACGCCGGGTTGGCCTGGCTCGAGCACGACAAGACCAAGATCAATATCCTCGACACCCCCGGGTATGAGGATTTCGTAGGCGAGGTCATATCCTCGATAGCGGTTGCCGAGGGAGGAGTTGTGGTGATCAGCGCCGACTCGGGCGTCGAAGTCGGCACGGAGAAGACATGGAAGCACCTCGATGCGAAGGGGCTTCCGAGGATCGTATGCGTCAACAAGATGGACAAGGAGCACGCCGATTTCGACAAGTGCCTCTCGGACGCGCAGAGTTATCTCGGGGCGAAGGTCATGCCCCTGACGCTTCCGATCGGCCGGGGCGATTCGTTCAAGGGCGTGGTCGACGTATTGAAGAACAGGGTTTTTGTCTACTCCGGCGGCGGCAAGTTCGCCGAGGAGGATGTCCCCGCGGAGATGGAGGGCGCTGTCGGCGAGTGGCGGCAGAAGCTGATGGATTTTGCCGCCGAATCGGATGATTCCCTTCTCGAGAAGTTCTTCGAGAGCGGCGAGTTGAGCAGTGAGGAGCTCGTCAAGGGACTTTCCGCCGGCTGCCTGGCGGGGACGTTCGTTCCCCTCGTCGTTGTATCGGCGACAAAGAACATCGGCGTCCGCCAGCTCATGGATACCATCGTATCGATGCTTCCCTCGCCTGAATGGCGGACCGAGATAGACACCGTTTCCGGGTCGGGAGAGACCGGGAAGACAAAGATCGGACCGGGCGAGCCCACTGCCGCTTTCGTGTTCAAGGCGCTTTCCGAGAAGCATCTCGGGGACCTTTCGTTCATCAGGACGTACTCGGGAGACATGAAGGTCGGAGACGATCTCTTCAACTCCTCCCTCGAGTCGTCTGAGAGGATCGGCCAGCTCTACTTCGTCCAGGGGAAGGAGAGAGTGGACACCGATTCGATTCCCGCCGGCGACATCGGCGCTGCGGTTAAACTGAAGTCGGCGAAGGTGGGCAATACGCTCTGTCCCAAGTCGAAGCAGATCGTGATCGCCGCAATCGAATTCCCGCAGCCCTCGCTTCACACGGCGATTGAGGCGAAGGCCAAAGGCGAGATGGACAAGGTCAGTGGAGGATTGACCAGGCTGTCCGAGGAGGATCTCACATTCACGGTGGAAAATAACGCCGAGCTGAGACAGACGATCCTGTCGGGTCAGGGCGAGCTTCATCTCGAGGTGATCCTCGGTCGCCTGAAGAGGAAGTTCGGCGTCGAGGTCGAAATGATCTCCCCCAAGATTCCCTACAGGGAGACGATTGCGGCGACGGCCGAGGCTCAGGGCAAGCACAAGAAACAGAGTGGCGGCCGCGGGCAGTACGGCGACGTCTGGTTGAGGCTCGAGCCCCTGTCGCGCGGCGGCGGATTCGAGTTCGTCAACGCGATTGTCGGCGGGGTCATTCCCGGAAAGTTCATCCCCGCGGTGGAGAAGGGCGTCAGGAATGCGATGGAAAACGGCGTCGTGGCCGGGTACAAGTTCCAGGATGTCAAGGTCACCCTCTACGACGGCTCGTTCCACACCGTCGACTCGTCCGACGCCGCATTCAAGATGGCCGGTTCGAAGGGATTCAAGGCCGCGGTCCAGGACGCCAAGCCGGTGATCCTCGAGCCGGTTTATAACGTCGAGGTGCTTGTTCCTGAGGAATTTATGGGAGACATCATGGGCGACCTGTCGGGACGGCGCGGCAAGATCCAGGGCACCGAGCAGGAGGGAAGCCTGCAGAAGATCAAGGCCCAGGTGCCGCTGGCAGACCTGCACCGCTACGCCACCTCGCTGCGTTCGATGACCCAGGGCAAGGCCTCGCACATGAGGGAGTTTTCTCACTATGAGGTCGTGCCTCATGACATAGTGCAGAAACTGATCGCTGAGGTAAAGGCGAAGAAGGAAGAAGAGAAGTAAGCGCAGCATCCGGAGGCAGCCGTTGTCAGGGCATTCCAAGTGGAGCACGATCAAGCGTAAGAAGGCGAAGGTCGATGCCGAGAGAGGGAAGATCTTCACCAAGCTCATAAAGGAGATCGTCGTGGCCGCCCGCGAGGGCGGGGGCGACATCGACACGAATCCGAGGCTCAGGGCGGCCGTACAGACAGCGCGGGACGCCAATATGCCCACGGCGAACATCGACAAGGCTATCAAGCGAGGTACGGGCGAATTGCCCGGTGTGACCTATGAGGCGGCGACCTTCGAGGGATACGCCCAGGGCGGAGTGGCCGTGCTCGTGGAATCGCTGACCGACAACAGGAACAGGACGACAGCCGATGTCCGCCACCTCTTCACCAAACACGGCGGGCATCTCGGCGAGCCCGGTTCGGTCGCGTACATGTTCGAGAACAAGGGCGTGGTCGTAATCGACCAGGCAGTCGCCGAAGAGGACAAGGTGTACGAAATAGCGCTGGAGAACGGCGCGGAGGACATCCGGGCCGAGGGTGACCAGTTCGAGATAATCTGTCCGCCCGAGGCTTTCGAGGGAGTCAGGGACGGGATGAAAACGGCCGGCATCGAGTACCAGATCGCCGAGGTATCCCTCTTTCCGAAGACGACGGTCGAACTGGACGGCGAAAAGGCGGTCAAGGTCCTCAAGCTCGTCGCCGCGCTCGAGGACAACGACGACGTCCAGCGTGTCAGCGCGAATTTCGATATCTCCGACGAGATCCTCGGGGAGATAGAGGACCAGATATAGCGCCCTGCGGAGGGAGCATTGTCGATCATCATCGGTATAGATCCCGGAAGCAGCGTCACCGGTTACGGTCTGGTCGAGAAGCGGGGCTCCGGGATCGTCTATATAGGATCGGGAGTGATCAGGCTCAGGGCTTCGGACCCGATGCCCGAGAGGCTCGCGTCGATCAAGCGCGGGCTCGACGAGGTGATCAGGGAGTACCGGCCGGCCGCGATGGCCGTCGAGGATATATTCATTTCGAAGAACCCCAAGAGCGCGCTGAAACTCGGACAGGCGCGCGGAGTGATCATCCTGGCAGCCGCCGAGGCGGGGATCGAGGTATTTGAATACGCACCCCGCAAGGTAAAGAGGAGTGTGACCGGTGTCGGCTCGGCGCACAAGAGCCAGGTGGGGGCGATGATAATCCGGCTTCTGCGCCTCGATCACGAGCCGGCCTGCGAGGACGAGACCGACGCCCTCGCAGTGGCGTTCTGCCACGCGGTCAGGGCTGGATCGCCGGTGGGGAGGATCGTATGATATCGTCGGTGGAAGGAATTCTCGCAGTGAGGAAGGAAACGAGCGTCGTTGTGGAGACGGGCGGCTTCGGCCTTGAGATGCACGTTCCGGCGCCCGCCCTCGCCGTACTCGGAACTGTGGGCGAGAAGGTGTGGCTCAGTACCTACCTTCACGTCCGCGAAGACGCGCTGACTCTCTACGGATTCGCGACGGAGTACGACCGCGGCGTCTTTACCGCCCTTCTCGGGGTAAGCGGCGTCGGGCCGAAGGCGGCGCTCGCGATGATGTCGCAGGATAGCGCCGCCGTCCTGGCAGGGATGATCCGGGACGAGAACGTCAGCGCCCTGGTCAAGATCCCGGGGATCGGGAAAAAGACGGCCGAGAGGATAGTCCTCGAGCTGAAAGACAGGATCGAGGTCGAGGGAGGCGCCGCGGGTCCGGTCGGGTCTGCGGTCCGTTCCGAGATATTCGAAGAGGCGGCGGCGGCACTGATGTCGCTCGGCCTCACGAGGAGCAACGCCGAGAAGGCCCTCGAGCGGATAGATCTCGAAGGCGACGCCTCGGAATATCAGGTCGAGGACATCGTGAGGATGGCGCTGAGGAAGGTCACTCTCTAGGCACGGAAGGATCCCATGCAGGAGAAGCTGATAACCGATCCGAATGCGACGCGCGACGAGCTGATTTCAGAGTCGACGCTGCGGCCGTCCTCGCTCGCCGAGTTCGTCGGCCAGAACAAGGTGAAGGAGAACCTCTCTGTATTCATCGAGGCGGCCGGCAGGCGGGGCGAGCAGCTCGACCACGTGCTGCTCTACGGTCCTCCGGGGCTGGGCAAGACGACGCTGGCCCATATAATCGCCTCCGAACTCGGCGTCCACATAAGGAGTACTTCGGGCCCCGTATTCCAGAGCGCGGTCGAGCTTCTCGGCATCCTCACCCAGCTCGAGCCGAGGGATGTCGTATTCATAGACGAGATCCACAGGCTCAGCCACATCGTCGAGGAGCACCTATATCCCGCTATGGAGGAATTCAGGTGCGAGCTGATAGTCGACAAGGGCCCGCACGCGAGGCATTATTCGCTTCAGATAGAGCCCTTCACCCTTATCGGCGCGACGACGAGGGCGGGGATGATCACTCCGCCGATGAGAAGCAGGTTCGGCGTGGTGGCCAGGCTCGACTTCTACTCGCCGGACGACCTCTACATCATAGTAAAGCGCTCAGCCGGTCTTCTGGGAGCCCGGATCGACGACGACGGGGCCACGGAGATCGCGGGCCGCTCGAGGGGCACGCCGAGGATCGTCAACAGGCTGCTCCGCCGGGTGAGAGATTTCGCGCAGATAAAGGGCGACGGAACCATAGATCTCGAGATGGCGAGATACGCCCTCGAGAAACTCGAGATCGATGAACGGGGACTCAACGAGATGGACAGGCGGATCCTCTCCGCCGTTATAGAAAAGTTTTCGGGAGGCCCGGTGGGAATCGGCTCGCTCGCCGTGGCGGTTTCCGAGGAGAGCGACACGATAGAGGACTTATATGAGCCGTTCCTCATACAGGAAGGCCTGCTCCAGAGGACACAGCGGGGGAGGATCGTCACCGAGGCCGGCTACAGGCATCTCGGCGCCGAGCCGCCCGCGGGCGACGGAAGGCAGGGCAGGATCCTCTAGGGCCCGTGCGGCCCGTTCCCCCGGTAACGGAAAGTCTCATGAGAATAAGCGATTTCGATTACGAACTACCCGAGAAACTCATCGCGCAGTATCCGGCGCAGCGGCGTGACGAGAGCAGGATGCTTCTGCTCGACCGCTTGAGGAAAGAGGTGCGCGAGACGAAGTTCGCGAACTTCCCGAGGTATCTCCATGAGGGCGATATCGTCGTCGTCAACGACACGAAGGTAATACCCGCCCGCCTTCTCGGCAGGAAGAAGAGTGGGGCCGCGGTGGAGGTGTTTCTCGTCCGGTGCCTCGGAGAGGGAAAATGGCGGGCTCTTTGCCGTCCTTCGCGAAGGCTCAAGGCGGGGGACAGGGTCCTGATCGGCGAGGTGGGCCACGTGCTCACCATCGGCGAGGAGGTCGGCGGCGGCGAATGGGTCGTCTCGATGCCCGAAGGGATAGCGGAGGCGGGATTCATCGAGAGGTTCGGGCACATGCCCCTGCCGCCGTACATCAGGCGTGGAGACGACGAGATTGACAGGGAACGTTACCAGACGGTCTACGCGAGGGTCGAAGGATCTGTCGCGGCGCCGACCGCCGGGCTGCATTTCACGGGAGAGGTCCTCGAAGGCCTGCGCCGCAAGGGGATCACGGTGATGCCCGTCACCCTGCACGTTGGACCCGGCACCTTCAGGCCGCTCGGCAAGGAGGTGGTCGAGGAGAACGTTCTTTCCCCCGAGCACGTAGCAGTAAGGAAGGACTATCTCGAAGAGATAATGTCCGCGAAGAAGCGCGGGAGAAAAATCGTCGCGGTCGGCACGACCGTGACGCGCGCGCTCGAGGCCGCCGCTTCAGGAGCCCTGGACGGTGTCGGGACGATCGTTTCCGAAGGTGCGGAGTACCTCACCGGGTGGACCGATCTCTTCATATACCCCGGATTCGAGTTCAGGGTCGTCGACTCGATTCTTACGAACATGCATCTTCCGAGGTCGAGCCTTCTCGTGCTCGTATCGGCCTTCGCCGGCAGGGAGAGGATCCTCAGCGCATATCGCTGGGCCGTGGAGCGGAGGTTCCGTTTCTACAGCTACGGTGACGTCATGTTCATCCGTTGACAGAGTGAGGAGCAGGTTTGAGTTTCGGATTCGAGCTGATCGGCGCCGATCCGGGTGGGGTGAGGACCGGCCGGATCACCACGGACCACGGTGTGATCGACACGCCTGCGTTCATGCCCGTGGGGACTCAGGCGACAGTCAAGACTCTCGCGCCGGAAGATCTCATCGGCGCGGGTGCGCAGATCATCCTTGCCAACACTTATCACCTTCACCTGCGCCCCGGCGAGGAACTGATCAGGGAAGCAGGAGGTATCCGCCGGTTCATGTCGTGGCCCGGGCCTGTCCTGACAGACAGCGGCGGTTACCAGGTGTTCAGTCTTGCCGACCTGAGGAAGATTTCCAACGACGGCGTCAGTTTCCGCTCCCACGTCGATGGATCGCGCCGGTACCTCACGCCTGAGAACGTCGTCGACATCCAGCTCGACATAGGCTCCGACATCATGATGGTCCTCGACCACTGCGCCGAGTATCCGTGCAGTTACGAGACCGCCCTGGAGGCCGTCGTGAGGACGACCCTGTGGGCCGAACGGAGTCTCGCGCGGTACGGGCCGCGTATCTCAAGGGACGGGTACGAACGGGTCCTCTTCGGCATCGTCCAGGGCTCGGTCCTCGAGGACCTCAGGGAGCGCTCCGTGCGCGAGCTCGTCGCCCTCGACTTCCCCGGCTACGCCATAGGAGGGCTCTCGGTCGGGGAATCGAAAGAGGATCTCTACGGCATCGCCGGATTCACGGCGAAGATGCTGCCCGTGGAGAAACCGCGCTATCTGATGGGAGTCGGATTCCCCGAGGACCTCGTCGAGGCGGTCGCGAGGGGTATTGACATGTTCGACTGCGTGATGCCGACGAGGAACGCGAGGAATGGTACGGTGTTCACGTCGCGAGGCAGGGTCATCCTGAAGAACGCCTCGAACAGGAGGGATTTCGGCCCCCTCGATCCCGATTGCGACTGCGACACGTGCAGAAATTACTCGAGGGCCTACCTCAGGCACCTCTTCATGGCGGGGGAGATGCTCGGGCCGCGCCTCGCAACGGTCCACAGCATCCGTTTTTACTTGCATCTGATGGAAGAGATGAGGCAAGTTATACGGGAAGGCCTTTTCAGCCAGTGGCGGAAGGATTTCTACGAAAAATACGCAAAATCAGCCGGTTAGCGGCCGGAACGATTCCCGCAGAGACAGTACGGTTTTCCATTTCACCCAGGAGGAACCATGTCAGCTCTGATTTTCGCGGTTGCCAGTCCCGGCGGTGAGGGCGGGGGCAATCCGCTCACGATGTTCATCCCGATCATAATGGTGTTCATCGTCTTTTACCTTCTCCTCATCAGGCCCCAGCAGAAGAAGCAGAAGGAGCATCAGCGGCTCCTCTCCAAGCTGGGCAGGGGCGACAAGGTCGTCACCAACGGCGGCCTGTACGGCACCATCTCTGATACCAAGGACCACGTTGTGATCCTCAAGATAGCGGAAAACGTCAAGGTCGAGGTCGTCAAGAGCGCGATCGCTACGGTGATCGAGAGAAAGAAAGAATAGTCCGTCCATGAGATCGCTCAGGATAAGGATATACGGCGATGACATACTTCGTGCAGAGAGCGCGGAGGTCGAGAAGTTCGACGGCGAGCTCGGAGAGCTGATCGAAAAGATGGTCGAGACGATGATTGTCGAGGATGGCGTGGGTCTCGCCGCGCCCCAGGTCGGCGTCTCGCGCCGCATAGCCGTGGTCAATCCCGACCCGCAGAATCCCGATACGCTGCTGACTCTCGTCAATCCGCGGATCCGCTCTTGCAGCGACGAGACAGACTGCGTAGAGGAAGGATGCCTCAGCGTGCCCGGCATCAGGGGCAGGGTCGAAAGGCCGATCGCCATAGAGGTCGAGTATCAGGACAGGCACGGCGGAAGGCACTGTGTCAAGGTCGTCGGGCTCGTGTCGAGGATCATGCAGCACGAGGTCGACCATCTCGACGGCGTACTGTTCGTCGACCGTCTTTCCTTCGGCAGGAAGACCCTGGTGAAGGGAAGGCTCAGGGACCTGGCCCGAAAGGGAAAGAGGGAGTGATCGAGCGATGCCGCGGATCATCTTCTTCGGTTCCCCCGATTTCGCCGTTTCGTCGTTGAAGGCCCTGTACGGGTCGGCGTACAGGCCGGAGCTTGTGGTGACGCAGCCCGATCGCCCTGCCGGCAGGGGGAGAAAGACAGCGCCTACCGCCGTGAGAAAAGCGGCCGAAGAGCTCGGGCTCCCCGTGATGGTCATGGAGAGCTTCAGGGACGAGGGCTCATACGGGAAGCTGGCCGGACTGGAGCCGGATTTCTTCATCGTCGCCGCGTTCGGCCTGATTTTTCCGAAGAAGGCGCTCGAGCTCCCGGCAGTATCCTGTATCAATGTTCATGCCTCGCTCCTCCCGAGATGGAGGGGGGCGAGTCCGATAAACATGGCGGTCGCGGCCGGCGACCGGTTTACGGGGGTGTCGATCATGAGGATGGTCAAGGCCCTCGACGCCGGCCCCGTCTACGCTCAGAGGTCTGTGCCGGTCGGATCGATGGAAACGGCGGGCGACCTCTTTGAGATCCTTTCCGGCGAAGGCGCCGCTCTTCTCGTCGAGACGCTCGACAGGATATCCGGAGAGGGGCTCGAGCCGGAGGAGCAGCCCGGTGAAGGCGTGACATTCGCGCCGCTCCTGAAGAAGAGCGACGGGCTGATAGACTGGAACAAAGACGCCGTTTCGGTGCATAATCACATAAGGGGCATGAATCCATGGCCCGGCAGCCATACGAGGATGGGGAGGACCCTGATCAAGGTCCACCGGTCCGAGCCTTGTGATCGGGAGATCGGCGACGCCCGGTCGGGAAAGGTCCTGAAGGCGTCGGACGGGATCATCGAGGTCGCCTGCATTTCGGGAGCCGTAAGGCTGACGATGCTGCAGGCCGAAGGGAGAAAAGTACTGTCGGCGGAGGAGTTTCTGAGGGGATCGGGCCTTCAGGTGGGAGCGGTTCTGGGAGGAGAAGGAGATGAGTGAGGGAAAAAGGAGTTATCATCCGTTCTTGATCTACACGGTGGCTGTTGCAGGTATCTTCATACTCGGGATGGCCGCGTTCAACTTCGTGATACTCCCGCTTCTCACCGGCCGCAGCGATATCGTCATCGTGCCGGAGCTGAAGGGCATCCCCCTCGAGGCTGCGGAGGAGGCGTGCAGGGAGAGGGGCCTGAATCTCATGGTCACCGGCGAACGCTATTCCGGCAGCGCCCCGGCCGGGTACGTTCTCGATCAGGATCCTTCACCGGGTGAGGGGCTCAAGGGCAGGAGGACGGTCAAGGTGATAGCGAGCTCGGGGATGCAGATGGAGGAAGTGCCCGATCTGGACGGGAAGTCGCTGAGGGAGGTCGAGCTCGACCTGGACGGCGCACGCCTCAGGCGCGGCAGCCTCTCCCGTGTGTTCACGGCCGATACCGGGCCGAACAGGGTTGTTGCTTCAAGCCCCCAGGGCGGGTCTCGCGCACCGACAGGATCATCAGTCGACCTGCTCCTCTACATGACGGGTGAGCCCGCCGTCTTTCTCATGCCCGACCTGACCGGGAAAGACCTCCTCTTCGTGAGGGAGCATCTCGAGAGGGGCGGATTCCACATTACCCGGGTCGTGAGCAGGCGGGACGAGAGCCGGTTCCCGGGAACTATACTTTCGCAGAACCCTCCCGCGGGATACTCGATAAAGGAAGGTGGGACGATTGAGCTCGTCGTTTCTACAGTCGATTGAGAAGGGCTGCGCGGCAGTCGCGCCGTCGGTCCTCTCTGCGGATTTTACCAGGCTCGCCGATGAGATCCAGGCGGTCGAGGAGGCCGGAGCCGATTTTCATCATCTCGACGTCATGGACGGTCATTTCGTACCCAATATCACCTTCGGGCCGATGGTCGTCGAGGCGATCTCCAGAGTCGCGACCAGACCGCTGATCACCCACCTGATGATCAGCGATCCGGCGAAGTACGCCGGGGCCTTCGCCAGGGCCGGCAGCGACGTCGTCTCCTTCCATTACGAGGCGGTCGAAGAAGGTCACCTGGAGATCGTCCACGCGATCCGCGAGGCGGGGAGCGCGGCCGGGCTGGCAATCAATCCCGATACACCCCTGGACAGCGTGAAGCAACTGCTCGGCGATATCGACCTCCTGCTGATCATGACGGTCTTTCCCGGTTTCGGGGGGCAGAAGTTCATCGTCGAGGGGCTCGACAAGATCCGCGAGGCTGCCGCCGTCAGGGATGCGGAAGGGCACGCCTTCGTCATCGAGGTCGACGGCGGGATAAAAGCCGACAACGCCGGGGCGGTCAGGGAGGCCGGCGGCGAGTGTCTCGTGGCCGGAACGGCCGTATACAGGAGTGACGATTACGTCTCCGCCATAAGGGCTATAAGGGGCTGACAGGTCCCTTATCACGATAAAGCGGCTCTCCCCGTTTTTCCTTGCCAGCCATGGGGAATCGTGTTATTTTATGTCATTTACGAGCGGGGTGTGTCCCTTTGTTCCAGGACCTCGGAAATAAGTTCGCGCGTGTCTTCAAGGAGCTGCGCGGGCACGGAAAGGTCCGCGAGAGTCATATCCAGGCTGCTATGAAGGAGGTCCGCAGGGCCCTCCTCGAGGCCGACGTTAACTACAAGGTTGTCAAGGAATTCGTCGGCCGGGTCGGCGAGAAGGCGGTCGGGCGCAAGGTGCTCGACAGTCTGACCCCCGACAAGCAGGTCATAAAGATAGTCAACGAGGAACTCGTAGTTCTTCTCGGATCTACACCGGCCGGATTCGATCTTTCGGGATCGCCGGCAAGTGTTCTGGTGTGTGGTCTTCAGGGTGCCGGGAAGACGAGTTTCTGCGCCAAGCTCGCCGTTTCCCTCGTGAAAAGGGGGAGGAAACCATTGCTTGTCGCGGCCGACATCTACCGTCCGGCTGCGATCGAGCAGCTCAAGGTGCTGGCGGGGGAGATAGACGTTCCTGTCTTCGCTCCGGGGGACCAGGTGCCGGTGGCCGATATTGTCCGCGGTGCAGCGTTGGAGGCGAGAAAGACACTGAAGGACACCCTCATCGTCGATACGGCGGGACGGCTGCATATCGACCGTGAGATGATGGGCGAGCTCTCAACGATAAGAGAGATACTCGACCCTGAAGAAACACTCCTCGTTCTCGACTCCATGACGGGCCAGGAGGCCGTCGGTGTCGCCGCGGAGTTCAAGAAAGAGATAGACTTTACCGGCGTCGTTCTCACCAAGCTCGACGGTGATTCACGGGGCGGCGCTGCGCTGTCGGTTCGCGCGGTAACGGGTGTGCCGATAAAGTTCGCCTGTGTCGGGGAGAAGGCATCAGACCTGGAGGTCTTTCATCCTGACAGGATGGCGGGAAGGATCCTGGGTATGGGGGACGTACTGTCCCTCGTCGAAAAGGCCCAGGAGACGATCGACGAGAAGGAAGCCAGGGAGCTCGAGCGCAGGATGCGAAAGGAGTCTTTCACCCTCGAAGACTTCCTCGACCAGCTTCAGCGGCTGAAGAAAATGGGGCCTGTGGACCAGCTCCTCGGGATGATACCCGGGATGAAGGTCGACAAAGCCCTGGCGTCCGGCGTCGGTGAGACCGAGATGAAAAAACTGGAGGCGATCATTCGCTCCATGACTCCCGATGAGCGGCGTTTCCGGCAGCTCATCGACGGGTCGAGGAGGAAGCGTATTGCGAAAGGGAGCGGAACGAGTGTCCAGGACGTCAACAAACTGCTCAACCAGTTTCAGCAGATGCGCAAGATGATGAAGCGTTTTTCCAAGCTGTCGGGCAGGATGCCCGCGGGATTTCCCTTCTCGTAATCGAGAGGGATACCTGATACGGAGGTCAAATTGGCAGTCAAGATCAGACTGAAGAAGATGGGTTCGAAGAAGAGGCCTTTCTACAGGCTCATAGCGGCCGATTCGCGCTCGCCGCGCGACGGACGGTTCCTCGAGACCCTCGGTCATTACAATCCCATGGTGGAGCCGGCCGAGATCAAGATCGACGAGGACAAGGTCTACAAGTGGCTCGGCAACGGCGCGAAGCCGACGGTCAGCGCGGCGAACCTGCTCAAGGCGCAGGGCATCCTCGAGAGGTGGGAGCTCCTCAAGTCGGGCGTGACGATCGCCGAGCTCGATGCGAAGATCGAGGAGAGAAGGGTGAAGCAGCCCAAGGCGCAGCCTAAGGAGAGGAAGAAACTTTCGAAGAAGGCGATAGCAGCCGCGAAGGCGGCCGAGGAAGAAGCGGCGAAGGCTGCTGAAGAGAAAGCGAAGCCTGAAAAGGTTGCAGAAGAGAAACCGGTGGAAAAGGCGGAAGCGCCCGCGGAGACTCCTGCTGAAGAAACCCCTGCCGAAGAGGAAAAGCCGGCAGAAGAGGTGCCGGCAGAAAAGGCCGAAGCGCCGGCGGAGGAATCCGGCGAGGAGGAGAAGTCCTGACGGGCTTCTCCGCACGATTGTCTCCTTCGAAGGTAATTGAAAGATGAAGACTGAAAAGATAAGTACGATGATCCGGCGGATCTCCGAGATGCTCGTTGACAAGCCGGACGCGATCAGGCTTTCAGAAGAGAACCGCGACGATGCGATCATACTGGTGCTTTCCGTCGACAAGGCCGACGTTGGCAAGGTCATCGGAAGGAACGGACAGACCGCCAAGGCTCTCAGGGCCCTGGTGAACGCGGCCGCCACGAGAATGGGCGAGAAAGTGCTCCTGGAGATCCGCGAATAGGGAGAAGGGCATGACGGTCGCGACTGTGACACTCGGCAGCATTGTGAAAGCCGTCGGCCTGAAAGGAGAGCTCAAGCTTCTCCCCAGTCCCGATTTCTGGATCGAAGCGCTCACGCTGGACGGGCTGGACCTGGTATCGGCGGACGATATCCACCGCAGGGCCCGGGTCGAGAAATACAGGCCGAAGGGCAGTACGTATATCATCAAGTTCACCGGCATCGAGTCCAGGGATGACGCCGAGCCGGTGATCGGAAGCAGGCTCAACGTCTCGACCGGTTCTCTGACCGATGCGCAGTTGCCCGATGAGCTCAAGCCCTTCCAGGTGATGGGAGCCGAGGTGAGGCTGAAGAACGGTGACCGGGCGGGAGTAGTTGTGGACATGCTGATAGGGCCGGCGCAGAGATGCCTGATCGTCGAGATGGAAAACGGCAGGAGGGCCGTTCCCGTCGTGCCCGAGGTTGTCGTCGAGACCGATCTCGAGGGCGGCGTGATAGTCATCGATCCTCCCGAGGGACTGCTTGACATAGAGTGGTGAGGAGCGGCCGAAGATGGAGATCTGTTTTATAACGATCTTCCCGGGAATGATGTTCGGCCCACTGGTCTCGGGGATGCTGGATATCGCGGCGAAAAAGGGAGCCGCGGATTACAAGGTGGTCGACCTGAGGGATTTCGCGGTCGACAGGCATGGTTCGGTCGACGATTATCCCTACGGCGGAGGGCCGGGCATGGTGATGATGGCTCCCCCCGTCGTCGAGGCTGTCGAATCGGTGAGAAGTACCGAAGAGGCGGGAGAGGTCCCCGTGATCCTTATGTCGCCGGCGGGCAGGAGATTAGACCAGTCGGTCGCGATGGAACTGGCCCGACACGAAAAGATCGTATTCGTCTGCGGACGGTACAAGGGGGTCGACGCGAGGGTCGACGAACTGGTAATAACCGATACTATCTCTATCGGTGATTATATACTGAGCGGCGGGGAGCTCCCCGCACTGGTGGTGGCCGACGCTGTCATAAGGCACCTGCCGGGAGTGATAGGCGACGAGCGGAGCAGGGACACCGATTCCTTCTCACGCGACAGGAAATTCCTGCTCGACGCTGCGTATTACACGAGGCCTTCCGAATACAGGGGGCTGAAGGTCCCGGAGATCCTCCAGTCGGGAAACCACGCGAAGATCGACGAGTGGAGAAGGGAGTCGGCGCTCGAAAGGACGAAACGGCTGCGGCCTGACCTGCTGGACGACGGCGGAGAAGGTCCCGGACAGCCGTGAGCCGTTTATTGATGACCGGAGTCATCCGCCCGAAGGCGGGATCGACGATCCGGGAAGATCGGACAGACAGCAATCGTTACAAGGAGGAGAGATGGATATCCTCGATCAGGTTTCCGCGAAGCATATCAGGGACGAGATCCCGCAGTTCGACGTGGGCGATACAGTGAAGTGCGACGTCAAGGTCGTAGAGGGATCGCGCGAGAGGGTGCAGGCGTTCCAGGGAATCGTGATCCAGAAGAAGGGCAGCGGCGTCAGCGCGACCTTCACGGTCAGGAAAGTCAGCCAGGGGGTCGCCGTCGAGCGTATATTTCCCCTTCACTCGCCCAACCTTGCGGGGCTCAGGGTCCTGCGCAGGGGCAAGGTCAGAAGGGCCAGGATCTTCTACCTCCGCGGACTCAAGGGCAAGGCTGCAAGGATCAAGGAGAAGACCGACAGGCCTTCGCGATGATGCCTTCCTCCCGCGTACGTTTCGAGGATCTCGTGCTGTTCGACCGGCGCAGGGCCGGCGGGGCACCGGGGTTCATCGCGGGAGTCGATGAGGCCGGACGAGGCGCGCTCGCGGGCCCGGTGGTCGCCGCGGCGGTTATCTGCAGTCCCTGTGAAGAGCTTCATGAAGTCAGAGACAGTAAGATCCTCGCGGAGAACAAGAGGGAGAGGCTCTACGAGCTGATCCTGGAGAAGGGTACGGCGTGTTCGACGGGCATCGTCAGTCATGACGAGATAGACCGGGTCAATATCCTCAGGGCTACGCTGAAAGCGATGAAGATGGCCGTTGAGGGGCTCGGGAGGATGCCTTCGCTGATCCTTGTGGACGGCCGGCACCTGCCGGCGCTCACCGGACGCTGCGAGGCGATCAAGGGTGGAGACGGTCTGAGTTTCTCGATAGCCGCCGCCTCTATCGTTGCGAAGGTCACTAGAGACCGGATAATGCGCGAGAGAGACGGCGAGTATCCGGATTACGGTTTCACCAGGAACAAGGGATACGGGACTGCGGAGCACAGGGAAGCGATCGGACGTCTCGGACGCAGCCCGATACACAGGAGGAGTTTCCAGGTAAAGGTCTGAGGGAAGGGAGGAAGATGTGAAAGGGAATCCGGACTGCGGAAGGACCGGGGAGACGATAGCCGCCGAATACTTGAATCTCATCGGATACGGGATCATCGAGAGAAATCTGAGGATAGGTAGAAACGAGATAGATATCGTGGCCGTTGATGGGGAGTGCCTCGTCTTCGTCGAGGTCAAGACGAGGAGGAG
The DNA here is from genome assembly GCA_030609325.1 of Candidatus Krumholzibacteriota bacterium. Lineage (GTDB taxonomy): Bacteria > Krumholzibacteriota > Krumholzibacteriia > Krumholzibacteriales > Krumholzibacteriaceae > JAUWCL01. The sequence goes on from JAUWCL010000011.1 coordinate 62,069, forward strand.
CTGCCGGTTCGGCAGTCCGGCCGAGGCGGTGGGAAGGAAGAAACTCCTCGGAATGAGGCGCGCGGCCGGCAGGTATCTGAACCGGTCCGGCAGCCGGCGGAAATTCGCTGAATTCAGGATCGATGTGATCGCCGTCGAGGTCGACCGGCCCCGGGACAGGATGACCGTGGACCACCTGAGGGGAGTATCCTAGAAATTTCTTGATTATGCGGGGTTATGTCTCTATTTTGACTTTGTGAATAGATGAACGGTTATTAAGGAGGAGATCGATTGAATGGCAAGAAGTATATGCTTCCGGCTCTCTGCATGTTGCTTCTCGTATCGGGCTGCGGCGCATACAAGACTGTTGACAAGGATATTCCCATAGAGGAAATGGACGGGCTCAACGAGAAGTACGTCGGCCGTACGGCCTGGACCAGGGCACTGGTCGTTGATATCAAGCAGACCGGAATCATCGACCGCGGGACCGCGGTCGAGATAGTCGAGCTGGATCTCCACTGGGGGACCGCCGTCGGCGTCAGGGGCCCGAACAAGCGCAAGTACAGGCACGCTCTCAATCTCGACCGGCCGGTGACATCGGAGGCCTTCGAGGAGGCTATGGACAAGCTGTTCTGGTTCGACAAACCGGATAAGCGCTACAGAATGAACCTTCGCGAATACGGCAAGCGAACGGCGAGGGCGGTCAGGGACAACGAGCTCTTCAAGGGTATGCAGCGCGAGGCGGCGATCGAGTCGTGGGGATGGCCGGACGAGATGCTTTCCAACGATATCGGCAACGTGCTCGCCGAGCAGTGGATCTACAGGGATCCGAGACAGCGGACGAAGAAAAGCTACATCTGGCTCATCGACGGTATCGTCGACAAATGGGAAGAATAGGCGGCTGTTATTCCAAGCGAAAAAAGCCCCCGCCGAAACCGTGGGGGAGAATCATTCTGGATCAAACTCTTAATGAGTTGAGCCCGCGGATTTTTACTCCAAAATCATTCACCTCACCAATTCAGCAGGGACATCTGTATAAATTATATCCGGCATGCGCAACTGTGTCAATGATAGCATGCAATTATAGTTGATAATACCCATGCGATATCTTAACGGCACCCGGCACCGACGGAACGGCACTGATCGCGGTGTACCGTTCCAGGGTGTTCTCATCGCCCGAACAGCTTCTTCTTGTATCTCTTGTGCGGCCTTGAGAAATAATCGACTGTCAGGCGCCTGACCACTCCCGACAGCGCGAACAGGGCTATGAGATTAGGGATGGCCATCATTCCGAGCGCAGTGTCGCCGAATCCCCACACTATCTCGAGTGAGAGGACGGTGGCGAGGAAATGCACGATACAGAATACGAATCTGTAAGGCATGATGAACCGGCGCCCAAAGAGGTACTCTACCGATCTGTCGCCGTAGTACGACCACGATATAGCCGTCGATATGGCGAAGAGGAACACGGCGATCGTTACGATGTAATTGCCGCCACCAGTGATCGGCGCGAGCCCGGTCTGGAACGCCCACGCGGTGAGCGGCGAGCCGTTCTGCATCATTGCGCCGGCGAGCCGTATGTCCGTTGAGGAGACTGCGTAGCCGAATTTGTCCATGAAGACAGCCGTACCGTCATCGCCGATCTCGCAGATCCCGTCGAAGGGTTCGTTTGAGCGCAGTACCACCGCGTCGTCTACGAAGCTGCCGTTTCGGACGAAGCTTGCCCCGGACGCCGCCCCGCGGGCTATCGGGAAGGTGCCTGTCTTGAGGTGCGAATCGTCTATGTGTCCGTTCACCCCGATCGAGGCAGACTCGACCAGTATCTTGATGTTGGACTGCCTGGTGAACGGAACGGCCTCGGTCTTCTTCCCGTGCCACACGCCGACGGTGACTATGACCAGGCCGGTCAGCGTGCATATCAGGAGGGTGTCGATGTAGGGGCCCATCATCGCGACGAGGCCCTCGCGGACCGGCTCGTCGGTCCTGGCCGCGGCATGGGCGATAGGCGCGCTTCCCTGTCCCGCCTCGTTGGAGAAGATCCCCCGCTTGACTCCCCATACCATCATGAACATAAAGGTCGACCCGAAGAATCCTCCGACCCCGGCCTTGGCGGTGAAGGCGTCGTTGAAGATCGTCATGATCGCCTGCGGTATGCGGGGAGCGTTGAGAAACAGGACTGTTACAGCGCCGATGAAGTATATGATCGACATGAAGGGCACCAGTTTGCTCGTCACGCGTCCGATGCGCTTGATGCCGCCGATGATCACGAGAGCGACCAGAGAAGCGCTTACAGCGCCTGTTATCCAGGTCGGGATTCCGAAATCGCTCCTGAATGAGTCTGCGACGGTGAAGGACTGGACGGCGTTCCCGCTGCCGAAGGAGGAGATCACCGCGCAGGCGGCGAAGATGATCGCGAGCCACTTCCAGTTCTTTCCCATCCCCTTCTCTATATAGTACATCGGCCCGCCCGAGACCGTCTCGTCCTCGTGGACCTCGCGGTAGTGGTTGCTCAGCGTGCACTCGGCGTACTTCGAGGCGCATCCGAAGATCGCCGTGACCCACATCCAGAAGAGCGCTCCCGGCCCGCCGTAGTGGATCGCCGTTGCCACTCCCGAGATGTTTCCGATGCCTATCGTTGCGGAAAGCGCCGCGGTGAGGGCCTGGAAGTGACTGATCTCCCCTGTGTCCTTCGGATCGTCGTAGTAACCCGCGATGATCGCCAGGCTGTGAGAGACCTTCCGGAGCTGGATCACCCGGAGCCTCGTTGTCAGAAAGATACCCGTGCCGAGCAGGAGCACTATGAAGTAAGGAAGCACTTCGGGCCATTCCCATATATACTTGTATACAGAGTCGATCACCCGCTTGATCGCGTCACTGTTCATTTTGCGCTCCCTCGCTGAACGTACTCCGCGGGATCAGCCCGTGATGAGTTCCCTGAACTTGAAGAAAAGCACGATAGCTATCGCAATGGGGCAGAAGAATCTCAGAAAGAACAGGATGGCCGGCGCCCAGGCGCCGTAGCCGGGGCACCCTTGTTCTATCTCGGCTGTCGACTTCGCCCTCTTCCATATCCATCCGAAGAAGATTGAGATGAATACGGCGCCGATGGCGAGCATCACGTTCCCGAAGAGCCAGTCCATGAATCCGAAGAAACTCATTCCGACCAGGGGAAGGTCGCCCAGCCATTCGATCGCCCCCATCGACAGGGCCGACGGGAGACCGAATACGAAGGCGACGGCCGCCACAAACCATACGGCCTTCCTGCGCAGTATATGTTTCTCGTCGACGAGATAGGCCGTGACGACCTCGAGGAGCGAGATTGTCGAGGTGAGCGCCGCTACGCTGAGAAGGAGAAAGAAGGACGCGCCGATCAGCGTCCCGCCGGGCAGCTTCGCGAATATCACCGGAAGGACCTCGAAAACGAGGCCCGGCCCTGCGTCAGGGTTCTTGCCCGCGAAGAAGAGGGCGGGGAAAATGAGCAGCCCTGCCATAACGGCGATCAGGGTGTCGAAGAACGAGACGAATATACCCGATGTGACGATATTGTCCTTCTTCGAGATGTAGCTCCCGTAGGTAATCATCGCGCCCATGCCGAGGCTCAGCGAGAAGAAGGCCTGTCCGAGGGCGGCGAGGAAGGTCTTGCCGGTGATCTTGCTGAAGTCGGGTTTTAGATAGAAAGAGAGGCCCTTGCTTGCCCCTTCGAGCGTTACCGAGCGGATGATCAGGATGATCATCAGAACGAGGAGAACAGGCATCAGGATCTTCGCCCATCTCTCGATGCCGTTCCTCACGCCGCCCTGGACGACAAGCACCGTAATGACGATGAAGAGGAGCAGCAGGGGAATCGTGATAATCGGGTTTGCCGTAAAATCGGTGAACGAGGTCGTGTTGCCCGAAAGGGTCTTGGCTATGTAGCCGACGGTGACCCCGGCGATGACGCAGTAGTACGCGAGGATGCACAGTCCGGTAAAGACGCCCATGAATCCGACGAGGCGCCAGGCGCTTCCCGGCCTGATCGCGTCGAAGGCGCCGACAGGGTTCTTCTTCGTGTGCCGGCCTATCGACAGTTCGGCGATCATCACGGGAAGGCCGATGAACAGTATGCAGAGAAGATAGAGGAAGAGGAAGGCCGCGCCTCCGTTCTCTCCCGCCGTGTAGGGGAATCTCCAGATATTGCCCAGTCCTATGGCCGAACCGGCCGCGGCGAGAATGAAGCCTATCTTCGAGCTCCATTCTTCCCTTTCAGACGGACTCGATGACAATTCGTACCTCCCTCGATGATCCGGTAGCCTGTGCGGAGCGTATCAGGAGAGACGGTACAGTATATGGGGAAAACGCCGCAAGATTTTTCATGACGGCGCGCGTCGCCCCGGCCTCTTCTGCGCCAGCCATCCATCATGAGTCTTACAGCCCAGGCAGGGGGACCGTTTTTCGGGGAATCATGAGGCACCGAAAGAAATCCTTCCGGAACACAGGGAGCGGCTTGAAACGGAGAGCAATTTTATGGTATAATAAGTAGCAGCAGGGTCAAGTGTACAGCAACTAGTGGAATCGCATCGAAAGGGAGTAACTGCGATGTTGAGACGACTGACCCTGATGGTCCTTCTCATGGCTCTTGTCGTGGGCAGCGCCGACGCGAGTATATATCGCGGAAAAAGAGAGCGCAGATACTGCCGCAGACAGGGGCTCCTTCTTTATCTGCACAGCGACGCGCTGAAGATCTACCAGCAGTACGGATATCCCATCCATCGAATCCGTGTGCGGGGAATCGGTGAGACTCACGAGCACTGGACCTTCTACGAGGCGGGACGTGAGTTCATCTTCGACGAGGATCAGAAGCTCGTCAGGACGAGGGAGTTCTTCCCCGAAGACAAGCGGGAACGGTTCAAGCAATGGGAGAAGAGGAAGATACGGAATCCCAGGTATTAGGGTGTTCGCATAGACAGGGTTCGCGGGAGAGTGAAGCGGGTGACACACCTCACCCGGGAAAGGGCAAGGAGCCGACGGCCCCGAGCCATTTTCCCCGAACGGAAGATCGGGGGACGGGTCCCGGCTGAAGACGGCGCTGCGTGGGGAGATGATCTTCACGGCGCCACAGCCGGTCCGGTTTGGAGTAGCCGGGACCAGCTCCCCCGTTCTATACCCCGTTTTTTTCAGGTTGGATTAATCCGGTAAATCTGATATATTTAGTCGGCCAGGTCCTGCGGCCCGGGCCTGTATCTGTTTAATCAGGTGTAGTAGAACGACTTGTCCAGGAGAGGTGTTCAATGAGCGGAAAAGGTATCACTGTAGCCCCGGGCGATGTCCACAAGACTCTCGAGCAGAACATGCTCGTCGATGGATTTTCTTTCGTCCTCGATCTCGAGAAGAGCCACGGCAGCTGGCTGTACGACTCGGCGACGGGCAGGGAATATCTCGATTTCTTTACCTTCTTCGCTTCCAGCGCCCTGGGGTACAACCACCCGGCGCTGACCAGCGACGAATTCCTCGCGAAGCTCGGTCGTGTCGCGGTGAACAAGGTCTCCAACTCCGATCTCTACACGACAGAGATGGCCGAGTTCGTGGCGACCTTCGCGAGCATCGCAGTGCCGAAGAACCTTCCTAACCTCTTCTTCATAAGTGGTGGAGCCCTCGCCGTCGAGAATGCGCTGAAGGCCGCCTTCGACTGGAAGGTCCGCAAGAACTTCGCCAGGGGGATCAAGGAAGAGAAGGGTCACAAGGCGATCCACTTCCGCGAGGCTTTCCACGGGCGCACCGGTTACACGATGTCGCTGACCAACACCGATCCGACGAAGACAGATCTCTACCCCAAGTTCGACTGGCCGAGGATCGAGAACCCCAAGGTGATCTTCCCCCTCGAGGACCATCTTGACGAGGTCGTGGCCGCCGAGAAGCGGGCGATCAAAGCTATCGAGAAGGCGATTGCCGATGACGGCGACGACATCGCTGCTATCATCATCGAGCCCGTCCAGGGCGAAGGCGGCGACAACCACTTCCGCAGGGAGTTCTTCCAGGAACTCCGCCGGATCGCCGACGACAGCGAGATTATCCTGATCTTTGATGAGATCCAGACCGGCGCGGGTATCACCGGAAAAATGTGGGCGCACCAGAACTTCGGCGTCGAACCCGACATCCTCTGCTTCGGCAAGAAGACGCAGGTATGCGGCATCATGGCGAGCGACCGTCTCAACGAGGTCGACAGCGTGTTCAAGGTCTCGAGCAGGATCAACTCGACCTGGGGCGGCAACCTCGTCGACATGTACCGCGCCAAGAGGATCTTCGAGGTGATCGAGGAGGAGAACCTCGTAGAGAACGCTGCGAAGATGGGAGCGATCCTTCAGGATACACTCAGGGGATTCGAGAAGAAGTACCCGGGATTTGTCGGCAACGTTCGCGGCATGGGTCTCTTCTGCGCCTTCGATCTTCCCGACTCGGCATGCAGGGACGCCTTCATCACGACGACGATGAAGAAGGGCCTCGTGGTGCTGAAGTGTGGTCCGAAGACGATCAGATTCCGCCCGCCCCTGAACGTCACCGCCGACGAGATCGAGAAGGCCGCCGTCATCCTCGACGAGGCGTTCGCCGAGTCGGACAAGCCGACCTGACATCATGATATCCCGGGTTTTCGTACGGGCGACCGCATAATAAAAGAGCCTCACCATCCGGGGAGGCTCTTTGCTTCTCGCGATCCGTTGTGGCAGGGTTTCCGGGATCCACCGTATCAGGTGTCGCAGGCATCTTTGTTTCCGCAGCCGTTGCACTTCGACGGACCCGCCGCCTGTTTCTCCTCGGCGAGTTTACTCTTTGCGTAATCGTCACTGCGGTAGTCGGTCCTGTAGAATCCCGATCCCCTGAGAATGTGATCCACCGCGTGGATCACCCTGAACACCTTTCCGCGGCACTCGGGACAGCGCTTGCGCGGGGGATCTGTTATCTTCTGATCGATCTCGAAGATGTGCGAGCATTTCTCGCATTCGTAGGTATATGTCGGCATCGTCAGCTCCTGTATTTCAAAGTCTGTCTGCTGTTGTCCGGTCAGAACAATTTACATTCTCGAGATACCGAAATCAAGCCCGCCGGGCGCGTGGTGCCGGGGGCGAGTGGGGCTGTGCTTTATAAATCCAAGAAAGACAAGGTGTTATTGACATTGAAGGTCCTGCGGTGATAGAATTATAATCTGTATATGCTCCTGCAGCTATTTACGGCCCGGGAGCCCCGAATCGAAAGGTCATATCGGATGCGACTGCTGGCCCTGGTCCCCGCATACAACGAGGAAGGCAACATCGAGAAGCTCGTCGGCGGCATCAGGGCCGAGCTGCCCGGGGCGGATATCCTCGTCGTCAACGACTGCTCTACAGACGGGACGGGAAGGATCCTCTCGTCGACCGGCGGAATCAGGTATCTCGACATGCCATTTAACATGGGCATCGGTGGGGCCGTCCTCTCGGGATTTACCTATTTTCTCGAAAACGGATACGATACGCTCGTGCGGCTCGACGGCGACGGGCAGCACCCTCCGTCTGAAGCGGTAAAGCTCGTCGCGGCTGTACGGGAAGAGGGGGTCGACGCGGTTGTCGGTTCGAGGTATCTCGTGCGCGACGCCGCCTATTCCTCGAGAACGCGGATGATGGGGATCAAGCTGCTCGATCATCTCAGCGCCGTCATACTGGGAAGGAGATTTACCGACAACACGTCGGGATTCCGCGCCTACCGGCGCCGGGCGGTGGAATATCTCGTAAAGGACTATCCGTCCGACTATCCGGAGCCGGAGGAGATATATCTCCTCACCAAGGGAGACTTCACGGTCGTGGAGGTGCCGGTGAATATGCGCAGCCGCGAGGCGGGTGTTTCGTCGATAGGCACGCTGAACACGTTCTACTATCTCATCAAGGTGCTTCTCACGATATTCGTCAAGTATATGATCGGAGGAAGGAATTGAACCATATCTACTACATGAGCAGGATCCAGTTCTTCAGCGTACTCGGCGCGGTGCTTCTCCTGGCGGCCCTCATATGGCTGATCCGCAGGAAGAAGCTGCTCGTCGAATACGCCATACTCTGGCTGGGGATCTTCGGGATATTCACCGTGATAGCGATATTCGGCGGGCTGCTCGACCGCATCTCGTCCTTTTTCGGCATTCTCTATCCGCCAGCCGCGCTGTTCATCGTCCTCATAGCAGGCGTCTTTCTTCTTCTACTCAATTTTTCCGTCGTCATCTCCAATTTGAAAAGGAAGCTCGACGATCTCGCCGTCCGCAACGCCCTGCTCGACGAGAAACTCAGGTCGCTCGAAGAGGAGAAAGGGCGGGATACGACCGCACCGGCAGCTGAGTGAGCCGCCCGGAGAATGCTTTTGAAGAAAAGAACGCTGATCGGCCTTCTAGTGAGCGCGGTTCTTCTATACCTCGCTTTCCGTAAGGTGGATGCCCGCCTGCTCGCGGAGTCCCTCGCGCGGGCCGAGTACATATGGCTCGTTCCGGCATTTTTCCTCATGCTGATCAGCATCGTATTCAGGGCGCTGAGGTGGAAGTACCTCATCAGGCCGATAACCGAAGCCGAATTCTTTCATCTCTTCTCAGCATCGGCGATCGGCCTGATGGCGAACAACCTCCTGCCCGCCAGGCTCGGCGAGATCGCGAGGGCCTGGGTGATAGGGGAGAAGGCGGGAATCAGCAAGACCGCCTCGTTCGCCACGATCGTCGTCGAGCGGATATTCGACGGCTTCACCATGATCTTCTTCCTCGTCGTCGTTCTGCTCTTCGGGGAGCTCGATTTCCCTGCTCCCATGAGGAAGGTGGTCTACGCCGCGGTGGTTTTCTACATCCTCGCGCTCGTTTTCCTCGCGATGCTGCGCTTCAAGCGCGATAAGGTGTTCGCTATCGCGAAGGTCCTGACCGCCCGTCTCCCGGCCGGCGCTGCGGCGAAGATAACGAATCTGCTCGGCTCGTTTGTCGAGGGTCTCGCCGTGCTCAAGCGCCCGCGGGACATAGCTGCAGCCGGTCTCCTATCTTTTCTCGTATGGATTCCCAATATAATCGTCATGCATCTCATGATCAGGTCGTTCGGGGTCGATATCCCCGTCCTCGCGTCGATCACCGTATTCATCATCGTCACGTTCGGGATAATGATCCCGTCAGCCCCGGGATTCGTCGGGACGGTTCAGTACTGTTTCGTCATCGGGCTCGGCCTCTTCGGGGTGGCCGAGTCGAAGGCGCTCAGCATCTCGATCGTCTATCACGCCGGGGTATTCATCCCGATAACCGCCGCAGGGCTCTTCTGCCTCGCCAGGGAAGGTATGTCCTTCTCCGGCCTCAAAGCCTTGGTCAAGGAGGGGGAAATCACCGAAGTCGGTTCGAAACAGACACCATCGGAGAAACCTCGATGAACATCCGGCGCGCATCCGTCCTCGTATTCCTGCTGATCGTCACAGTCGCGTCCGCGGTCATGGCGGAGAACGGCACTACTCTGGTCCGGGCCCGGCTTCCAAGGGGAGCAGGCTTCGGCGACCTGACGGTCCGTGGGATCGACGTCCTGGCCGTCAACCGGGACGGATCGTTCGACATGGCCGTAACGGCCGAGCAACTTAACTGGCTGCGCATCGGAGCCACCTCGGTGGATATCCTCACCCGGCCGATGCTCGGCGCAGCCGCCGACCTCGACGAGAACCTCGGTCTGTACCATACCTACGACGAGATGCTCTCGGTGCTTGAGCAGATGGTCCTCGACTACCCCGCTCTGACGAGGCTCGACACGATCGGAACGTCGCACGAGGGAAGGGTCATCGTCGCGCTGAAGATCTCGGACAACGCCGGCGTCGACGAGGGCGAGACGGAAGTGCTGATAGTCGGATGCCATCACGCCCGAGAGCTGATGTCGGTCGACGTTCCGCTGATGTTCGCCGAATACCTTCTCTTGAACTACGGCGCCAATTCTTTCGTTACCTCGATGGTCGACGAACGGGAGATATGGATAGTGCCGATGATGAATCCCGACGGGCACGTGTTCGTTCAGAACAACCACACCGGCGACTGGTGGAACTGGTGGAGGAAGAACCGGAGGGACAACGGCGACGGCAGCTTCGGCGTCGACCTGAACAGGAACTACGGCTACCACTGGGGATACGACGATGCGGGCAGCTCGCCAGATCCCGCGAGCCTGGTTTACAGGGGCCCCTCCGAATTCAGCGAGCCGGAGACGCAGGCGGTGAGGGACTTCTGCGCCTCGAGGGAGTTCTCCTCAGCACTCTCGTATCATTCGTACGGAGAGCTGATCATCCACCCGTGGGGATACGATGCCGTCTATACCGACGACCATGAGATGTTCACCGTTCTCGGCGATTCGCTCAGCCGCGGCAACGACTACTACGTTGGGTGCACGGCGACGAACATCCTCTACCCGGTCAACGGCGATTCGGACGACTGGATGTACGGAGAGACGGCGTCGAAGAACAGGATATTCAGCTACACGATCGAGCTCAATACATATGACGAGGGAGGCTTCGGGCCTCCCGACTCTCTCATCGTGCCGACCTTCGAGAAGGTCCTCGGGCTGAATCTCACCCTGCTCAGCAGGGCTGATGATCCATACTCCGTTCTCGGTCCATATCGGCCGGAGATCGCTGATGTCATCGATCTCGCCGATCCCGCCCATCTCGTGTCGTGGTCGGGTCCGCAGGCGGGCGATCCGAACGAGCCCGTCGCGTGGGAAGTGCTGGAGTACACTGGATACGGATCTGCGAGCGACCCCGGCAGCGCCGGCGGGACCGTCTGGGAGCTGGACGGATTCACGCTCAGCCCGGCAAGGTACGGCACTCCCGCGGAGAGCTACTACTCCGGCCGCGACGACGGCAGCGAGTATTCGATGACGATGATAGAGCCGTACCCGGTGGATCAGTTCGGCGACATCCTCCGGTGCAGTCTCTGGTTCGAGATCGAGGAGGGCTGGGACTACGCCTACCTCGAGTTGAGCGCCGACGAGGGACTCACGTGGACGACCGTGCCGGGGAATCTGACGACGACGGTCGATCCGAACGGCAATAACCGCGGGTACGGCATCACCGGGTTTTCGGGAGGATGGACGACGGCGGAATTCTGGCCGGGACTGGCGGCTCCGCTCCAGCCGGGCGCCGCCGTGTGCCTGAGGTTCGCCTACTCCACCGACTCGTACATCAACGAGGAAGGGATATACATTGACGATATCACGCCGGTTCCCTCCTACGACACCAGGTTGGTCATCGCGGACGCACATCCCGATACCTTCCTCGTACGCGAGGCGCCGGGCATTGATACGTATGCCTACAGGGTGAGGGCAATCGATGGCGAGGGCCACATGAGCAGGTGGAGTTCCCTCGCATTCCATACGGTTTCCGACATCACCGATTCCGGGGAGATCCCGGTGCTGCGGTCCGGCATGGAGAGTGTCTATCCCAATCCGTTCAATCCGCGGACGACGATCAGGTTCACCGTCGGAAAGGGCGATGTGTCAAGTTCGGGGCGCGCCCGCGTCCGGCTCGAGATCTTTGACGTAGCGGGGAGAAGGGTGTCGGTCCTCGAGGACGGTTTCAGGAAGGCGGGATCGTATTCTGTCTCGTGGGACGGGACAGGGACGGGGGGCGGGACAGCTGCCAGCGGCATTTATTTTATAAGGCTGACCGTGGGATCGAAATCGTTTTCTTCTAAGATTGTGTTGTTCAGATAAAACGATATCTAAATATTATAGAATGTATCGTGCCGAGTTCAGGGGAGTTTTGATGATCGAGTATGTTGATCCCGTGACGAAAGAATCGTTGAAATTAAATAGTGATGGCGACTTGTTTTGTCCCGATGATGAAAAAGGCAAAATCTATAAACAACACAGCGGGATTTTTGATTTTGTGAATTCCTCTGGCAGACTTTGTAAGGAACGAAACCATTACGATTCCGTGTATTCCAATTTGCCTGTTGATGACTTATCGCCTGAAAGCATCAAGAAAATATGGAAAGGGAAGTATACTTTAGGACTTCCAGTTCTGCTTGACAAAATGGGCAATGTAAAAGGAAAGAGGATATTGATTTTAGGTAATGGCACCTCATATCGAGAATTTTACTTTGTGCATCTTGGAGCTCATGTTGTCTATACTGATTTATCACTTCAAGCGGTTATGTATATGAAAAAGCGGTTTGAGGCCTCCAGCATATCTGCATTTAGTAATGGAGACATTGAGTTTCATGCAGTTGATGCGATGAACCTTCCTTTTTCCAACGAATCATTTGATATCGTATATGGCTTCGCATTCGTGCATCATATTGAAACGCTGGAAGTTTTTTTAACTGAAGTAAATCGTTGTTTAAAGATAGGTGGAATGTGTCGATTTTACGATGATGCTTATTCACCTGTCTGGCAGTTTATGAAAAAAGGTCTGCTCAGGCCGATACAGTATATTGTACATAAAAAAGATGGAATATCACCTGAAGACTTGCGGGCGACTAATAGGGGTGGATACCGGGAGGAAAACATGATCGAGCTGAAAAACAACCTGGGATTTAAAGATATGTTATTTGTCAGGCATGCTTTCTTTTCTCGCATTTGTTGGCGAGGCATGTATAAGCTATTTGGGTATAATAAGTGTACTATGGTTGTTGCATGGCCGCTGGTCTATTTGTTGAAAAAGCTTGATATGGCTTTGTCCAAAACGCCCTGGATTAAGAAAAACGGCATTGATTTGATCTGGGGATTTACTAAATAAAAATCCTTAGTGTTATTTCAACGTGGGAGGAATTACGGCGACAAGCTCACCTGTATACTTGGTTTCGATCTGCCTCTCTTTGAATTCTTGGCTGAAGTGTTTGAGCAACCTATCACCTATCTTTTTATCTAGACAAGCTCGACTGATAGGGGAATACTCTCTCCAAAGGCTCTATCAGAGACGTATAGAGAAAGATTCAGAACAGGAGGATGTTGATGGATAGATTGATGAGCGCTGCGAAACAGGCGGTCACCGGTTCTCTCAAGGTGAAGAAGGGCGAGAATTTCCTCATCGTAACCGACAGGCAGAAGATGAGGATCGCCGAGGCCCTGGCCTATTGGGGCAAGATGAGAGGGGCGGAGGTCACGACCTACCTCATGACGGAGACCCTCAGGCCGATCACCGGCCCGACCGGGATATTCAAGATAATGATGAAAAAAGCCGACGTCTCGGTTTACATGCTCGACGCGAGGGTGGCCGAGAAGCCATTCCGCGGGTACATGGTCGAGCACGGCGGCAAGGGCGGCCGCATCTGCATGATGCCGGGCATCACCGTCAGCATGATGGAGAGGCTCGTCAACATCGATTTCAAGAAGCTTGACCAGCTGACGAAGAAGGCGATCCGAGCGCTGAAGGACAAGACCGAGATCCGTGTGACGAACGGGCTCGGGACGGACATCACGTTCAGTGTGAAGGGACGCAAGTGGGAGAACGACAACGGCGATATCAGCCGGATGGGCAACCACGGCAATCTCCCCGCCGGCGAGTGCTATACCTGTCCGGTGGAGAGCACCTTCACGGGCAAGCTCGTCATCAGTCTCATCGACGATAAGATCGGACGCGGGACGATGATTTTCGATAAGGGCAAGCTCGTCGATTTCAAGGGCAAGGGCATCTCCCAGATAATGAAGCAGATCGGGAACGACCCTACCGGATACTTAGTCGGCGAGTTCGGAGTCGGCACCAACAAGGGCGCAAAGATCTGCAAGAACATGCTCGAGGCGGAGAAGGCCTTCGGCACGGTCCACTTCGCAATCGGCGACAGCTACGGGCTCGGGAAGAACAAGAGCAAGTGGCACTTCGACGCCCTGGTCGAGAAGGTCACACTCACGGCCGGCAGGACGGAGATCATCAAAAACGGAAAGTTCCTGCTCAAGTAAGGGGATCAGGTAGAGTAAGGAGATCCGGCAGAATCATGGAGACGGCGGATGGAACGGATCCGTCAGGAGGGAGCGGCCCCGAGTCGCTCCCTTTCCTTTTTCCCTTTCCGGATGACGTTGTACGTCGCGATGATTATCCCGAAGAAGATCCAGATGAAGAAGGCGTACTTGTCGTTTCGCAGATATTCGATCTTGATCTGGTCTATCACGAACATCACGAAGCAGACATGGAGGACCTTCATGAACGCCTCGGAGAAAGGCGAGTGTACGAGCGACGAATGGACGCCCGGCAGGGTCGCCTTTCCGACCCGGAAGAGGAAGAAGAGGAAAACGGCGAGGCCGAGTATGCCTGTGATGTTGAACATGAACAGATAGAGGTTGTGGGGCCACAGCCCGACGCTGAGACCGCTTTCGAAATCCCACCCCGGACCGTTCCCTAATATCGGATGCTGCATTCCCCTCTCGATAGCCCCTCCCCAGGGAGCGACCCTGTTCTCGGGGATGAAGCCTCTCTCGAACGTCGTCGTGACAAGGCGGTCGAAGAGTGATCCCGATGTCGTATGCTGTGCCACGAACGTCTCGATAATGAAGATCATCAGCATGAATCCGCCCGAGAGGATTACGAGCCTGACGAATCCGAGATCCTTTCTCGACAGGATCACCAGGTAGACGACGCCGATGAATAGCGATATGAAAGCCCCGCGGGTGATCGTCGAGAACATCATCATGAGATCGATCACCAGGAGGGAGCCGTAGAAGGCTCTCGTCGCGAGCCGCTTCGCCCTGATCATCATGAAGAAGAAGATCAGCACGTGCATCGCGAAGAACTCGGCCGACAGCTCAAAATCATGGAAAGGGCCTCCCATGCGGATGCCCCTCATGATCAGACTGGTCTCGTGCCGCGTGTACAGCCAGTTGGGGACGATCGTCCTGCCGGGGAAGAGGATCTCGATGATGGTGAAGACGATTACAAGCGTCGCTCCAACCACCATGAACCTGACGGTCTTCTCGAGCTTCTCCTCGTCGTCGACGAAGTTGATGATCAGGAACATGAAGAGGACGGCCGAGAAGAAGTTGCCCGTATTCACCAGCGCGAACCTGAACAGCCGCCCGCCCGGATCGATGTTGTAGAACGACATTATGTACGATCCCATGATCAGGAGGACGGGGATTGTGATGGTACTGTCGAACCTGATCTTCTCCGCGCC
The DNA here is from genome assembly GCA_030609325.1 of Candidatus Krumholzibacteriota bacterium. Classification (GTDB taxonomy): domain Bacteria; phylum Krumholzibacteriota; class Krumholzibacteriia; order Krumholzibacteriales; family Krumholzibacteriaceae; genus JAUWCL01. The sequence continues at coordinate 77,139 of JAUWCL010000011.1, forward strand.
GCTCGAGACGCGGATCATGTAGATGATGAATATAAGTATGGCGAAGATGAAGTTCGAGTTGCCGAGCGAGATGGCGAACGGGAACGGATACATCACGATAAGGAACCACAGGGCGCTGAGGGTCGAGAACGACCAGAGGACCGAGATGAGAACGAGGCCGCTGACAGCCTCGATCACCCTCTTGTTGGGGTTGTATATCTGGCTGCCTGCCAGCCAGCCCACTCCCAGGATGAGGATTATCGTGCGGACCCGGGAGAGGGAAAACCTGCCTGGGCGCTTTTCCCTTCCGGTTTCGTCGGTTACGGTTGCCAGATCCTGTTCTGCCATGATGATACTGCTCTTTGCAAGAAAGGTACCCGTTCGGCCGGAATCGCTTCCTATATAAGTATAATATCCCTCTGCGGTTTCGACAGGAA